>WRBO01000029.1 GCA_009784555.1 Bacillota bacterium | reverse complement strand
TTACGACCGAGTATTCATTCTCACCACCATCGGTCATCATTCGACCAACCAAACCACCCGCATGGCCCGAATCCGTTGTAACGTCACCCGTGTTCACGACATTGTTCAGAACGGCACGCGCACCCAGACCCGAGACCGCACCGATAATACCGCCTGTTCCGTTTCCACCGTTTGAAACTATGGTCATTGCTACATCGCCGTGCATCTGGATGTCTTCTAGCAGTAAATCTGTATCAGCACCAACCGTACCAACCAAACCACCAATCGTGGAGATTGATGTGGTGGGCATGCTCCTTGTAATTGCACTGTCTGCGTCAACCGTTATATCACGGATTACAATGCCTTCTCCGTCGACACGTCCAGCCAACAAGCCAACGTTCGGCGTACCCATACCATAGTGCACAGAGCTTACCAATGCGTTATTGAATGTCAAACCTTCTATACGTGCGCCTTCTCCGATATGTCCAAAAAATCCGGCTGAGACCCCGGCCGATTCAAACACCAAGTTATTAATCGTCGCATTGTTGACGGCGACAAGACTGCCGTGGAAGACATTACCCGTTCCCGTCGACATCATCGACCAGTTATGCCCCGCCATGTCGATGTCTTGTGTGATTTGAAAGTACGCCGTGCGAGCGGTTGCATCATTATTAACGCGTTGCGCCATAAATGCTATCTGTGCGGGAGTTTCTATTATATATGGATCAGTATTTGTACCTGTACCGCCAGCAAAGCTGGTCGCGGCGAAGTCCGCCCAGCTGGTCACAGGAATTGGTTGCGCCATAACGACAACCGCCTCTGATCCAACAGGAATTCCCAACACCATAAAAAAACCCAGCGCAAGCGCGCAAATGGAAAGAAAAAGACACCGTCTCATTGGTCATCCCCCACGTTTATAGTATCTGCGTAAATTGTACCATATATATGGTAAATGTGCTAGTATTTCAAATAGTATGGATACACGCCTGATAATTGCGATAATTTTCGCAGTAGCTCTGGTCGCAGTGGCCGTTATCGTGGCCGTTATTATGAGACGGCGAACCACTCCTCCACCCCAGCCTGTTGAACTGGAAAAACAAAAGATTGACACATTGGTAAACTATTTGGAACAGCAAAAAGCCATGGAAGAGGAAAAACTGCGTGTAAAGGCCTTGGCCACCGCCGAGAGGCGCGAGAAGTTAGAGGTCTACAAACGCACCAAGGATGAACTCAAAGACACCATGCGTGCACAACTGGATTCGCGTGATTGGATTCCCCTGCAGCGTATCCTGCAAAAGGTCGACAAGGGCAACATGGGGGTTTACATCCTGTTCAACGCGACACGGAACAAGTATTACGTGGGTCAAGCCAAGGAGCTCTATACCCGAATCAAAAAGCACTTTGAAATCGAACAAATCGCGCGGGATTTCCTTGCCGGCGACCAGATTCACGTGAAAACCCTGTCCGCGAACGAGATCATCGGCGATTACCGAATTGACCACATCGAAAAGACGGGAATCGAAATATTTGATTCAAAAGTTAGTGGTTACAACCGCAAGGAAGGGAATTTGTAGAAACATTGCAACGGGCGACTACCAGTCGCCCCTACAAACACCGCTCTCTATCCATTGCCTTCTGTGATTTCTGGCTGTTCGGTTGTTGGTGCTTCGGGTTGCGGGTTGGCGCGCTTGTTCTCCATATATGCAACACCGGCCAGCGCACACGCGGCAACGGCCAAACCCAGACCCAGCCAAAACCCCCAGCGATATCCGCCGAATACGTTAATCAACATGAAAATGCCGCCCGCCAAGAACACAATTGCGGACGCCACGGTCAGGATTTGCACGAGAGTGAATTTCATAGTTATCTATATGATACGGCACGTGGGCGAAATTACAAAGGGATTTACATGCGACCTTAATCTTCCGCATCGACTTGCACTCTGCCCTTTTTCTTGCTTTTCCTGAATTGTGTGTTCGCCTTGGTTAGTGCCTGTTGGTTTTCCTGCATATATGAAACTCCAAATAAATGCTTTGGTTTCATGCCTTTTCTATTTTCATAGACCCTATAACATGAATTAAAATATTTGATTTTGATTTGCTTGAAATAATACTCCTTGCTCTTTTTGAATAAATTTGTATATACGAATCTGTCTTCATGTACTTCGATTTTCCAATTACGTCCCCGCAAAATCCAATATATTCCGCCGAAAATCACAACCAGTGAAATTACTGATACCATACTAATAGTGGCGATTGGATATTCACGAGTAAACGAACCCGGGTCAAATATCAAAATTATAGCGATTGACAGCGGCATACACAACGCAACAAATACTCCAATCAAAAATTCACTTTTAGGCTGTTTGATAATTAAAGGGAATTCTGATGAATCTTCGGCATCTCTTTGTTTGGCAGACACTCTCAAGACAATTCTTCCTAAACCCATCAAAACTATAACCGCAACCAGAGGAATCATTGCATAAAACATAAACCACCTCTCATGATTACATCATAGCATTTTATATGCATCAAAACACATCCAACAGGCCATCTTCTTTGTCGACGGGTTTTGGGTCGGTTGGTGGCGTTGGGGATTCGGAGGCGGGCGCGTCAGTTTTTTGTGATTTGGATTTTTGTGCGGGTTTTGGCTTGTCTTCGGCCTTTTCGGCTATATTATCGCGGATTTCTTGAGCCTTTTGCTCGCCTGATGGGTTGACGAAGGACGACCAATCGCCCATCCAGCCCAATTTGATGTTACCCAACGGCCCATTACGGTGTTTGGCAACCACGATTTCTGCCTCGTCGGTGTGGGTTCCGTCCTCGTTCTTTTCCTTGTGGATAAACATTACGATGTCGGCGTCTTGTTCAATCGCGCCCGATTCACGCAAATCGGACAGAACGGGTTTGGCCTCCAGACCCTTACGCGCCTCGATTCCACGGTTAAGCTGGGATAGCAGGAGGACAGGCACATCTAGGTCCTTTGCCAAAATCTTGATCAGACGCGAGTTATCACTGACCTCGACTTGACGGCTTTCACGCTTTGCGCTGCCCGACGTCATCAGACCCAGATAGTCAATCATAATCAGGTCAAG
>WRBO01000028.1 GCA_009784555.1 Bacillota bacterium | reverse complement strand
GCCGATGGAGCAGTTGATTCCAGGGACGGTGGATGCCAGTGTAGAAAAGCATGTCCCAGCGGTTACGTGGAATGGGGATGTGTTAGAGGTTCAGGTAGGCAGTGTTATTCACCCGATGACGGCAGAACATTATATCGCGTTTATTTATGTACAAACGGACAAGGGCGGCGTGATGAAGTTTTTGGAAATTGATGCCGAGCCAACGGCGAAGTTTCGCTTTGCGGATGAAAAGCCAGTTGCCGTGTTCGAGTATTGTAACCTGCATGGACTTTGGAAGACGGATATTTAAGCCCCTTGTTCAATACGGTTGGTTTTCAGCCATTCGCGTTCGGCGCGGCTGGGTTTGCCAAATTTAATTCCCTCGCCAAGGAGTTCGCGGCGTACTGCCTTTTTATCGTGGTAGTTTTCCAATATCTTTCGTGGATTGAATTCAGGCAGTTGGATGTTTGATAGTTTGTTTTGGATTGCGGTTGCGCCTTTTGAGAGTGCGTTTAGCATAATGACCAGGCCAATGGTTCCCGCCAAAAAGCCGCCAGCCATGCCCATAAGGACATCGGGGGTTGCAGAGGGAAAATCCGAGTTAACGGTTGCGACGGCCGTGGTTTGGCGTTGCGCGGATGTTTGTTGCAGTTGTTGGTTGACCAACGTATGTTCGCGCAGGTCATATTCAAAATAATTGTCGCCATGGCGGTCGTTTATGATTTGGCTCCATTCGGTTTGGCGCAGGTTGTTGTATTCCGTGTTTATTGCGGCGGTTCTGTTTGCGTTGCTTCCTTCTGACCGTGAGTATCCAATCTTGCCGCCGATGGCCGCGCCCGCCGTGCCCGTTACGGTGAGGATTTGCAGGCCTGCTTTAATATCTTTATCCATAAAGACAGTATATATTATATATCGATAAGCGTCAACAATCCCCATGTGCAAAAATAGGTATTGACATTATTGTTCAAAGGTGTATATTATGTGGTATGACAAGAAAAACCTTGAACCAGCAGGAAGAGATGCAATAGTGCATTGGGAAACCCTATGCACTTGTTTCGTTGCATAGGGGTCAAGGAATACAATCGCGAAGTATCCGAAACACCTGGGCAACGAACCCAGGTGTTTTTTGTTCAAATTATTAAAAGTTAAAAGAGGGGAATTATTATGGAGAGCGAGGAAATTATGGCACGGGCCAAATCCGAGGACGTTGCGTTCATCAAGTTGATGTTTGTCGACGCAAGGGGGTGTCCCCAAATCGGTTGAAGTTACGACGCATTTGTTCGCCGATGCATTGGCAGGGGCCATCAGCATCGACGGGTCAAGTGTATTCGGGATGACCGATGTTGCGGAATCGGATTTGGTATTGGTGCCCGACCGTGAATCATATCGACGTATGCCGATATATGATTCAAAATTCGGAAACGTTGCGGTAATGATGTGTTACGTAATGAATCCGAATGGAACACCCGCCAAGGGTTGTACACGGACGGTGTTGCGAAACGAGTTGGATGTTTTGTCCAAGATGGGATATGACGGCATGAACATAGGGTTCGAGCCAGAGTTTTTTATATTGGACAAAGACCGAAATCCATTGGACAACGGGACGTACGCAGACGCAGAAGGGCCAGAGGATATCACCGCATCGATTCGGCGCGAGATAATGTTTGAATTAGACCGTGCGGGGATTGTGCCGTTGACATCTCATCACGAACGCGCCCCATCCGCATGCGAGATTACCTATCGGTACGACCATGCGATGCGGACGTGCGATAACTTGGTGATTGGTAAAATCATCACCGCCGAGGTCGCGCGGCGTAACGGGTTATATGCAACGTTCGAGCCAAAGCCGTTTGACGGCGTTAACGGCAGTGGGTTGCACACCAACGTTTCTTTGGCCCGCGGTGGCAAGAATGCCTTTGCGGGGAAAGATGGGTTGTCGGATGTTGCAAAGAATTTCTTGGCGGGGGTATTGGAAAACGCGCCAGGGTTATGTTATTTGACCACAGGGATGCATGCGGGGGCATATCGCCGATTTGTGGCGGGATGCGAGGCACCGACCAACATATGTTGGGGTCATTATAACCGCAGTGCGATGGTGCGTATTCCGCGGGCCGCGGGTGCGGGCAGTACACGTATCGAGGTGCGCAGTCCCGACCCCACAATGAACCCTTATCTGGGTGTTGCGGGGATATTGCGTGCCGGGATAGATGGAATGAGGCGAAAGTTAACCCCTCCGCCCGCCATTGATTATGATGCGTGGGAAGACGCCCGCGCGGCCGCCGCAAAGCGATTGCCAAACACAATAGATGCGGCCAAGGCCACGTTCGAGGGGTCGGCATTGCTGGGCGGCCTGCTTGGGATAGGTGCGTTATGATAACTGGCGTATTGGAGAGATGGGTGAAATCGAATCTGCAGCGAAAGCCAGTTCGATAATATAAAAACTTAATCAAGAGCAAAAAAGTCTCTCGGAACCGAGAGGTATTTTCAAAACACAAAAAAATAAAAAATTCTGGGAGGAAAATTAATAATGGATGATAGGAAAGGCGGAGCCACAACGATATATAAGCTCCGCGATGATGGTGTTAAATATATGCGGTTGGCGACCGTAACACCGTATGGCACGGTTGACGCAAAGTATGTGCCCATGAGCGAGATAGACGCATACATATCCGGTTACGGTATCGACCCAAAGGTCATTGACCGAACATTGGTCGGTGGTGCGTTACCAGACGTTACGGCCGTTCCCGACTTGGCTACATGTGCCGAACTGCCTGCCTTTGGCTTTGACGACATAAGGGTGGCCAGCATGTGGTGCGACCTTTATGGTATGGACGGTAATCGGCACCCGCTGTGTGTCCGTGGCGGGTTGAAAACCGCGATGGAGAATAACCTGGGGGATGGCGAAAATTTCATAACGGGCAGCGAGAGAGAGTATTACGTGCGCGAGGCCGATGGAACGATTGACAAAAATGCCATAGGCGAGCAAGTCGCCGACCCAAAGTACAGGTTGTTGCTGTCCACTATGGACGTGTTAAGGGCGAATGGCGTGCCGATAACAAAGGCACACCCGGAAAATGGGCCCGCACAATACGAACAAGTTATAAAACATGGCAACGCATTGACGACGGCCGATAACTATGTCACCACAGGGATAATTATGGATGCAAAGGCGGCAGAGGGTGGTCGCCGTGTGGACAGGTCACCGTTCATGGGGGATGACATTTCCGTGAATTCCGAGCATTTGAATATGTCCGTGTTAAGCGGGGACAAAAACCTGTTTGCCAATGCGAATGGTGTGGGTGTATCCGATTTCGGACGAGCCTTTGCCGAGGGGATTTTGGACAACAACGGGTTGATAAGTGCGGTTGCGAATACCTCGGAAAATTCGTATCGGGCGTTGGCAAAAATCGCCAAGACATTAGCGGCGGGTGATTCGCGTAAAGATTTAATCAGATTGAAGAATGGATTGATAGAGTAT
>WRBO01000027.1 GCA_009784555.1 Bacillota bacterium | reverse complement strand
GCGATATCATTGAAACAAAAATATGGAAAGAACATTGACCTAATGAAGGCCGACCGCGCAACGATACGTGACGGCGCGAACACGGGCGCAACGATTATAAGCAGCTATTTGATACAGGGCATAGTGGGCCTGGGCGTAACGATGTTGTTCGCCGCATTGGTATACGATTGGCTGTTCCCGGCGGGTGGATTACTGCTCTCGATTGCATATGGCCAGGGCCCGGGCCAGGCCAATAACTTTGGCGCAATATACGAGGGGCACGGCTTCACGGGTGGCCACAGCTTTGCTATGTCATTGGTGTCAATTGGGTTCCTGGTCAGCAGTCTGGTCACCGTCACCTATATAAACATATTAAAACGGCGCGGCAAATTAAAGGTACGCGCAACGGAAACCCCAATCACTCAATTAACCGAAGACCCAAACCCCGAGGACGAAATGCCCCTGTCCGAACCGGTCGACCGACTGACGATGAACATCTCGGTAATCATGTTTATCTTTATGATTACGTTTGGGTTTCTTTTTGGTATAAATCACATTTTTATCGAGAGCGGGGTATTGGGCGACTTTGGCGTTAACACCTTGCGCCCCGTGTTGTTTGGCTTTAACTTTATGTTTGGTATATTGTTTGCCTTTGTGTACAAGCGAATCTTTGTCGCATTGAAACGGCGCGGATACATTAAACACGAATACACCAACAACCAAACCCTGAACCGTATCGGCGGAACCATGTTTGACTTTATGATTATCGCGGGGATTATTTTGATTGACGTTGCGGTACTGGCCGAGCTATTGCCTCTGATAATAATTCTGGCGGTGCTGGGTGCGGCTGTAACATTCTTTTACATTCGGTTCGCGGCAAAGCACCTGGCAAAAGGTTACGAAACCGAACACTTTGTCGCGATGTACGCGATGATGACGGGAACGATATCGTGTGGCATGGGATTATTGCGAATTGTTGACCCGCAATACAAAACAAAGGCCAGCGACAACTTGGTTCTGGGGTCTTCGTTCGCGCTGGCTATGGGGTTTCCGTTCATGTTTCTTTTGACCTTGGCACCGTACCAACCGTTGCTGACATGGATTTTGCTTGTCGTTGCGTTCCTGGGTGTGAATGCCATATTATTCCGAAAGGTATTGTTCAGGCGCAGGGCAACTCCAATCGCACCCATACCCGAAAAGATTGACGAACCAAACCCCGAATGATATAATTAATGATGAGAACCGCACGCGAAATGTTGAATTTTGCAATTCAAAATCGTTACGGTCATGACCACCGAATTTTGAAAAATGCAATCGCCCACTTCCGAGTCATAGAAAACCAGCTCGCCCCGCATGAAGTTGTGGGGTTTTGTTTTATTGGGAACTATCGCGCCAACAACACCGAGAAAATTGGTACAACGGCGTTCGCGGTAACCGATTCCAAAATCATCATCGCCAAAAAGGAATTCGACGCCACCCGCACGAAACAGGTCGCGCTTAAAAACATCAACGACATGGTCAAACGAACCTACACAATCTACGGCGAAATCATCTTCCAAACCCAGGACGATATTTTCGGCGTAATCCAAGACCAAGATGAAACCCGCCGCACGTACAAGGCACTCTTGGCATATCTCGATGAAATGAAATACAGGGCCAGCCAACCGCGTCAAAGCGCGGACCAGGTCGCCAGTGAAATCATGCGTTACAAACGCCTGGCCGACGACGGCTACATAACACACGAAGACTTCGAGGCCAAAAAGAAAAAACTACTAGGAATCTAAAAAAGCACCGCAATGGTGCTTTTTTGGCAGGGGCGGATGGATTTGAACCACCGCATGTCAGAGTCAAAGTCTGATGCCTTACCGCTTGGCGACGCCCCTGTAGCGTAGCGAAAGGTGCAAGCCAGTTAAATTAATTAACCTTAATGCGGCTGTGCGTATGCACGTTCCGCTTGGCGACGCCCCTTTGATAAGACCTATTATACACAAATATATCACGGTGCGCAACTGTATTTTCAAAATAGCTTTTCGTCATTATTCGCTATTGACATAAATACAATAGATACTGTATATTAGACGCTGTTGAATTTAATGGGGAGGGAGGAGTTACAAATGTTCAATCCAAATGGTGGAAACAAAGCCACAACGGTAGTTTCAAATCTAAACGCAGAATGGCCGACCATGTTGGCGGGCGCGTCTTTGGCCACGGCCGCAAATGTAAACGTACACGAATACATGGACAGGTTTCCATTTGCTAACGGCGCATATTCCACATACAAACACAAATTCTCGTCATTCAAATGTTTCGTGGCATCAGAAGTAAACAAAATGCCAGAAGCCGAGCGCAAACATTACATATCATAGTTTGAATAGGTTTGATGAAAAACAAAGAAAGTGATATCATATGGTTATGACTACAAACGAAAAAGAGCTATTGCAAATCGGTCGCGTACTAAAACCTCGGGGCCTGCGCGGTGAATTAAAGATACAAATCCTGACAAACCGCCCATCGGTGTTTATGGGACAAAAGACGGTATGGATTGGCCGTCGCGAATATGCGGTACGTGGGACCAGTTTCCACAGTGGCTTTGCATACATTTTCCTAGACGGCATAGATAAAATTGAAAAGGCAGAAGTTCTAAAGGGCAAGGCGGTAGAGGTTCCGCGCGAATGTTTTGAATTGGCGGATGACGAGGTTCTGGACATCGACCTTATCGGCTTTACGGTCGTTACCGAAAACGGCAAAACAATCGGAGTGTTGGAAACAATTGAAAACGATAACTTGGTTGTGGGTGATACAATCATCCCGAACGAGGATGATTTCGTCATCGAAACAAATATGAAAACCAAACAAATAATTATTCGCAACAGCTTTTTCGATGCGGAGGAAATTCGATGAAGATAACCATCCTCTCGTTATTCCCGCAAATGTTCGCACCACTGGAACACAGCATCATTCGCCGCGCACGCGATGCGGGGCACCTGCAAATTGAAATCGTGGATTTTCGCGATTACACCACCGACAAACACCGCCGTGTTGATGACATCGCATTCGGCGGCGGCGCGGGCATGGTTTTGTCCGCCCAACCCATCGTTGACTGTGTCATGGCGGTTGACCCAAACCACACCGCGCACCGTATCTTTTTAACCCCCGCCGCCAAAACATTGACTCAAGACCGCGTTGTGGAACTCTCTAAAAAATCCCACCTCCTACTGCTCTGTGGCCATTACGAGGGCGTCGACCAACGCGCAATTGACCTATGCTTTGACGAGGTTCTGTCAATCGGCGAATACGTCCTAACGGGTGGCGAAATCCCCGCAATGGTGGTCGTCGATGCCGTGGCGCGCTATGTGGACGGCGTCATATCGCCCGAGAGCCTGGAAAACGAGAGCCACACAAACGGAATGTTGGAACACCCGCAATACACCCGCCCACGCGAATTCCGCGGACTAACGGTACCTGACGTACTGCTCTCTGGCAACCACGCCGCCATAAAAAAATGGCAAGCCGACGAATCCGCCCGCATAACAAAACAAATCCGGGGTTAATCCCAAAACGACAACTGCTTGGTCTTGGTTTCGTATTTTTGTAAATATTCAAATATTTCCTTGGTGGTGGACATGATGCCGTGTTGTTTGCATACCTGTTTAAAAATGGCGCGCAACTGTGTGGCATTGGGGCTGGGGCATTCGTATTTGTTTCCGAATGTGTTGATATATTTTTGTTTCATCCCTGGGAACAATTTGTCCAGGTGCTTATAAAAATGCTCGCGGCTGCCATCACGCATTGTTGTCCCAAAACCAAAGCCCAAAATACCCTTAACACCTGCGCGCACGCAATAATCCAAAATCCCGCGCAAATTTTCCTCGGTGTCGTTAATGAACGGCAATATGGGGCAAAGCCAAACAACCGTGGGAATACCCGCATCGCGCAATATCTCTAAAACTTGAAATCGTTCAAATGTCGTTGAAACGTTCGGCTCCAATTTCTTGCACAACTCCTCGTCAAACGTCGTCAGGGTAATGCTAACAACGCACTTGGTCTTTTCGTTAATGGCTTTTAATAAATCAATGTCACGCAAAATACGCGCTGACTTGGTCAAGATACTAATCCCGCAATTGTACTTCAAAACCAATTCCAAACTGCCGCGTGTCAGTTGCAATTCCTCCTCCAACGGTATGTACGGGTCGCACATCGCGCCCGTTGTAACTTGTACTGGTTTTCGCTTCCGCCGCAACTGTTCCTCTAATATCTTCAACGCATCACGCTTGACCCCGATGTCTTCAAAATCATTATCAAACTTATAACACTTACTTCTGCTGTCACAATAAATGCATCCATGGGTACATCCGCGATACATGTTCATGCCATTGTGTGGCGAAAGAATGGTTTTATAATCGGCATAATGCATTGACTAAATGTACCATAATTGTGATAGTATGACTATAAGCTATGGAAGACGTTCAAGAGTTACGAATTCAATGGTTCCCGGGACACATGGTAACTGCACTGCGCATGATATCCGAGGAACTGAAACTTTGTGATGTCATCATTTATATGTTGGACGGGCGGTGCCCGCGGTCGTGTTTCAACCCGAAATTCGATGACGTAATCGCACGAAAGCCAACGCTGTTTGTCCTGAACAAATCTGACTTGGCACCATGGGATACCCTTAAAACATTCTTGGCCTCGGACGCGTACAAGGACATCGTTCGGTCAAAGGGGCCCACGGTTAACACAACAACATTGGATTCAACAAAATCGGGCAGTACCAAATTCGCGCTAGAGGCCACGCGGAAACTGTTGAAAACCCGCATCGATGCCGCACGTGAAAAGGGAATAACCAAAACCATTCGTGCGATTGTCATCGGGGTGACAAATTGCGGCAAGTCAACGTTTATTAATAACCTGTCGTCCAAGGCCAAGGCATTGGCGGGCGACAAACCTGGGGTCACACGGACAAAGCAATGGGTTAACGCTATGGATAACTTTTGGATTTTGGACACCCCGGGGACGTTATGGCCCGCGTTTGATAATCCACAAGTTGCAAAGAATTTGGCATATGTAGGCAGTATCAAGGACGATATCCTGGACATCGTTGCATTGTCGAAATCGTTGTTGGTTGATTTGGACAAATTGGAACCTGGTTGCGTTATGCGACGATATGGTGCGGTTGAATTTGATGCGATTTGCCGTAAACGTGGATATATCCTGCGTGGTGGTAATTTGGATTATGAACGGGCGGCAAAGGCAATCCTAACCGAATTCCGTGCGGGCCGCATCGGACGATTCAACCTGGACAATCTTCTTTAATTATAGAAATGTTCTATAATTATCTTGCTTTTCGTGGGGG
>WRBO01000026.1 GCA_009784555.1 Bacillota bacterium | reverse complement strand
TACCTATCAGCTCCTCTCTCTCGTTCATACAATTCCCTCCATCTTTTGCGTGTTTTTAACTACCCTAGTAGTATCAATTATCTTTTGCACTGTCAACTTATTTATCCTAATTTCTATTTTTTCCTCTTTTTTCTAAAACCCTCAAAACTTGTACATTTCATATATTTTGCGAAATTGGCCAGTTAATGAAAAGACCCCTTTCGCGGGTATCTTTTGTACGGATGAGTGTTTTTATTTCATTAGTTTTTTGATGTAGCCAGTCCTGTCTTTGGCTTTGTAAATGGCACTGCCCACCACGGCCGTGGTTGCGCCCGCGGCGGCGACCTTTTTTATATGGGTGAGGTTGATACCGCCATCAACAATGAGTTGCAGATTAGGATATTTTGCGCGCAAAGTCCGAACCTTTTCAAGGGCAGGTTCGTTGAACCTTTGGCCACTGGCCCCGTATTTTACCGTCATAATCGTTATGGTATCTGCGGCGGCCAAAACGTCCTCGGCCACATTGTGCAGGGCCACAGGCAGGTCGATGGCAATCCCCGCACGCACGCCAAGAGCCTTTATCTTTTTCATTAATTTTATCGGGTCGGCGGAAACCTCGGGGTGGAAGGTGATGCTGCGGATACTGCCCCATACTGCCTTTGCCAAGTACGGGTTAATTGCCGCGTCAACATCGGCGACCATGAGGTGAACGTCAATTTTTTTCGTGGTCGTTGTGACAATTTCTTTGTATTCATCCGCGGTTATGGACTTGCGGGGAACGATTACTCCGTCCATGATATCCAGGTGAACCACAGCACCGTCAACACCCTCTGTAAAAGCCAGATAGTTCATCAGGTCGTGGCCGCTGCTTGGGTCGAGTGAAATTGATAGTTCCATCATGTGCCCCCTTTTTTACGTAGTTTCAGCATTCCGCACGCCCCGTCGATGTCCTGGCCTTTTGATTTGCGGAAAGTACAGCTGACACCGCTCTTTATTAGTGTGTCCATAAAACGCATCGCAATTTCGCGGGATGGTGGCGATAGCTCGACCCCCGTTGGGTTTAACGAAATCAAATTAACATGGCATGGAAAGCCCCGCATTAATTTAGAAAGTTCCAACGCATGTTCGGGCAGGCTGTTCACGCCTTCGATAAGGCTGTATTCAAATATTACCCGTCGCCCCGTTTTGTCAAAAAAGTATCGCGCCGCCGAAACGATGTCGGCAATTGGGTATTTCTTTGCGGTTGGCATGATGCTTTGTCGAATTTTGTCGTTTGATGCGTGTAGCGATATGCACAAATTAACCCCACCGCCCAGGTCGGCGAAATCCCTGATGCGGTCGGGCAACCCAACGGTAGACAACGATATGTTGCGCGAGCCGATGAAAAGGCCGTCTTTCGCCCCCACCAGTTCAAAGAATTTGCGGACGTTATCAAAGTTGTCGAGAGGTTCGCCGCTGCCCATCATTACGATGCGCAGGCTCTCGTCTTTTTCGCTTCTTACCTTTAGCTTGTTCGCAATGATTACTTGGGCCAGAATTTCGCCAGATGAGAGGTTACGTATAAAGCCCTCGCGTCCAGATGCACAAAATTTGCATCCCATTTTGCAACCGACCTGGGTTGATACACAGACGGTGTCGCCATATTCGGCCTGTAATAACACACATTCAATAAATGCACCATCATGTAATTCGAGAAGCAACTTGCGCGTGCCATCAATTTTCGATGTTTGTGATTCGACAATTTTTGGCAAGCCAGTTATGAATTCGGCTTCGAGATTTTCCCTTACACTCTTTGGCACGTTTGGAATTTCGGACACATCATAGCCCTTGTGCAGATGTGAAAATACCTGGCCCGCGCGATACTTTGGTTCACCAGCGGACATTAGGTATTCTTTCAATTCATTCAAATCAAGGTCGTAAATGTATCTCACAAAAAGACCTCCCCCACCGTGACTTTGCGTCCATTTAGAAAATCACGATAACTCATTACCTTGCCGCCCGTCGATTGCATTTCCAATAGTTCAATAACGCCAGTTCCACACGAGATATGCAAGCCGCCTTTGTCTGCACGTATCACTTCACCAACCTTGCCACTTCCCTCTGTTACTCTTGCCTTGTATACCCTGACAACTTCTTCGCCGCGAGTGAAATATGCAATTGGCCACGGGTTCAATCCACGTATACGATTTACAATATCGGTTGCTGATTTATTCCAATCAATTCGACCATCTTCTTTTTTTAGCATTGGGTGACTTGATGCACCTTCTGCTGGTTGCGGTGTATATTCCACCGTCCCATCTTTGATACTGTCCAAGACCGCAAGTAGCATCTCTGGTGCCGCTTTCCCAAAACGAGCAAGTACATCTCCCGCCGTTTCATTGTCATTAATAGTTAAATTTTGTTGTAGAATAATTGGTCCTGTATCCATCCCTATATCGGTTTTCATGATGGTTATGCCACTTTCCGTCACCCCTTCGATAATAGACCATTGGACAGGCGAAGAACCGCGATAGGCTGGCAGTAAACTGAAATGAACATTGATGACCCCATGCGGTGCGTAGTCAAGAACGTTTTGGCGCAGCATTTGACCAAATGCACATGTAACGATTATGTCGGGTTTATATGTATCCAAGATTTCAACCTCGCGGCTGATGCGCTCTGGCTGTAACACCGGAATACCGTTTGCTAACGCCCAGACCTTTACGGGCGGCGAGACGAGTTCACGTTTTCTGCCTACTAGTTTGTCGGGTTGAACTACTGCACAAACTACCGCATGTCGGCCACTCTCGTGAATGGCACCAATGCATCCGACAGCAACGTCAGGTGTACCGAAGAAAGCAACTTTCATCATCGCACCTCCCACGCCGTTTCATTGGTGGTTAGTGTTATTCCATCCATATGGTCCATTTCGTGTTGGATACACACGGCATCAAGACCGCTGAAAGACTTTTCTTGCCATGCACCATTTCTGTCTTGATATCTTACCGTTATTTCTTGGTCACGCATGACTTCATAGAATTTGCCTGGGATACTTAAACATGCTTCCTCGTCTCGTTCGGGAATTCCTCTCTTTGTAATCTCGGGGTTGATGAATTCTACTAGGCCATGTTCGTCCGTTGCGACAATGCATATACGCATTAGTCGGCCAACTTGGACAGCCGCCAAGCCCATTCCGCGGAGTTTCTTCATCGTCGCAATCATATCGTCCAAAAAGGTGTGCAACATTGAATCGAATTCCTCGACCATACGAGATTTTTTATATAGAAATTCATCTGGCTCTTTTACCAAGTTCAATATTGCCATACACCCCCCTCTTACGATAAGTTCTGTGGGTTAATTTCGATAAACACACTTATACTCTTTGGCGGATTGGCATCGTGTACCGCCGTATGTATAAAGTCTATCATATCATCAGAAATCCCGTGTGTAAACCGCGCCATGATTTGATAACGAAATTTATTTTGGATTCGACCCAACGGCGACTTCATCGCACCCAGGTAAATAAAATCGTTCGACCGTGTACGTAGTTGCTGCATGATTTTTTGCAAAAGATTCTTTATAACCGAGTCAACCTCTCCCGTTACCAATACGCGCAGTACGGTTGTATATGGCGGGTATTTTGTCACTTCGCGCGTGTTGACCTCTTTTTCAAAAAATCGCCCATAATCATAGTTCGCCGCCAGTTGATATACATAATGCTTTGGCTTGTAGGTTTGTAGGAAAACACCTGGGTCGCCTTGTGTGTCATTTCGGCCTGCCCTGCCCGCTACCTGTGTAATTAGTGCGAAGGTTCGTTCGGCCGCACGATAGTCGGAGAAATGTAGACTGTTGTCGGCGTCTATTATCCCTACCACGTTCACGTGCGGGAAGTCGTGGCCCTTTGCAATCATTTGAGTTCCGACCAGAATGGATGGAGATGTTTGCGAGAATTCCGACAGAATATCTACTAGGCTGTCCTTGGTCTTTGTGTTATCCGCGTCCATGCGGAAGATGGGGATGTTTGGGAATTTGTCACGCAGTTCTTCTACAACGCGTTGGGTGCCGATTTGTCCGTATTTCAATTGGTTGCCACCGCATTTCTTGCATTGAGTTAATTCTGTGAAACGTGCGGAACAGTAATGGCATTTGAGCATGTGGTCTTCTTTGTGCCAGACAAGTGACACATCGCAGTTTGGGCAATCGGCAACCCATCCGCAGCCACGGCACATGACAGATGAAGAAAATCCGCGGCGGTTTAGGAAGACCATTGCCTGTTTACCCGTGTCTGTTGTTTGAATTAAGGCCGCGAGCAAGTCGCGAGAGAAGATTCCGCCGTGGCCGCTGCGTAGTTCGGCCGTCATGTCCACGATTTGGATACGGGGCATGTCTTGGCCGTGGACGCGACGGTCGAGTTTAAGAAGGCCGTATTCCCCCGTTGTTGCCCGATACATTGTTTCGATAGATGGTGTGGCGGAGCCCAACACCACCGGGCATTTATTGTATTGCGCCCGAATTTGAGCGACCATGTGCGTGTGGAAGCGTGGGTTGGATTCGGCGAAGTAGCTGCCGTCGTGTTCTTCGTCTATTATGATTACCCCAACATTCTCGACGGGTGAGAATACGGCACTGCGGGGGCCTATTACAATTCGTGCCTCGCCATTGTGTAGCCGTACCCATTGGTCGTATCGTTCGGTTGGTGAAAGGCCGCTGTGAACCATTGCTACCGTATCACCGAACCGCGCACGGAAGTTCCCCAGCATTTGTGGTGTCAGGCCGATTTCAGGAACGAGCATAATGGCGGTCTTGTTTTGTTCGAGCATCTTTTGGATGACGTGCATGTAGACCTCGGTTTTGCCGGAACCCGTTACGCCGTGTAGAACGAAAGTGCCAGTTCCGCCCAGGATAGCGTTCACAACATCGGTTTGGGCGGGGGTTAGTGTTATTTGTGTGTCGTGTTTTGTTAGGGCCTTTAGTTCTTTGTTTTTTGGTACGCGTACACGTTTACGTCCGCGGACGGAACCAGGAACGAACAATCGCAGAACATCAATAAGGCGTAGTTTGAACCGAGCGCAAATTATTGGTGCGATTTTAAGAGCCTCGGGCTTTATTGCGATGAATTCGTCGGGGACGCGGATGATGGATTTCATCTTTGATTCGTCAATGTCCGTAGTGTCAACCAGTTCAAGGACGAAGCCCTCGACCTCGCGCGGGCCGAAGGGAACAAAGACGCGTGCCCCAGGTAGGACGGAGTCGTGCAGAGATGCGGGGATTATATAGTCGAATACACGGTCGTCGTGGCCGATTACCGCGTCGATGACAATTCGGGCGATATTATGCATTAACCGGGGTTCCAACACGGGCCACCGTTACCTTGCCTTCGGCGATTTCGCGCAAGGCAAATGATATTTCTTTTGTGCGAGAGTTTTGGAAATTGACAGGCGATTTGGTTGCCAAATCCTTTGCCCGTTTTGCCGCAACGATTGTCAAAGTATATTTGCAGCCAAT
The DNA here is from genome assembly GCA_009784555.1 of Bacillota bacterium. Lineage (GTDB taxonomy): Bacteria > Bacillota > Clostridia > Christensenellales > UBA1242 > WRAD01. Next base: position 498 of record WRBO01000026.1, on the reverse strand, counting down.
TTTTTCAACACATTCTTCGATTTTTGGATAAAGCACCCTGCACCTCCGATATTCTCCTTTTATTATAGCGCATTTTCGGAAGTTTTGCAATTAGTATTTGCCTCGTCAGCCTTGGGGGGGGGTTATTGATTTTGTGTTTTTAAGTGGGGGGGGGTTCTCCAATGGGGGAAAGGGAGGCCTCCTTGCAGGGAAAACTAACTTTTCTTTCCTGCGGAGGAAAAAGGACCGTCATTGGCCAACCGTAAAACGTCTTTGGGGACAGGCCACTTTTTCTGGTCCTCGGATGCGAAAAGTTGTTGTTCCCTCGTCGGCCTGGGCGCGGTAAGGTGCAAGGTATTTAGTTTTCAATTTTCATTCATCCAAAAACATGGATGAGGGCGAGGCGCGCCCGGGATGTGGTTTTTGTCTTCGAGGACTGGTACACCTACAGTATGTAACATCCACAGTGTATCCGCAGAAGAGCAAAAACCAGCATCCCGTAGGCAGCCGAGTCCTTTG
>WRBO01000025.1 GCA_009784555.1 Bacillota bacterium | reverse complement strand
TCTGGAAAACCCCCCCCAGTTAAAAACACAAAATCAATATCCCCCCCCAGAGGAATTTACACGCGAAACTATTATCGTCGCGTCGTCGGCGGGGGGCGAACCGCCGCGATTGATTGCCTCGGCCATGATTTCATTTGCCAACTTTTGGGGGTCGGTGCCGTCCGTGTTGTTGATGAAATTTGCCAAACCCGCGCGGTCTGACGCAAACGCATCAATGATGCCGTCCGACAGCAAGATAATCGAATCCCCCGCCGACAATACCGCACGTGTGATTTTGGGCCGAATTTCGTCCAAGATACCCAGGGGGAGCGAACCCGAATCGACAACCTCGACCTCGCGCGCGCGTTTTATAAATCCCTCTACCCCGCCGACCTTGATAAAATCAACGCCCCCCGTCGCCATATTGAACACGGCGATGTCAAGGGCCGAAAAGACCTCGGTTTCCGTTATAGTCAGCAATTGGTTCACCGTCGTCATAATCGTTTCGTTCGGAAAATGCGCGCGGTAAAAATTCTCTATAAGAGAAAGGGCGAGGGTGCTGGCCCTTTGTGCGGGTTCGCCCGCGCCCATACCGTCACATACGGCCAGCATCGTTTTCTCGGTATTAATGCGCAGGACGGTATAGCTGTCCCCGCATGTTGGGCCGAAACCCTTTGCGGCCTGGGCAATGCCCAACGTTAATGCATATCGCGGCGCGGTGCGCAGGGTCACAATCGTGAACCCCGCCGTCGTTGTATCGTCAATCGAATCCAACATCATTTTGTGGCCGACCGCCCGACCGACAATTTTGGGGATGGCGCGGTTGTTCGCATCGATCCGAGGGACCAGGAGGGATACGGTGTATTCGGAACCACTGCGCGTTATTAAGCAGTCACTGGTCACTATGTTATGGTACAGGAGGTCGCCGCGGATTTCGTCCGCCCTGTCGTTTTCAAACACCAAATTTTGCGACAGGTCATCAGCAATAGTCGAACAAAGATTCCCCACACCGCCAAGGAGTTGCGCCATCAGTAACTTGCCCGAATCCAACAACGCTGTGCGGTGCCGCCGTCGTTCCAACCCCGTGATAAGTTCATTCGCATGACCCAACAGGTTGTTCAACCGCCCGCAACGCATGGTCAGGACAGAGGGCGCGTCGAGGGGATTCACCGAGCCACGAACCAAACCGCCCTCGACCAATGTTTTGACCGCGCCGCGGATTTGGTCGGTGTCGGACGGCGCACGGTGGCAATTGCCTCGGTTTGGACAGTTCTCGCACACACCCGTCAGGACGCCCAGGGTTACCATCTCGGCGCCCTGTTCGGGTGTCAGGTTGACCGAGAGCATGTTTTTATAGATACTGCTCATTTCCGCAAACACCGCGCCCAGGTTATTTAGGCGGGCGTTCATCGCGGCCTTTGATTGGTTGATTGTGTTTTTGGATACCAGGTTCAGGCCGAGTTTATGCACCGAGAAATCAATCCATTCCACAACGCGTTTGGGCAGCAACAGGAACACCGCAATCGCCAAGAACACAGGCAGGAGGTCAAAGAAAGTGTATTGAACGTACGCGCCGAAATACGTGCCCAGAACGATGTCGGTGACAACCAAGGCAATTACCGAATAATATGGTTTTTTGGATTTGAACCCGATTACCACCATAGCCAGGATTGCGTACACGGCGACAAAGTTCAGGTTCAGGGCGATGAACGACCGCCCCAAGCCCATCATGATTGCAACGACCAATGTCGTTTTGGGCGAGAGCCAGTAAACGCCACAGAGGATGACCAGGATTGTGACAAACCGATGTGTAGAAAAGTTGTCGTGTTCCAATCCGCCCAATCCAAGGGCGAACACGACGACAAATACCGACAGGCAAATTTTTTGGTCGATTGTCCATGGGATTTTGCCACGGCGCACGCGTGCAGTTTTGATAAGGATAGTCAGACAGAACAGGAATACCCCACCGACCAACAGAGAAACGAGGGATTTGAATAACTCGGTCAGGTATTCCGTTTCGTCCATGTACGCGTACACGATGCCCAGGATTTGCGATATTGCAAATGCCGCAATGACCAACCAGTTTTCGAGGCGACGTTTGGTAATCTTGACCTCGTACCGTTTGTACAGGAACGCGAACAGGAAAAACACCCCCACCGCAAAGATGTTGGCGACAATTCCCGCATGCGATGAATCGACAAACATCGACAACAAAAATGCCGATGTGCCCGCCACCCACATATTGATAGGCAAAAATACCGACGCGAACAAAAACGCGGCGGCGAATGGCGAGATGGTTGCGTCTATTCGTGCGAACCAAAGGACAAAGACAACCGCAAAAAAAGCAATATAGCGCGATATAAAAATTGCAATGTACTTGCCGCGGTGTTTGGTCATCCATTAATGGTAGGTGATTTTATGTTGCGGGATTTGGCACATCGGCGGGATTTTTGTCGGGTTCCAAAGAAGCCCAGATTGCCACCGCAATTTGGGCGGCCAGGGTCCGTTGGTATTCGGGCGTGGCCAGGCGTTCGGCCTCGGGTGGGTTTGACAGGAACCCGCATTCAATCAACACGGACGGATAAGCGGTTTCCAGTATAAAGTAATCGCCGGGCATTGCGGGGCGGGTTTTGAACATCCCCGTTTTATTTATGTGGGTTTGTATACGGCGGGCGATGTCACGCCCGTTGCCGCCCATTTCATGATAAAAGCATTGCAGGCCATTGACGGAGTTATCCCCCGGGAACGAATTCATATGTATTGACACAACAAGGTCGGGTTTGGCGCGTTCGATTACGCGGTGGCGTTTGCGCATGTCGTCCATTTTGCGGTTTGGCGCGTTTTCGTCATAAAGGGCCATCTCGCCGTCACGCGTCATGATAATCTCGGCACCCATTATTTCAAGTTCGGATGCCAGTAGGCGCGAGATAGCAAGGGTTATGTCGCTCTCGCGTGTGCCGTTTTTGGCACTGACCCCCGCGTCTCTTCCCCCGTGGCCCGGGTCTATTACAATTCGTGGGGCGGGATGTGCGTTTACCGTTTTGCCCGTTGCATCACATACGACGGCCGCGGTGATTGCGACGCCGCCCGCCTGGGCAACAATCAAAGCCAGGCCAAAGAAAAATACCAAGACGGATGCGGTTGTACGTACGGCGGTTCTCATCATTGGTATTTTATGTAATTGGTTGTTGATTATCCGCGGCGGGTGTCGTCATAGTTGTCGTGGTCGTCGCGTGGGCGGGTGACGGTGTATGTGTGCGGCGGGTCGAATGGGTCGTTGTATGAATCGGTTTGGTACCCGTCGGGCATTGGTGTCATAATCCATTCCGAGAAACGTTCGCGCAGGGTGCGGGCACCATCGACAAGCATCCCCAGGCCCTCGGCAATTTTGCTGCCGAATGATTGGCGTTTGTATCTGACGGGATATGGGTATGATGTGCGGTAACCTCGGTCGTCTTCCCTGTCGTCGTAATATGTTTCGTGGTTGTCGCGGCGGGATGGTGTTTTGTATTTTTCCCTTTGCGCGCGGTCACGCAATTCGCGCGGCGACGGGCCAAGCGGAGGCAGAAATTCGGCCGGGTCAATTCCATCGCGCCGCAATGAGGCGTTCATTTTGCGGATAGATTCACGCAGGCGCAGTTCCGCAGATGGTCTGGGGCCCACGAACGGTGGGCCGCCATTTCCGCCGTTGCGACCGTCTTCGCCAACGATACGCAGGTATGGGCGGTCGGCGTTTGAGTCTATTGCGGATGAGGACGAGCGGGTGCCATGGCGAGCAGTTGGGAATTCCTCGCCAATTAGTTTGAAGAGTGGTACGTTGTCGGGCTCGATGATTTCGGCGACAACGCCATTGTCATGACCGTTATCATGGTCGACGTGTGTTTCGTTCTCTTTGGTTCGAGATTCTATTTTTTCCACCACATCCATCATTTTAATGAATGAATTATCGCCCACCAAATTTTCCATACCTGATGTTGTTATTGATCCATTCACGGAATTGACGACGCGACCGAAATCGTCCAAAGGCAATTTAATTGTTCGCAGGCGGCCGTTCATCATTTTTGTATTTTCGCGGTATGGATTTTCGTTTTTGTATGTATGGTCGAGATTACCGAACAGTATCTTTGAGTTGATGACGTTGTTAAAAAAGTCTTCTAGGTCGCGTGCATTTTCCTTGCCGATATAATTGCATATAGTGATAGGAAAAGCGGAGGAGGCATTTCCAGTCATTGATTGAATATTCAGCGAACCGCCCTCGGCTATTCTTTGTTTTAGTGATTTTTCCTCGGCGGTGCTGATGTATACTGTGCGCGGCCTTTTTCCGTCGGCCGTTTGCGGTGAAAATTCAATATGAATATCCCGCGATATGACATGCGGTTCCGGTTGTTGTGCCCCAACCCCAGATTGTAATTTTTCGTGCATTGCTAAATCCCCCATGGTGCAGATACTTTTTTGAACCCTTCTATCATACACCCTTTCATAGATTTTGTCAATAGTCGGTATTTCCCCTGCCGCGGAATTTGACAAAGCTGTCGTAAAGCAGTACGGGGATACCATTCAAGATTGGTACAATATATGTAAATATCTTCCAGAAGATGAGGGCAACGAGAACCTGGGGCGTGCCGAACAGGACGCCGTAAATCGAGATAAAGAACAATTCCATCGGCCCAGTTCCGCCGGGCAGGGGCATCATAGATACCATAGATTCAGTCAGGAACACACCCAAGATAAGGATAAGTACGACCGACCAATCCCATCCCCATAACGCGGCATAGATTGGCAGGATGATGCCCAGATGTGTGAAATAAATCAACATATAAAACATTATCAGCGCGACCATCAATGCTGGCCTCCGCGACATTTTGCGCACCGCGACACGATATTCCCATAATGTTTCGTTTGTTTCATTTTGTACCTTTTTGCGGTCTTTTATAAACCGAGTTTTCCACAGGAGGTATATAGACGCGGTTGTTGCGACACGCGGTACAAAGCGGCCGAATGCGGCGAACACCATAAAAATCGATAGCGCAAAGTTAAACACCAATGACATGACGATTGCCGTACCGACAACCACACCACCGCCCAGTTGTGACATGTATGGGATGGTGACGAGCAGGATTAGAACCGCGAGAACCTGGTACCCTATCCTCCTCATTATATAGTTTGGGACGATTGTTGCCGTGACCTCGCCCATTTTCATTCCACTGCGATGTTTATAGTAGACATGATATGGATGTCCGCCAATCATGAACGGGGTTAATGCCATGTAAAAGCGGTTCATTATGTATCCCTTTGTACATAGCATGAAATCGCCGCGGCCGATTGTTGTCTTCATCGTGATTTGCATCATGAACGCATCGCCCAGCAATACGACATAAGGAAGCACGGCCGCAACACCAATCCACCACCAGTTGATGTCTACGCCGACCATGTCGTAGATACCGACCTCGTCACTGCTCATTGCCAAGTATATGATCAACACGGCCAAGCCGACGTTAAGGAACGGAAAAATGACGGTCAAAACCCGTTTGAAAGCAGCCCATCGGCCAGTTCCATAGTAGGTTATGTCACCGTCATTTTGGTGTTCATGTTCCTGTTGTTCTTCCATCACCTCTGCCCCGTTACAATATTATGTCCACAAGTCTCTGAACCTGCGGTCGTATATTGTAATCGAGTCATTGCCGAGTTCCTGTTTGAATGTGCGTATCATTGCGTCTTCCGCGCGGCCATAGTCGTTGCGTGTGATTGATTCCAGGATAGAGTCAAAGAACGTGCGGTTAGAGTAAGATGTTTGCGGTGCATAGAGGAAGTTTGCGTATTCAATGTTAAGGCGGGTGATGTCGTGCCAGTTGATGAATGTAGAAACCTCTCGCGTGTACATGATTATGTGCGCGCCGAATTGTGTCCAAACAAGGCGGTCGGACATTGTGCCGGGTGCAAAGGTTTCCTGGAGACGGCGAGATTCCTCGGTAAACTCGGGAACCATGCGTGACATTGTGTCTTCGCCAAGGCGGTTGCCATCAAGGTCGGTTGGGCGGCGGTCAACACCGATGACGTATTCAAATGTTGGGTTTTCCATACCAGGGTCGCTGTTAAATGCGTAAATCATGTTGCGGAAGCTGGCTTGGGCATTTGGGCCCAATCCGACGTAACCGATGATTTGGTTTAGGGCGTCTTGGGCACTTAATGCGGTGCCTTCCTCGATGCCTTCGGCGTTGCGTTCGCGGACGCGCAGTTCGCCGCGGATGCGTTGAACCTCGTTATCGTATTGGATGCGTGTGATTTCGCGGTTGTTCAGGCGGCGGGTCAGGTGTTCCAGTTCGGCTTGTTGCGCGTCACTGAACCCCAGCAGGATGTGCGATACGGTAAAGAAGTCATCAACGACCTCGCGCGGGGCCCACCAAACGGTACTTAAGTCGCCTAGCATGGTGTTGGCGATTAATTCCATGTCGGTGATGCCTTTGTTAAATGCGTCGATGGACATGCGGACGTTGCGCATGTATTCGTTGCGAACGCGGTCGACCATGGACATGACGTTTATCGAATTACGTGCCTTTACCGCGTCGCGCCAAAGGGTCAGGTTCGAGTCGCCACCGTCGGCATCAACGTTAAAGCGGTCGCGGAAGAGTTCAAAGTAGGTTGGGTGGTCGGCGTCGTCGATGATTTCGCCGTCATCGTCACGGAGCCAGTGCGTTCCCGCGCCCATCACACCCATGTTAAACATGTCGTTGAAACGTTGGACGAGGAGGGTTTTTTGTTCCTCTAACAACATGCGGTCAAGTTCGCGGCGGATGGCGTTGCTCTCGCGCTGCCATGGTGTTGCATTCCTGTCCATTTCAAATGTCAGGTCGCGTTCAAGGTTGGTCAGGTTACGGACGATGCGTGCACGTGTGTCGCGCATGATGTTGACTTCCAATTGACTGCTGTTTCGGGGTTGGAATGCCCGTTCCAATGTTACGTTTGCGGTGTGGGATGATGATGCCATAAATTGGTCCAATGTCATGACATCGCCCAATGCGGGTGCGGTTTCAAAAGCGCGCAGGGAGAGTTCAAATGTACGTGCCCCGCCGGTGCCGGTCACAACGACTGGTGGGTGGAATGGTTCATATATTGCGGAGGCACTGTCGTCCGTTTGCTGTGTACCCGGGATTGGTTGGTTACGGTCTTCGCGAATTGTGCGTTCGACCGAACGGATGTTGTTTGTAAAGTTGTTCATTACGTTGCGACGTGCCAATTCGTATTCGTGGCGGGTTAATGCGCCCGCGATATTGACGCCTTGGCCACGTAACCATTCGGGGTGTGTGCCGTGGCCGTGACGGCCGTATTCACGCATAGACAGATAGGCCAGGATTTCGCGGTCGATAAGGACGTCCAGGGTTGCGTTGACGGCTTCTTCTTGGGTCATGTTTTGTTCCGTTACAAAACGAAAGCCAAAGTTTTGGTACGCATCGCGCAGTTGCCGCCATTTGATATTGGTGTCATCACCGATACGTGCAACGATTTGGTTTTCGATATATTGGGTGTCCGGGCGGAACAATGCACAACCCGCAAAAAACACACCCGCGAATAACACGGACAAAGCGCACGCAATACTTTTTTTGAAACGATTCATTCCCGACCTCATAAGTGAACTATTGACCATTATACAATATTTTATCATTCCATGCAAGTTGATTGTATATATGTTAATCGTTCAAGAATTCGATATTTTGTCAGTAACCCCCTTTACACACAAAAAACTCGTGTTACTATAAACTGCAAAGGCGTCGGCTGCCTACGAGATGCTGTTTTTAGTCTTCTGCGGATACACTGTGGATGT
>WRBO01000024.1 GCA_009784555.1 Bacillota bacterium | reverse complement strand
GACCTCGGCTTTTTTGGCGACCTCGGCCTGTTTTTCGTCCATTACCATGCGGATTGAAACACCGACCAGGTCACGAACCATGCTCTCGACATCGCGGCCAACGTAACCGACCTCGGTGAATTTGGTTGCCTCGACCTTGATAAATGGAGAGCCGACCAATTTTGCCAGACGGCGGGCGATTTCGGTTTTACCGACACCGGTGGGGCCCTTCATAATGATGTTTTTTGGTGTGATTTCGTCGCGGATGTGTTGGGGCAGTTGCGACCGACGGTAACGGTTGCGCAATGCGACGGCAACCGCGCGTTTTGCGGCGTTTTGTCCGATGATATATTTATCCAATTCTTTTGTGATTTGGGTAGGGGTCATGGTTTTTGTAGGCATTTTTGTTCTCTCCTTATATTATCCCGAGGGTTTGGCCCTGGGGGGGGTTATTACTTTTGTATTTTTTGTTGGGGGGGGTTTTTCGAGGTACCGCCTCACAAGTAAATATACACTTTATTATACCATATATTTCCATAATGCAAGGGGGTTACTGACAGTTTTGTGCAAATAAAACTGTGGCCTATTGCATAGCCTAGAACAAGTGATATGAAGAAAATAAGGGTGCGCGGGGATACGCGGTTTGACGGGATTTTGGCCCATATAAAGGGCCAGGTAGAGCGGTGTGAAGGGGTTGGCGCAGAGTTTGTGGGCGATGATTTGGTGATAAATTTGGGCAAAAATTCGGCGGGTGTGCGGTCGTGTGTGCTGGACGCGATTTGCGAGGTTGTCGTTGTCGATTGCAAGGCACATTACATCAATTCCCAGGTCATTATTCCGACCGAAGACCCGTTATCGCGCCATGCGTTTATCCGTGCGTTGTGCGAATTTGATTATGAAACCGACAAGGTTTTGGTTCGCGGATTGGTTGAATTGACCCCCATATTTTTGATTGGCGGGTTTTATGATTTTTGTTTAGACATTTTGAAGCGGCGTTGGGACGAGGTATGTATCCTGACCAAGGAAAATATGGGGATGTTGTTGGTGGGGAGTAACTTTTTTGAATTATTGAAATATCTGATATCTAATATCGAGAGTCGGGCCGAGGAATTGACGGTCAGGGATGGTGTAATCCAAGGCGATTACGGGGTATATGTTAACGGAAGTATAGACCGCGATGTTCGGTTGGTAGAGATGGTGGTTGCGTTGGGGCCGCGGCGGATTACATGGTGCGACCCGAATGACGATGTGTTCGAGTTTTTGACAAATTTGTATGGCGACGCTATAAGAACCCCTCACTGCGTTTCGGGAACCTTGAACATTAATGTAATGTAATAAACTTGTGCTCCTTTGGTCGCACGGGTTATACTGCAACATGATAACACGGGTAAAGAACGCGGAATTTGTGACCAGTTGTACGGATGTGGCGGGCAGTCGTAGCCAAGAGCCATTGGCGCAATTTGCATTTGTGGGGCGCAGTAATGTTGGAAAGAGCAGCCTCCTTAATATGTTGACGGGACGCAAGAGTTTAGCCGTGACGTCGTCTACCCCCGGGCGTACGCGGTTGATAAACTTTTTCAAGTTGCGGTTGGGTGTTGGCGAGGGCGAGGTTTCGGTGCATTTGGTCGATTTGCCGGGGTATGGTTACGCGGCCGCGGGCAAGAATATAACGGGGGGATGGAACGAGAACATTGGCGGGTTTTTATCGGGAAATGAATTGTTGCGGCGGGTGTTTGTGTTGTTGGACGTGCGGCACCAGCCCAGCGAGTTGGACGTGCGGATGTTAAATTACCTGCAGGGTGTTGGCGTGCCTTTTTCCATTATTGCGACAAAGGCGGACAAGGTTTCGCGGTCGGTTGCGATGGGGATGTTGAATTCAATGGTGACGTTTTTGGGGATTGGGCGGGATGACATTGTTTTGTCGTCAAAAGATGGCCAGGGGCGCGACAAGTTGCTTGACATAATTGCGGCAAATTCATATAATAAGAGGTAGATTTGGTGGGCGTAGCTCAGTTGGTTAGAGCGTCGGGTTGTGGTTCCGAAGGTCGTGGGTTCAATTCCCATCGCTCACCCCACTAATATTTGAAAAAGGCTCGGGTCGAATTCCCGAGCCTTTTTTGTGGGTGAAACGGTTACGCTCGTCGCCCAAACAAACTACGGACCACGTGCTATCAATGTGCGCAGAGGCGCACGGATTTATGGAGATTTACTCTGTCCCTGTTCCGCGTTTTGGCGGTCGGCGGCAATTTTGAACAGGTATTGCGCGCGTTCGGCGTCGCCGCGGTTCTGGGCATCTGTGGCCAATTTTGTAATGCCGTCAATGGTAGAGTTTTGCAGGACGGATGCCCATTTATTCAATTTCGCCGCGTCAAGAGGTTTCGGGGTTCGGTCGGCATAGGCACGGTTAAAGAACTCGGCCTTTTTCGTGTCGCCGCCGGTTTCGGCATGTTCGCCCAGTTGGCGCAGCATGTCGGGGGAGATGTGCGGCGATTGTACGGCCATGTTGATACTCTCGTTATTGTAAAAATCGGTGGCGGGGCCGTCGTTACTGGTTGACGTGTCGGGTGTTGTTGCGGTCGCGACTTGGCCACGTGCACGGCGTTGTTCGGCGTCCCAAAGGCGGTATGCGTTGTCATCGGCGGCTTGCTTTTCGGCGTGGTAGTCTATCCAGCTTTGGTCGCCTTTGCCCCCGCGGTTTTCGTCGTCCATTCGTTCATAAATTTCGTCCCCAGGATTTTGTTGGGTACGTTTGAAAGCGCGTTCGGCATCGCGATTGATTGTGCGGTTTTTTTGTTCGGCACGGCGCGTGTAATCCAAGGGATAGTGTGGGTCGTTTGGTGTGTATTGCGGTTGTTGTCCGATTGGTTCGGTTCGTGGGTTTCGTCGTCCGACCAAGGTTTCGGGTTCCGCGGATGGGGCAGGGGGAGTGGTGTTTTTGCCCTCGGTTTTTGCGACCCGACCACGTGCACGGCGTTGTTCGGCGTCCCAGAGGCGGTATGCGTTGTCATCGGCGGCTTGCTTTTCGGCGTGGTAGTCTATCCAGCTTTGGTCTTCGTGGCGTTGGCGGTTTGCATCGTCCATTGCCGTGTAATCGAAATTTTCGGCATTCGACATATGTGTTTTTGCATCGCGAGCGGCGTTGCGTTCGATGGTTTGTGCCTGTTGCTTTTCCTTTCGTACGATGTCCAATGGGGCATTGTCACGCACAAATACGCGGTGGGCGTTTGTGTGTATTGTTTCGCGGGTTGGAAGTTCGCCGTATTCGGTCCCGACCTCTGGTTTAGGTGGCGGCGGGGCACCATAACCGACATCGATTGGTTTGTTTGGGTCGTGCGTGTCTTCCAGCGCGGCCAGGTCGGCATCCGTCCATTCAACCTTTTCCTCGGCGGGTTTTGTTGCGAAAAATGCCTCGTAATCAACCGTTTCTTTTGATGGGTTCGGCAATCCCCGTACATTTCCGTATTCACGGACAAGGTCGGCGGTTTCGACCGCGCGTTGTTGTGTGGCGTGTTGAATGTTTTCATCGTCCATGGCGACAAAGTCATAGTTGTCGGGGTTTTGACGGGCGTGCTTAAACGCGCGTTCAGTGTCGCGGTTGATTGTGCGGTTTTTGCCTGCCGCATTCGAGTTAGGGTAACCTCCGGTCTGGGTCATTTTTTGCCGCGTTGAAATCCTTGCGCTCGGCGGCCAATTCATCGGGTGTCATTGCCGCGAAATTGGCTTGGACGTTTGTCTTTTTGCCCTTTGATAATGCTTGTAATTCTTCCCATGATGGGGTGGTTGATGTTGGTGTGCCTTCTGTACCTGTGCCATCTGCGGCTTCTTTTGCCACCCGCCCGCGTGCGCGGCGTTGTTCGGCATCCCAAAGGCGGTATTCTTCGTCACTGGCGGCCTGTTTGTCGTTGTGGTATTGAATCCAACTCTCGTCTTCTTTGCGTTGGCGGTTTTCGGCATCCATTGCCTCGTAATCGAAATTTTCGGCATTCGCCATATGTGCCTTTACACCGCGTGCGGCATCCCGCTCAATTGTTTGGGCCTGTTGTTTTTCCTTGCGTACGATGTCCAATGGGGCATTTGTACGTTCCAATACACGGTGGGCGTTGGTGTGAATTGTTTCGCGCGTTGGAAGTTCGTTGTCGTATTCGGTATAGTCGTTTTCAACAGCAACGACACCCGTCCCCCCAGGGATTGTTGAAATATATTTATCATTGTAACGTTCAGTTTCGTCGACCTCGGCAACTGGGCCAGGGAGGTGAATTATACCGTCATCCTCTTTAACCGCGCCAGGGGCAGGTGGCAGAGGTATTATGCGTAATTTGTTTGGGTTGTTTGGATTTAGGCTGTCGATATATCCTTCGGGATATTGTGGGAGTTCTCCCTCGACAGTGCGGTGTATACGGCCGAATTCATCAATATACGGTTTGCCCGTGCCATCGTCTTGGCCCGCAACAGGGCCAGGCAAGTGAATAACGCCAGGCAGTTGTTTTGCCGGGTCAGTGATTTCGCGGAATACGCCGTCGATGATTTCGGGGTCGGTTGGTTTGTGTACGGGGCCAGTAATAAGTCTGGGGCCGATGACCTCGCCCTCTAGCGGCGGTTCTTTCAAAAGGTTTGGGCCTTGGCCTTTTTTAGACGGGTCTACTCCTATTAGCTTTGGGTCGCGTTTAGGGTCAATTGGTGTTGGTGTTGGGTTGTCACCAATCTCGCGCCATTCGCCCTCGATAATTTCGGGGCCCTGGTGTTGACCCGCACCGCGTCCGTTTACATATATATTGAAAACGTTTTGGTTTTGATGGATGTGTTTTTCGTTCTTGATATTGTTGTTGATTATGGTTTGTTTCAACGGTTGCGGTGGGGTGTAGCCCATCTCTTTACCGTCCAGATTAAACACAAAGCGCGGGTTCAACGCGATGTCGATATTTGGATTTGCATTGACGTTGATGTTTGGGTTTGCGTTAACGGTTTGGTTGTTATTGTTGTTTTGAACGGGTGATGCGTTGATGTTGTTAACGGCGGCCGGTGCGGCGGTCGCGGGTGCAGGGGTTGGAACGAATTCGTCACGGCGTTGTTGCAGTTGCGCCAACCGTGCCTCGATGTCGTTTGACGGTGCATTGTTGTTGAATGTTGGGTTTACGTTGATGTTTGGGTTGACTTGGTTATTATTCGTATTGTTTGGCGCATAGGTTATCGGTGCCATACCAGGAAAGTTTGGCATGTGCGGCATGAATTGCGCGGGCCCCGTTTGTGCGAATTGAACGTTCATGTTTTGGAACATGTTCATCCCGCCCCATGGCTGTGGTTGTACCATAGACGTTATGGACGGCGCGGGCCAGAATGGTTGGGTGAACCCCTGGGTTGCTTGCCACATTCCGCTGACCCCTTGTGTTGGGCCAAAGAATTGGGGCATTGCCCCCAATGTTTGCATCATGTTCATTCCCATGAAAGGCATGCCGTTGAATGCATAGTGTGCCTGTGGGTTTGCTGCGTTAACCATCATTAAAATCCCTCCCGCGTGTGTGCGTATATTCTTACGAATAGTCTAACCCGTATTTCCTCTTTTACCAAACAAAATAATGTGTTAGAATAGGCCTTATGCAAAAAGAAATTGTACGTATGTCGACATTCATAACACCAGATTTTGTGTTTTTCCCAGGGTGCGAGTACCCGTTGACCCTGCATGTGGCGGAACAGGTCGACCTGTTCGAGGATATGGCAAAGCGTGATGCACGGTTCATGGTTGTGTGGGCACCAAAGGTGCGCGAGGGCGACGAGTTGGACATGAAAACATTGGTCAAAATTGGAACGGTGTGTTCGTTACGGAACTTTGTACGGGTAAAGGACGGGGCGGCAACCGTTACCGTGGTTACGCATCATCGGGCACGAACCCAGGGCTTTCGTCGCGCAAAATCGGCGATAGAGGCCCGCGACGTGAACGAAATCATCGACCCCGAAATGTCCCCCCGCGAGTCGGATTTGGCCCGTCGTTTGGTGGATACAATACGCGCCAAGATGAAAGAAATTTCCCGCATGGACAAACGCATGTCAATAATTATAAAGGACAAGATGCGTGTTGCCCGTGACGATTACGCATCGTTTTGCGATACGGTTGCGGATTTTTTCCTGTCAAAGGTCGAGAGTCGTGCCCGCATGATTTACGAGGAAGATGTATGCAAACGGTTGGACATGTTGGGTGGTTATATCGACAAGGAATTTGAACACATGCAAATCGCAAAAGACATTGGCGAGAGGACGCGAAAAAACCTGGACCAAACGCAACGCGAATATTACCTGCGTGAACAGATGCGTGTTATCGGCAAGGAATTGGGCGAAGACGATGACGAGGCCGAATTGCGGGAAAAGTTAGAGGCATGTGGCGCACCCGACGAGGTCGTTAAAAAGGTATCAAAGGACATATCGCGCATAAGTAAAATTAATCCGATGAGTCCCGAGATTGGCATTGTCCGTAACTGGGTCGATACGATACTGGAGCTGCCGTGGAATAGGCGCAGCGAGGACACCGTCGATTTGAAACATGCACGCGCGGTGTTGGATGCCGACCATTACAATATGACGGATGTCAAAGACCGTATTATCGAACACTTGGCCGTGATGAAGTTGACCGAACCAAAGAACGGGGAGGGGAACACAAATGCCGACCGCGGGGGGTCGCCGCCCGGGCAGATACTTTGTTTTGTTGGGCCGCCGGGGGTGGGAAAGACCAGTATCGCCGAGAGCGTCGCCCGTGCCCTGGGCCGAACGTTTGTGCGGGCCAGTTTGGGTGGCGTGCGTGACGAGAGCGAAATTCGCGGACACCGCCGAACGTATGTTGGCGCGTTGCCCGGGAAAATCATTGCGGGAATGCGAAAGGCGGGAACGGTTAACCCCGTGTTCCTGTTGGACGAGATTGATAAAATGGCGCACGATTACCGCGGCGACCCCGCCAGCGCAATGTTAGAGGTTTTGGACCCCGTGCAAAACAAGTCCTTTTCCGACCATTATTTGGACGTGCCGTATGACCTGTCCCAAGTTTTGTTTATATGTACGGCCAATGACGAATCCGAAATTCCGTGGGCGTTGGAAGACCGTATGGAAATCATCCGATTGTCCAGTTACACCATTTTGGAAAAGGCAAAGATTGCGCGCCAGTTTTTGGTTCCGCGCCTGTGCCGTGAACATGGGGTGGATGAAAAACTGCTGGAGTTTACCGAGGATGGGTTGATGACCATTATCGAGAGTTACACGTCCGAGGCGGGGGTGCGGGAATTGGCGCGTGTGTTATCGTCGCTCATTCGTAAATTGGCGGTCAAAATTGTTAACGGTGATGGCGCGGCCAAGAAAACGAAATTCGACAAAAAAACGGTGACCGAGATGTTGGGTGCCGAAAAATATCTGGCCGATGAATTGATGAAATCTGACCGCGTGGGTGTTGTGAACGCGCTGTCGTACAGCGACGTTGGCGGGGATGTGATGCAGTTAGAAGTTGTGTTGTTGCCAGGCAAGGGCGAGATGGTTATGACAGGCAGATTGGGAGAGGTGATGAAGGAGAGTGCCCAAATCGCCCTGTCGGTGACAAAGAGTTTGGCCGCCGAGTATAAAATCGATGAAAAGAAATTTACCGAGATGGATGTTCACATTCACGCGCCCAGCGGTTCGATACCGAAAGAGGGACCCAGTGCGGGTTGTGCATTGGTTGTGGGGTTGGTGTCCGCGTTTTGTGGTCGTGCGGTTCGTGGTGACATGTCAATAACGGGGGAAATCACGTTGTCGGGGCGGGTGTTAGAGGTTGGCGGTATTCGCGAAAAGGCCTTGGGTGCGTACAAGCACGGTATTGGGCATGTGATATTGCCGACCCGCAATAAAAAGAGTATGGAAAAGGTGCCCGAGGAAGTTCGGGCGGCAACCGAATTTTCGTTCATGGCCGACATCAATGCGGTGTTGAAGAAAATGATTTTGCCTGCTTCAAAGGCCTCCTTTGTGGGGAACTAACTTTATTTGTCTGCGGATAATCCAGATGTGTTATATCCGCCAGATATGGGGGAGTCCTCGACTGCATAAAGTTGTTCCCCACCCGTCGGCCTGTCAATCCTCCAGCCCGAATAGATAATCTGTGGTCACACCAAAAAATTTGGCAATCTTTGGAATTAAATCATTGGGTACTTGTCTGTATCCCGTTTCGTAATTCTTCAAAGTCACTCTGGGCAAACCAAGCCCCTTGGCTAACATCTCTTGTGTTAACCCGCGTTCTGTTCTCAACTCTCTAATTTTTTGACCAATGGCCATAATTTATATTGTTGCTTTTTGCTACGGTATATGTCATAATTGGTCCGAATAGGACCAAAGGGGGGAACATATGAACAAACGGGACGAACTGCTGTATCAACTTGCGGCGATGGAGGCGCAAATAGAATTAATACGGGCATCATTAAAAAATTGCGAATCAATTGCCCATTATCTCCGCATGGAAATTTATGACCTAAAATTGTCAGAAACCCCCTTG
>WRBO01000023.1 GCA_009784555.1 Bacillota bacterium | reverse complement strand
ATTTGCTTAACAATCTTTACGATATCGCGCGCGGGTTGTAGTGTGCCGATATCACTGTTTACCAATGAAAAGCACATCAACGTTGTCGTGGGCCGCAATGCGCGCCGCAATGCATCCAAGTCAATCACACCAGAAGCCGTTAAAGGCACATAGTCGACATTGTAGTCGTTTTGGCGCAATGCCATGGACGGTGCATACGTGCTGCTGTGTTCCCCTGCCGCCACAACCGTATGATGACGTGGCGTTGTAATCTTGCCGAATATGACCATGTTGTTTCCTTCGGTGGCGCCGCTGGTCATTATTAAACTGCCTTCGCCTCGACGCGTTAATCGACGATGAATGATGTTCATTGATTCCGACAGAGTTCGTTGTGCCTGCACCGCACCCGCGTACATGGCGGCCGCGTTATAGTAACTGTTGCGGTCTACATCTGCCATTGCCTCGGACACCTCTGGACGCGGGCGTGTGGTTGCGGCATTATCAAGGTATATTTCCATATATCATTATAGACCATGAAACGTCAAATGTGATACTCGACAACACCGCTTATATTGATGATTCGCGGAAAGGCTTGGCGACAGAAATTTGTCTGGGCCGTACCGCCAATTGGAACGATAATAATGCGTGTTTCAGGCAATTCCCCAGTAAGAGACGAAAAGACCGAATATGTCACAACCGTATCAAAGAACATAGAGTTAGGAACCTCGGGGAAAATTTGCAAACGTGTTCCAACAATGTCACCACTGCGCACAATATTCACGTCCATGTATTGCCAAAAATTGTCCATGTCTAAATCGACACGCCTAAACCTCTCTGGTGAGTTTACCGTTCCACATCCAGACAAAACCAAAAGACACAACAAAATCAAAAGGCCAGAAATAATTCTCTTCATAAACCAAGAGTGCCAAATCCATCGACGAAGATTTTGAAGGGGTTTGTTATTATGTGGCGATTCATGTCATATCCATTCTGTATGACGAAACGTAGAAGAATCATCCTCATTACATCTCTTGGCCTTGCGTGTGTTGTTCTGGCGACCTTGTTGGTCTTTTTAGTGCGTGGGTCAGACCCCTTGGCAACAGCCGCGCGCAATGTGGATAACATCCGCATGGATATTGTCTACAACCATCAAAGACGAACTCTGTCGGTTACACAGACCGTTACATATCGCAATCGCAGTAATATAGCAAAGTCCGAGGTTAAGTTTCATATCTTTGCCAATGCATTCCGCGAGGGCGCACAATTCCCGCCCGTATCGCAGAATGAAATAGCGACAGCATTTCCAAACGGTAAAAGTTTCGGTCATATTGACATAGGGAGGACGGCAGTCGATGGAGCGTCCATATTGCCGCAGATAGGCGGCGAGGATGAAAACCTCCTCATCGTTCCGTTACCAACGCCATTGGCCCCGAACGCTACTACAACAATAGATATCTTTTACACCGTACACTTGGCTAACATTGCGCACCGTTTGGGATATACCGACCGCGTAGTTAACCTGGGGAATTTTTATCCCGTGCCAGTAATGTTTGACAGCGAGTGGTTGCCCAACACATATAGTTATAACGGCGACCCGTTTTTCAATGCGTTACATAACTTTGATGTCACAATTACAAAGCCCCGTGATATGGTTATGGCATCATCAGGTGTTGTTATCCGAGAGACAAAGACATCAACAACACGTACCACAACCATACAATCACGAGCCATACGTGATTGGGCCGCGGTGTTGTCGCCGCACTTGCAGTCTATGACACGCTTTGTGGGGCGCACGGCCGTGCATTATTACTTTTTGGATGATGCCGACCCTATTAGAAGTCTTGAGGTGGCTGTTAGAAGTTTGGAAACATTTTCCCGCCTGTTTGTGCGATTTCCATATCGAGTTATGACAGTTGTGCAAACGGATTTCTTGCATGGTGGGATGGAGTTTGGCGAGATAGTGTTTATTGCCGCGAACATAACCAATCGCGAAGATATCGACAGAGTTATTATTCACGAGATGGCGCATCAATGGTGGTATGGAATTATTGGTAATGACCAAGTACGCACAGCATGGATTGATGAAGGGTTAGCGGAATACAGCACGTTGTTGTTCTTTGATGAGAATCCAGATTTGTTTATGGGCACGCGTCGTGATTATATCAACATGTTTAGAAGCAACCTAGCATCCTTTACACGATTGGTGCGTGGAATAGGTGCGCCGTTAGATAAGAATATGAACAGGCATTTGAATGAGTTTAACAGTCAGTATGAGTATGTATACATGGCGTATGTGAGAGGGATGTTGTTGTTTGCCGACCTAGAGATGATGATTGGGCGCGAGTACATGGTGAGGTCCCTGGCCCATTTTGCCCGTGCCCAGATGTTCGGGATTGCGACACAGAAAAACCTGCTGGAAAGTTTCGAGCAGGTTACGACGTTTAGTTTGGGGTTGTTTTTTGAATCGTATCTGTTGGGGTTGGGGGTTTCCCATTGACCGTGCGCCCTGCGCACATTAATAACACGTGGTCCGAAGTAGGTCAATCAAGGTCGTGACAGGAATTGTTAGCGCAACGAAACCTACTCCATTGTTTCGTTTTCTTGAGGAGTTCGCAGGGATAGGGAGATTTTGCGGCGTTCTTCGTCGACGCCCAGGAGACGGGCGGTTACGCGGTCGCCGACCTTTACAACTTCGTGGACGGATTGGATGTAGTTGTTGCTCATTTCCGAGATGTGAATCATTCCCTCGAGTCCGTTTGGAAGTTTTGCAAGTGCGCCGTATGGCAGGATTTTTGTGATTTCGACTTCGTACTCGGCCCCGTGTTCCAGTGCCCCGACCTTTTCGTCGAATGGGTGTGGTGCGGTTGCTTTGTGCGAGAGTTGTACGCGGCCGCTCTCACGGTCTACCGAAATTACGCGGAATTGGTATTCCGTTCCGACCTCGAACACGTCTTTCGCGCTCTTGGTGCGGTCGTGGGTTGATTCCGAGTTGTGTACGAGGCAGTCGACGCCGTCAACGTTTACGAATGCGCCGAATGCGGTGATACGCACAACGCGGCCAGTTACCAGTTTGTTTACAAAGATTGAGTGCCAGAAGAGTTCTTGGCTCTTTTCCTTGTCGACTTTCATGTGGGCTTTGCGACTAGCTATGATTTGTTTCTTTTCCTCGTCAAAGTCGGTGGCGATGAATGTAAGGGTTTTGCCTTTGTATCGTGCCAGGTCGCGGACGTAGAATTCCTCTACCTCGGATGCCGGGACGAAGACTTTGTATGCGCCGAAGAATGCGGTGAGGCCGCTGTTGTTCGCGCTCTCGACCACTGCATCGAATTTTGCGCCTTTTTTAATGTCAGGGATTTGAAGATTTTTTTCAACGACGTCTATTGCTTTTTTCGCGCTGACCTTGATTAGGCCTTCTTCGGCGCGGCTGGTTTGAATTACCACGTCGAGTTTAGTTCCTTTGGCCAGGTTCATGAATTCCTCTTCGCCTTCGCCAGCGATGAGTCCATCCGATTTTCCGCCGATGTTTACGACCAGGCCTTTGTCATTTTTGCCGACCACGGTTGCGTTTACCACGGCACCAACACGATACGATTGAAAGCTTTGTTCAATTAAGTCCATGTTGAATTCTTCTTTTTTGTCCATTTTGTTCCCTACTTCCTTTTTGCACCGATTGTGCATTACGAATAATATAGCCTATTTCCCGCGATTCCGCAAATTATTTCCATAAATCCGTGCGCCCCTGCGCACATTTATAACACGTGGTCCGTGGTTTGGTTGAATTACGAGCGTAACCGTCCATTTGGGCCTCCTTGCAGGGAAAACTAACTTTTCTTTCCTGCGGAGGAGAAATGACCGCCATGGTTCTTGATTTTGAAAGCAACATACAAGGCAGGCCGATTTCTCTTGTCCTCGGATGCGAAAAGTTGTTGTTCCCTCGTCGGCCCGTGGGCGTATGTATCTCGACCAATATAATAATCCTCCCCTGTGCCTTATAGTAGCATGGGAATTTTTGGGGTCAAGGGGTGGACTGACAAAAAGTGGTGTTTTTTTTATTTCACGTACATGGAACGGCGGACGAGTTTGTAGCCCAGTTCGGTGATGTCGGTGCGGAGTTGGTTTGCGATTTTTTCAGGGTATACGGGCATGTCGGTTTCAAGGATAGCCTCCAGGTCGACCCACATTGGTTCGTAGGTGCCGCGCGGGTTGCCGTCGAACCAGGTTTCGGTTTCGGCACCCGGGGCAGCCTCGTCAGCATCAGCCGACATTTTGACATCCCCCGAGATGTATTCGCAGGTGAGAAAGGCCTCCATTTCCGGCTTGTCGCCGCGGCTGCCCACTTCCCTGTGCGATTTGTATATCGTTCGGGTTGGGCGGATTTCGATGCCACATTCCTCGCGCAGTTCGCGAGTGACGGCCTCCATTTCCATTTCGTTGCCATCCAGGTGCCCACCCGGGAACACGTAGAATGGCTCGCCGTTGTTTACCCCAGGGCGCACGCGTTTGATTAGAAGGAGTTCGTGGCGGTAGCCCTCCATCCCCCTGTTGATTGTTGTTTCGCCGTCCGTCAATGGAATGTGGCGCAAAACGATGCCGCGTGCGACATCGACAGGTTCGGCATCCCATGCATGTTTTTTTGGAATGTGTTCAAATCCCCGCAACATATCGCGCAGGGTGTCGCGGATGGTGTCGGAGAGTTCGGCAAGGTCGTTTTTACAAACCCGTTTTCCTTGGTATTTTTCCGTACATATTGGCGGGCCGAATTTTATTTTGGTTCGGCGGAACGGGCGAGCAGCGCGGTTGATGACGCACGGGAGGACGGGCACCCCGCCCTTGATTGCTATCATTGAGGCGCCGTTTCGCAGGGCAAGGGCTTCTTCTGGATTGAAGACCCGCATGCCTTCGGGGAATATCATCATGACGCGGTTTTTTTCGAGGATGGAGAGGCTGTAGCGGACGACCGCGAGGCCGTTGTCTTTTTTCACCGGGAAGTAGCCAAGTTTGGTAAAGAACCAGCGAGGGACGGCGCGGCGGCCGAGGGATTCCTTGCCAATGAATCCGAGCTTTCGCGGGATGGCGTGGAACATTACGACGATGTCCATGTTGGATTTATGGTTGGCGACGAGGACGTACGGTTTGCCCCGCAGTTGGCGCAGATATTGTTTGTTGTATCTTTTTGGCCAGAACAGCAGCACATAGAACGGCCAGGTGAAAATTTTCATGAAATGACGGAACAGCATGCTTCTCCCCTTTTGTTTGAGTTCGTTATTATATCATACATTACATCGACGACTTGTTTAGCCGTTCTTTCGCTGGCACTGACTACCCTGGCACCTTTTGCCTTTTTTAGGGGACTGATTGGCCTTGTTCGGTCTTGGTGGTCGCGTGCCCGTATCATGTTTTCCACGTCGCGGTAGGTTGCGGAGTTGTTGCCTTTTTCCAGTTCCATTTTGTAGCGGCGGCGGGCACGGGCGCGCAAAGAGGCCGTGAGGAAGAATTTGAATTGGGCGTTTGGGAAGATGACGGAGCCTATGTCACGTCCCTCGCACACTATGGATTGGCAACAGCCGATGTCGCGTTGGATTATTCGGATGCGTTCGCGGACGATGAGGATTTGAGCGACCTGGTACACGTATTCGCACACGTCAAGGTCGTGGAGGCGGTCGGTTACGTTTTCGTCGTCGAGGTAGATATGGGTCTCGCCGTTTTCGCAGCGGACGTTCATGTTGAGGGATTCGACCGCCGCGGCGATTTCAGTTGTGTCCATGATGTTGACGTTGTGGTTCATGAAGTGGATTGTCATGCCGCGGTACAGGGCCCCAGTATCCAGACAAATGAAGCCCAGACGACGGGCCAGCATGCGGGCTACTGTGCCCTTGCCGCTGGCGGCTGGGCCGTCAATTGCTATCTGGATTACATTCATTTCAACTAACTTATCACATACGATATACATATTTCAAGGAATATGTTAATTTGTTTGGATGAATACAGACAAAATCTTTCACATTGCCATTGACGGCCCCGTCGCATCGGGTAAGGGCGTATTGGCAAAGGCGTTGGCGGCACGGTTAGGTATTGCCGCGTTGGACACGGGGGCCATGTATCGGGCGATTGGACTGTTCCTGTTGGAATCCGCGATAGCCGAGGAAGATTTTGCCGATGCGGTTGCGAGTGTAAATTTTCATGCAGAGATTAAAGAGGGCGAGACACGCGTTTATATAAACTTTGCGGATGTTACGGGGAGAATTCGCACGCGCGAAGTTGCCCAGATGGCGAGCATTATTTATCCAATCGCCAGCGAGCGTGTGACGGCAATGATTAGGGAGATTGCAAAGGGTGAGAGTTTGGTGTTGGAGGGGCGTGAGATTTCCAGTCATGTTTTGCCCGAGGCCGCGTTTAAGTTTTACCTGACGGCGAAAACCAAGATACGGGCACAGCGTCGTATTGACCAGTATCCCGAGCAACAGATTTCGTTGCGTGAGATGATTAAGCAAGTTAAGATACGGGACAAGCGCGACCGTACACGGAAAGTCGCCCCATTGCGTAAGGTCAAGGGTGCGATTGTTATTGATAATTCAAAGTTGAGTGCAGAGGAAACAGTAGAAGTTTTTTATCGCCATATCAAAGCGTAATGTTTAGTTTGGTTAGGAAGTCAAAACCCGCATCGCAGGTGAGGTCATATTTTAGGGGGGTTAGGGTTATGTGGTCTTGTTTAAGCCAGTAGACATCCCCGCGTTGTTCCAGGCATTCAAGACCGTGGCCCATGACATCGTTTTCCATCCAGTAGAATTCGCGTCCGAATGGGTTGATTTCGTGGCGGTATGTGTTGTCCACCATGCCCGTTGTTAGGTGGGTGGTTTTGATTTTGCTGCTTTGGAACTTTGTCGGGTAGTTCACATTCAACGTGGTGTCCGCGGGAATGTTTGTTACAAAGTAGTTTAGCTTTTTCGCGAATGCACGTGCGACCGAGAGGAAGCCGCGTTCCTGTTTCGGGTTGGCAACCGAGGCCGAGAGGGCGATGCTGCGGACGCCGTGGAGGGTGCCGCTGATGGCACTGCTGACAACCCCGCTGCTGTAAATAGTTTCGCCGCGGTTGTGGTGGTGGTCAATGCCGCTGATGATTAGGTCGGGTTTTGCCTTTAATAATTTATCCAGGGCAAGGCCCACGCAGTCACAGGGGGTGCCGTTTACGCCGAAAATTTTGACACGGTTAAGTGCGTTGAATTGTGTCGCGCGTACAGGGCGGTCGGTTGTCAGCGAGTGGGATACGCCCGCCATAGGTGACAGGGGTGCCACGATGACAACACGGTGGCGTGCAGACAAGACCTTTGCCAATGCGATTATGCCCGGGTCAAAGCAGCCCTTTTCATTTACCAATAATATTCGTAGTGGTTTCATTACGCGTCCTCTCCCCTTGTGATTCTCTTTGTTATTGCACCCCATTCAGCGATTGCCAGATAATCGGTCGCATCGTAGTTGATTGGGGTTACGACAACGAAGCCCATGTCGAATAGGCGTTTTTCGTCCTCGCCCTCGGTGGATAGATTTTTCCGCGTCGATTTTTTTGACCAGTAGTATGTACCGCCTTTTGGGTCTTTGCCCTCTATAAACTCAATCTGTAGGTTCATTCGCCCCATGCGGGTGTAGGACACGCCCTTTAGTTCCGAATATTTTTCCACACGTGGAACCGCAATGTTCAGAAAGGTGTGTGGAGGCAGGCCAGGTTCGGCGAATTTGGCAATATTTTTTTCGACAAATTTCGCGATATTTTTGTAAGCCCCTTTGTCCGTTCCCGATTGGAATTCGGTAGATATGACGATTGCGGGAACGCCAAAGTACGCGGCCTCCATCGCCATGCCGACGTTTGACGACGTGTAGAGGTCAGGACCCATGTTGGTGCCGTTGGAAATTCCGCAGATTACAAGGTCGGGCATGTCATGCCGCATTATTTGTCCCAGCATGATAGAGACCATGTCGGCAGGGTTTGAATAAAATTCGTAGACACGTTTGCCAAGGTCCTCTACCCGTGTGGGTTCGTTTGCAAATTGAAAGGATTGGGCGAGGTAGCTGGCTTCACTGGCCATGGCTGCAATTGTCACATCATGGTTCTTGGACAGTGCATCGTAGAGCGCACTGACCTCTTGCGTACCTTTACCCAAATAGTTCGCGATGAGTATCTTCATACCCCCATTATATTTTAGTCTTCCGCAAGAACCAAATACTTTGCACGGTGTATAAGTTGGTCGGCGCGAGTTACGAGAACCTCGGATTGACCTAGTTCTACCCTGACCGAGTCAACCTCGCCGTTTCGCAATGGGTATAGAAAATCATCGGCAACCATTCCGCGGCGGCCGCCACGGTCGATGATGACCTCGTCCCGCGATAAAATTTTGTGCATGTAGAATTCGTCAACCGCACGTTCCATGATTGATTCGGATTCGGGGAACATTGGCCCACAGTTCAGCACGACACAGACGACCGTCATACCATTGTCGTTCAGGGCCCCGACGAAGCAACGCCCCGCCTTTGATGTAAATCCAGTTTTCACCCCAACGATGTCTTCGTTAGAGCGTAATAGGCGGTTTTTGTTTAGGAGTACACGCGGCATGTCGACGCCGGTAATACGGGCCTCTTTCGTTGCGACGATTTCCGCAAACGTTGGGTTACGCATTGCGTAGGCCGATATCAAGGCCAGGTCGTGGGCGGTGGTTAAGTGCCCCTCGGCATCCAGTCCATGTGGGTTGACCCAGTTGGAGTTACGCGCGCCAGCTTTTCTTGATACGTCGTTCATCATCGCGGCAAATTTTTCGATAGAGCCACCCACATGCCATGCAAGAGCCGAGGCACAGTCGTTACCGCTCCGCAACATTAATCCCAGTAGCAATTCGCGCACGGTGAGTTTTTCGCCCCGTTGGATGTAGATGCTGGTCCCTTCT
>WRBO01000022.1 GCA_009784555.1 Bacillota bacterium | reverse complement strand
TTTCAATGATATCGCGATGAAACCGATTACGATTGCGTGGTAGGTAAGGCCGCTTAACATAGACATGCTGATAAAATCTAGCCATCCCAACGACCGCATTGCCAACGCCAAGAACCCGCCAATAACGGCGGTGGGTATCAGGGTGTTTCGTAAAAACGGAATCTTGCGTCGCATCATATTCGCGACGATTAAAAACATGCATATGGTACCGAATTGGACAAGGGGGCTCCAGACATTGTAATCCCAAAAAGTAATTGCCATATCATTATTATACTACCATTGAAAATGTGGTGCAAGAATTTAGGATACTAAACTTCTGTCTTGGGTTATCAACCCACTCCCTGTATCGTATTTCATGTTTGTCATGTTGTTTCGTTCCAGTTCCTCTATCAATGCCATGTCCAGTTCGCCCAGCAATCGTTGCTCGCGTTCCGCCATCTTTTTCCGTTCAGACGCACGCGCGGACGAATACGGCATATATCCATATTTATTTGCGTCTGGGATTTTGTCGACCGTTTGCAATGGCATGTGCAGAGTAAAACGTTCTAGGTCATCACGACTGGCCTCGCCCTCTATATCAAAGGCCTGGCCAAACAGGAAGTTTTGCCATTCGTCGCCAACCATTCCTTTCATGGATTCTATTGCCTCGGCCAATCCCGAATAGTAATGGCAGGAGCGGAATTTGGTGCTGCTGCCGTATAGTGGTTGGATGTTCAAACCCGTGCGTGAATAAAAGATTGGGGCCATACCACAACCCCCACCAGTCAAGACAGGGGCAATCGGCCGCCGATGCAACTTGCGTGATTTTTCATCCAATATTTCGTTCACAGTTGTGAACAACTCCCCTTTGGTGTACATATTTTTATTATACAAAATATTGATATGGATGTCAAGTTCGTCCGCTTTGCTCTTATTCTTCTTGACGGGTGCCCGTGTGTATGGTAAATTAATTGTTGTCGATGGGCTATAGCTCAGTTGGTTAGAGCACCGCTCTGATAAGGCGGGGGTCGGTGGTTCAAGTCCACTTAGCCCAACCATCAAAGAACTCCGAAAGGAGTTTTTTGTTGTTATCCCGTCGTCAGGGATGCAAAGACCTTTTCCATGTATTTGCTCATTTCGTTTTCGACGTTCCATGTCAGGGCCGCCTGCATAGATGTGAACCGCCGCCCCATGCGCGGGTTGGCCGCACGAACCGCCAGGAATTCGCATATTTCGTCAAGGTCCATGAAATAGTTCTCGTTCGGTTCCGACCTTTGGTTTTCAAATGCGCGCACCCATTTCAGGATTGTTACGTGACTGTAACCCAGTAACTGGCCAATACGTCGCGAAGACAGTCCAAAGCAACAAAGGGTTATCGCAACCCGCTTTTCATTTTCGACAAATGATTGGTCACCCGTGAATTGACATTTGCATACACGGCACAGGTAACATTGCTTGCCACCGCGCATTCCGTTTTTAACCGTGTGCGTTGCCCCGCACCTATAACACGTCATATTGCATCATATCACACATCATTATTGTGTTACCACATATCATTACAAAGTTACCACCGATTTTGAAACCACGGCATAGACTTGGGTTATGAACACATGGTTTATCATCGCCCAGATATTTGGGGTCATCACAATTTGTTTTGAGTTCGCGTCATACCAGATAAAAGACAAACGAAAGTATTTGTTAGTAAACGGTATAGGTAGTGCCTTTTGGGCCGTTATGTTTGTGTTTATTGGATTGTCGACACCTAATGGAATGGCGACGCAGCTGTCGCTGGTAATCGTTGCGGTATATAGTTCTATCCGTGCATTGGTGTTTTGGTGGATATTTGCAAAGGACAGTCCAACCCGTCGCAAAGCCGGGAGGATATTCCTGCTTGTCATGGTGGTGATTGCCGTCAGTGCAGGGATTGTCGTTATCATAAACCTGCCTACCCCGGGAACCCAGGCATTGCAATCCATTGCCCTAATATTTGCCCTTGGGTTTGTTATTGGCCAATACCTGCCCGGGAAACATCCCGTTCGCATATCCGTGTTCTTTTATGCGATTATGTTGTTCTTGACCCAGACACCGTTAAACATCCTGGAGGGAAATGGCATTGAACGATGGAACATTATGGGCATGTTAATCGAATTGGCAAAAATATCGTCTGTCATTATGTTCTATGCCCTGTTGGTGTCAAAGAAACGATTGGTAAAAAAGCTGGCAGTTGTAAAGGCAACCGTCAATTGCGAATTGTCAAAAATCAAATCGGACAGCGAGATTTCCGTCATAGCCGATTCGGGCATCATGAAGCTATCCGATTTGGAAAAATTGGTCGCCAAGATGATACGGATGGAAATCCGCGCAATCGACACATCCGAAATCACAAACGTAGGCACAACCGAGGAGCGAACCCAAGCAATTATGGACGACCTGCGGACTGTGCATGATTTGAAAATGATTATGGAGCGTGTCATTCGTTTGAAAAGAGATAAACTAAAGGGAGAACCAAAATGGGTAAAATAACAATCAGTGTGGACAACACAGCAGACCTGGGCGAGGAGTTGTACAAAAAATACAATCTGGAGGTCATTTACTTTGGCGTGGTAATCGGCGAGGAATTGTATCGCGATACCGAGGTCAAGCCAGAAGACATTTACAAGGCGGTTGAAAAAGACGGCTTGTTACCCAAAACCAACGCGGCGTTGGAAATTGATTACCGCGAATTGTTTGAACGTGCAACGGCCGACGGCGGGCATATCATTCATTTTTCCATCAGCGACAAACTCTCGGCCAGTCACGCAAACGCCAAGCGTGCCGCCCGCGATATGGAACGGGTGCACGTGATAGATTCAAAGAGCGTTTCGGCGGGCACGGGATTGTTGGCAATTAAAGCCAGCGAAATGGTGCGCGAGGGCAAGAGTGTCGATGAAATCCTGGCGGCAATTCATTCTTTGGTGGACAAGTTGGACGCGGGGTTTATTATAAAAGACCTGAACTACCTTTATCGCGGCGGTCGGGCCAGCGGGTTGAAGTTACTTGGGGCAAACCTTCTTAAAATTCGGCCATCATTAATTGTTAACGATGGCAAGGTCATTCCAGACAAAAAATTCAAAGGCGCGTTTGAAAATGCGGTAAAGGATTGGGTTAAAATGCGTGTTGCACAAACGGAAACCGCCGACAAAGGTTTGGCGATAATTGTGCACAGTGACATCCCCGAACAAACGGCATTGGAAGTTGTTTATGCATTCAAATCCGCGGGGTTCCGTGAGGTTCTGCGTCTGGTTACGGGAACAACATTGACCACGCATTGCGGACGTAACATGATTGGGGCGTTGTTCATACGCTGATGCATGTGGCTTGCAATTTTATCGGGGTTAATTGTTTCGGTTGATGCGTTATTTATCGGAATTTCCTTTGGCACGCAAAAGGGCTGTCGCGCGTGGCATGTTTTGGTTATAAACACGTTCCTGATTGCCCTTTGTTTCGTTGGGTACATAATTGCGATATCGATTAACCTGTCGGGTGAAATTGATATTGATTTGATAATCGGCTCACTTTTCATTGCCTTGGGTTTGTGGGTCATTTCACAATGCCGCCGTGAAAGCGGCAAAGCAAAGAACATAGTCATGACGGGATTATTCATGAGCGTCGAGGCCATGTTGATAACAATGGGCCTGACATTCATACTTGACGTACAAACTATATGGATTCCCCTGACCGTTGGGTTGGCGCATTTGGGATATTCCATGGCAACATTCTTCCTTGCACGGTATTTGCGCCGACTGCCCCACTATGTCGGGCACCTTTTATCTGGGATTGCATTGGTTACTTATGGCTTGATGGCTATATTACTTTAACTTCATCATTATTATTAATGTTTGGTATATACCTATCGTTTGACCTCGGCTTTTTAATCATGTTACGGTGAGTGAGCAATTTTACAAAAGAGGACAAACCAATGAAAAAGACAGTTGTCAAGATTTTGACGATGATGGTGTTACTTGTGCCTTTTGCACTCCTTGCCCCTGGATGCCGCAACCAAAATATTGCCGATTACGACCCACCCTCGCGTACACCCGAACCCGATGTCACCCATATTTCCGTGGGGCGCGGAATCCCCGCCCAGATTGCCCAATGCACCGACCCGACGAATGAGTTTTGTTACGTTGGGTGGCACATCAATGTCCATTTTTCCGACGACACGACCGAGGAACGTGCCCACACAGAATTCACCGTATCGGCATTTGATATGTCTGTTGTCGGCCCGCATGATATCACAATTACATACAACGAATTGAATCTGACACATCGTATAAACGTATTGCCATATGTTGCATCCATTACGGAAATTACATTTCATGCGGGCGAAACCCAATTCGTGCAAAACACATCCCGCGATACAATTTTGTCCGCGTGGTATTTCCAACTGACTTTTACCGACCGTACCGAGGTCGTTCCGTCAAAACACCCTGGCCTAACCATCTCTGACTTTTCGACCGCGGCTTTGGGTGATGTAGACGTGACCGTGACATACGACGGCCAAAGCACATCCGTCACAATAACGATTTATGAATTTGTCGACCCATATCAAATTATCGGTATCGAGGCCGTCGCCGAAACCTTTCCAGCAACATTGCGTATGGGTTTGTCCTTTGAAGCGATACAGATTTTGTACGCATCCGATTGGGCCGTTCGCGTTATTTTCCGCGGGCCGAATGTTGACCCCGTTTTGCGCACCCCTGCCGTAACACCTTTTTCGACCGACGCATTGGGTATCGTTAATGTGCAACTGGCCTATCGCGGGCACACCACATATATCCCAATCGAAATTGTGGCCCCGCCCGACAGGTACCTGGTCGAATCTATCGCGTTCCGCGCGGGAACAACTACATTCACCGCGGGTACGGCCATCGACCTGGGTGATTGGTCGATTTATGTTACCTTTGCAAATCGCCCTCCGTTGGCCGCTGACCGAACCGAGGTTCGTGCCTTTCCCGATTTTTCGGTGTCCGTCATAGACCTGGACATCCTAGGCCCGCGTTCAATCACCATATCATACGGCGGGGTCACAACGACCATCAGCATAACCGTTGTCCGTAATCCAATGGAAATCATCGATATCACGGCAACGGGCGTTATGGAGTTCACAACCGAATGCACGGATATTACGGAACAAATAGGCCAATGGATTTTAACCATCCACAGGTACGACCCCACCCGCAACGCAAACATCATCGCATCATATGCGACAATAGACATTGACATCAACACAGGCGCAACAGGCATCTTTACCATCTACATCACGTTCGAGGGATTTATCGCCAGCTTTTCTATATCTGTCCTGGCCCCTCCGCCACCCGTTGCCACGGGAATAGAATTGGTTATTGACGGCAAAACATTCACCGACGGCGACATCATTGGGATATTTGACATAGGCACAAAAATATCCACAAGCGGGTGGGCGATTCGCATACACTTTGACCGTGGAGAGTCCCAGATGGCGAACTCGGACTTTGTTGTGAATGGTTTGACGACCGCGACATTGGCCCCTGGGTACGGTGTGTTGAAAATCCGTCACTTGGGTCACACCATAACCGTTTTGGTTGCCGTGCGCACCATCACCGAAATTGCCCTGGTTGGTTACGATACCGAATTTATCATCGGTGATACCATTAATACCGCAAATTGGAAATTGCACGTAACTTTTGACCGCGCGCCAATTACCGAAACAATTTCTTTTGCCGATTTTAATGCCCACGGTGTCGCGGTGTCCGCATTGCCAAGCACAATTGGTATCCACACAATCATCGTTACATTTGGTGGGCGCACATATTCATTCACCATAACGATATCACCGCCGCCAATTGACTATGACGAGGTCCAGTCAATCACATGGCACAATACCCCGCCAATGGTTCACCAAAACACGGCGGTAGATACGTCCGCTTGGTTACTCTCTGTTACCTTTCCGAACCGAGTCGAAACAATCCCATTCCCAACGATGGTGATTGATACCACAACCCTGGGGCCACAAGGCGTTATCGTTGCGCACCTTGGATTTACGGCGACTCTGACCCTGGTCGTCGTTCGCAATCCGATGGAAATCGTTGACATTACCGTAACGGGCGAAAAATCATTCATCATCGGCGACCTGGGCTTTGTTCATGCAATCGATGCATGGGTGATAACCATCCACCGTTACGATTCATCATTGACGGCCCCAACCAAATCCGCCGTTGTAAACGTCAATGATTTGGATATCAATACATTGGGTATATTTATCGTCACAATCATGTACGGCGGCTTCACCATTACAACGAATGTCACGGTCAATCCAAACCTTGACGTTGTTACCACTATTGATTGGTACGGCACCGCGCCGACAATCCACCAACACGCAACGGCCAACACATCAAATTGGCTTATTGCCGTTACTTTTTCAAACCGTGTCGAAGCCATCCCCTTTGCAACCACATCGACAATTAATACATCCACTCTTGGCCCGCAGACCGTCACGGTCTCGCATCTCGGGTTTACCACCACATTAACCATAACTATCATCCGCAACCCGATGGAGATTATCGACATCACCGTAACGGGTGAACTGACCTTTGTCGTCGGCGATATGAATTTCATTCACGCGATTGACGCGTGGGTCATCACAATTCATCGCTATGATTCATCATTGACGGCCGCGACCACATCCGCCATGGTTAATGTAAATGACCTGGACATAAATACCGTGGGTTCGTTTACAGTTACCATTTCGTATGGTGGATTTATTACATCGGTCACGGTGACAATCAACCCAAATCTTGACCAAGTCACATCCATCACATGGTATGGCCACCCGCCAACCATTCACCAAAACACAAACGTTGATACATCGGGATGGTTGCTCTTGGTCGCTTTTCCCGACCGCACCGAAACAATTCCATTCCCAGCCACGGATATCGATACAACAACCTTGGGTTCGCGCGCCATTGCCGTTTCATACCGCGGGTTCACAACAACCGTGACAATTACAATCGTCCGCAACCCAATGGAAATCACACGCATTACCGTTACGGGTCAAAAATCATTTGTCGCGGGCGATGCGGATTTTATGAACGTAATTAATGCATGGATAATCACAATCCATCGTTACGATACGACGTTGACCGCAACAACCGACGCAGCAACGATAAACACGAACGCCGTGGACATCAACACGGCGGGCACATTCACCGCAATCGTGTTTTACAACGGCATATCCATCAACGTGACCATTACCGTCACACCGTTGCAATCAACCGACCCTAAATACACCCTGGAAATCTTTACCCTGCCGCCATCCTTGGGAATAATTGGCAGCATCAACGCGTTCACAATCAATCCAACCATAATCATTGTTGATGCAAACGGTACGCCCGTCAATCACGACAATCTGCCGATTGCATACCGTGTCCGCGTTAACGGCGGGGATTGGATGGACGATGGCAGTATCTATTTCACATTCGACCCCGCGACCGGTGATATCATCTTTAACTGTGCCGCGAATGGACTTGACTTTGTATTGGCCCTGTACCTGTGGGGCGAACGCACCGAAACAACTTTCCGTGTCGAGAGCATGTTTAACCTCTTTACCACCGAAATACGTTATTTCATTGAACACGATATCGTGCTGCACGGCGATTTTGACCTCGCGGATATCATGTCACTAATTTCACCAGGCAACACCATAAACATCATCACAAATGGCCATACAATCACACACGAATACGTCACACACTTTGACATGGGACAAATCGCTTACTTTACAACCGCCATGGCGTATTATATGGAAAGTTACTCTTGGGCGGGCGATTGGCTGATGGAAATTCTCGAGAGCTTTGCCGCCGACCCCGCCCACCGACTGTACCCTGTTCATAATTACTTGGAACATTTCATGCCGAATCAAATGGGTCAAAGTCCCGCAATGAAAAACGTCCACCCATCGGCAGACATTTTCATAATAGGCACCTTGGCATTCGTTGCCTAGAGGGAATGCATCATTGGCTCGACATCCCGTCCCAAAACATCACCCGCCCGTTTACGCAAAGACACGTCGACCTTGCCAAACCAGAGTGTTGTTTTCCTCTGACCGTTGTCTGTTGCCGAACCCTCTCTGTGCCTGTCTATATGATTCGCCGTATACATCGCGGGGTCGACCAGCTCTATTGACTCGCCGCTCTTGTTAAAGAAGTCTTGTAACTGTCCACGAATAATTGGATAGTGCGTACATCCCAGCACAACTGCCTCTATCCCCTTGCCAACAAAGTCCCCCATGTATTTTTCAACGGCGGTGTCAAGGTCAGGGCCAAAGTTATTCGTTTCAATCAACGGAACAAAGTCGGGACATGCAACCGCCGTTGCGGATATACCATGCGCGGCCAAGCTGTCGGTGTATATCCCGCTGGTGATTGTTGCCGTGGTTGCGGCGACGCCCACGTTTTTGTAACCACAGGTCGACAGGTACTCTATGGCGGGTTCAACAACACCAACAACGGGTACGCTCGACATCGCCTTTATTTCATCCATTGCCGCCGCGACAATCGTGTTGCACGCGACGACCATCATGTCGACGTTTTGCGACAACATGAAATCCGTAATTTCTTTTGAATATTGAACAATCGTTTCGCGCGGTTGGTCGCCATATGGCGCACGCGCATAATCACCAAAATATACGTACTCGTTGCCTGGCAGCCTATTCTCCAGCTCTCGCAAGACCGTCAACCCGCCCGACCCCGAATCAAAGACACCAATTTTCATCTCCGCCTCCTTTTTGCGGAATCAACCAAAGCCGCGAATATGTTCGTGGAACATGTGCATAGGGGTGGCAGTTCTGGATGCCATTGGACACCCACATAAAACTTTTTGTCGATGGCCTCGAATGCCTCGATATTTCCATCCGTGCCCACGGCCGAAATTGCACAGGTAGCCAACGACACCCCCGATACAAAATAGTTATGAATTGAATTCACCGCATGACCCTCGGCCCCGACAATATCAAAGAGCTTTGTCCCACGGCTTATCTTGATTTCGTGCGTGGCATAGTTTTCAAGGAAATGCCCCGACTCCGAATGTCTGGCAATATCTCCACCCAAAACATGCGCCATTATTTGACATCCCGCGCAAATTCCCAATATTGGAATGTCATTATCAAAACAATATTTTGCAACGAATAACTCGTACTCGTCATTTACAAAGCCCCCTTGCAAAACAACCCCGTCACAGCATCCGATAACATCAATCAACCTCTTTTTCGATTTTGCCGTCAATTTATATTTGATTGGGTCAAATACATCGTTCCGCAAATTCACGCCCAAATCCGATGGGAAAATTCCCATTGGTATTCCCCCGTTGTTATGTACGAAATGTGCGATTGAATCGGAACTCTGGGTCATGGGCCCCAGGCCCATGTCACTGCCATCCCTATCCACATGTTTTGTCACGATTCCAATTATTGGTTTTTTCATTTACCTACCCCCATTTCCGCTTTGCGGTGTTTGATGTGGAAATTCAACATTTCCTCGCTTAAACCCAATGAATATCCCGACCGCATTGCGTCTTCCAAGACATTGACCGAATCGGGCACATCGACAACTTGGCGTCGGAATTTTCCATCCACGGGAACACGTCCGCGTGCCCCCATCATCCCGGCCGACAACATCATCGCCAAGGTCGAATAGATATCCATGCTGCTGT
>WRBO01000021.1 GCA_009784555.1 Bacillota bacterium | reverse complement strand
GTAGAAGACCTAGGCATCAAACACCTAAAAGCCGGGAATCGGTTCCTAGTAAACTACGACGACCTACTAGAAAAACTCTACGGCTAACCAAAAAGCCCCTCACATGGGGCTTTTTTGGTTAAATCATTTTGAATCTCCAAAGCTTATCTTGGTCTTCTTTACTGGCATAGCCAATGCCAACACGTTTAAGGTGCTCTATGTTTGTGGCAATACACCCATCATCTTCAACCCAGATTTCGTTTGATGTCATTAAATCCTCTCTATTTAACTCACGAGTTATTTCCATCATACGACTTGCTCTCCCAGGGCCTTCGACTCCATTAACTCCTCTGATTAGAACTGCTTCTGGTTCATCTTTGTTTCCGCTGACGATGTTCAATAAATCAAAAATGCCATAACAAAGATACACATAAAGAATTCCGCCTTTCTCAAACATAGGGGCATTCCGCTTTGTTTTTCCGCGATAAGCGTGACAGGCCGTATCGTTTGCTCCATATGCCTCGACTTCTGTAATGCGAAAATGTCTAACTTCACCATTAGCCAGTCTTCGTACGATAACTTTGCCCAGTAACTTTTCGGCTAGCTCCAAAACAGGAGCAGTAAAAAACGATTCATCGGCTATTCGCATTAACTATCTTCGCTCCCTAATTCTTTTTCCATGGTCCAGAATAACTTTACGTATACGCAAATTCTTGGGTGTAACCTCTAACAATTCATCATCGTCCAGGAACTCAATACATTCCTCCAATGACATTGGCTTGATTGGAACCAATTTTAACGAATCATCTGCACCAGCCGAGCGAATATTGGTAAGTTGCTTTTTCTTGCACACGTTAACCGTTATATCCATTCCGGCAGGGTTTTGTCCAACAACCATACCCGCATAAACTGCGGTACCAGGCGTAATTATCAATTTGCCGCGTTCTTGGGCGTAAAACAGGCCATAAGGCACGGCCTCGCCCTGTTCGTGTGCAATCAATGCTCCAAAGTCACGTTTACGGATATGGCCTTTGTACGGCTCGTACCGTTCAAAGAGGCTATTCATTATTCCATTGCCGCGCGTGTCGGTCATGAATTTCGATTTATATCCCAACAAGCCACGAGAAGGCACCAAAAACTCGGCTTTTGTACGAACTTCGCCTGAATCCATCGTCACTAATTCACCTTTTCGGCTTCCCATCTCGCTCATCACCGCGCCGATGTTATCGGCTGGTACATCGATGAATACGCGGTCAATTGGCTCACATTCCACCCCATCGATGGTTTTATAAAGAACCTTTGGCACCGAAACCATGAATTCATATCCATCGCGGCGCATGTTTTCAACCAAAATTGAAATATGCATCTCTCCGCGACCTAAAACCCTAAATGCATCCGCACTGTCGGTTGCCAAGACCTTCAAACTCAAATCCTTGATGGCGGCTTTTTCCAACCGGTCTTTCAAATGGCGCGATGTACAAAACTTACCTTCTTTCCCTGCGAACGGGCCATTGTTGATGGAAAAGGTCATCTCAATACTTGGTGCGGAAATATTGACAAAGGGCAGGGCATCTTCGACACTCTTATCGCAAATTGTATCCCCAATTTGGGCTTCTGTTGCCCCTGCGATACATACTATGTCACCGGCGGTTGCCTCGGTCACCGCAACCTTACCCAACCCATCAAAGAGGAACAAATTAGTCACACGGAATGAAACGTTTTTATCGGCATTGTGAAAGTTAATGATTTTTAATGGCATGTTTGCGGTTATACGCCCGCGCTCGATTTTCCCAACGGCCAATTTCCCCAAGAAGTCATTGGCCTCGGTCGAACTGGCCAACATTGCGAACGGGGCGTTGCTGTCGGCTTCTGGTGCGGGTATATAATCAATGATTTTTTCAAACAAAGGCTTGAAATCAACTGGCGTGATATTCATGTCATGGGTCGCTACTCCCTCACGTGCGCTGGCGTATACAAATGGACTGTCCAGTTGTTCGGCCGAGGCATCCAGTTCCAAGAACAACTCCAATACTTCATCATGAACCTCGGATAATCGTGCATCCTTGCGGTCAATTTTATTGACGACGACGATAACCTTGTGGCCCAACTCTAAACTCTTTTGCAATACGAACCGTGTTTGTGGCATCGGCCCCTCGAACGAATCGATGACCAATAAAACACCGTCAACCATCTTTAATACGCGCTCGACCTCGCCGCCGAAATCGGCGTGACCTGGGGTGTCCACAATGTTAATTTTCACATCGCCATACATGCATGATGCATTTTTAGAAAGTATTGTAATCCCACGCTCGCGCTCTATGGCGTTGTTGTCCATAACGCGGTCTGTGACCTCTTGATTCGCGCGGAACACTCCGCCTTGTTTTAATAATTCGTTGACCAAACTGGTCTTGCCATGGTCAACGTGTGCGATAATTGCCACATTCCTAATCTTTTCGTTTTTCATACCCGCTAATGTATCACATCGGGGATACTCATCGCAACATGTTCTTAAAATGTCAGCAACCCTCTTGACTATAAAAACTTCCATGTTAAGGTAAAGTACAAACCAAAGAACCCCCGTTACCTCCAACTGGAGAAACCCCCCAGTAAATGAAAATTGACAACTAAATAAAAGAACTCGAGGAATTTCCTATTGACAACCCTCGTTATCAATGGCATAGTTATTGTTAGATGAACAATCTGGCAACGGAAATCTGTCTTGTGACAAAGGGTAAGGGTAAGGGTAAGAAAAAACTCTCGGGATATCGTGAGTAGTTTTTCCTTGACCTTTGGTGAATAACTAAAAAAACAATCAAGAAAAATCTGCCTTCGGTATCCCACACCACACAAGGCAGATTTTTTGTTGTAGGTTTTAGGTTCATCAAAATCAAAGAAAAATTATAAGGAGATTTCCAAAATGAGAAATTTTAGAAGAATTGGGGCGGCGTTGGTAATTGGGGTCATGTTAATGGCCAGCACATTTATGTTAACGGGATGTAACAACAGGGGTGACGAGTACGGGATGCTGATACGGGATGGATATTTGACTGTTGGGCTAAATCCTCACTTCCAACCATTTAATTACATGGGCGGCGATGGAAATGTCAGGGGGATCGAGGTTGATATCGCACGTGGAATTGCAACGGAATTGGGTTTGAATGTTCGGTTTGAAATTTTCCCGGTTTTCGGGTCGTTGATTCCTGCCGTTCAATCGCGCCAAATTGACGTAATTATGTCAACAATGACGGTACGTGAAGAGCGTTTGCATCACGTTAACTTCTCAAACCCATACTTTAACGCAGGCATGATGGTATTGGCCAGAAGCGGCAGCAACCACGCAGTTATGAACGCAACAACACGTTCGGGCGTTATCGCCGCGGCAAATGTTTCTGGTGTACGTATAGGTGTTCAAGGCGGTACAACGGCCGAGTTCTTTGTTCGCGACCACCTGCCGAACGCAACTGTTGTTCCGTTTCAGAATGATGCATTGGCGATAGAGGCATTGCGTGCGGGAACGGCCGTTGACTTCTTTGTCGGTGACAATGTGACGGTCCAGGGTTTGGACAGCGATGCCGCATTCCAAATGGTTGATGTTCGTTTGTCGTACGACCAATACGGATATGCCGTTCGCAAAGGGAATTATGCGCTGTTACACCGTATTAACATGGCTTTGGCCGCAATGCAATCGGACGGACGTATGCGCGCAATCTTTACCGAACACGGTTTGATGAACGGAGGAATATTCTTCTGCCCGCCGCCTGTTGCCTAAATCAATAAATTTTTATAAAACAAGGGAGTACCCACATCATGTGGCAAGATTTTTTTCCGCGCCTGTTTACTACATTTACCGAAAATTCCCAGATGCTTTGGGATGGATTGGTAATGACATTGATTGTTTCGTTCGGCGCATTTTTCCTGGGCTTGGCGATTGCCGTTATATTGGTTGCCATGCGTACGACATCTGGGCGCGGGCCGTTGGCCCGATTCGGACGGTGGTTTGTGATGGCGTATGTTACGGTGTTTCGTGCCATCCCAGATGCGGTCGTGTTGTTGCTTTTATTCTTTGTATTCTTGGCACCATTTGGATGGCCAGTAATGTGGATAGGGATAATTGGCTTGGCATTGCCGGACAGTGCCTTTGCCGAAGAAACACTACGTGCCAGTGTCCAAAGCATCAGTCCAGACATAATGAATGCCGCACGCGATTTGGGTGCATCCCGAGGTGTAGCAATGCGTAAGGTAATCTTGCCCATTGCGTTTCGCAAGGCGATTCCTGACCTAGGGAACCTGCTTATCTTGACCACACGTGGAACGGCGGTGTTGGGGTTCATTTCGATAATGGACTTGATGAACACTGTTTCCACAATCGTTTCACGGACGATGGATGCAATGGCGGCATATATGTTATTGGCACTTATGTACTTTGTGGTGATAACTCTGATGACAATCGCCATAAAGTTCCTAGAGGTTCGCGTATTCAAAGTAAAACAAACCACGACATAAATTTAATTTAAGAAAGCAAAGAGGGTCGCTAGTCGGCCTTTTTTGTTATTTTAATACAAAACCATGTTGTGGTAGCCAGCATAGTTTGAATCAGGCAGAGTTAATTTGCCGAATTTGAACAAAAGGAGAAAATATGCCTAGTAAAATTGAAAACCAAGCCGAATTAGATGTACAGTTTTGCGGTGAAAGCCTGACAGTTGAAAGTAACACAGTCGTTGCGAATCGCCTTGATGTTGTAATGGTGAAAACACAAAGCTGTGATTATTTCATGAAAGGAAGCATCGTAACATTTTGTGTCGAGATTAAAAACAACGGAAATCCACTAGAATTGCCGATGGTATTTCGCGACAAGCTGTATGGTTATGTTGAATATGTAGATGGCAGTTTCACGGTAGACGGCGTTTCAAAGACACCTGAATTCCACGGAAATGAATTAACGTATCGATTTAATACGCTTAACAAGTCTATGAAACTTTGCTTCAAAGTTAAAGTAAAGTCCTAAACGGTGTTACAAGTAGACCCGATTAAATATCGGGTCTAGAACATATTGGCTTTTTTTTATGGTCTGGCATATCTAGATACAGGGGAGAACTAACAATGAAACAATTAAAACGGATAGGAATGCTTTTGATGGTAGGGGTAATGTTTTTCACAGGAACATTTTTCTTGGTGGGGTGCGGGGGCCGTAATAATGACGATGACAGAATGTTGTTAACCCCAGGTAGATTGATAGTTGCGACAAATGCACAATTTGCCCCATTTACATATATGAATGCCGAGGGCAATGTTGTAGGAGCCGAGGCCGAGATTGCACAAATATTTGCCAACCAATTGGGTGTGGAGTTGGAAATGCGGGTTATGGACTTTGGGGCTATGTTACTGTCCGTTCAAACACGCCAGGTCGATTTGGTTATGTCTACCGTGACAATGCGTCTGGACAGATTGCGTAATGTTAATTTTACTAACCCCTATTTCAATGCGGGTCAGATGATTTTTGGCCGTCCGAATAACATTACAGTTAATGATGATATGACAAATGAGCAACTTCGCGCAGCATTGAATGTTTCGGGGGTGCGAATAGCAATGCAAGCCAATACTACGGGGCATTTATTTGTTTTGGATAATTTGCCTAATGCCACAGCTGTTGCTTTTGATAACGTTGCGTTAGCCGTCGCGGCCTTTGAACAGGGTGATGCGGATTTCGTGATGTTGGATAATGTTCTGGCGCGAAGAACGGCGGAGGAGTCGCCAACAACCCGCAGATTAGTGGATGTACGTTTATCGTACGAACAATATGGATATGCGGTGCGGAAAGGGAATTACGAGTTATTACATACCTTGAACCAAATCTTGGCGCGAATTCAAATGGATGGAACAGCTCGTGAACTATTTGCTAGACACGGTTTGGTTGGCGGTATTTACTTTTAACGATGAGGGGATATGTGGCAAGATTTCTGGCCGCGTATGTGGCAAACGATTGTTGAAAATGGCGGATTTTTGTTATCCGCCTTTTATACGACGATGTTGATTACATTCTTGAGTTTTGTCTTTGGCTTGGTAGTTGGCACGGTCTTGGCCATATTGCGGACAAATCCATCAGAAGGAAAGTTCGCAAAAATAGGCAGGAGTGTCAGTAGCGCATATGTAATGTTGATGAGGGGCATTCCCGATGTTGTATTATTACTGTTGTTGTTTTTCGTGTTTTTGGCACATTTGTCGATTAATCCCGTTTTGATTGCTGCGTTGGGGATTGGCATGACGGCATCGTCGTATATATCGGAAATCTTACGTGCAGCAATCCTATCAATTGACAGGGGGCAGATGGAGGCAGCAGTAGACCTGGGTGCAACGCGTATGAAGGCAATGCAGAGGGTCATATTACCCCAAGCGTACAAGAGGGCCATTCCGCAGCTTGGTAACCATTTAATAATCATTGCAAAGAGTACGAGTATAGTCGGGTTTATCGCGGTAGTTGATTTAACCCGTGCGGTTGGGCAAATCGTGGCGCGGACGTTCGATGCAATTGTCCCGTATATATTACTGGCTATGATTTACATGGTTATTGTGTACTTCTTGGTTTTGCTTATAAAATTTTTCGAGGTAAAGATTTTCAAAACCAGGCGGGTGTTGTAGTATCAACGTCGGTTAATCTGGCATTTTTTGCATTGTTCGGTTGCAGGATTGTTTATGATGTTGCCATGTGGGTCGAATCGGCTACCGTGGCAGGGGCAGTCAAAGGTCCGTTCATCTTTGTTCCATTTTAGATTGCACCCCATGTGCGGACATATCCCAGAAATCATATGAATGGTGCCATCCTCGTCTCGACTGGCTCCTATGCGTTTGCCTTTGTATTTAATAATTGCACCCTGGCCAGGGTTTATACGTTCTAGCTTTTTCGTGTCGATGTTTAACAGGTTGTTTACAAAAGATGCTGTCACAGTACCAACATGTGCGGCGGTTTCAATTGGGTTCACAAAGAGAGCCAAACGTTGGGGAGAGTATATGTTGTCCGAAAACGCTGCGTCACGGGGGAGTTTCCCCAAAATCATGTCGGTTACGACATCAGCCGTTATGCGCGCGTTGGTCATACCCCATTTGTTAAATCCCGTCACCACGAAAACATTGTCGGCAAAATGTGAGTACCGACCGGCATAGGGCAGTTTATCCATAGTGATAACATCTTGAGCGACGAAACGCGTGACTTCGTCAACATTGGCAAAGTGTTTTTCAATATGGTCTTGAATAATGCGATATTTACTTTGATATTGTTTTTTGCCTGTGCGCACAGAAACCCCATCGACCAAAATATTCTCGCCAACTCGTCGATACTCGAATCCGGTTTTGTCAATGCTCTCATAGCTGACTCCTTTTGCAAATTCATCATGTGCGCGGAATGCAATTGCATAGTTTTGGTCTTGGTGCATTTTCAACCAATAAAATCCAACTTTGTTGATATATGGAAAGTGGGTGGCTATTATGAAATCAGCTGCTGTTGCGATATGGTCGCCAACACGCAGGGTAGTACCCTCGGGTGCGTTTTGAACAAGTGTATTTTCAAAAATCTGCCCATCGTTTTTAACGATGAAATTTGCCAACCATGCGCAAAGCTTTAACGGGTTAAATTGATAGCATCCATCGAATTCCAAGGCATATGAAACAGGATAGGGTAGCCCAGGGTCCGAAACGGCGTTTATGCTTACCCCCAGCTCGGCATATACGTCTTGTTCTTTTTGTAATGCCCGCCGTCCTGCTTGCTTGGTGGAAAATAATACAAATTTGATTGCTTCAAATTCACAATCTATCTTTTCGGTTTCAATTAGGTTCTTTATGTCGGCGATTGCTTCGCGGCTGTTTTCCAAGTATCTGTTTGCAACACCAATGTCATGTTTCCGTATTAGAGGTTTGTAAATAACATCTTGGGCGTATGTAAGTATTGCCGTTGACCCAGATGTAACACCGCTGGCTATTTTATTGGCTTCTAGGATACAGACCTTTTTCCCCGCACGGGCCAAATTGTATCCGCACCATAACCCGGCCATTCCACCGCCAACAATGGCAACATCACATTTAACATCGCGGTTCAATCCGCCGAATTCAGGCATGTTTACCGTCCAAATTGTTTTTCCCATGGTTAGGATTATTGACTAATTCAACAATGCTTTCATACAGTTATTATACACGAAATTTCGTAATACCATAAAATGGTCTTGTATAACAACATAAGTATGTTATACTTGACCTAACAAATGGACGAGAAACATTTGTAAGGAGTAGTCAAAACACTATATGAGCCCCGAACACTCTAGTATTTTAATAGCAATTGTTGTCCTTATATTTTTATCGGCTTTCTTTGGGTTTGCGGAAACATCCCTTTCTTTTGTTAACAAAGTTAGATTAAAGACCATGGTCGAAACAGGTAATAAAAAGGCTGCGCGTGTGCTTCGCATGTCCGAGAACTTTGACAACGCCTTGAGTACGATTTTGGTCGGAAACAATTTGGTAAATATTACGATTGCATCTTTGGCGACCGTGCTTTTTACGGGGTTGATTTCCGATGCATCTTTGGCGGTTACATTGTCCACCGCGATTACAACAATTATAATATTAATATTTGCCGAGGTTACGCCAAAGAGTATAGCCAAAGAAAAGCCAGAGTCATATGCGATGTTTATTTCTGGGCCTTTGCAATTGCTGATATGGGTTTTGTGGCCAGTAAACGCGGTATTCATGTTGTGGAAGCGTTTTCTCACCAAGGTGTTTAAATTAGAAAACAAAGACCGCATAACCGATGACGAACTTATAAATTATGTTGAGGCTGCATTGGAGGAAGGTGGTATTGACGAACGTGATTCGCAACTTATCAAGTCGGCTATCGAATTTGACCATGTATCGGTGAAAGACATTATGACCCCACGTGTTAATGTTGTTGCGATTGCTGAAAATGCTACAATCAAAAAGATAGGGGCCCTGTTTCGGGAGGAAGGTTTTTCCCGTCTGCCGGTTTATTCGGGAACAATTGATAACATTATTGGACAAATTCATATCAGGGATTTCTATGCATTTTGCATCCACGAAAACAAGCCACTCAAAGATATAGTCCAGCCAAGTATTTGTGTGTCAGAGGGGATGAAGATTAACGAGGTTCTGCAACTCCTCCAAGAGGCCAAGGTTCACATGGCTTTTGTTGTTGACGAGCATGGGGGAACTAGCGGTATTGTAACAATGGAAGATATCATCGAGCAGTTGATTGGTGATATCTGGGACGAACATGACGAAGAGCAGGTATTATTACAGCGCATAGATGAGGAGAATTTTATCATATCTGGTTCGCGCAATTTGGAAGATACGTTTGAATCCTTGGGTATTACAAAGCACGAAGATTTTGAATCCACAACCGTCGGTGGTTGGGTCATGGAACAATTTGGTAAAATACCTCTGGCGGGCGAGAGTTTCGAGTGGGAGAACCTGCTTGTAACCGTTACAAAGGCCAATATGAAAAGTGTTGTCGAGGTTAAAATCACCTTGCAACCAATACCAGAAGAATAATCGTTCGCATAATATGAATTATGCAATTTGTTGATTTACATAATGACGCGATTTGTTTGTTGCCATGGCAACAGTTTCTA
This sequence comes from Bacillota bacterium, assembly GCA_009784555.1. Classification (GTDB taxonomy): domain Bacteria; phylum Bacillota; class Clostridia; order Christensenellales; family UBA1242; genus WRAD01. The sequence continues at coordinate 2,046 of WRBO01000021.1, read as the reverse complement.
GAACATATAAAACATGCCGAACATGCGGGGGCTGGGACAGTTCTGTCTTCTGTGTGGACTACCAACATGTCCGACCCGATTAGTGAAATCAAGAAGTATCGTCAGCTCATTGATAATACACGAACAAAAATTAATTTACCCATGCATATTGAAGATGCTTGGTTTTTGAATGAGCAAAATGTTGATGATGTAATCGCCACACGACCGTACTCGGTTGGATTGACGTGGAACCAAAACAATAATTTGGCGGGCGGGGCACATGGGGATGGCGAATTGACCGATTTGGGCCGCAGTATGATTGAACGTTTAACCAAGAGCGGAGTCGTAATAGACCTGGCGCATCTAAATAAAAAGAGCTTTCACCAGGTAGCAGACCAATTAACGGGACAGAGACTATTTTGCTCTCACACGTGCTTTGATGAAATAAACCCACATCCACGAAACATAGACCGCGAACAAATACAACGAATTGTTGACTCGGATGGAATTGTGGGGCTGACGTTGGTCAATGAATTCTTGGGTGACTCGGGTGTTGCGGGGCACATAAAATACTTTCACGGAAATTGGGGGACCGAGAACCTGGGCATAGGCACGGACTTTTTCGGCGCGCCAGACATGGCCTTCAATGATTACAACCGCCTGCAACAATATCTGAAAGACCATGATGTGCATATAAAAAGCCATGACATTTCAAGAACTCTGGACTAGGGTCGAGGCCCTTTCGCAAATTTCGGACACCCAAACAATAGGCCAAAGCGTAGAGGGCCGCCCCATCCATGCGTTCCACGTTGGGGATTATGGCCCGAACCAAGTAATAATTACTGGCGCAATCCATGCACGGGAATGGATAACGGCCCTGTTGTTGGTGGAATTGGTGAAAATTTGCGCCGACCTCGAAATTAACGGGGGTGTATATTTCGTCCCCGTGGTTAACCCCGATGGCGTGAAAATCGCTATGGAATCCGAACCATTGTACAAGGCCAATGCCCGTATGGTGGATTTGAACGTGAATTTCGACGCCGAATGGGGAACGGGGGCACAAAATATACGAACCCCTGGCCCTGCGAATTACATCGGTCCATACCCCGAGAGCGAACCCGAAACCCGCGCCTTGGTCGACTTTGCAAACAAAATACGGCCAAAAGCCGCACTAGCCTATCACAGCAAAGGAGAGGTCGTATATTACGGCTTTGTCCCGCGGAAACGCGATGCACGGATAGCGCGTATGATTGGCCGTATCACGGGGTACAAACCCGTCCGAACCAAAAATTCGGCGGGCGGGTACGCTGACTGGGTGTCTTTACATCTTGGTGTTCCCGCCCTAACTATCGAGGTCGGCCACGACAGCATCCCTCACCCAATCGGCCCCGAACACCTGCCAAAAATCCTGGCCCAGAACATCGACGTGCCCAAAGCAATCACACAAATGTTGACAACCACGCCGTAATACCATACAATAATATGTTACATGCGGATGTGGCGGAATGGCAGACGCGCAGGTCTCAGAAGCCTGTGGGAGTTCTCCCGTGGAGGTTCAAGTCCTCTCGTCCGCACCAAATCTGGCGAAGGCCTATAAGGACTTGACGAGGTACATCGTCAAGTTTTTTTAATGATGCATTGCCGCTGCTTGCAAAAAGTCCTCTCGTCCGCACCAAGGAATATTTGGGTCGAACTTGTCGTTTCGACCCTTTTTGATTGTCCACAGGGGCATAAATTACGGAAATTAAGGACAAAATAGAAGACGAGAGTGTCGCAAAAATCGAGAACAAAACCAAAAACGAAGACAACGCAAAAATTAGAAACAACACAGAAAATAGAATAAATCATTTGACAGGGGATACAATACTTGATAATGTCAAAATAGACAATTAACGAAAGATGGAGGGAATTGTATGAACGAGAGAGAGGAGCTGATAGGTACGGTCAATAGTAGATATGCGGGGGGGGGGGCACCTCGTCGCTCTAGCCTAGATGAAACCGCATCGGGCTCTGGTGACAAGGTCATCAAGCCAATCACTGACAATCCACCAAAGAAAAAGACCAGGG
>WRBO01000020.1 GCA_009784555.1 Bacillota bacterium | reverse complement strand
GCAAACGTTTCGGGGCGCAAAGAAGACGTTCCTACTAAATCAAATTATCGTATTGGCTTGAAACCGCTTGAATATTTCTTGTCCTCGCGTGGCGGACGTAAAGGTCTTGCCGATACCGCTCTTAAGACGGCCGACGCCGGTTATCTAACCAGACGTCTTGCCGACGTCTCGCAAGATGTCATTATCAGTGAAGATGACTGTTTCGCAACATTCGGAGAAAAGCCAAAAGGTGTTGTTATCCGTGACCTTGAAGTGGACGGATACATCGAAAAACTGCGTGATCGTATTGACGGACGTTATACGACAAAAGATGTTCTTGACCCAAAGAACGCAAAAAATATTCTTGCAGGGGCAAATACTATGGTTTCAAAAGAACAAGCCCGAGAAATCGAAGATGCCGGTATCAAAGAAGTCGAAATCCGCACCGTACTTACATGTAAATCAAAACGCGGAATCTGTGCGAAATGTTACGGCCGTGACATGACTGGTCACGAAACCGTCTCCATTGGCGAGGCCGTTGGTATCATCGCCGCGCAATCCATCGGTGAACCAGGTACCCAGCTTACTATGAGAACAAAGCACGCGGGTGGTATCGCGACCGCCGACATTACGTCTGGTCTTCCACGTGTCGAGGAAATCCTCGAGGCCCGCTCACCAAAAGGTGTGGCTATCGTTTCCGACTACGGTGGAAAAATTACTGGTATCCAAAACGTTGAAAAACGTCAAGAAATCACCGTTCGCACAACTGATGGCAAAGACGAAAAATACCTTATTCCATTTGGTATGAAATTGGCTGTAAAAAAAGACAGTACGGTCGAACCGGGCAGTCCACTCACCGAAGGTGTCCTCAACCCGCACGACATCCTGCGTACACGCGGTATCAAGGCGGTACAGGAATACCTGATGACCGAGGTTATCAAGGTCTACAAAACCCAAGACATTGCGTTGAACAACAAACACTTGGAAATAATCATACGACAGATGCTCCGCAAGGTAAAGGTCGAGGACCCGGGCGAAACCCGTTTCCAGGCTGGCTCAATCGTCGACGTCGCAACGTACGAGGAAGAGAACCAAATCGCCCTGTCAAAAGGCCGCAAGCCTGCCTACGCGCGTCGTGTACTGCTGTCCATAACCAAGGCCGCGCTTAAAACCGAATCCTTCCTCTCGGCCGCATCTTTCCAAGAAACAAGCAGTGTCCTCACCGAGGCCGCAATCAAAGGAAAGGTTGACAATTTGGTCGGATTGAAAGAAAATGTTATCATTGGAAAGTTGATTCCTGCGGGTACTGGCTTGCGCCGTTACCGCAACATCAACTACAAACTTGTGCAGCAACAGGTATAGGAGGACACAATGCAAATACTACCATTACAAGAAGCAGGGGGGGGCGGGGTTGCTCCGTGGATATCCCAAAGCTTCCCATGGATTCAAGGTTCCTTGGTCATCATTATGGCTATTGCGGCTATCGTTATGATTATCGCAATCTTGGCATCGCCTGCACAAACTGGACGGGGCAGTAACGCCATAACTGGCGCATCCGAGAGCTTCTACACAAAGCACAAAGGCAAGAATAACCAGGGCCGTCTGCGCAACCTAATTATCATCTGCGCGTCCATCATTGCGTTCTGTGCAATTATGTATTTCGTTACTTTCCAAATCTACCACATCGGCGGCTAGGGCAAAAATTCTTATTGATAAGCATAAACTTGTTGTTGTATAATAACGTATTGTACGGAGGATAAAATATGAACTTCATCGCAAAACAATGGTCGAAATTACTCATTGCTGCACTCTCACTCGCTGGATTGGTGCTAATGGCAACATATGTATTTAGCATCGGTAACCTCCCCGAATCCATCCGCCCCGACTTCATGGGCCTGACACTAGCACTCGCTTACATGGTGTTCTTCGCTGGAATGACCGTACTCATGGTTCTGAAAATGCTTGGCACATGCAAATGCTCACGCTCATGGGTATTGCTGGCTACTGGCTTCGTTGTAACTGTATTCATGGTATTGGCGCTTGTCAACGCAATCGGCACATGGGAAATGGCGTTCGAGGGTTGGAGGATGCAACAAATCACTGGCCCAACATTGGCACCTGGTAACCTAGAAGACAGTTGGTCTATCTTCGTAACATTCCCAATCTTGGCTCAAATGATTGTAATCGGATTCATGCCATTAATAAAGGGCACAAAATCCGTAATCAAATCATTACGTGAAAAAGACCAACCCGCCGCAAAGTAATCACCAAACAAAAAGGACTTACCCAAGTCCTTTTTTTGTGATATAATACAACCATGGGAAAATATCGCTTTTTTGACATCATACTGCACATCTGCGCACTCGGCATTGGTCTGTCTTTCCTTATTGGGGCCATATGGGGCTTCGACGATGACGGGGTAATCAGCAACCTTGGCGTATCCATGCATGTCCTTCTCTTTATCTTCATGGTTGCATTTGTGATTATCCTAATAATGTACTATATGATGTCACGCGCCGTCCAAACAACACGCGCCCGACGATTCGGCACAACAGCAATAATAAACGCCCTTATCATGCTCATTTCCGTCACAATACTGGTATTGACCGAGCCAAGCAACTGGGACTACCTCTGGATAATTCTCTTCGCTCTGTCTGTCATTGCGGCCGTGGTAACCCTTAACTCTTTCCATCGCGAGGTCTCTGACCCTCTCCTCGACGACATCGACTAACCAAAATAAAAAGGCCCCCTCGGGCCTTTTTTGTTTATACTCTATGCGGCAAAGAACCGTTTACGTTGCAGGGCATATATCCCCAATCCCTCCAATATAACTCCCAATCCAACGATGGATGGAACCAAAAAGAATACCAAGTACGAGCTCGTATCCGCACCGGTCATCCCCGCAACGATATTAACACCCAAGGCAATCAAGATTATCGAAACCGATATCCCCGCACGTATCAATATCTCGCGTCGATAATTACCGTTCAACTTCTTTAACTGTGGGTAAACCGCAAATATAGCCAGGTTAACCAACAAATACACCGCAATCGTAACATACCCAATCAGAAAAGCTGTATCCGCCCCCGATTGATACGTCCCAGACAAAAGCGACCATGTCATCAACAACCCCAAGACAACCGCTAACGTAACCAAAGGGGATACCACGGCCTTCAATCGGTTATACAGGACAAAGAACCTGCTTGGGTCTTCTGGTGCCGTCTCTTGGCGTGTAAAGGGCTTTATGACGATATCATCGGCATTAACAACCGTCTCTGGCTCTGGGGCGGGGTGGTGGTGCTGATGATGCTGTGTTTGGTTCATGACGTCCTGAAACCCGTACATAGTCGAATTTGGTTGCCGCCAAACAATGTACTCGTTCGGACTGTGGTATCTCTGAAACTGACCGTCGTTCTCCACAACCTGCGGGCCTTCATCCTCGGTCACAATAGACTTAAACAATTCAATCGTCGGTGTGGCTTGGGCTGCGGCTTGCCGCGCTTCCTCGTTTAATATAAACGGCTTTAACTCTGGCTGCGGTTGCGCTCCCGCCGATAACGGCAAATCAAACGCACCATCAATGGTTTCACGTGATGTCCCCACAATGGGATTTGTGCGAATGTCATGGCGATTGCTATGCGATGCAAAGTTCCCGCCCGCGATGTAATCACCGCTAATGAAATATTGTGTGACATAACTCGCCGCACCCGTTCCCGCCGTCATCGCGCTGTCTGATGGGGCAGGGGTGGCGGCTGGCGGGTTTTCCAACTCTTTTACTTCGTCTTCACCATTGGCAACTGCAATCGTCTCGACGACTTCTTCAATGACTTCCTTAACCTCTTCCTCGGCCAGCTTATTTTCTACAAACTCCTCAACAATCTCGGCCGCACGGGTAATTGTCTCAACCTCGACTTCCTCGGTAATTACTGTCCGATTGTGAATGTGTGTATTCTCGGGAACTTCCATGTTCTGCCATTCAACCTGCGGGTTCGGGTCAACAAACTCCTCATGCCCGCGGAAAACATTCTTGCCGAATTTGTCGTACAACAATGTATCAATAACATTACGCGAAAAACTCCAATCATCCTTACGCACCTGCAACTGCTCACGACCCAGCGGCGTCAGGGTATAATAAACCCGCTTAACTCCCGCATCCGAAATAGACTCGCGCCCGCGAATTTTTCCCTTCTTAACCAATCGCGCCAACGCGGAGTACAGCGTAGGCTTCTTCAGCTGATACGTCCCTCCACTGGCATCCCTAATAATGTCAAAGATTTCCAGCCCGTACATCTCACGTTCGGCCAGACATCTCATAATCATAGGCTCAACCTTTCCGCGAATTAAATCCGGACTTATGTATGCGGTTTCCATATAATTATAATAGCACCGCCCAGCTAAAACAGCCAAATGATTTCCCATGGGTACGAACAAAGCACTTGAACAAATCCCCCATATACATTACAATAGAAAGGTACACGGAGGGGTGTCAGAGTGGTCTAAAGTGCATCCTTGGAAAGGATGTGTCCCGCAAGGGACCGCAGGTTCGAATCCTGTCCCCTCCGCCATGTTGGTCTGTGGATAAGTGAGTCGCAGGCTGTTTGAGCTTAGATGTAAAATCTTGGAGACATAATTAACACCCCACCATTTGAGAACTACGATGTGCTTCAATACTTCGGCGACAAAATTCACATCTTGATGAATGTCATTAACGTAATTTACGGAGCGGTGAGAGTCGGGTAGAAATACAAAATAAATCACAACATCCTCAACTTATGCTATCCTCACACTATGGAAAAAACAACAAACGAACTAATCATACCCAAAGAATTAACAGACATTCTACAAAACGAACACGAGGCTCGTGAATTTTTCATGGGTCTATCAACGGGGTACAAACGCGGATACTGTGATTGGGTCGGTGGGGCAAAGCAAGATGCAACGCGCAAGATACGTGCGGAAAAGGCACTGGCAATGCTCCAAAACAAACAAAAAACTCTTAAAACAATATAATCACTCTGGCAATTCCGACTGCCACATATGCGGCAGCAACTCTCTTATCGTCAAAACCGTCTCGGCATCAACCATAGCCAATGTGTCCGCATTGCGCCCGTCAATCTTGCGAATAAATTCGCGGCAACGTCCGCATGGCGGCACAACCCGCTCCTGACTGGACGACGCTATCTTTATAATCCGCGTCTCGTTATGCTTAACCATCTCGGCAATCGCACTGTGTTCCGCACAAAATCCAATACCGCTCTTCACATTCAAATTGACGCCTGTGTAAATGTTCCCCTTATCGGTCATCAATGCACAACCAACGCTACCTTTGTTCGCAAACTCGGACAAAATCGTCCGTCCCGCCAACCCGCGCGCCATCACCACCAACTTTTCAAAATCTTTATCCATGCATATAATATACCCCTATTCTTGCATAGTACCTACCATTTCTTGCCCGTCAAAAAGAATTGACCAATGTCGCTTGTTCTTATATACTACCCAAATATATATGTTTGAAAAAGAGCGGTTTTTCGATTTGATGAGAAACATTCCAAAGGCGGAAATTCATCTCCACCTGGAAGACTTCATCGCGGGGGAAAGCGCGAAATCGGAAAATATCAGCAGCTTAAGTGAATTCATAAGTATCTACCACAGCCTCCTCGACTCACTCCGCACGGTCGAAGACCTCGACTCTGCGTTCGCCAACATGGTCATCTACATGAAACAAAACGGAATCGTATATGCCGAGGTCTTTGCATCAATCTCGCGATACGTACGGGGGCGGGGGATGAAATACCCTGAACTGGTGCGGTACTTTGAACGCAAGTGCAAACAAATCAAACAAAACCATAACATCATAATTAAATTCCTGCCCGATGTAACACGGACTTACGGGCCCGATGTCGCCGAGGGCATTCTCGAAATGATAATCGGAACTCCATCCAACGACATCATCGGTATTGGTCTGGGCGGGTCCGAGGAAAACTGGCCTAACCGCCACTTTTTCCATATCTTTGAACGCGCGCGGGCGGCGGGCCTTCGCACGGTGGCTCACGCGGGCGAGAGTGTCGACTACCAATCCATAGTAGAGGCAATTGCAATGGGGGCCGAGCGAATCGGCCACGCCACCAGCGGCGTCCGGGACGAGGCCACAATTAACATGCTCGTGTCGAAACAAATCCCGCTGGAAATCTCACCGACCAGCAACCTCATAACCGGCAAATTTGTAAAAGAAATCTCAATGCACCCCGTGCGCGAATATCTCGAGCGGGGTGCTTTTGTTACTATAAATACCGACGACCCGACGCTGTTCAACACATCCCTGATTAACGAATACTGGAACCTCTACAGTAAACTAGGGTACAGGCTAAAAGAAATCTATCGTATCCTGTGTAACGGATTTCTGGCCTCATTCATGCCGGAAGAGGAAAAACGTTACCACATCAAAAACTTAAACCGCAGCTGGAACCGCAGCTTCATAATAGCCAAAAGGAAACAGGTAGCTGGCGCGGTTTGGGACCAAACAATATCAACATTCGCAGGAGGAGAGTAAAAATGGAACAAAGAACAGACAAGAGGCTAACGGATGCCGAAATCGAAAAATTCATCGAGGACAACGTAAAATCATTACGCGAAAAACTGACGGGCAAAAAGGTCCTCTGCGCGCTCTCTGGCGGGGTGGACTCGGCCGTCACGGCAACACTAATACACAAGGCCGCTCCAGACAGCCTCATCTGCGTCTTCATCGACCACGGCCTCATGCGCCTGCACGAACCTGAAAAGATTATGAAAGTCTACAAAGAAGAACGCAAAATGAACATCATCAAGGTCGATGCGGCAAAACGCTTCCTCTCGGCCCTCCGTCACGTTTCCGAACCGGAACGCAAAAGAAAAATCATGGGCGAGGAATTCATCCGTGTGCTCGAGGCCGAGGCCAAAAAACTCGGTGCAATGGACTACATGGCCCAGGGAACAATCTACGCCGACCTGCTCGAGAGCGGCTCTGTCAAAGGCGGCAAGCACATCAAAACCCACCACAACGTCGCAATCCCGCAAAACGTGGAATTCAAGGAAATCATCGAACCACTCAAAACACTCTACAAGGACGAGGTTCGTCGTGTCGGCGTTGCCCTCGGCCTGCCTAACAACATGGTCTACCGTCAACCGTTCCCGGGCCCTGGTCTGGGTGTTCGTACCCTCGGCGAAATCACTGGCCCGAAACTAGACACACTCCGCGCGGCCGACAGCATCTTCCGCGACGAAATCGAGGCCGCCAAACTCGACGGCGAAATCTGGCAATACTTTGCAATCCTCACCGATGCACGCTCAACGGGAATCCGTGACGGCGCACGCGCATACGCATACACCGTCGCCCTGCGCGCGGTAAACACCGTCGATGCAATCACCGCCGACTTCGCACGCATCCCATACGACGTCCTGGCCTCCGCCTCCGCACGAATAGTAAACGAGGTTCCAAACGTCCACCGTGTCGTATACGACATCACAACAAAACCACCCGCAACAATCGAATGGGAGTAAGCAGGGGGTGACCCCCTGCACCCACGATACGTCAGTTTTTGGGTGTTGAATGATGTTGATGCTCGGTAAATAAATGAACGGAGGAAGTTATGAGCAAATATATAATGGAACCATCCCGAACATTCGGCGAGTTCCTAATCATCCCAAACCTAACCAAACGTGACAACGGCTCACAAAACGTATCCCTTAAAACACCATTGGTGAAATTCACACGCGGCCAAAAACCCGCCTACGAACTGGAAATCCCATTCATTTCCGCCGCCATGCAATCCGTCAGCGGCGAAAAGATGGCACACGCCCTCGCCGCCGCTGGTGGCATAGCAACAATATTCTGCTCACAAACGGTAGAGGACCACGCAAAAATGGCCGCCAACATTCGGGCCGCGGGAACCCTCGCTGTACACGCCGTAAACACCCATGACTACCGCGACCGTATCCCCGCGCTCGTAAATGCTGGTGCGGAAATTCTTTGCCTCGACTCATCCGACGGCTTCTCCGAATGGCAATCTGACGTAATCAAATTCGTCCACGACAACTACGGCGACAAAATTAAAATCGGCGCGGGCAACGTCGTGGCCGCCGACGGTTTCCGTTATCTCGCCGATGCGGGTGCCGACTTTATTAAAATCGGCATCGGCGGCGGCTCCATCTGCATCACCCGCGAACAAAAGGGTATAGGCAGGGGCCAGGCCAGTGCCGTCATCGACGTCGCGGCCGCTCGCGACGCCTACTTCGCGGAACACGGAATATACGTACCAATCTGCAGCGACGGTGGCATCGTCTACGACAACCACGTAATCATGGCTCTCGCAATGGGCGCGGATTTCGTAATGATGGGCCGCTACTTCGCCCAATTCGACGAAAGCCCCTCGAAAAAAACAACAATCGACGGCAAACCAATGAAAGAATACTGGGGCGAGGGTTCCGCCCGCGCCCGCAACTGGCAACGCTACGGCAAAACGGGAATGGTATTCGTAGAGGGCGTGGACTCCTACATTCCCGCCGCTGGCCCAATGACTGAAACCCTGGACAAAACAATCGCCAAAATCAAATCAACAATGGGGAACTGTGGCTCAAACGACCTCCAAACATTCTACAAAACCACCCGCCTAACCGTAATCTCACCCGCCTCCCACGCCGAGGGCTCCGCCCACAACGTCTCCGTCAAATAAACACATACGCATAATAAGGCATATATGCATAAAGACACATAAATAATAGTGTCATGCAGAATTGGAAAAATTTGGGCAAACGTGTATATGAATTACGACGCGAGCGAGAACTTTCCCAACAGGAAGTAGCCGATGCAATAGGTGTCAGCCAAACAACTATTGGGCGTATTGAAAATGGAAAAATTGATGTTGGTTCATCAACTCTTTTAGAATTGGCTAAATTTTTTAATATATCATCTGATTATCTTCTTGGAATAGAAGAAGAGTAAAAGTTCATTATCCGCAAAGGAGGCCTAAATGTCCACCACAAAAGAAACAAACTTCTTCAAACGGATTTCATTCCGCGACTGGCGTGTCATGGCTGTCATAATGTCCTGCGTCCTCGGCGTAATTCTATCTTTTTCAATCCCCGCGGTAATCTCATCCAACGCCGCAAACAATAACACAACCCAAAACCAACTTCCCCCAATTATGGGCGGAGGAGGCACGGGCCACACTCCATCCCCACCCGAAAACATTCCACCACCCCCACCAATCGAACCTCCTGGCACAAACCCAAACGGCACAGACACAACTTACATCTTCCAATTCCGCCAATCAACTATAACAATAACGGCCGGCACCCGCACAATGACCAACCCCCTCCGTATCGACACCTGCCACGCAATAACCAACTGGACGGTCGCGGACACCTCAATCGCCACGGTCACATTCTTCCCATTCACAATCCACGCCCACACCTCCGGCGAAACCAACATCTATCTCACCGCCAACGTCCGAATCTCGGGCACCACCCGCCCCGAATCCACCCACATCCGCGTGATTGTGGTTTGACACCACGCTCATCCCATGCTATATTAATCTGTTCCTCAAAAGAGGTCGCTTAACTCAGTTGGTAGAGTACTTGCTCGACACGCAAGAAGTCATTGGTTCGAGTCCAATAGCGACCACCAAAGAATATAATTAAAACAGGAGGCCAATTATGGAAAATAAAAAACTAGGCCCACCAGGAGGTGCCCCAGGAAACGGAGGCTACATAGACGTTCCACCAGGTGGCCCAGGCGGTGGTGGAGGTAAAGTATTTGCAAGTTTCCCCCCAGGCGGCGGCGGTGGAGCATAGTTAACGTATAATGATGACCAACACTACCGATTACAAAAAAAAGACTAAAGACTTGTATGAAGTTATAATGAAAAGAAAGTCAAGCTCTGCGACCGACAAACTTGCTGTGCATAAAAATGAATTCGAGACCTTGAAAAAACTCAATGAAAGGGTAATCGAAACAATAAAAGACATGAACTCAAAAGTGCAAATTCTGATTGCGATTTGTATGGGTTTTCTTGCATCAATAGCAATGTTGGTCTCTCGCGAAGTTGGGGACAGTGGTGCTATTATTGCGACCATGCTGTTGATAGGATTAACTGCAATAATGTGCGTTGTAACGTTACTCATTTCACATGGACAGGTACTCATCTCAACATACGAGGAAAAATATGCAGACCAAGCAACGGAAATGGATGACCTGCAAATGTACATTTTGGTTCTTTACCCTATAATCCGTGGCAATCAAAAAAGGCGTATTGCAAAAAAAGTATTATTCATCATAAGCCTCGTCTTTACAATGGTTACCTTTATCTCTTTTGGCTGGATAATACTATCGGCCATTTAATCTAATCACAACTACTAAAAGTAACCAAAGGGGGGACCCAATGCCATTCTTCAACGATGTATACGATGTCGTAAAATCAATCCCACCTGGCCATGTAATGTCATACGGCCGCGTAGCAATGATGGCGGGAAAACCCCGCGCCGCCCGCATGGTCGGCTGGGCCCTACACACAAACCCCGACAACGCGACAATCCCATGCCACCGCGTGGTATTCCGCGACGGCTCCCTGGCATCGGGCTTCGCATTCGGCGGCCCGGGCGAACAACGCCGCCTCCTCGAATCCGAAGGCATCGAATTCACAAACGAACGCGTCCCCCAAAAATTCTTCCTCTAAAAATGTCAGCAACCCCCTTGACCCCCAAAATTCCCATGCTACCCTAAACTGCAAAGGAGGGCAGTATATATCTAATGAAGAAAAGCAAACCTCTATACTTTAGTGCGCAAGGGGGTTTGGGGACACTCGCTTTGCCCCCAATGTCTTTTGGTTTCCATAAGTCCGTGCGCTCTGCGCACATTGATGACACGGCCCAGAAATTAACTATAGTGAGGAAATTAATTAAGCTTTCTTTTGGACACCCAAAAGAACAACCGCCTGTTAAGGCAAACCCTTTCCCCAATTGGAGAAACCCCCCCCAGTAAAAAACGCAAAAAAATAACCCCCCCCAAGCTTCGCTTCGGGCCAAACGCTCGGCCTGCGGCCTCGGCCCGAACTATTACGAAAAAATTACCCCAAGGCCTAAAACAGTCCAAATAGCCATTTTTCGTTAAAACAACCAAAAATCGCTTGTTCTAAAATGAATGCCCGTGTAATATAGGATGTATATAGGGGACACGTACCCCTGCGGAGGATATAAAACATGAGCTTTTTCAAAAAACTTTTCGGCGGCAAGAAAAAAGACTGCACGCCATGCGATTCAAAATGCGAAGAAACAACAACCGAGGAAACAGTAGTAACTGAAGAAGTTGCCCCTGAAACCGAGAAAAAAGAAGAACCTGCGGCCGAGTAATTCTCGCCCAACCCCCTCAATTTGCATATAGTGCATATGTGCACTACATTTTCAAAATGAAAAAGATACTGGCTACCGTCTTTGTTGCGCTGTGTTCGGCGGTTCTTTTGGTTGGCTCCGACCGTGCACGACTACCACACCCGATGGCCTAACCGCCAACGCAACTGGGGCAACTTCTTTCCACTTTACACACACACCAATTTGATGTAAAATGTATCTGTTACGGAGAGATGTCCGAGAGGCCGAAGGAGCGCCCCTGCTAAGGGCGTAACGCTCAAAAGGCGTTCGAGGGTTCGAATCCCTCTCTCTCCGCCACAGTATCCGCGCACTTTTCAAGGGTGTGCGGATTTTATTTTAATAAACAACCCACAAAAGATACCATCCCTTTCATATAAAAGGAACGCAAACACACCCCCGCCATAAAAGATAGTAACAAATACACAAGATATCGCATTTTGTATAAATTCGTTTGACACCGACCAAAATACT
>WRBO01000019.1 GCA_009784555.1 Bacillota bacterium | reverse complement strand
GGGATGTGGTTTTTGTCTTCGAGGACTGGTACACCTACAGTATGTAACATCCACAGTGTATCCGCAGAAGAGCAAAAACCAGCATCCCGTAGGCAGCCGAGTCCTTTGCAGTTTATGGTAACATACGTTCTACAGATGTAAAGGGGGCTACTGACAAAATTGAGTGACAAATTGGCGTGAGCGTGGTTTGTTTGGGTTGCGAAGTATCTTATGCTAAACTACAACATGACAAATGAAAAAATCCGCTGCGAATGGACTGGCAATGACCCAAAAATGATTGAATACCACGACACACTCTGGGGCGTCCCTGTCCACGACGACCAAACCCTCTTCGCCAAACTATCCCTAGACTTGATGCAGGCCGGCCTATCATGGCGCACCATACTATACAAACGCGAAAACTTTGAACGCGCCTTCGACAACTTCCACATCGAAACCGTATCAAAATACGACGAGGCAAAATACGAACAACTCCTCGCCGACCCGGGCATCGTCCGCAACCGCCTAAAAATCCGCGCCATCATCAACAACGCGGCACGAATAATGGAAATACAACAGGAATTCGGCAGCTTCTCCAACTACATCTGGAACTTTACCGATAACCGTGTCATCAACAACGCGGTCAAATCACTCTCCGATATCCCCGCCAAAACGGAATTAAGCGATAAAATCAGCCGCGACCTCCTCAAACGCGGATTCAAATTCGTCGGCACCACAATCATCTACGCCTGGCTCCAGGCCGTCGGCGTCGTCAACGACCACACAACGGACTGCTTCCGTTACACGGAGGTAAATCAATGAGAGACCTCTTTACCATAGACGCAAAATCCGACCCAACCGACATCTCAAACCGCCCATACTTTCACACCGACCCAAACAACGCCGCCATACGCGAAATCACCGACAAAACCGCCGAATTTGAATCCATCCAAAAAACCCAAGACCGCCGCACCCGCCCCTTTCGCATAATCCTCATGATATCGGGCTTCTACGCAATGATTGCCCTCATCGGATTGATCGAGGGACTCCTCGACGTAAACTTCGCCACCGCATGGAACAACGCCGCCTGGTTAATAGTAAGCATCCCTGCGGCCACCGCCCTCGCAATCATCTCACTAATAATCCTCATCCGCGCCAACCGAAAATTTGCAACCAGTCTCGACGCCGACCGTATGGTACAACTCGACGAAACAATCGGCCTGCTTGCCAAACATCACTTCAACATCCCCGACGATGCACCCCGCGTTGAAATCATCTGCGCCGTCCACAAAACCAAACGCGACGGCACCCAAAAAACACTCCCCGTAAAAAACAATATGCTGATGCACTTGGTTCACCGCGACGGCAACATCTGCTTCATTGGCTCAGACTTCATGGTCAAAATCCCAATGGAACTGTACCGTGGGGCCGAACAACTGGAACGCGAAAAAATCTCCTTCGTCAACATGCCGCGCATTGACATAACACCTGACGAACGAAAACCCCTCATCCGTGACTACAAGATTTACTTTCACGAATCAAAATGGTATATTCGGGGAATGGGACGATTACTATTCGCGGACGCCGACGGCCCATTCGCGGTAAACATCATGCGCTACGACTTTATAACCGCAAAGAATTTCATCGAGGGGGTGGCAAATGGTATCTAAAAAAGTCATGGACTTCGTGGCAACCCAAGTTCTGTCCGTATACGACGCAAAAATTAAATACAAACGCGCGCACATTGATTTTGTTCTTCGCCGCAGCCTGCAATTCGCCGCACAATGCAATGGCGTGAACGTGGACATGGTCTACGTCATCGCCGCCTACCACGACATCGGCGAAATTGACAACCGCGAAACCCACCACATCGTCGGGGCAAACATGCTGCGTGCCAACGAATGGCTACCGACTTTCTTTACCCCCGACCAAATCGAAACAATGGCCGCGGCGGTAGAAGACCACCGCGCCAGCAGCAAATCCGCCCCCCGCACCATCTACGGCCGAATCGTTCGCTGTGCCGACACGGTAACGTCCATAGACGACTTCCTCCAACTGTCCTACGGATTCCGCCTGCATTACGGGTGCGACATGTCCATCGAAAAAACAATCGACGACGCCTACGACCACTTGGTCAAAAAATTCGGCCGCAACGGCTACACCTGGATAAAACCCGTATACTTCGACGACCCCGAATACACCATCTTCCGCGAGGACGCCCTCCGCCTCTCAAATGACAAAGCCGCCTTCGCCAAACGCTTCCGCCTGGTAAATGGCTTATAATCTCAAAATCCGAAAAAGTTCTTGATTTCCTGCAAAAGATATGATAGATTGTATCTGTCATATTTATGACTCGTTAGCTCAGTTGGTAGAGCATATCACTTTTAATGATAGGGTCCCAGGTTCGAGCCCTGGACGAGTCACCACCCAAAACGCCACCCTGGCGTTTTAATTTTTATCGGGAGGGGCAAAACATGTACGGACGATTTGGCAACGAAAGCGAAGCAACTGGATGGAAAGAACTTGTAAAAGGGGCACACACCCCAACACAATTCAAGACTGACCCCGAAACCAACGACACACAAAGGCGCAATCAACTGGCATCTATGGCCGTGGGAATTCTTCGCCGCGATAACGTAAACGAATCGCGGGCAACCGCAATCGCCGTCGACATCTGCGACCCGCACACCGACACACCCGACTCTCTCGCCGCCCGTGTAAAAGAACGTTACCCCGAACTATTTATAGAGGTCGGAACAAACAACACCCCCCGCGACCGAACACTCTCATCCCTCACCGAACCCAAATATTAACTTGACGAAACCACCGTTTGCGGGCATAATAGTTGTTGTACCGCACACGCGGGCGTAGTTCAATGGTAGAACTCTAGCCTTCCAAGCTAGATGCGCGGGTTCGATTCCCGCCGCCCGCTCCAAGTCCATCATATTAAGTAAAAGGTTTACGGAAGAGGTAAGACGGCATGCTATAATTATTGCATGGAAAAATTTGATTTCATCAAAAATCAAAATGCAATTATGGCAGCAACGATATTAAGGGTTGCTGAAGATTTTTTGCGAGCAGCTGCAAAATGTTCAATAGAGGAAAGTCACAAGAATGGGCAAATTAGTGTGATTGTGCCTGAACTCGTTAATCGTGCTTTTGCCTGTGAGTTATATTTGAAAGCATATATTTTTATGGAGAGTGGTGAGCTACCAAAGAAGGGTCATAAATTGGACAAGTTGTTTGCAAAACTCAAAAAATCAACAAGAGAAGAAATTTATAATTCTTGGCTTGTAATTGGTGAAAATGATATAGAGGATTGTGTATATGCACGCCAAATGTTTAAAGATAACCTAGAGGCTAACGGCGATGTATTTTGTAGATTTAGATATCTTCATGAATGGTCGCCGTGGGGCAACTTTATGGATATACATAGTAGTTTCACAAAAGAGCAATGGCCTTTACATCCAATGAATGCGGAGCGACCATTTGGTGCGCCGCCGACACATAGCGGGTTTCTAGCGCAGTTTGCTACTGTGATTAGACTGAAGGCGGAAGAACTGAAAAGAAGACAACTATTAATTATCTCCTAATGCGCCTCTATCTTTATTAAGCCAAATTTATAAAAGTTCATCCAGAGTCTCAAATGACGCATATAAATTTTTATTGTTATAAAATGTCGGCAAACCACTTGACTATAACTTTTTCCATGTTAAAGTAACATGCCCCAATAAATTAAAAGAGGTAAAACATGTTTGAAATAGAAGTCTTGCTGTGGATGTTCATCGTGTCGCAAATATTCGGCGCGATTAACATCATCATTGCATTTATCAAATTCCAATACAAGGAAAAGGCCAAAACCCTCCGCCTCTCGGCCGTGGGCAACGTGTTCAAGGCCCTGAATTACGCGTTCCTCCTCAACTGGTCACTAGCGGGATTAAAGTTCATCAGCATCTTCAAAAACCTATTCTTTGCAAAAACGTCGGCGGGCAAGGTCAAACGCTGGAAATCCATCACGGGATTTATAATCTTCAGTCTAATTTCACTCTCCGTCGTCTTTGTCGCATGGTGGTTCACGCGCCTGTGGTTTGAATGGGTGTTGCTGGCGGTTGTGCTGTTCGCCAACTATGGCAAATGGGCAAAGGGCATCCACCTAATGCGCATCAGCCAATTCTTCTATCGATTGGCAATGATAGTAAACAGCATCTTCTTTTTCTTTAACCCAACAAACCTTATCAAAGCCGTTGCGGTAATCATATCCATCATGATATTTTACATCAGGATACTTGCCGCACGAAAAAAGGGAGGAGAAGAGGAAGATGTTCGGACTGTTTAGAAAAAAGAAAGACCCGATACAAGAGGAATTGGAATACCTGCGCAACAGGGAAGAGCCAACGTTTGAAACCGCAACGGCCGCCCAGGCCGCGGCAACTGGTGATTTCCGCATGATGGTCGAAGACGTTTTCACAATCACCGGCCGCGGCACCGTCGTAACGGGTCGTGTAGAGGTGGGCATCGTCCGCACGGGCGACATCGTGCGCGTAAACGGAACACCATACACGGTCACGGGGATAGAGGCCTTTCGTAAAAACATGGACTCCGCAACCGCGGGCGATAACGTGGGCCTGCTCCTGCGAAATGCCAACCGCGCCGCATTCAAACGTGGCGATATAATAACGCACTAGTGTGGGTGGGACACAAATGACAACTAATGGTGGCGGCGGATGCCTTGCTTTTTTGATGCATGTTGGAATATGATATATGTACCGCGGGATACATCAAAGAAAGGAGGGATTCAACAATGAGTGGATGCACATGTTGCCCATGTCCGCCAAATTGCACATGCGGATGTCAATGTAACTGTCACAACGCGTAAAGGGAGAACGCCATGAATATTGAAATTGTCGGGAAACGCATCGCCGAGGGCCGTCACGCAAAAGGTCTGTCCCAGGCCCAATTTGCGGCCCTGGTAAATGTCAGTGCCCAGGCCGTCGGCAAATGGGAACGCAGCGAGAGCCTTCCCGACATTTTCATGCTTGGCAAAATTGGCGAGGTCATCGGAACCACCGACATCAATTATTTCCTGGGAAAATCGCCTTGTGTTTGCGATGAATGCCCGTGCTGTAACGGTTGAATATTACCAAAACAAACCACCACCGCATACCATGAACCATGGCGACAACCGAACGTAAGATATTTTTGGGGGCAAACACGCCCGACGGTTTTGTCGGGTTTTTTGATGGAATCGTGGACGCGTATCCGATACGGCGGATGTATATCCTAAAGGGCGGCAGCGGCGTCGGCAAATCAACATTCATTCGCAACTTTGTCGATGGGATACGTGAACGTAATGCGGGCCGCGATTTGACAATAGACTATCTGATGTGTTCATCCGACCCAAAATCATATGACGGGGCAATAATACACGAACTGGGCCTTGCAATCATCGATGGCACGCGCCCGCATATCGTCGACCCAAAGTATCCGGGGTTAATAGAGGAAATCATCGACCTGGCCCAATTCATCAATCCCAAAAAGATAATGGCATCGCGTGATGAATTACAATCCATGATGGCCGAACGAAAGCAATGTTTCCATCGTGCGTATGTCGAATTGAAACGCGCCCGCGAACTTCACCGCGTTGTCGAATCCCACATGACCGCCGCCGTAGACTTTGCCCGCGTTGACAAACTGCTTGCCAAGTTAATCCGCAAAAGTGACAGCTTGGAGCCTGGGGGGGGTTATTGAATTTGTATTTTTCGTTGGGGGGGGGTTTTCCAAGGGGCCGCAGGGTGTGTGATGTATTCAGTTTTCAAAAAGCAACATCCAAAAACATGGATGTGGCGAGGCGCGCCAGGTAAGTCTTTCTGCACGTCGAGGACTCCCTCACATCTGGCGGATAAAACACATCTGATTTATCCGCAGACGAAAGAAAGAGCTTACCTAGGCAGCCGACGCCTTTGCAGTTTATAGTAACACGAGTTTTTTATGTGTAAAGGGGGTTACTGACATTTTTTTATCAATTCCAATGCCGCGCGGAAAATGTTGTCTTTTGACCCAGGGACGATTTTTTCCATGCGGGCCAATTCTTCTTTTACGAATTGACGCTTGGTCTTGCCGTTGGCCGCACAACAGTTATCCAGGATAGGAATACCCAAACGTTTTCCGAATGAAATTATCTCGGATTCGCGCATATACAACATCGGGCGAATTTGCGTGATGTCCGCGCGGTCAAAATATGTCTTTGGCGCGAATGAATCCAACCGTCCGCCGTACAACATATTCAAATAAAACGTTTCCATAAAATCATCGGCATGATGGCCCAAGGCAACCTTTGTCGCCCCGATTTTCTTTGCGTGGCTGTTCAACGTTCCGCGGCGCAGGTTCGCGCATAAACTGCATGGATTTGTCTCTTTACGGTCGTCAAAGACAATTTTTAATACATCCGCGTGAACGATTTGCAATTCAATACCGCGTCCCGCCAAAAACTCCTTTGTCGGGTTGTATGCACCCGAACGCTCGGCCTCGCCCCCCGTGCAATCCAAACTGACCGCCACCACACGAAATGGCCGTTCATAAAACTTTGAAATTTCGTGCAATAACACGGTTGTTAACATACTGTCCTTGCCGCCGCTGACCCCTATTGCCACGACATCGCCCGCATCAATCATGTCGAATTGCTTTATCGCCTTTATCACACGTTTAATATACTTTTGCATTATAAAAAGGAGTGTATCATCAATCGGTTGATTACACAAGAATGATGGTGTATACTATTATGGTTACCGAACATATACACGCGGATATGGCGGAATTTCCATTAGTCCATGCGCTATGCGCACATTTATAACACGCCGCGAGCAAACATCATCATGGAGGTTAAACGAGAAGTTATTGCATAGAGACACATTTATACGTTAAAATAATTCACGCGGATATGGCGGAATTGGCAGACGCGCTAGACTTAGGATCTAGTGAGCAATCGTGGGGGTTCAAGTCCCTCTATCCGCACCACAATTCAACGGGGAGGTAAGGCATGGCGAAAAAGGGAAGGCCGAGGTTTTTCAAACGGGAATGGTGGACACCCAAAAAGGCAATCATCGCGTCGTGTATGGCGGTGGTGTTGCTGACGGGTGCCGTTGTCGGGGCGTATTTCATATTCCGCCCATTCCGTGCAACGCCGATGGTCGCGACCGGGTTTGACCACACCGTGGTATTGCGCCAAGACGGTACCGTATGGGCATGGGGCCGTAACGAAGAAGGCCAGTTGGGTAACGGCAACCGCGTCAATCAATTCACCCCCGTGCGGGCGCGCGGATTGGATAACATCGTCCAAATTGCATCGCACAAGGTTCATACATTGTACCTGCGTAATGACGGCACGGTTTGGGCCGCGGGTTGGAACGAAGAAGGGCAACTGGGCGCGGCGGTAGGTTGCAGCTTGGACGCCATCCAAGTCACGCGTATGGGCGGAGGGTTCCTGGAAGACATTATCCAGGTCGACGCGGGAATGTTGTTTTCCGTTGCATTACGCCGTGACGGAACGGTATGGGCATGGGGCCGTAACCGAATGGGTACGGCGGGTGACCCGAATATAGAAGACCAAGCACGGGCCAGCCAGGTCATGGAGTTGTCAAACATTATATCAATTTCGGCGGGGCACGAACATGTCCTGGCATTACACAGAAGTGGCCGCGTTTACGCATGGGGCCGCAACAGAAACGGCCAAGTCGGCGACCCAACAATCGACCCGACAACGGGGCGCATATTCGACATTCGTCCACCTGTGCGCGTTCATGGCTTGCCAAATGATATCGTTGCCGTTGCGGGCGGCGGATTTCACAGCCTGGCATTAACACGTGGCGGCCACGTATGGGCATGGGGTCGCGGTGACCGCGGACAATTGGGTCACGGTTATAATGTTGGCACGCAAATCACCCCCGTCCAGGTTGCGAATTTAGACAGGGTACGAACAATAACATCGGCCAGCGGTGATTCAAACGCGGTAATCCGCCGTGATGGAACCGTATGGACATGGGGCCGCAACCGCGAGGGACAGTTGGGCGATGGTACAACAACCGACCGCAACGTTCCTGTCGCGGCCCAGGGCATCGGCGGCGGACGTGCATTGCAAAATGTTATCTCGGTTTCCGCGGGTGAAACGCACATGTCCGCAATTTTACGCAACGGTGACGTTGTGTCATGGGGTTCAAATTGGGATGGACAATTGGGCAACGATGGATTGATTACAACCGCGGGGCCGTCCACGGCACCTGTCCAGGTTCGTCAACAAGTCCACGGCACCCACGGAATGCCGGAACAGGGGGGCCAGGGTTTGCCCGCGCCCGTTGTTGACCGACGTTACCTGACGGGTGTTTCGTCCATTGCGACGGGGAACCTGTTTACACTTACATTAATGCCGGACGGCAATGTGTGGGGTTGGGGCCGAAACAACCACGGACAACTGGTAATGCAAAACAGCATCGACCACCGCTCGGCAACCCGACTTTATGACTTTCGCATGCACGACCCGCGTTTCCCATGGTTTTCAACCACGGGGCCAAATGCAACAAAGGTATTGAACGATGTTGTTGCGATTTCGGCGGGGCTGGAGGTCGGTCATGGCTTTGGCCTTGCAATAACACGTGACGGGTATGTTTATGGTTGGGCCGACAACATCGACGGGATGTTGGGTATCGGTAACCGTTACCGAACGTTGGGCGACCAACCAAAGGACAACAACCCGCGCCGCATGTATTACATCAACAACGCGTCCGCAATCGCGGCGGGCGGCCGTCACAGTTTAATTTTACAAGACGGCGAGGTTTGGGCAACGGGATTGGGCAGCCACGGCCGATTGGGGTTGGGTACCGACCTGTCGCGTCGTATTAGGCCAGAGCGTTTGACAACCTTTCCCGCGGGTACGGTGATTGAACATATAGAGGCGGGGATGGCATCATCGTTCGCGATTGACTCTACGGGGCACCTGTGGGCGTGGGGTCACAACGGCAGTGGTCGTTTGGGTGACGGCACGGACACACATCGCAACACGCCTGTTCGCGTATTGGGGCCGTCCGTTCACAACGCGGGACGAATTGTAGAGGTTTCATCGTACAACGCGCATACCTTGGCACGTGGTGCCGACGGCCGCGTGTGGGCATGGGGCGCGAATTGGAGCGGTCGTTTGGGTGACGGAACACAATACGAACGCCGCACACCAACATTGGTACAAGGTATTGTTAACGCAACACATATCTCGGCGGGCGCAAACCACAGTGTCGCCGTCGTCGGCGGTAACGTTTGGACATGGGGCGAAAACGCGCGCAACCAATTGGGCCGTTCGACCCCGTCATGGAACGACCGATTGACCCCGCGTCAAATCTCGGGTGTTTCAAATGTCACATATATCTCCGCAGGGGGCGAGTTCACGGTTGTAAGAAGCGGCACAGGTTCAACCAGCACCGTCTGGGCATGGGGCAGCAATAACGCAGGGGCATTGGGCAATGGAATTAACAACTATGCAACGACCCCGCACCGTGCGCGTGGCGTCCACCACAGCTTTATGTTCATAAATGCATTCAGTCCCGATTTCGCACCAACGGTAGAGGAAGAGGGCAGTTTCTGGACGGTCTTTGGCGTTATCTTGGGCTTGGTAATGTTGGCGGGTGTTGCGGGTGTGGTGTTCTATTACGACCGCCGCGACAACATAACTTTCCAATCAACAACGGGGCGCAAAACACCTCCGCCTGCCCCTCCGCGACGTACATCACCACCGCCTCCGCCAAGGCGCACAACCACGCCACCGCCTCCGCGCCGAACAAAGTAAAAATCAACACATATTCCGAAATTTACTGCACAACCTAGTCGATATCAATATCAACTGGGGGAACAGTAATGAAAAAAACAATGAACAAAGGCTTGGCAATCACTCTGGGAGTTTTGGGGGTGATTGTTTTTGCAATGACGATAGGGGGATGCGGCGGGCGCAGTCACACCGAAGAACCGCGCCCAGAAGAAATCCGCCTGTCGACACCGACAAACGTCCGCGTGGATGGCGGGTATTTGCGATGGGATACCGTTGAATACGCGAACCAATATCGCGTATTTATAAATGGCGGGTCGCCGACAACACACTTGGCTTCCGTTAATTACTTTAACGTTTCGGGATTGGTGCACGGAACACACCGCCTTGCGGTTGCGGCCGTTGGATTCACACACACGGATGGGCGAATTTTCCTGGACAGTTATGCCAGCAGCTATATAACATTCAACCACACCCCGCCAACGGAACCAGGGGAACCAGAACCAGAGAAGCTGGGCACACCCGAGAACCTGCGCATTGATGGAAACTATGTTCGATGGAATCCCGTGACCAACGCAACGGGTTACGACGTAACAATCACACGCGACAAGTACGAGGTCAAGAGCGGCAAGGTCACAACAAACTACTTTTACCTGAACGACCTGTTGGGTGCGGGGAATGAATACATGATAACCGTTATGGCGGTTGATGCCACGGGAACGTACCTGTCTGGCACATATGTCTACATCACACACAATGTTCCAGAGGAAACGGAACCAGGGGAACCAGAGCCAGAGAAGCTGGGCACACCCGAAAACCTGCGCGTTGATGGAAATTATGTTCGATGGGATGCCGTGACCAACGCAACGGGATACGACGTAACAATCACACGCGACAAGTACGAGGTCAAGAGCGACAAAGTCACAACAAACTACTTCTACCTGAACGACCTGTTGGGCGCGGGGAATGAATACATGATAACCGTCATGGCGGTTGATGCCACGGGAACGTACCTGCCTGGCACATATGCATACATCACACACAACGTACCGAACGTATATGTACCGACATTGACCGCCCCAACAAACGTTCGTATTGAAAACGGATACCTGCGATGGGATGCGGCCGCGGGCGCAACCAACGCGCGCATTTACGCCAACGGAACCATGATTGCCACGGGCACATTCACACAATACTATGCCGATTATTTGATTGACTTGCTGTATTCTGTTGCCGGTCACGGCGCGGGAGAGACAGTAACCCTAACAGTCGTTGTCAGCGGATACGGTTACAACGAATCGGCACAGAGCGAAGGTTTCCAATTCACAATCCCAACCGAATACATCCCCGACCCAGGGCCAAGCCCAGACGACCAATACGCGGCCGATGCGGTATCGAACGAGATTTCACGCCTGTTGGGAATAATTCAATACGAAAAATACAACGACATGGATATTAACGAGCTAGAACAACTGGCGCAATATGTAACATCGGTAAAGACGGCTTTTGGTGAATTGACAGATGTGCAACAGGGTCTGGTAACAAACTGGAACAACGACAATGTTACAAACCTGGCCGACCTTTACACACGTGTTGGCGAGCGTGCAGGAACAAAGCGCACCGCGGCAACCGAGTTCAACACAACCATCGGTGAAAAACGCGGATTGACGGCGGGCGACCTGGACATTGCCGCCGCACGTGAATCCCGCACGACCTTGGGAAGTCTTGTTTCAACTTTCCCAACATTTACGGCCGACCAAGCCGCGTTGATATCGAACTGGGACAGTTATGCCTTGGACACATTGCGCAATGAATTGACCGCGCGTATTGAAACCCTGACAACAACGGCGATGCAGGGCGTTCACACCCTGACATCACGTAATGGCGAGGCATTCACCAACGGATACCTGCAAATACAAATCACGAACAACGACATAGAGTTCTTTGCAAACGGATACCCGATTGCGGGCGGCACGTTCAAGTTGTACACCGAGTCACGAAACGATGCATGGATTATCATGGACGTTCCGGCGGGCGAGATGACATCTCTCCTTGGAATCCTTGGCTATGGTCATGACCACATTACCGACGTTCAAATCGCGCTGTCGTTCGATGACACCAATATCATCGCGGAAACAACGTTCAATTACAACGATACACCATCTACCCACCGATACGAATTTGTGGCGGGCGGACAGTTGGTTGAACCAACCCCAAAACCCGACCCGGACGAAGAGGCATTGGAATACGTACGCGGACATTATAACGCCCTGCGCGGTGTGTACGAAACCGCGGACGTGACACGTGCGCAACTGCACGCGGCACACATGACGGCGTACAACGCGCTGTCCGCACTTCGTCCCGAATTGCGTGACCAATTGACGAATGTTTCCGAATTCCTGACGGGTTCATCACAACCGCGTATTAACGCAATGATGCGTGACAAAATCCAAGGCGTGTATACATTGACCCGTCGTAACGGCGTTGACTTTGCGGGTGATGAAAAATTCCAATTCCGTATCGAGGAATCGGTCATCGCGTTCTATACAAACGGGACACCAATCGCCGACGGCACAATCGACATAGATTGGGAGACCGTGAACTGGACAATAGATGCGGGGCAAAAGACAAAACTTGTCAACGTATTGGGATATGGCCACGACCACATCGAAAACGTGCAAATGGGCCCATTCACAATAACGGACGACCGCGAGTTAACAACCACAATGAATTTCGATTACGAGGGAACGCCCGCCGTACACACATACGAATTCCAACACGGCGGATTGATTTACGACCCGAACGTAACCTTGGCGGCCGAAATCTATGCAATCAATGAAATCATCGCGGGCCTGGGCGGTCACGGTGACTTTGCGGCCGAGGAATTCGACAACGCATTGCAAACCATAGACAGCCTAAAGACCCGTATAGCGGCATTGCCAACAACGGGTAACCGCGACGACCTGAACATGGCGGGGTTTAACTCGGCCCGTGCCCGTGCAATCAACACACTCTTTGCATCTGCGGCGGGTACAACCGATTACCACCAACTGTATTCCTATGTTAACAAAATCGACGCACGCATCACGGACGACGCCGACCGTGAACTGTTAGTTGAACATGGCATGCACCCCGAGCACCTGGACCGTT
>WRBO01000018.1 GCA_009784555.1 Bacillota bacterium | reverse complement strand
GCTGAAGCAGGTCCCAAGGGTTCGGCTGTTCGCCGATTAAAGTGGCACGCGAGCTGGGTTCAGAACGTCGTGAGACAGTTCGGTCCCTATCCATCGTGGGCGTAAGATATTTGAGAGGACCTGACCTTAGTACGAAAGGACCGGGTTGGACGTACCTATGGTGCACCAGTTGTCACGCCAGTGGCACAGCTGGGTAGCGAAGTACGGTAGGGATAAACGCTGAAAGCATCTAAGCGTGAAACCCGCCTCAAGATGAGATATCTCTTGGTGTTAGACCAGTAAGGACCCTTGTAGACCACAAGGTTGATAGGTCGGAGGTGTAAGCACAGTAATGTGTTCAGCTGACCGATACTAATAGTCCGAGGGCTTGTTCAAGAGAGATTGTCATCATTAACGTTGATTCAACGTTACATTTTCTTCATGTCTCGCGTAAATTACAGTATGCAGCGATGTTAGTTTTCCACCATTACCTGTGTCTATGGCGCAATGGCTCACCCGTTCCCATCCCGAACACGGAAGTTAAGCATTGCAGCGTCGAGAATACTTGCTTGGAGACGAGCCGGAAAGGTAGAACGATGCAGGTCCAGTAAAAATCGCCGAAAGGCGATTTTTTTATGGGCCAAATCGTTCTCGAGACTGCGCGAGTTAGGATTGGGGAATGAGCGTAATGCGAACAAAAACGATGCAGGTCCAGTAAGGGGGCCCTTCCCCTTGTGCTTCGCGATAAAATGGTCACCGAAGGTGGCCTTTTTTTAATGATTTTAGGTAGTTGTTCTTTGTGTATTAAGGATTTTATGGTATAATTGGTTATGGGATACGTGATATTAATTGCGATTGTTGTCGGGTTTACGGCGATTATTGCGTTTTTTGCGATAAGGGCCCACAGTTCGCGGCGTCGAAAAAAGATTGAGGAGTTGTTGCGCGAGGGGGCGGTTTCCGAGAATGATTTGTTGATGGAGGGATATCATCGCGCGGGGAAGTTTGCGATGAGCCAATGGGTATTTGTGTCAATTAATTACGAACATGTGCGCGTTTATGCCGAATTTGTGATGTCGGGGACGCGGGCGCATTATGACCTGTTTGAATTTCGGCCAGAGGAATTGGGAAATTTCACCGCCGAAGCAAGGGAGAAAAACAAGATTTTCATCAAATTCACACCTAGACAAGGGGTAAATTCGGAACACTTTTCTCAAACAGGCGGATACACGCATCCAGAATTTTTATTACATTTGAAACCACATAAAAAGGAAATGGACGCGAACGCGATTGTTTCGACGATAAATGGGTTTGGATTTGAAATAGGAGGTAAATAATGAAAAGGATGAAAGAAAATAAGTTCTCGCAAAGAGTAAAGGAATTGAGGGAAGAAAAAGGTCTCTCGATTATGGATTTGGCCCGCGCATTGAACACCAGTCACGCAAATGTCGGCAGGTGGGAGAGGGGCGAGCGTAACCCAACGGTTATCAGCATTATTATGATTTGCCAATTTTTTGACGTTTCGGCCGATTATTTGATTGGG
The DNA here is from genome assembly GCA_009784555.1 of Bacillota bacterium. Classification (GTDB taxonomy): domain Bacteria; phylum Bacillota; class Clostridia; order Christensenellales; family UBA1242; genus WRAD01. The sequence continues at coordinate 13,697 of WRBO01000018.1, read as the reverse complement.
TTGCGTGACGATTGATTAATTTTGTGCTATAATTAAATGTTATGGTCAGGGATTACAACGACACAGATACGAATGTGGTGTTAGAAGACACAGAGTTTTCGCGTGCCGGTCGGGTGCGGGCCAAAATGCCTGTTGCCAAAGAGGATTTGTCAAAATTAACGCCCGAGGAATTGGTAAGGCACCAGGAAAGGGCGGCAATACAACAAATATTGGATGAATCCAAAAAGGCGATAGGGGCGGCGGACCCGTTTCCGTCTGCCGAAGAAGAAAAGGCAAAGTTAAAAAAGCAAAAAGAGGGCCATACATCGGCCGTGAAAGACCGACAGTTAGAAGAAAAGGATAAACAATTAGAGGCCATGGCGGCCGAGATTGTGGCGTTAAAGGGTGCCAAAGAAGCGGGGAAAGAAACCCCGCAACAACCACAACAAAAAAATGAAAAGATGGACGGCGGCTTTGGCGGTGGCATGAATTTTAACTTTAATTTTATGCCGGATATGATGATGCTGCCTGTTATAAACTCTTTGTTCAATTCGCAAATGTTTTTTGCGTGTCCCGAATTTCCCGTTATGATGATGAACCGTGGGGCGATGTTGCGCCAAATGATGATGCATACATTTTACGCGGGATTGTTGAAAAATCAAATTCAACAACAAACCAACATGATGAACGTGATGGAACAGTTCCAGGTCGCCGCGATGATGCCGCCGCCGAACATGGGGCCGGGCAAGCCGCAAAAAACGGCATAGGGAAAAGTTTGGCATTTTGCCAAAAGGAACCCCGTTGACAAATGGGGATGGCGCACCATATAATAGTACCAGTATGATAACCACATTTAGGAACAACGTCGCAATATCGTGTTGTACCACATTCGGGTCGCCGTGTGTGGGTTTTTCCGTGGGGTCATGTGCATGTAGTTCGTAAAGGGACGTCCGCGTAAAAATAAATTCCATAAACCGCTGGCCCAGGCAATTTGCAAACGGGCGGCGGTTTTTTTGTGGTCATCATACAACTAATTAAAAAAACAGGGAGAAATATAATGAAAAACATATTAAAGAGGTTAAGTCGGAATTTAATATTCTGGCTGGTGATTGCGGTGTCCGTTGGGTTCACCATTGGGTCGTTTGCGAATACGGGGGTGATGAACGTGTTTGTGGCGTTGCGCCATATAACGGGACAGTTAGTGTCGTTCATCGTTCCATTGGTCATATTGGGGATGATTGCGCCGTCCATTGTGCGGATGGGCAAAAATGCATCACGGATGTTGGTGTTTTCCTTGGTGCTGTCGTATACCCTTATTGTCGTTGTGGCGTTTTTGGCGACGGGGATTGGGTATTTGTTGTTGCCAATGATAGGGATTACCGAGGACACGGGGGCGTTAAACACGTTACCCGCGAATTTGTTGCAACTTAACTTTCCCGTGATAATGCCCGCAATAAGTGCGTTGGTGTTATCCATTTTGGTCGGCCTGGCCGTGGTTTGGACGAAATCCGAGCGAACCGCAAAGTTAATGGAGGAATTCCACGAAATGACAAAGGTCATTATTCGGCGCGTTATGATTCCCGTTATTCCTATTTTTATCGGCGCGATATTCGCGACAATGGCGTTCGAGGGGCGGTTTGTCCAACACTTGCCATCATATTTCCAATTAATATTAATCGCAATTGCAACACAATTCATATGGCTGGGGTTGATATATGGCGGGGCGGCGTTGTACACGCGCAAAAACCCGTTCCACGTATTGCGGCATTATGGTCGGCCGTATTTGACGGCTTTTGGGACTATGTCTTCCGCCGCGACATTGGGGGTTGTGATTGAAAACGTCGGACGGGAAAAATCATTGAACCCGCATGCCGTGAAATTTGGTATTCCGTTTTTTGCCAACGTATTTTTGGTGTCTTCCGCGTTGACGATGACGTTGTTCGTCATGGGGATATCATTGTTCGTGTATGGGGCGTTGCCGTCATTCGGGACGATGATATTGTTTAATTTCCTGTTGGGTGTGTTTATTGTCGCGGCCCCGGGGGTGCCGGGCGGTTCCGTTGTCGCGTCCTTGGCACTGGTCACGGCGGTATTGGGATTTACCGAGGTCGGTGCGGGGCTCCTAATCGCTATGTGGGCATTACAAGACAGTTTCGGCACAGCAACAAATATCACCAGCGACGGTGCAATGTTAATGATATTGTCCAAATATTCCGAAAAACGCGGGCTTGTTTTCGAGGAAGCGGAGGAGTCAACTAGCCTCGATAATACGCAGGATGAGACTGCCGTCGTCGTTAAAGAGGACGTCGACGCGTAACCCGATGCGCGGGCGGTGGAAATCCAGGAATGTTTGTTGGTTTGGGTTGGTGCCGCGCTTTGGGCCGATTGGGTCGGGGATGATGCCCGTTGCTTTGCGAATCTTTTCGTTTTGGTCTTGGAACGCGTATGTTACCTTGTAAAACCATCCCGTGTCGCGGGCCATTAAATCACCGCTGCTGGTCTGGCGTGTCTTTCCAAATAATCGATAGGTATGGGCGACGCGATGGATACTGCCACGTGTTACATAACCGCCTGCCTTTAACTCGCGGACTAATGCACGGTGGCGGTTGGCCTCGGCTATGTTCACCGCGCCAATAATGGTCAGCAATATTCCAAAGCCAAGCAACAGCCAAAACAAAAGGTTCGTCAACGGCACCCCCGAATAGCCAAAGCCAAAGATGTTCAAAACAACAATAGCCGCGGCAATAAAGAGGATACCAATCACGGTAAAAATCAACCCGTTCCGATTGATGTTCATGTAACTCTCCGACACGCCGCCATGAAGGGCGGGGTTATATGGTTCAATGGTCATACTATAGTTTATTGTACAAGTAGGGGTAAGTCAATGAACCACTGACAAAAAAGTGTAACTTTATTATACAGGGGTCATGCCAAGCACTTTTACGCATATGTTCGGCCTTGACGGTGCGTGACGGCGGGCCTATCATTAAAAGATGGGAACACAAGAAAAATTGCCGAAATACATATTTATAACCGGCGGGGTCGTCAGTGGTTTGGGAAAGGGTATTACCGCCGCGTCGTTGGGACGGTTGCTTGTAAACCGTGGATTGCGCGTGACTATTCAAAAATTGGACCCGTATATCAACGTTGACGCAGGGACGATGTCGCCGTATCAACACGGCGAGGTCTTTGTTTTGGATGATGGGGCCGAAACCGATTTGGACATCGGGCACTATGAACGATTTTTGGGGCGGCATTTCACACGCGATTGCAACAGCACGATGGGAAAAATCTATCAAAGCGTAATAGCAAAAGAGCGACGGGGAGAGTACCTGGGCAAAGATGTCCAAGTCGTTCCACACGTCACCAACGAGATAAAGGACACGATGCGGTCGGTCGCAAAGGACAACGACATAGTAATAGTAGAGGTAGGTGGCACCGTCGGCGAAATCGAGGGCCAAACATTTGTTGAGGCCATCCGTCAATTCCGAAAGGAACTGGGGCGGGGGAACAGTTTGTCTATCCACGTTACGTTGGTTCCGTACCTGGCGGCGTCGGGCGCAATCAAGACAAAACCGACCCAGGCATCGGTACACAGCTTGGTTCACATGGGAATTTCCCCGGACATTATTGTTTGCCGCACCAGCGCAGATATCGAACTGGACATCGAAACACGGGCGAAAATTGCGGATTTTTGCAATCTTTCGGATATTGCGAACGTTATTCACAATCGCGATTGCGAAACCCCGTACGAGGTTCCCCTGATGCTGCGCGACCAAAATTTTGATGATATCGTGTTAAAAAAACTTGGAATGCGGGCCCCGAAAAATGCGATGACCGAATGGCGGGCAATGGTGCGGGAGTTAAAACGCACCAAACCAATCAAAAAAATTGCCGTGGTGGGAAAATACGTTTCAACGTATGATTCATACCTTTCGGTGCTAGAGGCCATTAACCACGCCGCGGCCGCATCGGCGGTGCGTGCCCAAATACAACTAATCGACAGCGTAGAGGTAGAGGAACAGGGGGCGGCGAAACTGCTGGCTGGGTTTGATGGTATTTTGGTTCCCGGCGGATTTGGAAACCGCGGGGTAGAAGGGAAAATCATGGCCGCACAATATGCGCGCGAAAACAACGTGCCGTATTTTGGAATTTGTTTGGGAATGCAAATTGCGGTAATCGAATTTGCACGTAATGTGGTCGGGTTGCATGGGGCCAACAGCACCGAATTCGACACCGACGGCCCGCACCCAATCATCCACATGATGTCGGGGCAAAAGACAATAGAAGAAAAGGGCGGAACCATGCGATTGGGATTGTATCCATGTAAATTGTTGCCCGAAACACGGGCGCGCGCGGCATATGGTAAAGATGTTGTTCACGAACGCCACCGCCACCGTTACGAATTCAACAACAAATATCGCGAACAACTGAAATCTGCGGGAATGGTCTTTTCGGGTGTTAACGTGGAATCCGACCTGGTCGAAATTATTGAACTTCCCGCGCATCCATATTTTGTTGCGGGTCAATTTCACCCTGAATTCCTGTCGAAACCGTATGATGCACATCCATTGTTTGCGGCATGGATGCGGGCGATTTGTAAATAACACCATCCAAATATTCTTTAATCTTTTGACAATGTGGGCAAAGGGGTTTTTCGGGCTCGTCATCGCCCCCGAATAATTTTTCGTATACCGTGATGTGTTCCATATTTTTATAGTATACGCGTTCAAATTCAAACGCGTCAAGTGGTTTGACGCTAGAATTCGAGCAATAATCAAAGCATGAAGAGGGTGAGTAGTTTCCACAAGCGACTGAAAGAGTTGCGAGAAGAGAGGAAACTAACAAAGACAGAACTAGCCGAGCAGGTAGGTTTGCCTAGGCCAACCGTCAGCCATTGGGAGAGCGGCAAGTTTGTCCCCAATGCCGAGGGTGTCGTAAAGCTAGCAGTATTTTTCGAGGTAACCACAGATTACATATTAGGATTTGAAGAATAGTTAAACAATATGGTACCATAGGCTATGGCCTTGTTAATAAATAAAGATGTTTTTACCGCCGTTCCGACATTGCGGTGCGGGGTGGTGGTGTTGTCGGATATAAACAATGCGGTGGATATTTCCGCGTTTTTTGATGCGGAATATGCGAAAACAGAGCGTGAAATAACCGAAAAATTCGCGGGCAGTGAATTGTGCGAATATCCGTTAATCAAAAAATGGCGCGAAATTTATCGGAATTTTGGCGAGAAAAAAGCTCGTTCATCAATCGAGGCATTAATCCGCAGGGTCAGTGGTGGCAAGGGGCTTTACCGAATTAACCCCCTTGTCGATTTGTATAACCTGGCATCATTAAAATTTGAATTTCCATTCGGGGGCGAAGACCGTGATACCATGACCGCGCCGTTAGAATTGGCAATCGCAACGGGCACCGAGGAATTTGTCTCTCTTGGCACGACCGAAATTGAATACCCGAACGCGGGCGAAATAATTTATCACAGTGGCAAAATGGTCGTTTGCCGAAACTTTAATTATCGCGAGAGCGACATAACAAAACTGACCGAAAAAACCACCAGCGCAATTATCGTAATAGAGGATGTTTTGGGTTCCGACCAACTGGATGCGGCAATGGATTGGATAGGGGAGAGGGCCGAAACATTACTGGGTGCAAAAATCATTTCACGGGAAATAATAAAAAAAGGTGCGTAATTCGCACCTTTTTGTTTGATTGTTTACTTTGGGTCGGCCATTAATGATTCGGCCGTGTCTTCCTTGCCGTCTTTGAACGTGTGGGCGCAATAGTTACAACGCCAATATGTTTCGCGGTGGTAACGTTGCTCGCGCCCCAAAAACAGGGCACGGTACAACCATCGAACCAATCGAAAGGGCAGGGTCAATATCCCTATAATCAACCCCCGTCGTTCCCGCGTGCGGGCCTTGTTTTGGGTGGTGACTTTCATAATTGTGTTGTTGTTACATTTCGGACATACTTTCATTTCTTAATTCTCCTAAAGTTAAAAATTGTCGCGGGGAAATGTGTAAACCTGTCGCGTACTGCGGTGCAGGGCTCAGCCCTGCTACTGGGCCGTGCCGCATTGGCCGCAAAAACGTGCGCCCGCCGCCAACGTGGTGTTACATTTTTTGCACTTTGGCGGTTCTTGGGACGTGCCGCAATTACCACAAAACCGTGCCCCGGGTGCCAACGCCGCCTGACATTTAATACATGCCGCCGCCGCGGGTGCCGCGCCCTGTGGATTTGGACGATTAGCCGCCGACAGACCGGTATTCGCGCTGTCTTGGACGTTGTTCATCGCGGAACCGCCGCCCATCGCACCGCCGAACGCGCCGCCGATACCCATACCCATGAATGCACCGCCCATGCCGCCTGGTTGTTGCGCCATGTCGCGCATTGCCTTTGCCTGTTGCATTGCAACGAAACTGCCCATTTTGTCGGACATGATACCGACACTTGAACGCTCGTCCAAACTGCGCTCGACTTCTTCTGGGAACGAAATATTTTCAACAACCATCAGGGTCAGGCTAAACCCAACTGCCTCGAACATTGGTTGCAATTTTTCTTGGGCAATCGCCGAAAAGTCGCGCAATTTCATCGAAAGGTCAATCGCGCTGTATTTTGCCTCGGCGATAATGTTGGAAATGTTGGATGTGATAATTGAACGCAATTTGTCCTTGATATTTTGAACGGTGAACTCGTTACGCGCACCCAATAACTGCAACATCAACATCTTTGGGTCTTGGACGCGGAAGTTGTACGTACCGAAACCACGAATACGGATTACGCCGAATTCTGGGTCACGCATTGTGAACGGGTTGGCGGTACCCCACTTTTGCCCCGTGAACACGGTCGTGTTGACGAAATATACGTCACATTTGAACGGGTTGCGGAAACCGTGGTGCCAATTCATCAACGTGGTCAACACCGGCATGTTGGCCGTTTCCAAACGGTGACGGCCGGGCGGGAAAATGTCGGCAATTTTACCGTCTTTGGTAAAGATGGCAACTTGCCCCTCACGCACCACCAGGGTAGACCCGTTCATAATCTCGGCACGGCTGTCCATTGGAAATTTGAACGCGATTAAATCGCTGCGGGTGTCGCCCCATTCAATAAGTTTTAATAACTGACGTCGAAATGGCATTATAATATCCTCCCTAAAATAAATTTAGATATTAATAAGGATAACATATATATGTAAAATCGGCAAACGATGTCACCTGGAAATCTTTAACAAATCGGCACTTCGGATGCCCATGACTTCCGTGATTTTATATATGACGTCCGCGCGAACGGACATATCATTGTTGGCTACCTTTTGTAAATCCCTTGTGGTAATTTTACAAATTTTGCAAAACTCCTGCTCTAACAATCCGTTGTCGTCCATGAATTTTTTGATGATGTCAAAATCTATTTCGCGTTTCATTACACAAGTGTAAATAGTGCAGAACTGTAATGTCAAGTAAAATTTTACACATGTGTAAATATCATAATATGAGAGATTTTGCTATTCGTCTAAAAGGATTGAGAAAGAAACATAGCTTAACTATATTGGAGTTAAGTGCGAGAACAGGGCTGAACACAGCTTCATTAAGTCGTTGGGAAAATGGTGTGTATGATATAAAAGGTGACCAGTTGATTGTATTGGCGGAATTTTTTGGTGTGACCGTTGGGTATTTGTTAGGAACGGAAAGTTAATAATTTGTCAGTAATGTTATTGACACCAAAAAAATCCATGTTACAGTAACGTGGGAGGGCCTTGAATGCTTCACATAAAAGAAGTTCGGGCCGAGCAGGCTATGCCTGCGAGCGTCTGGCCCGAAAAGGAGCGGAGCCAAGTGTTAGATGAGCGTTTTGCCCCATCGGGGCGAAACCGAATCGGAACGCAGGCGGAGCGAAGAAACCCCCCCCAACAAAAAAATAAAAAGTAATAACCCCCCCCCAAGGGAAAAAAAGGAGAAATATTATGTACAACGACGCAAGGGTAGACAAACTGGCAAAGAATCTGATTGAGTACAGCACCCAATTGAAACGGGGCGAATCGGTAATTATCGAGGGAACGGCCGAGGCACGGCCATTGATAATCGCCCTGGTAAAACGGGCACAAGAAATCGGGGCATACCCATTTGTCCGTTTAAGTGACGACCAAATAGGGCGCCAGGTCTTGATGGGCGTAACCGAGGAATATTCAAAACTGGCATGTAAATATGCAAAACCATTGTTCGAGGACGCGCACGCATACATCGGTATCGGTGTTTCAATGAACGCATTTGAAACGGCGGACGTCCCGGCCGAGAAAAAAAATATCCACACAAAACACTTTGGCAAGCCAATTCATATCGATATTCGCGTAAAAAAGGGCAATTGGACGATATTACGTTATCCAAACCCATCCATGGCGCAACTGGCACGGACCAGTGTCGAGAGCTTCGCCGAGTTCTTTTTCGACGTATGTAACCTTGACTATGCCAAAATGCACCGCGCGATGGAACCCCTGAAAACCCTCATCGAAAAAACGGACAAGGTGCGAATTGTCGCCCCAGGCACGGATTTGAACTTTTCGATAAAGGGCCAAAAAGCAGTAATCTGCAGCGGCCGCCACAACATCCCGGACGGCGAGATTTTCACCGCACCCGTCCGCGAATCGGTTAACGGCACAATTCGTTTCAACATTCCATCATTGCACAAGGGACTGGTCCACGACAACGTAACCATGCGTTTTGAAAATGGCCGCGCGGTCGAGGCAACGTCATCAAACACCGACGCCCTGGTAAACGAATTGGACGGGGACGAGGGTGCGCGTTACATCGGCGAATTTGCATTCGGCGTCAACCCGTTTATATCGAAACCAATGTACGACACATTGTTCGACGAAAAAATGCGGGGCAGTATCCACCTGGCCATGGGGAATTGTTACGAAGACGCGCCAAACGGAAACAAGAGCCAACTGCATTGGGACATCATCCAATCGCACGAGCCCGAGTTCGGCGGCGGCGAAATTTACTTTGACGGCGTTTTAATCCGAAAGGACGGCAAATTCCTGATAAAGGAACTACTGGGCCTCAACCCCGAGAATTTGGCGTAACGACTGGACTTTTTCGTACTTGTTCCCTATAATGTATCTATGAATATAATGACACCAGAAGAAGAAGCGGTCGACACCGCGGACAAGGCACGAAAGAAACGAACGCGCCGAATTATCTATTGGTCGTTGATTGGATTGTTTATTATCCTGTTTTTCACTGCGGGAACGATTTTCACCGCGATATTCAACGAGGACCATTGGATGGCCCGCGCCTTCTCCCACAGCTTTATGGAGGTCGGGAACATCGGCGACTTTTTCTCGGACAACATCGGTACCTTGATACGCACCGCCTCGACGATTTTCTTTATCATATTAATAATGAAAGCCGCGTGGATTATAACGCGTATACTGGGCCGTAAATCCAACCGCCGCAAAACAATCTTTGCACTGGTCTACAGCTTTATTAAATACACCTGTATCATCGTCATGTTCTTTATCGTCTTGGCCGTATGGAACGTTGACGCGGGAACATTAATGGTTGGTGCCGGTATTATTGGTATCGTTGTCGCGTTCGGCGCGCAACAGTTACTGGGCGATATCTTGGCGGGATTATTCATTGTATTTGAAAACAGTTTCGAGGTTGGGGATATAATCACATTCAACGGCTTTCGCGGAGAGGTCGAACAAATCGGAATTCGTACAACAAAAATTCGCGGCGTGGATGGAAACGTCAACGTCGTGAACAACAGTGAACTGCGCAGCCTGATAAACATGACCCAGCACAAATCGGTCGCCGTGTGTGATGTCACAATTGGCTATGGCGAGAAATTAAACAGGGTAGAAGAAATCATCAACGCCGCATTGGAAGAGGTCGGTAAAAAGGTCGAGGGTGTGGTTGATGTTCCGCGATATCTGGGCCCCGCCGAATTTACGCCCGCGGGTGTGGTATTGCGAATAATTGCCGACTGTGACGAGGCCAACCGTATGGCCGTAACCCGTGGATTAAACCGAGAGATGAAATTACTCTTTGACCAAAATAAAATCAGCTTCGCCGTTCCAAATGTCCAAGTTGTCTAGGGAAAAATAGGGAGACACCAAAATGAAACGTTTTGACCAAATGCTGTTCAATCGCTTTACGGATGATTGGAGCAAACTCTCGCATGACCAAATTAAATCAATGTTACGCGTAAAATCCGAAAAGATTTTGCCATCCATCAACGATATCGACCTTTCAAAACCCCAGAGGGTGAAATTGGGTATTGATGCAACGGGAACGGACATTCACATCGGGCACATGTGTCCGATATTTGTCCTGAACATGTTTGTTAAATTGGGGCACCATGTCGATTTGATTATCGGGGACTTTACGGCGAAAATAGGCGACCCCAGCGGCCGTGTCACCGAACGCGCAATAATCACGGACGAACAAATCGCCAAAAACTTTGCAACATATGCCGAACAAATCGGACGATACATAGACGTCAAAAAACTACACGTAGTTAAAAACAGCACATGGTTGAAAAAAGTAACCCTGGAACAGGTCATCGCCATCGCCCAACAACGCAACATGGCAACAATCATGCAACGCGAGGATTTCCGCCAAAGGATGGAGCAAGGTGGTCTGACCCAGGCCGAAACCCTGTACGGGATTTTGGTTGGATTGGATTCGGTCGCATTGAACACCACCATTGAATTGGGGGGAATTGACCAGTTACTGAATTTACAACAAACGCGCGAGGTTCAACGCATAATGGGCCAAGACGCCGAGGTCATTATGATGAACCCAATATTGGAGGGTCTCTCGGGTGACGGCCGAAAAATGAGCAAGAGTTACGGTAACTATGTCGCCGTTAATTCAACGGCCGAGGACAAATTCGGCAGATTAATGAGCCTGGGTGACAACCTGATATTAATGTATTTCAAGTGTTTTTCATACCTTTTCGAGGATGAAATTGCCGAATTATCCGCATTTATTAAATCATATCCTATGGAAGCCAAAAAACAATTGGCAACATATTTCGTTGCAATCGAGGCAAAAAACATGGCGGCGGGCGAGGCCGAGCGCGCCAAGTTCGAGGCAAAGTTTTCAAAGCGGGAATTGTCCGAGGATGATTTTCTTCCCGTAAGGGTAGGGGTAAATACAATGATGTTGGATGCCCTGGCCACCACGGGAAAATTCAAATCAAAAGGGGACGTTAAACGTCTGATGCAATCTGGTGCTATTCGCAACCTGGATAACGATACGGTTATATCCACGGACTTTGCGATTGTCGGCCCAATTAAAATCAAGGTGGGAAAACTAAACTTTTTCAAATTGGAGATAAAATAAAATGGATGCAATAACATCACAAAGCAAAGACTTTGCACAATGGTACACCGATGTGGTGACCAAATCGGGATTGGCGGCGTATTCAAACGTCAAAGGCTGTATCTATATCCCGCCATACGGAACCGCATTGTGGGAAAACATGCGGGCCGAAATGGACAAACGGATAAAGGAAACGGGGCACAGTAACGTTACATTTCCGTTGTTGATACCAGAGTCCATGTTACAGCGGGAAAAAGACCACATTGCGGGTTTCGCGCCCGAGGTCGCATGGGTAACACACGGGGGCAGCGAGAAATTGGCCGAACGCCTCTGTATCCGTCCAACTTCCGAGGTATTGTTCTGTGACTATTTCCGTGACAACGTACACTCGTACCGTGATTTGCCAAAACTTTACAACCAATGGGCGAACATCGTGCGTTGGGAAAAATCAACGCGGCCGTTCCTGCGTACTACCGAATTTTTCTGGCAAGAGGGGCATACCCTGCATGAAACCGAGGCCGAGGCACGGGCAGAGGTTCTGAACATCCTGAACAACGTTTATGCGGACTTTGCCGAAAATGAATTGGCTATGCCGGTGATAAAGGGTCAAAAGACCGAGAGCGAGAAATTCGCGGGTGCGGTTGACACATACTGTATCGAGGCAATGATGGCCGACGGCAAGGCATTACAGGCAGGGACCAGTCACTATCTGGGCACGGGGTTCACTCGGGCCTTTGATATTTCGTTTACGGGCCGCGACGGGCGCGAGGCAAATCCACACTATACATCATGGGGTGTGTCCACCCGTTTGATTGGTGGGATTATTATGGTTCACGGCGACGACCGCGGAATGGTTATGCCTCCACGCGTGGCGCCAACCCAAGTTGTTATCGTTCCAATCCAAATGAACAAAACAGGCGTCTTGGATGCCGCAAACGGTTTGGCCGCATCATTGAAAAAAATTGCACGTACACACATCGACGTTACCGACAACACCCCGGGGTGGAAATATTCCGAATGGGAAATGAAAGGCGTGCCATTGCGAATTGAAATCGGACCACGCGATATTGAAAACGGTACCGTGGTTGTTGTTCGTCGTGATAACGGGGAAAAGGCGGTTGTTAAACAATCCGACCTGGGTACGGAAATCCCAAAAATGTTGGATGCCGTTCATAACGGATTGTATGAAAGGGCCAAAAACCGCATGGAAAGCATGATTTTCCCCGTAAAAACGTACAAAGAGATGTTGGACATCGCGGAAAATAAACCTGGGTTTATTCGCGCCGAATGGTGTGGCGCGGGCGCGTGCGAGGACAAATTGAAAAAAGACAGCGGCGTCACATCCCGCGCAATCATCGACGGCGGCACGGACAAATGCGCCATCTGCGGGGCAAAGGCCAAGCACCTGGTTATCTGGGGCAAGAGTTATTAAAAGTGTTGCCTCCTTCGGGCAAATAGGGGGGGCCTCCTTCGCGAATAGGTGCTTTGCTTGCCTGCGGAGGAAAAAGGGCCGCCAAGGGAAATACTAAAAAAGTGGCTAGCATGGGCAGGCCACTTTTTCTTGTCCTCGGCTACGCAAAGCACCTATGTCGCTCGTCGGCCCCTATTCTGCTAACAACTCGGTCAATCTCCTCAACGTTTCGTTAACACGCGTGCGCAATGTCGCCATCTCCTCCATATACCCCCGCAATAACGCTAACAACTCCCTAATGCTTTCCTCCATTTGCTTACCCCCTTTTGTAGTACCCATCACTACATTAGATATAATGTAATCCCTGTCGCATTAAGTTGTCAATAAGAAAGCGTATGGAAATATTTGCAAAGAGATTAAAGGAATTGCGACTAGAGAAGAAACTCTCATTGCGAAAACTTGCCACCGAATTTGGATTAAGTCATACAACCATCGAGGATTACGAAAATAACGTGTGCCAACCAAGTATGGAAATGCTCCTCAAAATCTCGGAATATTTCGGTGTAACAATCGGCTACCTCTACGGCAAAGAAGATTACTAAAATTGTCAGTAGCCCCCTTAACCCCCGAGGATTAATGGAAACGGTTACGCTCGTAATTCCATCAAACCACGGACCACGTGTTATACATGTGAACATAGTTCACGGATTAATGGAAATTGGCCTTGGGGGGGGGTTATTGAATTTGCGTTTTTTACTGGGGGGGGGGTTTCCAAGGGGGGAAAGACGGTAAGCAAGGCACAGGTATTCAGTTTTCAATTTACATTCATCCAAGAACATGGATGGGGGCGAGGCGCGCCCGGGATGTGGTTTTTGTCTTCGAGGACTGGTACACCTACAGTATGTAACATCCACAGTGTATCCGCAGAAGAGCAAAAACCAGCATCCCGTAGGCAGCCGAGTCCTTTG
>WRBO01000017.1 GCA_009784555.1 Bacillota bacterium | reverse complement strand
CCAGACACGGATGATGGCGAGGCGCGCCAGGTAAGTCTTTCTGTACGTCGAGGACTCCCTCACATCTGGCGGATATAACACATCTGGATTATCCGCAGACGAAAGAAAGAGCTTGCCTAGGCAGCCGACGCCTTTGCAGTTTATGGTAACACGAGGTTTTTGTATGTAAAGGGGGTTACTGACATTTTGTTTTGTTCATTATTGTGTGTGTGATAATATTGAACATATGACAGTTTGTGCATTATGTAAGGTGAATGCGGCGACGAACAAAATTGGGGCGGCGGGAAATATCCCCGTGTGCCAGGGTTGTTTGGCGCGCATGACAAAACCAGCGGAGGGGGCAAAGACGGTGGAGACACCGCCAGTTACCGTGGCATCAAAGCCAATACCCGAGGTTCAACCAACCGAGGACGGGGCCGTGCCATTGCCCGCGCCAGAGGAGTTGCGAAAACACCTGGATGATTATGTCATCGGCCAGGACGATGCAAAACGTGTTTTGTCGGTCGCGGTTTACAACCATTACAAACGTGTGAACTTTAACCTGTCAAAGGCACCGTTGCCGGGCGGCGGGCACAAGGTCGAATTGTCAAAGAGTAATATCTTGATGATTGGGCCAACGGGTACGGGTAAGACCCACATCACAAACACCTTGGCAAAGGCGTTGGGTGTTCCATTCGCATCGGTTGATGCAACATCGATTATTGCAAACGGTGTCAAAGAAATCGAGAGTTTCATTTTCAAGTTATTGCAAAACGCGGATTTCGATGTCGAACGGGCCGAACGCGGCATCGTGTACATAGACGAGATTGACAAGATAACCGCCCGCCACACAAAGGAAGGTCACGGAATACAACAGGCTTTGTTGAAAACTATCGAGGGTTCCGTTGCCACCATCGCCATTCCGCATTTGCGTAAACGGGTGGACGTGAATACCTTGAACATCCTGTTCATTGTCGGCGGGGCGCACGTTGGCTTGGATTCCATCGTCCACGAACGTACGGGTATCGGTATGATGAACTTTGGCCACGGGGGAACCGAGGCGGACAAACTGATAAAAGACGTTACCCCAGGCGACCTGGCCCGATATGGATACATTCCCGAATTTATCGGTCGTATTCCCGTCACCGTTGGCCTGCATGGTTTGGGCGAAGACGCGTTGATTGATATCTTGACCGAACCAAAAAATGCCATTGTTAAACAATACAAACAAATGTTCGCGATGGAAAACGTCGACCTGGAATTCACGCGCGAGGCATTGTTGCTGGTCGCGGCAAAGGCCTTGGCCCTGAAAACGGGTGCCCGTGGTCTGCGGACGATTATCGAGGACGCGATGCTGGAAACAATGTACAGCGTGCCTGGGATGAAAAACCTGCTACGGGTTATTGTTACGGCGGACGTCATCAACAAGGTAGGCACACCGCGATTGGAATTTATCCAAGCGCGCGAGGACGAGCCATTACCAGAGTTGGCAATAAAAACTCCGCGGACAAAAACCGCAACATTGTAAAGGGGGGAGAGGAACCAAATGGCCGAAACAAAACAAACCGTCAAATACGATACCGGCGATATATACGTCGGCGAGATTGTTAACAACATGCGCCACGGCGACGGGACGTACACCTTTGTCAATGGTGCGCGTTACGTCGGCGATTGGGACAAAGGCATTAAACACGGTTACGGAATTTATAACTATACGGACGGCGCGCGCTATACGGGAAATTGGGACATAGACGAAAAGAGCGGCAAGGGCGTATACCATTACTCCAGTGGCAGTAAATACGATGGCCAATGGCTGCGGGGCAAACAACATGGCGAGGGCAAGTATCTGTATGTCGACGGCGCGATTTATGCGGGTGATTGGCAAAACGGATTACAACACGGCAAAGGAGTCTACTTTTACGTAAACGGCAACAGGTACGAGGGCGAGTGGGAAAACGGCAACAAGCATGGCCGTGGAAAATACATTTATGCCTATGGTGACAGTTTCGATGGCGAATGGCGGGACGACAAACAAAACGGCAAAGGTACCTTGTCATATTCAAATGGATACAAATACGAGGGCGATTGGAAAGACGACCGTCGCCATGGCCAGGGAACGTATACATTACTAAAGGGCGAGAAATACATCGGCGCATGGGACAAAGACAAAATGCACGGCAAAGGTGAACATTTTTATGACAGCGGCGACAGGTACCAGGGCACATGGTTCGAGGGACACATCCACGGCCGCGGGGTATATATTCACCGTGACGGACGCAGGGAACCGCGCGAGTACAAGTTCGGACAAAGGATAGGATAACCATGGATTACCACGTATTTCCCGATTGGGATAATTCCATTTTGAATGTGTCGGCGACAATGCAGGATTATTTGGGCGTTACAAACGATATACCAAAGCTACGGCCGTTGCAATCCGCATTATCACGCGGCTATAAAAACGTGGTGTTGGTTGTTGTCGATGGCATGGGGATGAGCATCCTTGACCGCCACCTGTCAAAATCATTCTTGCGGTCGCATGTCGCACAAACGGTAACGGGTGTCTTTCCATCCACGACAACCAATGCGACCACAACATTGATGTCGGCGACATATCCCGCACAACACGGATGGTTTGCATGGGCGATGAATTTTGCGGATGTTAACCAAACGGTGATGTTGTTCAAAAACGCGGACTATTACACGGGCGAACCAATGGCCATGGACGATTTCGCGCGAACACGTTTGCCTTATATAAACTTCTATGCGGATGCCAATATTGACGCGTATACATTAATGCCGCGTCAAATTCAAATGAAACCCAACGCGGGCGATATTGGGTACTTTGACAATACGCGTGATATGTTTCATCAACTGGATACCTTGTGCGCGGCGGGCGGACAAAAGTTCGTGTACACGTATCATTGCGATTTGGACAGCACAATGCACAAATACGGCCCGTCATCGCGCCAAACAAAAAAGATGGCCAAATCACTTGACCGTGGGTTTCGGAAATTGGCCGCCCGTAATACGGACACGTTGTTTGTTATCACCGCCGACCACGGGCAAATTGACGTGGCGGGGTGTGTTGATATATGGCGAGATGCGGACGTCATGGAATGTTTGGCCCAAAATATATCCCTTGACCCGCGTGGTGCGGCATTTCATATCAAATCGGGAATGCATGACAAATTCGTTGCTGCCATGGAAAAATACAAGCCTGACTTTGCCTTGTATCCGACCGACGACTTAATCAACAAAAACATCTTTGGGCCATTTGCCAAAAATCGCAATCGTGAATTCCTGGGTGACTTTATCGCCATCGGTACGGGAACGAATAAAATTCTGTCAATGGCCCCGGGAAAAGAAAATTCATCCAAAACAAACGCCCCCTATCGCGGACACCATACGGGCCTGACCCCTGAGGAAATGGTTTTGCCGCTGATAATCATTTGATGCGGGATACTTGACATAATTCGATATATTTCGTACCATATGGGTACATACGAGGCTTTCCGTACCTTTGGCAACAAAAATGTGAGAAGGAGGTTGGTCATGAAAAACGAAAAGAAGCCGATTCCAATCGGCAGGTACAAACACTATACGGGGTATATGTGCGAGGTTATTTGTACCGCAAAGCAAAATGACACGATGGTCGACATGGTGGTGTATCGCGGCCTTGGACACGATGGTGATATCCGCGTGCGCCCGGCAACCGAATGGAACCATACCGTGTTCGTGAACAAGAAGCCAGTTCCGCGGTATGAATTTATGGAATAACAGCAGCAAATGAAAAGGAGGGAGTTATGGAAGAAGTAGCAACAGAAGTAACCTGTCCAACCGAGGCCATCGAATGTCCGAAAGAGAAAAAGCGTGCAAAGCGTGCATTGGCGCGATTGCGTCGTGCCGAGCAAAGTTTCTTTGCGGATTTCAAAACATTCATCAGCAAAGGGAACATAGTTCAACTGGCCGTTGCGTTCATCATGGGTGCGGCGTTCACGGCAATAGTAACCAGCTTGGTAAACGACCTGTTCATGCCTTTTATCGGATTGATTTTTGGGCAAACGGATATCGGCGCCCTGACATGGGAGGTATCCGACAACCTGACCATCCATTATGGGCGATTCATCTTGGCGATTGTTAACTTCTTGCTGGTTGCGTTAATACTGTTCATGATTATCAAAATATTCGCGCGTGCGCAACGTGACATGAAAGTATTGCGCAAACATCACCCAGAAAAAGTAGAAGAAGCCCAAGCACCCACACTAACACTGACCGAGGAATTGCTGACCGAGATTAAAGAATTGCTAAAAACAAAAGCCGAGGAAGGAAACGGGGAAGGCTAGCACTCGGGCCCGTTACTCTCCATGAATTTTGCAACACCGTCGTTGTTGTTTGTGTCGGTGATGTAATCGGCCGCCGCACGAATCGCCGGGGTGCCGTTAGCCATTGCTACGCGATATCCCGCCGCACGGAACATCGGCATATCGTTCATGTCATCGCCATATGCGATTGAATTCGCGGGGTCGATATTCATCATTTCGCAATATTTGGTCAATGCTGCGCCCTTGTTCGTGGTACGGTTATTGATGTCCAGGTACGTGTAATTCTTTGCAGGACTGTGCGGACAATCTAGGTGCTTTGATTGGTTGCTTAACACAATGTCTGACCCAGGCATAAAAAATCCACGGGCCAAGAGTTTTTCGCGCGCACGCAATATAACCTCTGGGTCGGTGGAAATGGGCAGGAATTGTGTAACGGGGTTCTCCGCGATAAACGATTGAATGTCACGGATGGGGGTGGCCCCACGGAATGGCTCCAACACGTCTTCACAATTCACGCAATTTATGCTGTTCAAACTGTTTGGCCCATGCATCAGGTACATCATATCATGATGGTCACATGCGGCATGAATTTCGCGCAATGTTTTGGGGTCAATTGCATCGGTGTAAATAATTTGATTTTCCAATCGGTCATAAATCTGACTGCCGTTTGAACCGATGATGTGACGTATAGGCAGGGTGCCCAGCTTTTTGTTGGCATAAGGTGTACACCGACCAGTATTAATAACTGCGGTATCACCGCCTGCAATGGCCATGCGAATGGCGGCATCATTGCGGGGTGAAATTGATTTATCGCTGTGTAACAAGGTTCCATCCAAATCAAAAGAATGTAATTTGCTCATTACCAATCTTTATAACATTTCACGCACGCATAAGTCCACAGTTTTGAATGTCGAAAAACTGCTTGTAATTATGCGCTTGCGCTCTGACCCCGCACATTATATAATAATAGGGTTACGTTCCCCTAGCTCAGTTGGATAGAGCATCTGCCTTCTAAGCAGAGGGTCGCAGGTTCGAGTCCTGCGGGGAACGCCAGCATAATTCGACAAAATTTGACAAGAAATTACAAAGGAGTTTTTTCAGTATGGAAAAGCCATATATTCCAGAGGGTGTAAACCCAGAATTAGAGATGGCGAAGAGTATTGCTAAAATGTTGGGTATCGAGAAAGTACTTACACCACTTGAAGTAGAAAAAGTTATTGAGTTGTGCGAAAAGGATTTTACGATTGAAAAAAAGCCAGAAAAATGATAAACTCGCTACGTGAGAGAATGGATCATTGATGCACTAACCTATGGAGCATATCCAATCGCATGGGCGGTCATTTTTTTTGTTTGTTTTCATGAACTACAAGTCACGGGAAATCTATAGATATAATCAGCGGGTTAGACCACCAAAGCTACCCAAAGAAACCGAGCCCGAGAGAATCCAAAAGCAAATTGTCGAGATCCAACAAGAAATCGACGAAGGTGAAAAGCAAATCAAAGAAAACACTCGCAAGATTAAAAGGTTTGAAACCACTGTGCTTATTGTTGCTTTTCTTGCAGTGGTTGCCTCGATTACATTGACTGCGACCATGTTCGCTAGGGTTACGAGCTCTGACCCACAAGCATGGGGAAACCCAATCAAATATGCGGCTATATACGGTTTGATTTGCATCTTTTACATAATGCAAGAAAGAACCCGAAATAAGCACTTGGTGGCGGGGTCGGTAATTTTGCTGGTCTTGCCGATTTATATCTACTACGCCCTCGGGCAACCCTTCTTTGCTGACCTTATGGTGATAACGGCAACCCTTTATATTTTCAGTGTTGCCAAATCGCTCAAATACCAAGACAGGATCTTGCTGCTATTGTTTGGGATAAATGCGATCATTGCCTCAGAGAATTATTTGCCTGGCGAAAACTTGGCGGTTGTGCGGAATGTGATATTTGCGGTTGCCACCGGTATCATTGCCGCCGGCGTGTTGCAAATTTTCAACGACATCCAACACTACTCCAAGCGCAAAGAACGGCGTGCCACCGAAATCGAAATCACCCTTCTAATTGTCGAGAGTGTGGTGGAAACTCTCTATTGCAACTTTCAAGAAACTGTAAACAAGGATGATGACCCGGACTTCCGCTTTGTTGAATATGAGAAGTTCGAAAAGGAACTTGCCGAATACATCAAAAAACCGAAAGCAAAGATTGCACAGATCCTGGACGATGACCTACAGTTTGAACTCAAACATCTAGCCGAAGAGGCACAGCGGATTTATGACGAAAAGCGACAAATCATCCGGGACAAAACTTTCACGGATGACGAGATCGAGGAAATTTATCGTTTACACATTGTCGCAACCCGGATACTGGAATCCATAGAGAGCAAGCAACAAATCCAAGCTGGCGGAAAAATTATCCAGTTCTTGAGCATCCTTCGATCACTCGAGGACTCCTTCCTCGAATTCGATGACCTGGTCAACCGGTTCGGCAAGATCAAGGATCGAGCAATGTATCCAGTAGGCGGTGGCAGAATCAAATGGGAATCCACCATGAAACCAATCAAAGCAGAGGAAATTCATCAGAACGCGAAAAGAATCAGAAAAGAGCAGAGAGATGGGTCAACATGATTATCCGCAAATTCAACATCGTGTCGCAAATTCAAAATGGAAATCAAGTTCAACCTTTTGGGTGTATCATCACACATAACAACTAGCACAAGAGACGTTCACGCAAAAATGGCTATTCACGAATTGTCTTTTGTCAAAGCGTTTGCTATAATCTTCTTATGTTATTGAAAATTTCTCTTGCCATATTGGGCTTAACTTGTGCGGCTGGGCTGGCTCTTATTATCTTGCTCTTCGCCGATGTGTCCAGTTCCGTGGTGTTACCTATCCTGCTCGTCAATTATTTGCTGACTGGTATCTTTGGTGTGCTGTGTATGATTTTAATTGCTCGACGTAAAAAGTAGTTTTTATCGCTAGGTCCTTATTGTCACACTAATCGTGTCGCCGTGGGTTTTGCCAATCTTCTTGCGGATGTCTTTGCGGATGCCTATCATGTGGTGTGGCGTTGCCCAACGCATCATTCGCCCTTCGTATGGTTCGCCGTCGAAGGTTGCTTGGACTCTGACCACGCCTTTGGCGAATTGCTGGCTTATTTCCATCGGCACGTCGATGTAAGCGATGTCCATGCCTGAATCCACGTCGTGTTTGATGACTGCATCGAATTGGATTTTTTCCATAGTAATCCTCCCATCTGTAAGCATACACCAAAATTCGCCTTGCAGCAAAAGCCAAATATGTATAACATAAGTTATGGAGGTATTGTTGTGAAAGTTTTGACAAGAATGTTGATTGGAAAAGAAGAATAAAAAGGATTCCCAACACAATGACAACAGTTTATTTTATAAGGCATGCGGAACCCGACAAGACAAAGTTCGATGACGAGTTCAATTGCCCACTTACACCAAAAGGCCAAGCCGACTGTGCCAGGGTCACGGGCTTTTTGCATGACAAGGCAATTGACATTGTGTTTTCAAGTCCATATAAGAGAACGGTAGACACGGTCAAACCATTCGCAGATTACGCAAAGTTGAAAATCAACATCGTGGATGAATTTCGCGAGTGGAAACAGGCGTTGGATGGATGGAATCAAGAGAAGTTTATGAGAATTTCATCAAAAGACATTGGAGTGATTTTTCACACCAAGAAGGCAAGGGCGAACGCCTCGTTGACATCCAAAATCGAAACATAATTGCATTGGAAAAAATCCTCCGTGAACATGTGGGGAAAAACATAGTTATCGGATGTCACGGAATGGCATTAAGTACAATTATCAACAATTTCGACAAATCATTTGGGGTAGAACAATTTTTGTCAATAGCCAGTATCTGGCCGATGGTTGTGCAAATGGACTTTGACGAAAACGGTTCTTATATAAAACATGCTATAATAAACCCATGAACAAAAGAGGGATTTTTATTGCGTATGCCGTGCTGCTCTTGATGTTCGGTGTCATTACGGTTTTGACCTTTACGGGTGTATTGGCGGGATTTGATTTGGCGGTGTATGATTTCATGATGCGGGCCGAGAGTTCTGGCATGACATGGTTTATGGAGAACGCAACGCATTTGGGGTCGATTGCCTTTATAGTTGTTTTGGTGGTTGTGTTGTTGGCCATACCGCGCACGCGAAAATCACTCGGATATACGACGGCCATTGCCGCGGTAATAGGGGCCAGCAGCAACGAATTGTTGAAACTGATCTTTCGTCGCCCGCGACCCGAGATAGAATACATGGTATCCGTAACGGGCCACTCGTTCCCAAGTGGACACACCCAGGGTAGCACCGCGGTCTTCATAATGCTGGCCCTGATGGTCTTTGCAACGGTTAAATCCCGCAAAATCAAAATCCCGTTGATTGCACTCTGTGCCATTATCCCATTTATCGTCGGCATAACCCGCATTTACCTGGGCGTGCATTTCGCCACCGACGTCATGGCCGGCTGGGTCGTCGGTATTGCCATTGCATTGGCGGTGTATTCTGTCTACATGGTAAAGCCTAGTCCTCGCTCTTCATCACAACTTTGAAAGTAGCCTACACATTCCTCCGCAACATCTCTGATGCCCGTGCGCATTTGTTCTTAATTTCCTTGATATCTTCGGTCAGGTATTCATCTTTGCTTCCAAATATTGGCGGGACCAAAATACTGCTTGCCTCGCCATGAACTTTGTCTAACATTTTGCTTGTGACTGGCTCTTCAATGCCGTCGTAATCACAACCGACGGGGTCAATTATGCAAAGACCGTTTGGGGTTTTGATATAGTTATCGGGGTTGTAATCAATATGCGTTTTGAATTTTTTGGTGGTCAAAACATTCATGTAAAATTTGTTAATCATGTCTTGGTCGGAATCGGCAATCTCCCATGCACTTTTGGCGTTGTAACTGTCAATCATACCTGAAATCCATAATACATCCTCGGCTTTTTGCGGAATCGGCAGGTTGTTCTGTCGGCAAAAACTGGCCATTGCGCGCGGCTCGGGCATTGGTGAATTTCGGTGATACAATGGCTCGCCCTCGACAAATTCCTTTATGGTCAACGGCATTCCATCAATGACCCCCGAATAATGTATTTGTGGCGTGTTTACATCGTGCGCCAACACCGCCAGGTTCGCGGCCATAATACGATTGTGCAACGCCATGATGGATGGCACGTTCTCGGGTTTGTATCCTGTTGTCATTACCAAAACGGCCAAGCTGTGTTTCAACTTGTCGTGGTCGACTTTGTAACAATCGCTGAATGAACCTTGCGCAAAAATCTTTTGCTTTTTGGTTTGCTCGTATATGCTGTGCGCTTCGTCATCGCTCATTGTGTAAATTTCCGCCATGATGAAGCTAGTCTACCATAACTTCGCAAAAAATTCAATACCTAATAATGGTTTTGCCTATGACCTAGGAAATATCTTTGGATATTTCCGTGTGATATTTTGGATACCTTTATGTCCAAAAAATGCGGAACGCGTGAAACGCGTGCTGGGCACGCATTTTTTATGTTAGGCTAACCCTCGCTGCCTGTGCGGATGACCTCGACCGGTTGCTTGCGGGCAATGCGCAGGATTGGCCACGCGATGGAAATGGCAACGCCGACGACGGTAACCGCGGTCATAAGCAGGACTTGCCGAACGCCAAAAGTTATCAGGGTATATGTTTCGGCGATATAACCCAATTCCGCGATAAAGAAATTGTTTAACATAACAAACATGAACAAACACAATGCGGTTGCCATAATTATTTTCAATGTGGCGATGATGATGCCTTCCTTGATAAACATGCCCGCGACATCCCGTTGTGACGCACCCAAAGACCGCAGGATGCCTATGTCCTTTTTTCGTGCATTAATGGAATTTGCGATAAACGAATATGTCAACAAAATCGCAAACAGGGCAAACATCAACGCCGCCAATCGGAACACCCCGACAAACAAATTGAACATATTTGCCAAAAAATAAATCTCGCGCGCGTTGCCGCTCCACACAACAAAATTGAAAACAACTTCCTCGCCGTCCTCGTCAAGGAGGGTAAACCGTCCATCACGGGTTAGTGTATTCAACACATCCATCCGTTGGTCATGTGTTGCGGCGGGGATGAACAACGAATCTATTACCGTGAATGCCAACGCATCATAGAAATCTTGTGTCGGCCAAAACAATGCATTGCCTAAATATGGATGAATGCCTATGACTTGGAAATCTTGGACGGTGGTGTGCAAATGATGCCCTTGGATATACGTATCAATTTCAAAGTCCATTGTCATGTTGTCAATAATGCCATCGTCCTCGACCATTTGCCTTACTATGGCTCTGTTCGCAATATGGCTTGGAACGCCTAATTGCATTAATTCATCTACGCGTCCCAAATAATACTCTTGGGTCGGGGCAGGGAGAAGAAGCCACAACATAGCGGATGTAATGACGACCTGCTGTCTTGCATCTGGTGGAACGGGTCGTACAAAGCCAGGGCGAAAGAAATTGGCATTGTCTACCATCATTCTGGAGAAATTATGTGCTATATACGAAAACGAAGTTATTGCGTCCGATGTGTGCCCAGGCATTGTTGCCGTTATATCGGCCCTGTGATGCCCAAAGGCCAAGCGCATGTTTCGTTGCATGAATGCATCGTAGTAACCTGGCAACACAAAATAGGAATTATGGTGACTGTGCCATATTTGCCTGTGGCGACGTAACAGGGCGGTTTGTTCTGGGGTTGCATCCATTACTGGCTCGGTGACACTTAACACGGGCTCGAATTCACTTAAATCGAAATCAACCATCCCTACGATACGTTTGACGCGACGTTGTCCTGCATTTTCGTGCGGAGGAATATAGTGAACATCGTGCCAATATCCATATCCATTAAAGACGGTTTCACCAATCTCCACCTCGAACAAATCATCAAACGAATTTATTGGGTCGGTGTCGGGTCCAAACCCAAATGTCATAAATCGACGTAACATGAAATTGGTGATGACAACCTCGTTACCCGTCCGCGGCCAACGACCCGCGGATAAATAAAAGCCCCAGTGAATTTGGCTGGTTATCATACTCGGGAGAGTCGACCTCGACAACGCCATGCACAAAATATCCCAACATATCGCTGTCGCGTTCGTTTGGGAACATATACCGGAAACGGGTGCCTGGCATTACTGGTATCGGAAAGGCATATTGTTTGGCATATGGCAACCCCAACGCATCAAAGTGCTCCAAATGTTGCTCGGTAATTGTTCGCCGCTCTTGGATTTGTATAAACGAACTCTCGTCCGTTTCCATCAACGCCACGGGAACAAAGGGCAGGCCGCTCCGCTCAATTTCCTGTGCCATGATGCGGTTGGTGCTGTATTGGCCTATGATATCCGCAAATCCGAACAGAGCAATCGCGAACATAGACAAAAACACGGTGAACAACATCCGCACCCATTTTGCGCGCATGGACAACATGGACAATTTCAACGACGACGAAAAGGGCAACCGAACGCGCTTTGACGTGTCAATCGTATTTACGGGCGGTGTTTCAATTGGGACGGGCGGCTTTTCCTTTTTCTTGACCAAGACAACTTTTTTGCCATCGTCCAACAGGGCATCGACTTCCTTCTTATTAACCGCATCAACCGCCAACCGAACGGTATCGGTGGTGCCGTCGCCGTTATAAATGTCGACGATTTTCCCATCGGCCAATTCTACAATTTCGTCGGCGTAACGGTGCGCGCTCTCGGCATCATGGGAAATAACGATAACCAAATTTTCACGGGACAGTTCACGTAACAGGTCGAAAATCTCGCGGCTGGTCACGCTGTCCAAATTTCCTGTCGGCTCATCGGCCAATATAATCTTTGGGTTTTTAACAATCGCGCGTGCAATGGCAACCCGTTGTTTTTGTCCGCCGCTGACCCCGCGGGCATATCTGTTTTCAAATCCCGCCAATCCAACCTTTGATAACGCCGATGCGATTTGTTCTGGCCCCGCATCCTGCTGGCCAATTTCTAATGCCAGCGATATGTTTTGCCCAATCGTGTATTTTTCGATTATGTGAAATTCCTGGAACACGAACCCGATGTTCAACGCACGGTACGTGTCACGCTCGCGCCCCGCCAAATCATTGCTCGGACGGCCGTCAACCAATAACTCGCCATTGTCGTAACTGTCCAACAACCCCAACAAGTTCAAAAGGGTCGATTTTCCCGACCCCGATTTTCCAACGATAAACACAACCCCGGTTTGCGGAAATTTGTACGAAATCCCGCGCAAGGCCTGAACCTCGCGCCCCTTACTATCCTTGTACGTTTTCTGGACATTCCGTAACTCTATCATGCGATATTGTACCATATCCGATATTCGTTTTCCACGACAAAATTATCAAAATAACGAAACATGTATTCAAAAAAGTAATCTGCCCAAACGCGATAAATCCATGGGCAATGACGAATGTCGTAATCATAAAGATACTGGCTACGACAAAAACCAACCCGCATTTCCACGCGCGCGAACGAACAACAACGGTCACCAAATCAATCAACATCGCCAACACGGCAACCCCAACGGTCACCTCGGCATGGTCACGCAGAAGGTTATGACTGCTCGCGGTCGCATAAAACAAAAACCCCAACCCGCATACAAACAACAACGGCTTGAAAAAAAACAAATTCGTCCGAAATCGGCGACCCAATAACTCCAAATGCAACGCTGCACCCGCACCAACTACCGCACCCCATGTCATGAAAAACGCGGGATTGCGGCGCGCAATGCCCGAATACGACCGCGTAAACGGCTCGGAAAACATAACAAACAGGGGCAGGATAATCCCAACAACCATAATAACCGTGATTGCAATTTGATAAATCCGCTCGTTATTTTCCCTTGATTTCAATGCCCAAGTATATCATAATGTAACAATCAAAGACAACAAAGCACACCATGGCCATACGGACAAAGGGAGACAACCAAATGAACGACGAACAAAAGGCAATGAACGGCGAGGAAGAACGTGAAAAACGCGGCGGCGGGTTGGGCGATTTCATGGGCGAGGCCATCGCGGGATTGGTTGATGGTCTGGGCGTGGCCGCACGTACAACGGGCGAGGTCGTCAAGGTCGTGGCCGAGGGCACGGTCGAGGTCGTAAAAAACGTCGCCAGTTGCGTTGGCGACGTTGCGGGCGGTTGCGGCGGGTAATTAATTATTCGCGACCCATTCTTTTTCACGAACCCCGACAAAGAGCAAGCCGACACCCAACAGGGCAATTGCCCCTCCTATCCCAATAAATATCCAATGGAACCATTGACCTGCCTGGGTGAACTCGTGCGGGTTATTCGGATTGATGTAAAGGTATCGTGTGCTACCTACGCTTGGTGGGTGTGATGAACTGCTGTTACTTGTTACTTCAAACGTCTGCCCGTCAAAAAAGAAACGGAAGACAGGAGCCCATGTTGTTCCGTCATTGCTGTGACGTGGTACCAATCGAACAATGGTTGCCTCGACACGTACACCGTTACGGCGGACGTTTTCATGTTGCTGCCATACAAAAAATCCTGCAATGAAAAATATCCCGCCAAATATAATCAAAATCAATTTCCACCATTGACGCTTGCGGCGTCCTGTTGCAACTTGGCGCGCGCCATTGTTGAACCCACGATTGTTAAATCCGCGGTTATTTCGTCCAGGGTTATCACCCATGAAATCGTTGCCGCTTGACCAACTGGCATTGTTATCATTCCAACCGTTGTTATTGTTGCCGCCTTGGTTCCATCCGCCATTACCGCCCCATGCACCGGTACGGTTGTTGTTTGCGGGTTGATTTCCATCCCATGCGCCGCCATTGTCCCAACTGTTATTCATCGCCTAACTCCTCCAAAAGTATGATTAATATTGATTATAGCAACTTCTCGATATCATTGTAAATCTTTTTATCGGCGTTGCATTCCAATTCCGCGAATGCACGGGGAAATTTTGTATGGTCAACATTGTAGCGATGAAAGGCCAACAGGGTAGCCGCATTAACAAAAGGCGTCTTCGCGGCGGTATACCTTGACCGATGCCATTCCCCTTCTTTTATTGCCTGTTCCTTGATATTGACGTACATGGGAACTAATTGATTATATTCATTCAACAGGTCGCGAAACAACCGCACCGCATTATCACGATACCCGCCCCGCTCCATAACGTGAAAGTGATGGGTCCTGCGCTCGTCAAACTTTGATTCCTTTGCGTACATATACGTTCGCGGGCCATAACCGTCAATTACACCTATGGGGTTGTGCTTTGTCTCCATGGCATGAACACACGCCCACATGTCATCCTCGGTCTCCCATGTTATCCCTATGTCGCAAATCGGCTTGGCGTCACACCCATCAATGGACGTTGCGCCAAAATGATACGTTTCAACCCCCTCGGGCAAAATTGGCCTAATACTGCGCTGGGCACGCTGGGCCATCTTTGACCATATCGGGTCCCACGGCACAATCTCTGTTTCGTTATATTTCAAACCACGCACAATAGATGTTTTATATCATATTCGTGGTGCATTTTCAAGAGGGCGCGTGATACAATGTATTATGGAAAATCAAATGTTTGGAATGGTGCCCCCTGGGACTGGCACACCCATCGCATTCAAGAGTCGTTTTATCGTCCGCCTGACATGGGCCTTTGCCGCGTTTACCTTCGCGTTTATGCTCCTGTCCATTTGGTGGTTCATCGACGATGGTGCGGGATTGGTGTCAATCATACTCTTTGCCGTGTGTACGGTGATATTCGTATTCTCGGCACGTGCGGGCGGGAAACTTCCGACCGAGGTTCTGTTTCTAACTCACGAGAGCCTTATCGTCACGGGCGGGATAGAGGTCAAACTAACAAACATAGACCTAAACACCGTTCGCGGGTCAAGTTTCTTCTACGGTTCTGTCTCGATGAAACTGCGCGGAGGCAACGCGGTAGTACGGGCCAGCTTCCTGAAAAACGCACGCACCGTCGCCGAAACTATCCGAACCGCAATTCGCGCGGTCGATGTCACGGGCTAATCGACAATCAATTTTTGGGGCGATATCCCACGTAACCGCAATGCAATTAAATATGTCGCGGTTATACTGATGCCTAAAATTCCCAATGCAATCAAAACGGAAACTAACCCGGGGACAATAAAAGTAGTCCGCAACAACCCCGACGCGGCAAACATAATGGATAACATAGGATTGCTCAACGTAAAGCCCAAAATAATTCCAATGGTGGCCCCCAAGATAAAAGAGGGCAACAGGGAAAGCATCAACTGCATAACCAACTGACCATTACGATAACCAATCGCCTTCAAAATGCCGAACTCTTTCTTTGCCT
>WRBO01000016.1 GCA_009784555.1 Bacillota bacterium | reverse complement strand
GTTTTGTGGGGGTTGCGTACTTGGGGGGATGAGGTGGGGGGGGGGGGGGGGGGGGTTTTTTGGGTTGGGTTTTTTACTGGGGGGGGTTTCCGCGGGAGGCAAGGCAGATGGACAAATGAATTTTCTTGGGCCTGTGGAGGAAAAAGGGTCGTCAAGAACAAACCGTAATAACAACCATAGGGACAGACCACTTTTTCTTGTCCTCGGATGCGAAAAGTTGTTGTTCCCTCGTCGGCCCGTGTTCGTATGTAACCCGACCAATATAATACCCTCCCCTGTGCTTTTAGGGTAGCACGGGTTCCGAGGGGGTCAAGGGGGTTGCTGACATTTTTGATAGGAGAATTTTGTTGGTGGGGTGTATATTGGGGTATGAGAGATAAGTATCTGAAAAGTGATTTCAAGTGGGTTGTGTTTGGATTGGGTGTGGCGTCCGTCCTTATCCTGTCGATTGTTGCGTGGTTGATTGTGCGGATTGTTGATGGGAATTGGGCGAGTTGGCAGTTGCCGACCATTTTAGGGATTGCGTGGTTGGCCGTGACCATTGTTGTGGCGATGTTCGTTGCGTTGCCAGATATTAAGAAGGAATTGGAGAAAGAGGCGGAGAAGGGTGAGGAGTAATTTGGAGCTTCCGAGGAGATTCGAACTCCTGACCTACGCGTTACGAATGCGTTGCGCTACCTGCTGCGCCACGGAAGCATAGACATAATATATCACATTGGGGATTTTTTTGTCTAGTCGTGTTTGATATTATGTGTTAGTATCAAGGGATAATGAATTTCGAGATAACCGTTTCTTTGTGGCAGTGGATTACCAGTCAGGTGATTGGTGTTATTTGCATGGTTATTTTGGTTGTTTGTTGGCAGTTGAAGAACAAGAAGCATAATTTGTGGTTGTTGACCATTTCGCGGATTTTAGGTATTGCGATGGTTGCGTTGTTGGAGAGTTGGGTTTTGGTTGCGTATTTCAGCGTGGCGACGTTGCGAGGATTTGCGTTTATATGGTTGGATAAGAACCGCGGGCGTGTTGGGCGTGTGGTTGATTGGGCATTTTTGATTGTTGTTTGGGCGTTGACCGCGGTGTCTATGGCGATGTTTGCCGAGGGTTGGTATGATTGGGTTATGTTGGGTGCCGCGATGCTGGTTACTTTTGGTGAGTGGTTCCGTGGGGTTCACATTTTGAGGGTGACGGTGTTCATTAGTATTGTTGCGCGGAGTATATTATTTGCCCTGGCGTTGAACATTATGGGTATCATTATTGAGTTCAGCATTATGGTGTCCCTGATTGTGTTTTATGTTCGGCATTTTAGAAATGCAAAAAACAGTACGATGCCAACGCATCAATAGTGTATACTTGTATTATGAACAATGTGTTCCAAAAAGGTGGCATCCTGCTTGTAAAAACAGATATGTTCGGACAACATGGATTCCAATCGATAGCCGAGGCAAGTGTTGATGCCATCATTACAGATTTTCCGTATGGGACATTAAACAAACGTAATGGATGGGATAAAGTTATTGATTTTGATAAATTTTGGCCATGTGCAAAAAGTGTCATGAAAGAAACCGCTCCCGTGATTTCTACCGCACAAATGCCATTCACGGCATATTTGGTGTCTACTAACTTTGCGGATTTCAAATACACCATGGTTTGGGAAAAATCAAAAGCCACGGGATATTTGAATGCGAAGAAGCAGCCAATGCGTGCCCATGAAGACATTGTCGTGTTTTACAAAAAACAATGTAAATACAATCCACAAATGACGGCAGGCGACCCATATGACAAAGGGACAGCGGTACGTGATACCTTGGCGTATGGAAAACAAGAAAAAGCAGTATTAGTTAAAAACACAACTGGGTTGCGTTATCCGCGTTCTATCCAATATTTTGTCACAGCAGAAAGTGAAGGGAAACTTCACCCTACGCAAAAGCCAGTTGCCTTGATGGAATATTTGATAAGAACATATACAAACGAAGGCGATGTTGTTATGGACCCATGTTGTGGTTCGGGGACAACCGCCATTGCATGTATTCGTACGGGCAGAAAATTCATAGGTTTTGAAAAAGACGCCGAATATTTCAAAGTTGCAAAAGAACGTATAGAAAAAGAGTTAGGTGTTGAACAACTTTCTTTTGCAGATAAGATTAAAGTAGGTTGATTATAAACTCTGAAAATCTTTCGACTGAACCAACGTCTATCAAAAATTTTGTCACACTTAATTCTTTTGAAGACCGCCTTTTTTCTTGGAGGAAATAAAATATATGTGGTTTGAGGCCTTCTATAGTCAGACCCTTTGTTTCTTCGTTAAACAAAGCCTCGTAGGCTAGCACCTTGCTTTCTGATACTGCGTCCTGGCCAGCAAAAACGATATATTTGACACTGTTTGGATTTGTTCCCTCTTGTTCTAGTGCCATTGCGATTTTTTTGAAATCGGCCAATGCCCTGTCCAGATAGCAGGCATCCAAATAAGTTTTGTTTTCAACAAATGCTATTCGCTTGTTTCTTGCCCACAAATGCCTGTCAACCTGTATCTTGTTTAAGACTATTTTTCCGCCTTTATAGTTAAGGGTCATTGACAGAGAATCTTGGCTGCCTCGTTTTGAAACAAGATTTGCCTCTGGGATACTCTTCGCAATCGTGTCAATAATTGTTTGCAAAATTTGCTCTACGAAATCCCCTGTTGCTTGTCGTTTTTCGCCCCCTGTTTTTGCTTTGTTGGCAATTTCTCTTAATGTTTCATGACAAGCATCGTACTTTGACTGTACTGCTGTGACGATACTTTCTATTACTTTACTCTTCTCTTTGGCACTAATAACCATGACAGAGTATGACATAGAAAAATAATCCTTGCAATTCGTCGGCGTTGTGATACAATATCGCATCAGAAACTGGGTGCCCTACTATTTTTTTGCGCACTTATGCCTGGGAGGTATTATATAGAGAACAAGCGACGGTCGTAGTACATAAGTGGATTATGTTAGTGACTGTTTAATGGTCCAAACAAGGAGGACAACGCCATGGCACGTGGAAACGGAATCGAGAA
This sequence comes from Bacillota bacterium, assembly GCA_009784555.1. Lineage (GTDB taxonomy): Bacteria > Bacillota > Clostridia > Christensenellales > UBA1242 > WRAD01. The sequence goes on along the minus strand of WRBO01000016.1, from coordinate 17,907 downwards.
AATCATCGAGATTAAGAACCTGGTCAAACAATATGGAAAGGAAACGGCCGTTGACGACGTGAACCTGAACATACGCAAAGGCGAATTTGTCACATTCCTTGGCCCCTCGGGATGCGGAAAGACAACTATTTTGCGGATGATTGCCGGCTTTGATACGCCGACGTCCGGGACAATTATGCTGGAGGGTGAGGATGTTACGACCGCCCCCCCGCACAAGCGTAATGTTAATACTGTGTTTCAGAAGTATGCCCTGTTCCCGCATTTGGATGTTTTCAACAATGTTGCGTTTGGATTGAAGTTGAAGATGGTTCCGCCGACCGAGGCCGAGTTAGCAAAGAACCCGAAAGCAAAGCCGCGCAAGCACACAAAAGAAGAAATCAAAACCAAAGTTAGTGATGCGTTGGAGTTGGTTGGATTGACCGATTATGGACATCGTGATGTTGACAGCCTGTCTGGTGGACAGCAGCAGCGTATTGCGATTGCCCGTGCGATTGTTATGTCGCCGAAAGTTTTGTTGTTGGATGAGCCGCTGGGGGCGCTTGATTTGAAGATGCGTAAGGAGATGCAACATGAGTTGCGTCGTATGCACCGCGAGTTGGGTATTACATTTATATATGTTACCCACGACCAAGAAGAGGCCATGACCATGTCCGACCGTATTGTTGTTATTAACGATGGTGTAATCCAGCAAATTGGTACACCAAAACAAATTTATGACGAGCCGTCCAATGCCTTTGTTGCGGATTTCATTGGTGAGAGTAATATCTTGGGTGGGACGATGATAGAGGATTTCAAGGTCAAGTTTTTGGACACGACATTCAAGTGTGACGACAAGGGGTTTGGCAAGAATCAGGCGGTTGACATTGTTATTCGTCCAGAAGATATAATCTTGGTCGGCCCGAAAGCCAAGACGGCACAGTTGACGGGGGTTGTGACGTCCTCTACCTTTATGGGGATTCATTACGAGAAGATTGTAGAGGTTAAAGGATATGAGTTCACCATCCAAGCCGTTACAGAGTCGAAGATAGGTGAAGAGGTTGGGTTGGAGATTGCCCCAGATGCAATTCACATCATGGCAATGGAGGCCACAACAAACGAGTACAAGACCGAGATGTGGTCGGAGAACAGCGTTGAGATTGCAGGTAAAGAGTTCGCCGTTTCGGAAGGATTGGGATTTGAGAAGGGTGAATTGGTAATCGCACGTATTCCGTTCGATAAAGTCGAGATTACAGAGGATGAGGGTGATGCAACAGTCGGCGGATGGGTTACAAATTCCATTTATAAAGGAACATACTATACGGTGACCGTGTGGGCGGACAACGACACACGTTTCATCGTTATGACACCGATTGAGCATGATATCGATGACCGTGTGGGGATTAAGATTAATCCAGCGGATATCGCGTTAGAGAAAAGAGAGGAAGCGACGGAAGAATAACACAAAGGAAGGGGGTGGAGCCATGAAAAAACAAAACAAGGGCACCAGCGGATACCGTCACCTCTTTGTGGCGCCGTTCATTATATTTATGTTGGTGATGGTGGTTTTTCCCCTGTCACTGCTCTTTTACCATGCGTTCACATATGAGGGGTCTTTTACTTTTGACCATTTTCGCGCGATATTGACCGACGGGCCGAGTTTGGCCATTTTGTGGCGGTCGTTGTGGGTTGCCGTATTAGCCGCCGTTATTATTATGTTGATTGCCTATCCCATTGCGTATGGTTTGGCCATGACCGGGTTCAAGCGCGGGCGGACGATTTTGTTGTTGTTTACGTTGCCTATGTGGACGAACCTGCTCTTGCGTTCGATTGCGTTGAATAACCTGTTCTCGTTGATTGGATTAGAAAATGGATTTTTGGCGTTGATGATTGCTCTTGTAATGAATTTCTTGCCTATTATGATTTTGCCGTTGTATGTTGTCCTGTCTAACATTGACAAGAAGTACATTGAGGCAAGTCAGGATTTGGGTGCGACCCCGGGGCGTGTTTTTACGAAGACCGTGTTGCCCCTGTCCGTTCCCGGGATTATTGCCGGGTTTGTGTTGGTGTTTACGCCGATTGTTTCTACATTTTTCCTGTCGGCGCGTTTCGGTGGAAATAGCTGGCGCATGTTTGGTCAGTTGTTAAGTGACCATTACACAACACGACACTTTGGTTTGGGGAGTGTTTTATCCATAATATTGTTGATTGTTGTTGCGTTGACCGTCCTTGTCCTGAACCGATTTTCCAAGGTTGGTAACAAAAGAGGAGGGCTTTGGTAATGAATCGCAAAAAACTCTTTTTTGGTATATTTATTGCGGCGGCGTTGATAGTGTTGTACACGCCCATCCTGTTGATTATTGTGTTCGCGTTTTCGGAGTCGGGGACAATTTCGTTGAGCAGTTTTGAATTTGGGTTTGCCAATTTCCGTGAATTGTTCACCGACACACGTATTTTGACGGCGATTTTTAACACGTTATTTATTGCAACCGTGGCCGCGTTTTTGGCGACCGTTATTGGCACAATGGCATCGGTTGGAATGTTGAAGATGAAGCGGCGTGCACAGAGCGGGTTGATGGCATTGAACCTGACCCCCCTTATCAATGCCACTATAGTCACATCGTTTAGTTTGGTTTTGATGTTTGCGACGTTGGGCATGTTGAGTATGGGTTACATTCGATTGATATTGGCGCACACCTTGGTTGCGTTGCCGATTGTTATGATTATTGTTTTACCGAAGTTGCGCAATATGGACAATAGCCTCTTTGATGCCGCGATGGATTTGGGTGCGAAGCCAAGCCAAGCATTGTTAAAAGTAGTTATTCCACAGTTAATGCCCGCGTTGATTGGAGCGTTCTTGGTTGGGTTTACCATTTCGGTGGATGAGTTTATTATTACGAATTTCAACAACTCGGGGATTGACACCATTCCTACCCTGGTGTATGCCCGTTTTGGTTTCCGTGTTCAGGGTGTTATGCGTGCCCTGTCTGCTCTTGTCTTTCTGGCCATTTTTGTGGCTCTTGTTATAGTGAATGCAAGGATGTCTAGGAAGAAGCGGAGTGCCTCCGCGGGCTGACGAGCCTTGAGGCATAAAAAAATTCTCATAAAGGAGGTAGTAGTAGGAAAAATGACAAAAAGAACTTTGGCTATTTTGATGGTCGTGGTTCTGGTTGCGGGGGGGGCGTTAACCACGTGGTTAATATTGCGCATCCCGAGAAGCCAGACATTACGAATTTATAATTGGGATTATTTCATTGATGAGGCGTTGTTGGATGAGTTTGCGACATATTGGCGTGACCGTACAGGACAGCGTTTCCGTATCGTTATGGACACATTCCCAAGTAACGAGCATTTGCACTTTGACATGAATAACAACGCCGATTTTGACCTGATTGTTCCTAGTGATTATATGTTGGAGCGAATGATTCGCGAGAACATGGTTCGTCCATTGGACATGAGCCGTTTGCGTCAATTGGATGGTGATACAGAAGTTGGTATTGCACGCCGAGTTGCGGGTAGCGACCCAGTTCGTTACGAATTTAACCCAGCGGTAATTGACCCAACAATCACAGCCCCTATTGCCAGTTTGGGTGCCGAGGGAAGTGTGTTTGGTGTTCCTTATCTTTATGGAACTATGGGAATTATGTTTGACACCACATCGCCAGACAACGACCTAACGCGCGGTGACCGTTTGCGTGATGCAATCCACCACTATGGTTGGGCATCGTTGTGGGCGTTTGATGAGGAGATTACCCCGACATGGGTTTCCGAGTTTGACCTGCCGCGTAATATTTCTATGTCAACAAAGAACATCGGACGTGAGAACTTTACCGTTGCACAGATGGCACGTTACCGTGAGGAATTGTTGGGATTGAGCGGACAGCCACACGCCGACCGTTTGAACGCGGTTATCGGTGCGCCAGGTACAGACGATGCATCGTTTGAGGCCGGGATTGTTGAAGTTCAAAATTTCCTGGAGCGTATGAACCCAGATGTTGTGTTTGAACACGGCGACCAGAGTTTGGAAGAATTCTTGGGTGGTACAAACAGTCACCTGTTTGGAATGGAGTGGTCGGTTTCCGCGGCGTTTACGATGTTGTGGGATGAGCCATTGTTGAATGTTGAATACCACATTCCAGCCGAGGGTACGAACGTTTGGATTAACAACTTGGCAATTCCTACCGGTGCGGTTAACGTTGATGCGGCGTATGCGTTCATTAATTGGATTTCGCGTGCCACAAACGCCGAGCGCAACATGGCATGGGCGGCAACATCGACACCAATCATTGCCGCAAGTAATGCACGTTACGACGCGTTGGTGAATGGTGAGTATTTCGATGTTGAGGGCATGACCGACGAATGGCGTGACATGTACCTGCGCACCCTGTTCCCTAGCCGTGCGATTGGTGGACAGCCAGCCGCATTGGAGCGTGCCGCAATCATGCGTGATTTCGGTACCGCATCACGTAACAACAGATTAGGATTGATGATGACGAATTGGAGGAATTAGCCTCCCCCGTCACCCAAAGATGTTCAAAAACAAAAACCCCGCAATCCACAGGCGGGGTTTTTGTTTGAGGCGCGAGGAGCCTGCGGCGGCAATGCATTGCATTCGGAGCGGGTCGCGTTAAGTCCCTCGCTTTGCTCGGCGCTTGGCGACCGAGCGCGTTGGAGTCGGGGTTATCTTCGGCCTTTGGCCATCATTACGAGGGCGAAGAGGCGGAGGAAGTGGACGAGAGATACGACCAGGGCCGCGACGTATGTGAGGGCGGCGGCGGTGAGGACAGATTTTACACCGTCCATTTCGTCTTGGTCAGTTACGATGCCGCTTTGGTCAAGCATTGCCTTTGCACGGCGGGAGGCATCGAGTTCGACGGGGACGGTTGCGAGCATTGCGAGGGTGCTGATACCGTACAGCGCGCACAATGCAACGATGAACCAGAAGAAGAAGTCAGCGTGGAAGATGAACATGCCCATAATCATACCGATGAAACCGAGGATAATCAGCGGCAGTAATAGGATGTTTGTTATACGTGTTACACGAACAATCAGTTGGCGGAGTTTTAGGGGGCCGTAGTTGGTGTTGTCTTGGACGGCGTGACCGACCTCGTGCGCGGCGACCCCTAGGGCCGCGAGCGATGCCGAGTTGTGAACATCCGCCGACAGACGAACGACCTTTTTCCGTGGGTCGTAGTGGTCGGATAGATGTCCGCGCGTCATTTCTATTGTGACGTCGTGACAGCCGTTTTGGTCGAGGAGTTGACGTGCGACCGCCGCCCCGGTTTGGCCAGACATGCTCATTTCGCCACTGGTCCTGTTGAAGACGCTGTGAACCCGCCATTGTGCCCAGAATGCGAAGAGAATCGCAGGCAGTAACAGAATGGTTGCAATGATAAATAAAAGTTCGTAATCCATACCCAATTATATGTAACTTTTGCAAAGAAAACAAGCGGATTTGTCCCTATAATCCGAGATTACGTTTTTTGAATATTCGTGCCGAGAAGATGAATGATGCGGCAATCATTGAAATGTAGATGATTGCAACCAGCCACCACAGGCCGCCGTCACCCACGGCCAGCCCCGTCGCATCGTACCAACCGAAGACCGAGAACCATCGGAGAAATTCAATTCCCGAATATAGTTGTGACAGGAGCATCATCAGATAGAAGACAACGGGTATTCCGATTATCAACCCCATCCCAGGACGGACGGATGCGATAAAGAATGAGACGAATATGACGGCCGCCAGAGCCAGTACCGCCATCAAGACCGACAGAAAGAAGTCAGTGAATATGAATGTTTCACCGAGTGCGACAAAGGATAACATGCCTATGGAGAGAACCAATACGAACAGTAGGAGTAGCTTCATGCCCAAGTATGCGGCGACAGTTTTGATATATGTTGTGCGCGAAATTCCCACCATGAGGTATGGTACCAGCGACCCGCCTTCGATTGGTTTGTGAACCAGTCGGAATACCAGCATTACGAACAGAATCATGCCGAAAGAGAAGACGATTTCGGAGATTAAGCTTACGGCGTAGATTCCTATGTTATCCCATCCCGCCGTGAAGTCGCCCAGCATTCCAGAGTTTTCGCCGCTCATCATATCTATAATCATTGGGTACATCATTACTACCATTGCGAAATAGAAAACAATCACCCCAGTAAATGCCCAATAGAGCAAGCGGTTTTTTTGTTCAAGCTTTTTTAGCAAGACCCAGTTCATACGGCACCTCCGTCATTTTTTGCGTAGTATTGCATGAAGATTTCTTCCAAGGTTATGACGCGGGTGCGTAGGTCGGTAAGTTCCAGTTTTGCCGCAGATTTTATAAATTTATTAACATCCGTGGCGTTGACGACGATTTCCCAATCCCCGTTTTCCAGTATCGACATTTCAATTGCAATGTCCGCGAATGTTGATTGAACCTTTTCAGGTTTTTCCGTGGTTGCCAGGTTGTAGACCTTTCGCTGGGATTTTTTTAGGGTTGCGACCTGTTCCCCTGCTGCTATTCGGCCGTCTTTTATGATTATCACGCGGTCGGCGGTGCGTTCGACTTCCTCGAAGATGTGGCTGCTGATTAATATTGTTTTGCCGCGGGCCTTTTCGCTTTGTAGGAGGTCGATTAGTTTGGCCTGCATTAATGGGTCGAGGCCGCTGCTGGGTTCGTCCAAGACATATATCTGGGGGTCGTGTAGGAATGCGGAGATTATCGCGGTTTTTTGTTTCATGCCTTTTGACATGCGTTTTATTTTGTGGGTTGAGTCCAGTTCAAAGTATTCGAGGAGCGTTTCCATTCGCTCGGTCATTTCGCGCATGTCCAAACCCGTGCCGCCAGATTCGGATACGCGGGCATTAATTAGAAATTCCAGAAATTCGCGCCCCGTCATGTTTTCGGGGAATGCGGGTTCGCCCGCGATGTACCCAACCCGTTGTGCGATTTGCGGTGCCATGGTGAAAGCATCCAATCCGTCGACGGTGACCGTTCCACTTTGTCCGTTCATAAAGCCCAAGATACATCGGATGGTTGTTGTCTTTCCCGCACCGTTGGGACCGAGGAAGCCCACGACCTGGCCCACGCGTACATCGAAGTTGATGTCGAAGATGCCTTTGCCACTGGCATATGTGAAGTTTAGATTTTTAATTTCAATCATGATTGCCTCCGCTTTTTTATAATATCATGAAAGAACCTACTTCGGACAATGGAAAAGGCACCCAAAAAGGGTGCCGAAAATATTGCCAGCCATCATTGTGATGGGTTAAGCCGTTGGTGTGAGAGACATTGTGTAGACAATGTTTGCCATGACGTTGTCGTCAGGGTCCCCTGCCTTTGCCACTTGGGTTGCAAAACAAAGGAGAAGTTCGTTGATGTGAACGTAGTATTGGCTCATGAGGATTTCACCCGCCTGGACCATAACGTGGTCGACACGGTTCCCCGCCGCCGTTGCCAATGTCCGTGACGAGAGGATTTGACATCCCGCCTCGGTCAATGTTTGTTTGTTGCCGGCAAGTGCCTCTTCGTATGCCGGAACGTCAGCATAAATTTCCATGTCGTGTGTCACGGAAATGTACTTTGTTACGACTTCGCCCTCGATTTTTACAAGGAGCAATGCGGTTGATTCCGCCTGTTCCGGTGCGATACCGAGCTGTCCGGTAAAGAACTCTTTGTTTTCAACACCTAGCCAACCGTCTGGCAGGTCAAGAGTCACTTCCAAAGTTGGACTTTGATATTTTGTCATTATTGTGTTCCCCCCACAGTAAGTATTAACCTAATCTAGCATGTTAATGCCAAAGTGCAAAACGTTTTTTGCCGTTCTTTATTGTACAGGAATGCCGCAACGGTAGCAGGTCATTCGTCCAGGAGGCGCGCAACGGTTACATACACGCGCGGTCATAAGGTTTCCCCCGCGGCGGCCGCAGTTTACGCAGGTGTTGTTGACCTGGGCCCCTGTGCTGCATCTTTGGCATAGCATTGCCTGGGTCCCTGGGCGGCTGCCGTTATTTGCCGGTTGGTTACATTTAGCACAGCGATTGTCACGCCGACCGAATACCGCCGGGCCGTTGACACACTGTCCGCAGACACGTGCAGGTACACCTCGTCCGCCGTGTCCCATTCCCATGTTGGGGCCACCCATTGGCCCGCGGCCCATACCTCCGCGGCCGCCGAAACCAAAAAGTTTTCCAAAGATACCCATTGCGGATTCCTCCCTTCTGTGTAATTGTGTTGGAAGCAGTATAGCATATAATTTTTGTTAATGCGTGTCAAAAACCGTCCCAGTTAATTTTATTGTTTGACGGTACCCGTTTATGTGAATAGTCACATATAACGTATAATCACCGTATATGCGGAAGATTTCCGGGGCACGGAAGTCCAACCATCCCTGTGGCAGGGTTCCTTGGAAGTATTTGAATGTCCTGCGGAAGTCTCTTTGGCCCGCCACAATCCGAACGGACATTTGAATGTCGTTTGGGCCGAATGTGTGTGGAGAGGCTATTGCGACAAAATGGGTGCTGCGCAATGGTGTTTGAACCGTTGGCATATGGTCGTTCCAAATATATGCCCATACCCGCAATTCGTACCTTGTCACCAAATCCACTTCGATTGCTCCCTCGAATGGATAGGTGGGGTTATTGTCTCGGTCACAGCCCGTTGTTAATACCATTATGGGTAATAGCATGATGATGCAGAGTAAGCTTTTTAATATTGCGTGTGTGCCAGTTTTTCTTGCCATGGTTTTATTATACAATAAGGAGATAAATAATAATCCTTGCAAAAGGGATTTAGGTTTGATATAATATTCGGGTATACGTCCCATGGGAAATTAGCTCAGCTGGGAGAGCATTCGCCTTACAAGCGACAGGTCGGCGGTTCGAGCCCGTCATTTCCCACCAAGAGGTCGCGAGGCCTTTTTTTCTTGCCTTTATTCCGTTGGGGAGATTTCTTCGTATAGTTTTGGCTCGTAACCCTAACCAACTTCGGACCACGTGTCATACATGTACGCAGAGCGTACGGATTAAGGGAAAATTCGGGCCGAGGCCGCGAGAGCAGCGTTTGGCCCGAAAGCGAAGCTCTGGGGGGGGTTTTACTTTTTGCGTTTTTTACTGGGGGGGGTTTCGGAATTCCGAACGAGGGGGCCTCCTTGTAGGGAAAACTAACTTTTCTTCCCTGCGGAGGAGAAATGACCGCCATGATATTTAGTTTTGAAAATAACACACAGGGCAGGCCAATTTCTCTGGTCCTCGGGTGCGAAAAGTTGTTGTTCCCTCGTCGGCCCGCATGCATACGTTGCTACCCTGCACTTTAGGGTAGCATGGTTTCATTTAGGGTCAAGGGGGTTGCTGACATTTATTGTGATATTTTTATCGATGAGGCAGTCGATGTAGCCGTGGAGGTATTCGACCATTTAATTGGGTTGGAGGATTAGTCGTTGTCTTCGGCCTCGACTTTGTGTTCGGATGTCCAGTGGGCGGTTTCGATGACGATGGTTGGGTTGAGGTAGATTTCGACGCGGCATGATATTTTGTGGCCGATGTTGTCGGATGTTACGGTGTAGCGCGATTCCTGGCCAAGCTTTTGGTCGGTGCCATGGTAGTACCATGTGTAGCGGATGTTGTCGGTGGCAGGGTGGGTTCCGATTTTGTCGCCGTTTAGCATTTCGAGGTTTGCCACAAGAACCTGGCCAATTTTTGGCCGAGTTACAGGTGTCCAACCGTCTTCGCCGTCGACAACCGCGATGCGTTCAACGAGTGCAAAGTCGCGGCCGGCCTCGCCTTGCTCCCCTCTTTCACCTTGGGGACCTTTTGGACCATAGCCGCCTGATGGGCCTTCGGGACCCTCTGGGCCTTTTGGTCCGTAGCCGCCGCGCGGCCCCTCGCACCCCGTTAGGAACATTCCCGCCATTGGCACAACGGCCGCCAATGTTAGGCCCGCGATTAATTTTTTTGCTTTCATTGAAAAAACCCTCCGAATATTTATGTATCGGATAGTTTTTGCAGGTTTATGTATTTATATTCCCAGTTCGTCGGCCATGGGGGTCATTGCGTCCAGAGTTTCCTGTATCACCCAATCGAAGTCGCGGCCCATGATTTCGCACATTTTGATGATGCGTTCGCGTTCGGTGCCCGCGGCGAATTTTTTGTCTTTCCAACGTTTTTTGACGGAGGCCAAGTCGACGGATGAGAGTTTTTTGTCCGGTTTCATTAGTGCGCAGGCGATTATGAATCCAGAGAGTTGGTCGACAACCGAGAGAACCCGTTCCATGTAGTTAAGCGGTTCGACGTCCGTACAGATTTCGTAGCCGTGAGATTGGATTGCATGAATCATGTCTTCGGATATTCCGTTTTCGCGCAAGATTTCCACGCAACGGTGGCAATGACATTCGGGGTCGATTTCGTAGTCTATGTCGTGGAGGAGGCCGACGACCTCCCAGTAGTTTTCATCCTGGCCCGCCTGTTTCGCGAAATATTTCATTACGCCCGCCACCGCGACCGCGTGTTTAATTAGGTTTGGTTTCGTGGTGTATTTTTTCAGCAGTTCCATTGCATCATTTCTTGTCATATGATTTTACCTCTCTTTCCTTTTCACGCATTATATCACGTTCGCGCAGAACTTGTTTCTTGTCATAGTTTTGTTTTCCACGGGCGATTGCGACCTCGGCCTTTATCAGTCCGCGGCCCGTTAGGTAGATTTTTGTGACAACGCAGGTTGTTCCCCGGGTTGCGACCGTTTTGTGGATTTTATCAATTTGCACGCGACGCAGAAGGAGGCGGCGGTCGCGACGAGGTTCCTGGTCCGCCAGACGCGAATTTTCGTAGGGTGAGAAGTGTGCGTTTTTTAGATAGGCCTCGTAATTGTCGACCGCGTTTTTTTGGAAGTAGACGAAAGATTCGCCCAAGTTGATAGTTTGGGCGCGAACAGATTTGACCTCCCACCCTAACAATTCTATCCCTGCCTCGAATTTATCGAGGATGAAGTAGTTGTGATATGCTTTTTTGTTTGATGCTATCGTTTTCATAGTCTTATTTCTCCTTCACCAATCAAACCACGGACCACGTGTCATAAATGTGAGCAAAGCTCACCAAACCAAGGGAAATTTTCATAACGCACCTATGGCTAGTCTGACACGAGATAGAGTTTCGGTTGCCTTTTTGCGGGCGGATTTTGCGCCGTCGGCCAAGATTTTTTCGACCAGTTCGTAGTTGTTCATGTAGTATTCAAACCGTTCGCGCATTGGGGTTATTGTTCGGTCGGCCACGCGGAAGAGTTCGGTTTTGACATCACCCCACCCCACGCCGTTTGCGAATTTGTTTGTCATGAATTCGATTTCAGATGGGTTTGCAAAGAGTTTGTACATTTCAAAGAGCGGGTGGTCGGTTGGTTTTGGGTCGGTTGGGGCGGTGCTGTCCGTTGTTATTCGCATAATGCATTTTTTCAAATCGTTTGAGTTGGCAAAGAGTGGGATTTGGTTGCCGTAGCTTTTTGACATTTTTCGCCCATCGAGGCCAGGGATTGTTGCGACCGATTTTTCAATCTTTGGTTGTGGAATGGTTAAGATTTTTTTGTCGTCAGACCCACCGTAGACCGCGTTGAAGGCCTTTGCGATATCCACCGTGATTTCCACGTGTTGTTGTTGGTCGCGGCCCACGGGAACCAAGTCGGTATCGAAGGCCAGAATATCGGCGGACATCAAAATTGGGTATGTGAACAAGCCCATGTTGACGTCCACGTCAGGGTCGACACCGCGGTCGATGGCGGCCTGGACAATTGCCTTGTACGCGTGGGCGCGGTTCATCAGGCCTTTTGGTGTGACGTTAGTTAGGATTGTGGATAGTTCAAAAATTTGCGGAACATCCGATTGGCGATAGAAGACGGTCTTTTTTATATCGAGGCCGCATGCCAACCATGTGCAGGCGATTTCACGTACGTATTGGTTCATTTCGGCCGCCGATTTTACAGTAGTTAGAGCGTGGTAGTCGGCGATAAAGAGGTAGGATTTTGCGCCGCGCAGTTCGTTTGTAGAGTCTATTGCGGGTTTAATTGCGCCGAAATAGTTTCCGATGTGCGGAACCCCCGTAGGTTTTACGCCAGTTAGGATTGTTTTCATATCTTTTGTTCCTCCTCGGTTCCGTTGAACATGTTTTTGATTTTGACGGTTCCCGTTTCGACTTCGCGTTTGCCGACCACGATTACGTATTGGATTTTCTCCTTGTCCGCGTATTCCATGGCTTTGCCCACTTTGTCGCCTTGCCATAGTAATGCGTTTTTACCGCCAGCACGGATACCGTCGGCCAGTTTATTTGCCGCCGTGAATTCGCCGACGGGCACGATGAGGATATCGACCAAGTTTTTTTCGATGCCTGCGTTTTGTTCCAGTATTGCCATTATGGGTTCGAGGCCGAAGCTCATCCCCACCGCCGGGTATTCAAATCCGTTTGAAATCCAGTCGGTGATGATACGGTCGTAACGGCCACCGCCGCCGAGACTGCTGGTTATCCTTTGCTCTTTGTCATAGATTTCCCAGACGGTTGACGTGTAGACGTTTAGGCCGCGGGCGAGAGAGGGAGTGAATTTACAGTATTCACGAACGCCGAATTCGTCGAGTTTTTTCTCGAACTCGGTCACATCGGGATGCGGCGGGGTGCCCCCGCTGGCGGTATTGGCCGAGGGCGATGCCATCTTCTCAAATGACTCGACCAATGCTTTGGCCTTGTCCGATTTCATGTATTTGCAGAGTTGTGTTTGGATTTCGTCGCGAGAGTCTTTTTCCAGGCGGTCGATGACACCGATTACTTTGTCGATGTCGGCGGGTTTTGTACCCGAGCCCTCGATTAATCCGATTAATACTTTCCTGTTCCCGTATTTTACGACCGGGGTTATCCCCAGTTCGCGGTAGACGCGGACGGCCATGGCTATCATTTCGGCCTCGGTCCCCAGTTCCCGAGCCCCCACCACATCGATATCACATTGATAGAATTCGCGCAGGCGGCCAGCCTTGACGGGGCCGTTACGGTAGACTTTGCCGATTTCGTAGCGGCGGAACGGCATTCGCAGGTTGCGGTTGGTTGCGATGTATTTTGCAAACGGTACGGTTAGGTCAAAGCGCAGGCCAAGGTCGCGGTCGCCTTGGTCACGGATTTTATAGATTTCCCGAACGATTTCAGCGTCCGAATCATATTTATACGTAAGCATTTCCAAGTAGTTTAGTGTCGCCGTTTCGATTGGCATGTAGCCGTATGCCTCGAAGTTTTTGCGCAGAACGTCGGTGACACGGTTGCGCAGGGCTTGGGTTTGGGGGGTTGTGTCTATTGCGCCCTTTATATTAGTTGGTTTGAACTTCCCAGGGGTGACCCCTGGACCCTGTATTGGCTTTTTTGTATTAGCCTCCATACTTCATTACTCCTTTGTTATTTCTTTTATATCCAATCTTTTGAATAAGACTTCTATTTCGCCTATGTTTATGTCCGTTGTGAATTGATGGGGTTTCCAGATATTGATTGGTTGGTCGTCCACCCTTTCCATGGTTCCCAAGTCTACGTTCAGCCAAGATGCAACACGTTTGGCGGAGTTTGGAACGAATGGTGCGAGAAGTTTTGCGAGGTTTGCAATCATTGTTACGACATCGAATATTGTTTGGTTGCATTTTTCGGGGTTGTCTTTTATTGTTTTCCACGGCATTCCATCGTCAAAGTGACGGTTGGCCGCGTTGATTAGTTCGATGCATTTGTGGAGGCCGCGAGCAACCTTGCCATCCGTTATGTCATTGGCGATTTGTTTGTAGGCACTTTGTCCGAAATCCAAGTTGATTTTAGGGAGTTTCACCACGCCATCCATTTTGGATTTGACGAATGAGAGTGTGCGGTTGACCAAGTTACCCCAACCGTTGACCAGTTCGGCGTTGACCGTGTTGACGAATTCTTCGTAGGTGAAGTTGACATCTTTGCGGTCGGACACGTTTCGCAGGAAGAACCAACGGATTGCGTCAACGTCGAATTTTTGCACGGCCGCCTCGACCGTTATTAAATTACCTTTTGATTTTGAGATTTTGTCGTTGGCGATGTTGACGTATTCGCTGCTGACTATTTGGTCGGGCAATTTGTAATCGTGTTTTTTGTTTGCCAAAAGAAGTCCCGGCAGTATCAGCGAGTGGAACGGGATATTGTCCTTTGCGTGGACGTAGTAATGGTGCACATCAGGGCTACTCAACAAAAAATCTTCCCACCGTCTGGCCATACCGCCAGCGGAGGCACTCCGCTCGGCCCATTCGCGTGCCGCGGAGAAATACCCCAAGACGTTTTCGGCCCAGATGTAGATTTTTTTCTCGGCTAGTTCGTCGTCGGTGAAGTTGAAGACCGCCTTGGCCTCGGATTTTGGCAGGGGGACACCCCATTCGATGTTGCGAGTGATGGCGCGGTCGTGCAGGCCCTCTTTTAGATAGCGGCCCGCCAAACCGATTGCGTTGACGCCCCATGAGTCTTTTTTTGCGTTGTAGTTAGCTTCTATTTTAGATTGCAGGGCCGAGAGACGAAGGTATAGTTGGCGCGTCATTTTGGGGACGGGTGTTGCGCCGCAGAGTTTGCATTTTGGGTCGACAAGTTCCTCGGGTTCCAAGACGCGGCCGCAGTGGTCGCAGCTGTCCCCTTTTGCCGGGTTTTTGCAGTGCGGGCAAATTCCCTCGACATAGCGGTCGGGGAGATATTTTACACAGCTTTTGCAGTAGAGTTGCATTGCTTCTTTGGGGAAGATTAATCCATCGTTCATACCAGTATTATTGGGTCCAGCGTCACTCTGGCCACCGTACATTTCGGCGTGGAATTGTTGGGCGAATTTGTTGTGGTATTCGGAGGTTGTTTTTGTGTAGTTTGAAAATGTGAAGCCGAGCGATTTGAAATCAGCATCGTGGAATGCGTGGTATTTGTCGGAGAGTTGCAGAGGTGTAATGCCCTCGGCCCTTGCCGCCACTAGTATCGGTGTGCCGTAGCAGTCAGAGCCCGTTACGAACGCAACATCGTCGCCGTTCATGCGGTGGAAGCGTGCCAAGACATCCCCAGGTAGGGATGATGCGATGTGCCCGATGTGCAGGCGGCCGTTTGCGTAAGGCCAGCTTAGGCCTATTAGAATTTTCTTGTCCATAATACGTAAAGGATAGCATGAATCAAAAGAATTTGATATACTCTAATGTAATGAGCGACAGATTTTGTACACAATGCGGGAACCGTTTATCGGCGGGTGACAGGCGTTGTCACCTTTGTGGTGCGCGTTGTACACAGCCGCAAGTGCAGAGTTCGCCGCAACAATCGCGTCCAACCGATGTTATGGGTAGTCCAGATGGCCGTCCGATGAATACAGGTCAACAACCGCAACAGGAGCAACCACCAATGCATAACCCGCCATTTGGTCAGCATACGTTTGGTGGGCCGATGTCCATGTCGGGAGTTCCGATTGGAATTATTGCGTTGTTTTTTATGACGATACCCTTTATTGGGTTCTTTGTTAGTATTTGGGCCGTGCGAGCAACCAAGAGGTTGAATAGCGGGCGGGTGTTGGCCGGGTTTGCGTTGGTTGTGAGTTCGTTGATAACTTTCTTTTTAATTGTTGGGATTATTGCCGCGATCAATGAGACACCCCCAGCACCATCTCCGCCGCCGATGCCACCACCATGGGGCGGGGTTTGATTAGAAGCGGTCGTCAATCATTTCTTTGACGCCCGAGTCGATTTTGCCGCTTTTTAGAATGCTTTGTTTCATTTGAGTGCGGTTAAATAGTGTGTGGACATTTACACCCGCCGTTGCGAGTTTTTCGATTGCGCCCTCGCCACGGTCGAGGAGAACCGAGAGGTCGTGAATGTTGCCGCCGAATGCGCGAACATCATTTACAAATCCCAGAGATGAATCGCCCGAGGCCGTTATGTCGTCGACACCCCAGACCCGTTGGTTAGGGCCATGTGGGATTGAGCCGACGAGGGGGCTGTAGAATGTGTTTTCTTTTTCTTTGCGGAATGTTGCGTGGGGGACGTCGAGGCTGTCGGCGACCAGTGCGCCCATGAAGTTTCCGCCGTATGCGACGGAGGCTACCCCGCCGATGTTTACGCCGCTGTTCCGTGCCATGTCGACTTGTCCGTCGCGAATGATTCGGCGCGGTTCCTTTGGCAGGCCACATGTGTGGCGGAAGTCAAAGAACATTGGTGTTAGGTGGCCCGCGTCCAAGTCGGCTTCTATGGTTCCGTTGGAGATGGCGTGTTGTATGATTTCTTTGCGTTCGCCTTCCGCGCGGGTGCGACCCTCGGTATCACGTGGGTTGGTTGGCATTTCGGGGAAGACGAGGCCGTTGCGTTCGCATAGTTTGCGACCGTTCGGGAGCAGGAGCATATCCCAGGGGTTTGTTGTTGCGGCGGTTTTAATGATGTTGTTTTCGATAAAGTTATCCACCAGGTAGTCCATTAGACGCGGGTCCATTGAGTTAGCCATTGTCATGTCCTCCATTATATTCTTAATTAATTTCTTTCCTAGGCCGTTGGAAAATTCAAATAATATATCATATGGTTAATCGAAACGCAAGACACCCAATCATTTATGGCCTTCTTTGCGGGGAACTAACTTTTCTTCCCGTCAGCCAATTATTTCATTCGCGCTGTTGTTCTCCTTTTTGGTTGCAGAGCATGCGACAGGTTTTTTGTTTTTTGTGAGGCGGTGGATAAGTAGGAGCGTGAATCCGATTAGGGTGGTTGTGGCACATATTCCGAAGATTACCCAGAATGCGGGCGGGATGTTTAGGAAGAGTGTGGAGATGCACAGTCCGAGGACACCGTAAAAGATGAAGCCGATTGCCACACCAACAATTTTAGGTGGTTCACGGTATGTTCCGTATTGTTCGTTGAAGTCTTTGTTCCATTTACGGGACATTGACCATGCTGCGCCCATTGCCATGGGTTTATTGTAGCATGTTAAGCTATGATTCTAATAGTTAAGTCTTCTGTGTAAGGCATTGATATTATTGTTAATCGCGGTATTTTGCCAAGAAAGGAAACGGGTACTGGCGGCGACTTGTGACACGATTGCCGCCGTTGACTCTTGTATAAATCCTTTGATTTCCATTGTCGATTCATCAATTTTGGCGTGTAACTGTGCAAAGTTGCTGTCACTTTTGAAAAGTACCAATGCTTCTTTTATATTGTCGGCCGCACCGTTTTCCATGTGTTGTACAATATATGCAATGAGTTGTGTGTTCAACCAATCGGAGTGAACACCGCCGTCTTTTGTTAGTGAAGTTGCGGCATCGAAGGCGGTTTTCGCCTTTAGCATGAGGAATGTTGCTTCTTCGTCGTATTTTGTTATCATTCCCGCGGCCTGGTTTTGGGTTTGAAAGTTTGCTTCCTGTATCTGTTCTTTATATTTTTTTAGCCGAAGGGACAAAAAAATTGTTATAGGAATTGCAAGAAGAAAAAGCGAGCAAATGAAAATAACGTCAAGAATAAAATTCTCCGACGCGAAATAAGAGGAGATATCATAGCCATGGAGCATGCCCATCAAAACACTTCCGACTGTTAGCAGAAACAAAACTATTGACACACCAAACATTCTGTTTCGCCGTTTAGTATATGTCGCGATTTTTTCGTCTACATTTTTATTTCGACCCTGGATTACTTTACGAGCTTGTGATTTTGTTGCTTCGATATTGTAATTGTACCTGTGGTACTCTGCAAGTGCATTTTCGCATTCGTACATAAAGGTATATTGAGTTTTCAAAATCTGGATTACTTCGCTTTTTTGTTTTCCCATCAAAAAAACTCCTTTTTCTTTGCCCCTTTGTCACGCTTTCACGCTTTCACGCTTTCACGCTTTCACGCTTTCACGCTTTCACGCTTTCACGCTTTCACGCTTTCACGCTTTCACGCTTTCACGCTTTCACGCTTTCACGCTTTCACGCTTTCACGCTT
>WRBO01000015.1 GCA_009784555.1 Bacillota bacterium | reverse complement strand
TCCCCTTTTCCCCCCCCCACCCAAAAAAAATTCTTTTTCCCCTCCCCCCTCCCCCCCCGCCCCCCCCCCCCCCAAAAAAACACAAAAAAAAAAACCCCCCCCCCCCCCCCAAGCTTCGCTTCGGGCCAAATGCCTACAAACCAAAGAAAACTTGCCATTTTCACGATTTATGTTGTAAACTTTATGGGTTAGGAAACTAAAAAGAATGAAAGAAGAACAAAACACAGAACTTGTAACCGAAGAACCCCAGGTCGCATCACCCGCGGCCGATGTAACAGTAATCTTCGACGAAAAAAGCTTCCGCGCCAAATGGAAATCCGAACGCGCCCAACGTGTCTACCGCCTGCTATTCGTGCTGGGTATGCTGGTCGGTGTCGCCGCGGCATCCTTCTTTACATTCCGCCACTTCGGTCTGAACCTAAACCCCCTAAACCCCACGGACCCCGAGGTTCTCGCCGACATGGGCTTTGAAATCTATCTGATATTCATCGCCCTCTATATTGTCCAGGCCGTTACCCTCAACATAATCCCTGGAACAACTACCGTATTTATATCGGTCATCGGTTTCACTCTATTCGGTCAAAACCTGTGGATAACGTTCGCCGTTGCGGTCGTGTGTAAACTCTTCACAATCCCTATCCTGTATGCCCTCGGCCGATGGGGTGGGCGCAGCCTCCTTTTCTGGATTTTCGGACGTGAAAAACTGGAAAAACGCCTCGACTGGATTGCCGACAACGGTGCCCGCGGTGTGCCGTGGCTGTTCTTGGTTCCAATGTTCCCAACCGATATCCTCTGTGTGGCCTGTGGTGCCGCAAAGATGAAATTCTGGCAATACTCCCTCATCGCGGTTGTCTTCCGTCCAATAGAGGTTCTCTTGCTCATCTCATACTCATGGGGCGTACCAATCATCATCGAATCCACAACAACATGGGAACTGTTCTTGCTCATCAATGTGGTAATACTGAACTTCGTATTCCTGGTCATCTATCACAAGGCACTCTTGGCATGGTTTAACAAAACGATAAAACGGCGCAGGTACGAGGACGACCTTGTCGCCGCAAAACAAGCGGTTCTCTCCGCGCAAAAGTCAGGAACACTACCAAACAGCACCGAGGGAGCGGTAGAGCCCGAAGACCAATGCGTATGCAAATGCTGCGGTTGCCGCATCCCTCAAAACAATCAAAAGAAGAAGTAACCGTTTGACCAATTCGCGAATACGGGATAATCTTGATTCAAGAGGGGGCAACTGACCCCCTGAAAAGGAGAATATAGGTATGGGAATTTTAAGTTCATTATTCAGAAACGGGTTTCGGATTAACCTGGGGGGCGGACGCCGTCGTCGCCAACCAAAACAACAACCGCAACAAAACAACCAACGTCAATTTGCGAATGAAAATCCAATGAACCCACCGTCGGCGGACCTGATGGCCGACATCCGCGACATCCTGCGAACCGAATTTGCTGACTTGACTGTAACCGAAAATGTTGCTGCTGGCCAACTCGACCCTGCACAAACATTTGGCATCGCTGACTTTGTATTGGCACGTGGCGGACAAACTGTTGCGGCCATCGTACTGATTCCAAAAAACAAAGACAAAACAAAACGTATCTGGGGTGTTGAACGTGCTGCGGCCGCCCGCGGATTCAACCTTGTTAAATTGTACTACCACTTTCCGTTCAGCCGTGAACACGTAGTTGCGCGTATTCGCAAAGCAGTGTAGTATAATAATGTAAAAGAATGGGAGCGTGGGCAACACCCACACCTGTGAAGGGTTCAGCCCCTTGCCACAAAAAGGTCGTACAGGTGACTGGCAAGAGGTACAACCTGGTGACAGCATCTGCTGTCCTTAATGACCCTCCCGTTCTTTTTTCATGCTACAATGTACTATGAGTCTTCTGAACCAATTACAAGACGAGGGTGTCTGGGACACCTTCTATGCATACAAGAAAGAGAAGAGCCACCTCACAAAAAAAGAAGACAAGCAACTACACGAATTCATTCAATCACGCGCATATATGCCCGTTGTCGAAAAGATTATCAACGGACAATCATTATCAACACCAATCAAAAAGACCGTGAACAAAATCGGAACCGACAAAAAACGAACGGTATACTGCTTCTCCACGGACGAAACATATGTGTTAAAGGTCATTGCATTCTTACTCTACGAATACGACGATTACTTCTCACCAAACTGCTTTTCATTCCGCAAAAACTTTGGCGTGCGCCGCGCAATACGAAACCTACTAACTGAAATCAACGGACGCGAACTCTATTGCTACAAACTGGATATAAAGAACTATTTCAATTCTGTCGACGTCAATTTATTGTTGCCGATTTTAAAAAAACTCTTTATCAACGACACAAAACTATACACGTTCTTTGAATCCATTTTAACAATAACAAATGAACAGAGCGGGGTAATGGCTGGAACACCAACATCACCATTTCTATCCAATGTGTTCTTGACGGAAATGGACAGACATTTTGCAACGCGGGGAATACCATACGCACGTTACAGTGACGACATCATTGTATTCGCGGAATCCATGGATGAAATAAACAAACACCGCAAATACATGAATGACTACTTGTCGCAAATGAACTTGGAAATAAACACGTCAAAGGAACAAATAATCACACCTAATGAACCTTGGGCATTCTTGGGCATCGAACACCGCGATGGGGAAATTGACCTATCTCCCATAACCATTGAAAAGATAAAAGGCAAAATACGACGAAAGGCCCGCGCCATAATACGATGGAAAAACAAACGCGGTGCCCCCGATGAAAAAGCCCTAAAAGTCATGTTGCGCGTATTCAACAAAAAGTTTTTCGAGGACGCGGGCAACGGCGAACTAACATGGAGCCGTTGGTTCTTTCCGCTATTAACGGTGGACACGGGGCTACATACCGTCGATAATTATCTGCAAGACTATCTTCGCTATGTCGTCACCGAAAAACATAACAAGAAAAACTACGACCGCGTTCCATACGAAATGTTAAAATCAATGGGGTACAAGAGCTTGGTCAATGCCTTCCACTCAAACAACACTATAAAAACAAACTAATAACCGCTATCATCATAAATGCAACACCATTCAACCACCCCAGGTCGCGCCGTGCCTTCCTCTCCAATGTTGCACCCAATGAATGTCCGGCCTTGAATATAAGGATATCCCCAATAAAAGACAGCGTTGTTATCACGACAATAAATATCAATGTGGTGGTTCCAATCCCGCTGGCAAATCCAATTGCCAAACCATCAATAGACAAAATTACGGCCAAAACGATTGCATCGCGTATTGATATACTCTGTGTTTTTTTCTCGGTCTTGCGTGATGACATCCAATCGGCCAGCTTCAGCAACCCTGCCAACATGAACAATGAAAACACCGTCCAACTAATCGCATCCTCTGAAAAATAAAACCCAACAAAGTATCCAAGCAAAAGGGCAGCAGCCAGTATCAAATTCCCAATAAAACTAATCAACGTAATCGTCTTCCAAGATACACGAATACGGGACGTTCCATACGAAAACCCAACAACAAAAATGTCCACGGAAACAAGCAATATCAAAACAAAGGACGATAAAATAATATCAAAAAGGGTCATAGGCGGCCGCCATTAACGGAACTTGTCGGGAAATTGGGCGACCAAACCCTTTGCGAAATAATCTGCCATATCTTCGGCCTCGGCCTGGATTTGGTCAAATGTGGCGATACCATTATCGAATTGCCCCCCCAAGATATAATTCGCCTCCAATCCCGTCAAACGCAAATGCTCGTACATCATGCGCTGAACTTCTGCCATGTCATAGTGCGGGTTAATCTGTGACAATGCCCGCGCAATATCATCGGCATTTTGATACCATTGACGGGTCAACTCCGTCACCTGTTGCGTGTTACCCGCCTTCGCCGCCGTAACAATATCGCCACCCATCTTCAGGTGCGTTGTAAACAACGCCTCCATCCGCTTAACCGATGCATCCGACCAATACTCGGCCCATATGGCCCCCATTTCATACGGGTTCTGCAATAATTTATTCACACTATTCTGTGTTCCGGGCAACCCCGCAATTATCGACTGGATAACTTCTCGCGTCCACCACACATGCTGCGACCACACCCGCCGCCAATCACCAAACAACTTTGCTTGGCGCAAATACCCCTGCATACGATTACGAATTAAATTTTGAATCATAGTGCTTTATATGCACAATCAAAACCCTTCTGTGAAACCCTTGAAGTCTGGTTCGTTCTCTGGCGGTGTTTCGGCAACCTCTGCGATGACCAATTGCTCTGGAACATCTTTAATAATCCAAAAGACCAATTTGTTCATCGGCTTAATAAACGATAACAATATAATCGCCGTCAATACGTTCAACACCAAACTAAAGATTGAAATCTGCCATACTGGGTCTGGAACCAACCCCTCAAAAAACGGCGCGATAATCCCTTGTAACGGCCAAATAATAGGCAAGAATATAATGGTCGAAAACAGGTTAAACATCAAATGCATCATCGCCGCACGCTTGGCATTTTTGTTCGCGGTGATGGATGCAATCAACGTGGTCAATGTCGTTCCCAAACGTGACCCAATGACCAGGTAAATGATCTCAACAAACGACAAGACCCCATTCGCGGCCAATGTAATAAACATCGCGGTGGCGGCGGTGGATGAATTCATAATTGCGGTTAAAATAAACCCAAGTAATATCAGCAACAATGGAAACGATGCGGCCTCAAACATACTTGCAAACGCATTGGTTAAATAATCACTACCGGCAAAGGCCATGGACATAACCTCTAACCCCACAAAGATAATACCGAAACTTATAAAAATATCACTCACCTTGCAAAGACGCTTACTCTTGGGGAACAATATTTTTGAAAACGCGCCAAAGAATACCAACACCATGAAAAAGTACTTGATGCGGAATGCGGAAAGGGACAGCAACATATTGGACAGGGCAGACCCAACGTTTGCCCCGAATATAACGGCGGTGGACTGACCAAAGGTCATAATTCCCGCATTAACCAATCCAACTACAATAACTGTTGTGGCTGTGCTCGACTGTATTACTGTGGTTACACCCGCACCCACACCAAATCCAACAAAGCGATTATCTCCCATCTTCTGGAACGTGCCTCGGATTTTGTCATTGGCATTTGTCTGTAAAAAGTTCGAGAACTTAACAATACCAACCAGGAAGACTCCAATACCGGTCAAGAGCAGCAACACCGAATAAAAAATATCCCAGAACATGAGTTATAGTATACATGATATAATCGCATATGTTGCATCATAACTTCCCGCGCGGAACGCGAATCCTTATCATATTCCGCGATGGAACAAAACTTGATTGCAAATTTCTCGACCGAAAGGCCAAAAGCATGATAACGGACAAAGGCGAGTTCCCATTCAAGTCAATGCGCGCAACGACAATATACAAACACCGTGACGGAACACCCGACGCCCGCAACACCACCGACACGGACGCACAATAAAAAATGCGTGCCCAGCACGCGTTGCACGCGTCCCGCATTTTTTGGACATAAAGGAATCCAAAACATCACACGGAAATATCTGCGATATTTCCTGGGTCAATATAAAACCACTTGCCAAGTCAATTTTTTTTGTATATAATGACGTGTTGTGTTTTTGCTGTGCGGCCCTATGGTCAAGCGGTTAAGACACCGCCCTTTCACGGCGGTATCCGGGGTTCGAATCCCCGTAGGGTCACCAAGATGACCACACCGTCAAAAACACACGGAAAACCACCTTCTGGTGGTTTTTTGTTGCCCGTTCTATGGCCTGCTTACTCTAACCGTTTGCGTATTCACCGTCCAAGACGACGGTTGAATGGTCTGACATATCTCTACCATCCTCTCAAAGAGCAGGGCAATATCCACAATACCTTCCCCTCGTCTAATACGCCATTGCGCCCGTGTTGCGTTTATTACACCGTCATCGGAAATGCTGTTAATGCTAACTCCAGTAGTGTTTGCGGGTTCTTCCCATGAAACAAACAATAACTGTCTTTCTTCAAACAATTCACTTGTGAATCTGGTATTCAAATATTCGCGCCTTGACTCTGAATAACCTAACAATTCCATGGATTGTCTAAACCCATCATGTGTAGTTATTCTGGTCACCTGCCCATGCCTGTAAACGCCATCAATATCCTGTAAACTGGCGACGGGCCAAGAGAAAACCCCTGGCTCACATACATAATCACCAAAGTCCTCATTGCGTCCACACCCTGTCGTCAAAAAAATTACAGGTACAAGGACAACTATAACCAACAACCTCATCAATAATTTCTTCATACTTTGATTGTATCATGGTTCTCTGAATTTGGTTCATGTAACCAAAAAATATGAAAAAGGGGCCCACGGACTTGTTCACAGGGGGGTGAATATGTCATAAATATTAGAGAGAGATGATTGAACAATTCTTCAACCAAATGAAACGCAGTCGTTTTGTAGGGCCCCCTGAAATGGGCCCGGAATCTGAAACCGACGGCGAACAGGAATCCAGTAAACCCAAGGCACCGCGGCGGGGTAAACTCGCCATACCTACTGGCCCTGGTTATAACGAACGAATGTTAAATCTCGCACGTGCGGCACTAAACCTATCGGACGGGACAAAACCACTCGGCGACCTCCAGGCGGCCATAACCCATCTAAACAGCCCCGACTGGATGGGCAAAAAATGGGCCCTGTACACCATCGCCAATGCGGCCGGAACCGCTAGCTCTATATCCGACCACGCACCGGCAATGTAGGCTGGTCTAATTTCATTTGACATTTTACAATATTTTCTGAAAATGGGTTGACAGTTCCATAAATATTTGATATATTAATTACTAATATTGCTAAAAGGGGGAACGGCAAATGAACAAAGTTGTAGTAGTAAAAAGCAAACAGCCAAAGAACATCGATTACACCGCCGTGCGTGGTTCACGCTCCGTTCTCTTTGCATTTTCAATTCTTTTTGTAATGGCGGCATTGATGACATTCGCCGTTTGGAATTTTCACGGCATGGCCCTGGCATCCGCTGCTGGCCGCACCCACACAATCGCAATCTTCATGTCATTTGATGACGTGGTTGACCACGAATTCACTGTCGCACACGGCACAACATTCAACATGACGGTGGCTGACGTTCTGCAATACATCGCCGAGGAAGGCCACACAATCATCATGCCGGGCGACTCCATCGCGTTCACTGGCTGGTACGTTGATGCCTACCGTACAATCCCATACACTGGCGACGAAATCCGCACCGACCTTAACTTATTCGCTGGTTTGGTCTTTGTGGGCGAGGGCAGTGAACAACCACCCGAAAACTCTTTGCCAAGCAACCCAAATTTGGTGTAAGGGGGCCCTACCCCTTGCCGCTTCGCGGTAGTCATGATTCTTCGTTGTGACAAATGCTTTGTGCTATAAATGTTTTTGGGTTATATTAATTGCATGGAAAATTCAAAATATTATGACCAAGTCATCACTGTAATCAAGAACACTCTGGGCTCAAAAGCCGCAAACGTAACTCCCGACAGTCGCATTGTCGAAGACCTAAACGCGGACAGCCTCGACGTCGTCGACATGCTAATGACTCTGGAAGACGAAACAGGTATCGTCATATCGGACGACGACGCCGCAAAAATCAAAACGGTCGCAAACATCGTAACCTACTTGGACGCACAGGGATAATTAAAGGATAATAAAAAAAATGGCTGCAACACTAGCGGCCATTTTTCATCTCACCCGCAACCTCGGTTAATATCCTCATATAAATATCAAACCCGACCGTATCAATATGACCCGACTGTTCGCCGCCCAATAAATCACCCGCACCGCGAATTTGTAAATCCCGCATAGCTATATTTAACCCGCTGCCATGACCTGCATGCGTTTGTATTGCTAACAATCGCTCGCGCGCAATCTCTGACACTTCTTTGTTCGGACTATACGTAAAATATGCAAAGGCCTGTGTCGTACTGCGACCAACTCGTCCGCGTATCTGGTGCATCTGCGCAACACCTAATTTGTCCGCGTTGATAACAATCAATGTATTCGCCGTAGGTATGTCAATCCCGTTCTCAATAATGGTGGATGTCACCAAAACATCAATCTCACGGTTATACATCGCAATAATCGTATTCTCAATCTGTGTTGATGGCATCTGACCATGTATTGTTGCAACCCGCGTTCCATCTTTACATAAACGGCGCAACGTCGCCGCAAAGCCCTCAATCTTCTCAACATTGTTAAACAACACTAATACCTGTCCGCCGCGCGCCTGCTCACGTTCTATCGCATCAACCATCAATCCGTCACTATATTCGGTCACATACGTAACAATAGGCCTGCGATTAACTGGCGGCGTTTGAATATTTGAAATATCTCTAATTCCAATCAACGCCATGTTCAACGTACGGGGAATAGGCGTAGCCGACAGTGTCAGCACATCAATACTAGACTTAATCTGCTTAATTTTTTCCTTATGCGCAACACCGAAACGTTGCTCCTCATCCAATATCAATAATGCCAGGTTCTTGAACCTAACATCCCCCGACAACAATCGGTGCGTTCCAACCAAGATATCAACCTGGCCACTACCAACACGCTCAAGGATATCCGCAACTTCCTTATCCGAACGAAAGCGGTTGATAACTTCAACCTCCACACCAAACTTGCCTAAACGCTTCTTCGCGGTGTTGTAATGCTGTACGGACAATATTGTGGTAGGGCATAACAGGGCCACTTGAAACCCGCCCATAATTGCACGGAACGCGGCATGCAATGCAACTTCGGTCTTACCAAAACCCACATCTCCGCAAACCAATCTGTCCATCACCTTGTCACCCGTCATATCGGCGGCAATATCGCGCAATGATTTTTCTTGGTCTGGCGTCAATGTATGTGTAAATGCATCGCGAAACTCTGCCATAATGGCATCTTCCACGTGATATGTATTTGATTTAACACGCAAACGGCGTGAATATAATTTCGCCAATTCGGCGGAAAGGTCCTTCAGGCGTCGCCTAACCCGTTGCTTTACACGTGTAAAGTCTTGCCCCCCTATTCGGTTTAGTCGTGCGGGCTCCCCGTGATAGTTGGAAAGCAAATGCATCATTTCATGCGGAACATATACCAATGACCCGCCATCGTATTGCAGGACAAAGTACTCGACCATCTTCTCGGAAATTTCTAATTCCTTCATCCCAACATAACGGCCCAATCCATGCACCTCGTGAACAACAACCTCGCCCACGGTCGGCATAACAAACTTGGTCTTGACGACTGGCGCATCCTCATGTGTCGGCTCTGGTGCCTCAACATGCGCTTCAATCCGCGGCGGAGGCTTAACGCTAAACACAACCGTCTTTGAATTCGGCAATTCAAACGACGGTCCCAACGGCATGTAAACAATATTAATCTGTCCTGCCATTGGCTTTGTATCTCCCGTAATACGGTTAAACGGAACGGATTTTGATTTCAGGTAATTCTCACACGCCGCACCATCTACAAACACCAACACGGTCTTACCACTCTCGGCGAAACGCAGCATATCTGGCGTCATGGCCGACAACGCCGAATAATAACTTGTAACTGGCAATGTCTTCAAATGTAATTCATTCGTACACGCAAACAAATCATGCCCCTGGTTCATCGTGGAAAATCCGACACAGACTCGTCCTATAATATCCCGCGTAACCTCACCCGCTGTACCAAACATCTCGGCATGTTGCGGCAATAACAAACCGCCATCAATCAACGATGTAATGCGCGTGGTGTTTTGCTTCTGTGTTTCTTTTAATATGTCGCAAATCTCACGGGGACGGTCAAACACAACCGTCACACCCTCTGGCATCAACGACAGGGGATTGGCAAAAGAACACAACAACGCCGACAACCACCGAACTGAATTAATATCATCACCCTTAACAACACGGGTCATAAGGCTATTAATAATCGCCCGCATGTTCTCATGCGACTTATCCACCGTCTCCAACTTTTCGCGAACCTTCTCACGGGAAATATCTCCCAGCTGCGAAATCGGCGTAACCGTCAATGTCTGCAACTTTTCCACCGTGGCAAAATCAAATGCATTAACACGTTTAATGGCTTCAATTTCATCACCAAAAAACATAATCCGAATTGGATGCTTATCTCCGCCTAACCAAACATCAATAACATCACCCTTCAACGAAAAGTCATTCGGCACGGTAACCGTATGCGTTCGGGAAAATCCATACCCGTCCAACGTGGTAATAATGTCGCGCATATTGTATTTCTTGCCAACCGCCAACGTCGTCGTCGACGCTCCAATCATCGGCACACGGGTCAACAGGGCATTCGCGGGCATCACCAAAACATCGGCCGACCCGCCCAAAAACTTCCGTATCCCGCTCTCTAAATTACTGTTAACGCTCTCTTTCTTCCCGTCCATGTAAATC
Source organism: Bacillota bacterium (assembly GCA_009784555.1). Classification (GTDB taxonomy): domain Bacteria; phylum Bacillota; class Clostridia; order Christensenellales; family UBA1242; genus WRAD01. Next base: position 12,448 of record WRBO01000015.1, on the reverse strand, counting down.
GGCATGTCGGGGATAACCGTCACCCCAATCGCCGTTCTCCCCATGTTCGTAAACACGGTAACCGAATCATGCACCGAATCAACCGACGGGGTAACAAAAACTAACGGCTCCGTAACGGCCGAACCCAACAGGGGGGCCAAACTCGAATCACTCGTATAAACGGTGGTATTACCTTTGACATCCGCCAAAGACTCAAAAGTCGCGGTCAGCAACTTATCACTAGTTAATTCGATTATATTGTTTATCATATCACTACCTCATTAAAATTGGCCTATACTGGGTCCAGGGGTCACCCCTGGTCATTCTTGGTGTTATACCTCCCTTGAACCATCGCAACTGATGAACCGCCAAGCAATTCCATCACGGCCTCAACACTCTTCTCAATTCCTTCTGCAACTATTTCGCGTTCATTCGCGGGCACCCGCTCCAAAACATAATTCGCCAAACAATGCGGCTCTGGGTTCGCCTTAATTCCAATTTTGATTTTAATGTACTCATTCGTACCTAATAACTGGTTAATACTGCGAATACCGTTGTGTCCGCCGTTTCCGCCGCCATTGCCTACGCGAACCCTTCCCTTATCAATGTACAAATCATCCACCAACACAATAATGTTCTGCGGTTCTATACGTTGCTTGCGAACCAACGCTAACACGGCCTCGCCACTACGATTCATATATGTTAACGGCTTCAACACAAACAAATTGCCATCCTTGGCCAACAATTGATTACCCGCTTTCTTAAACTCCATGCCATGCCGTGCGGCAACTCCCTCGGCGGCCTTAAACCCCAAATTATGCCACGTCTCAAAATACTTCCCCTCGGGATTCCCAAGACCAACAACCAGCCATTTCATAACCAACATTATAACACGAAATTTTGATTTTGTCACGATGGGATGAAGTATAATCCGAAAGGTAAAGGACGATATATCATCCTAGACTGATGACAATAAACCAAGCGGTGGTTAAACGACTAACCCAATACATGGAAAAGATGGACTTGTCACAAGCCGAGCTGGCACGACGAAGCACTCTTCCCGTGCCAACAATAAAAAGCATTATCCAACGACGTGCAAAGGGAATAGAGTTAAAAACATTTATTCTACTCGCTCACGGCTTGGGTATAACTCCCGCCGAACTTATTGACGACCCATCTTTTTTAGCGGAAAATCTAGATATATAACTCAACAGAGGAAAAAATTAATATGTGCCTAACACAAGACATAACAAACTTTCTACTTGAAACGGAATGCCCGGTAACAAAAGGCTATGACTACCTCAAAAAATGTATCGAGATTACATGCAACGATGTTCGGGCCATCGCATGCATCGGCAAAGACCTATACCAACGCGTCGGCGACGAATTCGGTGAAAGCACATACAACGTCGAAAAATGTATCCGAAAAACAATCGAGAGATGGTGGCCAAAACTACAAAACCAAGGCCTATTTTCTGGCCCCCGCCGCCCAACAAATAAACAATGCATAATCCGCTTGGCCGCTCTTTTCAAACGCAACCAAATCATCCAACAAAGCGATATACACATCACTGTATACGAAAAATTGTTCGGATAGGAACAAACTATTGACAGGTTGTATAAACTCTTTATAATAAGGTACAATCCACACGGGGGAGAGGAAAAGAAATGAGCAAAAACGTATACGTCAAATGCCCAAGATGCGAACTGAACTTTATCCAAAAGCGGGAAAAACTTTGCCCGGTGTGTAAACAAGAAATGCAGGCCCTGTCAACCAACTACACCGAAGAGGGTGCTGGAATGGGAATCTGCCCAATCTGTAAAATCAACTACATAACCGAAGAAGAAACGGTGTGTTCAACATGCGTGGGCGAGAGTGAACTCTCCGAAGAAGAACTGGACGCACTCTACGGCGGTATCAACGTTGAAAAAGAAATCGACCCCGAGGACGACATCGACGATGACGAAGACGATGATGACATGATTCTAGAGCTAGAGGAAGAGGAACTCGACGACGACCTCGACCTGGACGACGAAGAGGAAGAATCCGACCCCCTCGACGATTTCGATGACAACCTCGACGACATCCTGGACGATGACGACGACAAGTAACTTGCCACACACCACTTTCCACTTTATACTGGTCTCATGAAAATCGGAGTAGTTGGCCTGCCAAACGTAGGCAAGAGTACATTGTTCAATGCCTTAACACGGGCGGGCGCGGTCGCCGCAAATTATCCCTTCGCAACCATCGAACCAAATGTTGGCATTGTCCCCGTACCTGATGTGCGTGTGGACTGGCTGACCGAACTATATTCGGCTAAATCCACAATCTACGCAACAATCGAATTTGTCGACATTGCGGGTCTGGTGCGGGGTGCCGCATCGGGAGAGGGGCTTGGCAACAAATTCCTCGCAAACATCCGCGAATCGGATGCAATCGTCCATGTCGTGCGCGCATTTGAAAACCGCGACATAATTCATGTCGAGGGTGATATCGACCCAATCCGCGACATACAAACAATCAACTTGGAATTAATCTTGGCCGACCTCGAGAGTATCGCCAAACGCATCGAAAAACACGAAAAACAATTCAAGAGCCAAAAAATGCCGGCCGAGGCCGAGATGGAACTCAACCTGCTAAAAAGAATGCAATCCGCACTCTCTAACGAAAAACTCGCATGTTCTGTCATTGAAAATGAACGGGAACGCGAAATGGCCCGTGGCTTTTTTCTGCTTACAACTAAACCCGTAATTTATTGCGCCAACGTCGACGAATCGGCATTGGCAAACGACAACGAACTTGTGAAAAAAATTCGGGCTACGGTCGGCGAAAACTCGGTCGTCAAAATCTGTGCAAAAATAGAAGAAGAACTCTCCGCAATCGACGACAACGCCGAACGCGCCGAATTAATGGAAATGTATAACTTGAAAACATGCGGCCTCGACCAACTCATCGCCGCATCATATAAACTGCTGGGGTTAATCAGTTATCTGACGGCGGGGGAGCGGGAAGTCCGTGCCTGGACAATCACAAACGGAACAAAAGCCCCGGGTGCCGCCGGTAAAATACATACCGACTTTGAACGGGGCTTTATTCGGGCCGAGATTGTCGCATACGACGACCTACGTGAACTGGGGTCAATGGTCGCGGCGCGGGAGCGGGGCAGGGTAAGGAGCGAGGGCAAGGACTACATCGTTCGCGACGGCGATGTTGTCCTATTTCGCTTCAACGTCTAATCCCTCAACTCTAATCTCTAATAACTAAATTAAAATTCTCCGCCGCAACATCCGCCGCGGTGGTGCTCCATTGGTGTCCACTCTCTTGGGCCACAATGTTCTTCTCGGCGTTCCTCACGACGCTCTTCACGGTGGCCGCCCTCACGCCCTCCGCCATGGTGACCACGCTCCTCTTCCATACGACAACGGAATTCGCATCGGCATACACGGCGCGGACGCGGACATGGACAACAACATCGCGGGCGACAGCATCGTGGACGACCACAGAGCAATTCTCTCAAACAACACATAGTAATTTCTCCTTTTGTTTAACGGCATTTTCATGCCTATTCCATGGTATGCGGGGCACTAATCACTTGCCCCTTTTGCCATGCGCCTTGTATACTAATTTCATTAATGAACATGCCAAAGGACAAGGCGGCATTCAGTATGCTTGGCCATATGCAAGGGGTGTGGAAGTGGTTTATCCTCTACATACTTTTCCTTGTGGCTCTCGAATCTATGGCCCTGTACTTTCCAATGTTTCTCCAAGGCGTCACCGAGATTATCAGTGAAGGTGTAATCAACTACCGCGAGGGGCTGGTCTACCAAAACCAAGTCATCAATGACATCCTGGTCCAGGGGGCCTTGGTCTTCGGTTTCATCGTCCTCATGCTGATTATCCACATCGTCTGTGAATTCTTCGTTGCGATTTTTTCCTTCCGCCTGCAAAAAAACATGCGCCGAACATTGTTTAACAAGTTTCAAAGGGTCAGCAGCGAAACGGTCGAAGAATACGGCTACTCCAAGGTTCTCCCCACCGTCTGGAACGACACATCATGGACCCGCCGCTATGCCCGCCGATTGGCAAATGCTTTGGTATTCGCCCCCTTGGTCGTCTTCGGTTCAATCTTCATGATGTTCCGTCTGTCAACAACATACTCTCTCATCGCCTTGGCCGCCGTACCCTTTATCCTCGTGTTCTTCTGGTGGCGTATGCGAAAGATGTCAAAAATCATCCCCGAGGTGGTCGAGGTCTTCGACGACTACTTCACTAATATCAAGGAAGGTATAACCGGGGCGCGTGACATCCGTATCTTGGGCAAGGCCGAAGAGCGCAGCGAAGAATTCGGCAAAATGGTAGACGTCCAGGTCAGCCAAGGTATCTACACCGACCGCTCCATAAACCTCTCAATTTCATTCCACGCAATCTTGTTTACAATCGTAACCGTAATAATAATCCTGTACGGTGTGCATTTCAATATGGAGGTCGCCCACGACCTCGTCATCCTCAACACCATCCTGCAATATGTTGTCCGTATGCAAAACGGTTCACACACGCTGTTCGCGTGGCTGGTGGAAGACGCACCCAGGTACCGGGTCAGCATGGAACGCGCCAACCGCGTCATGGCTCTACCCGAAAGGGACGACAGCGGCGGCATAACCGTCCTACCAACTCTGGCTGAACCACGTATGGAATTCCGCAACATAACACAAACACACTCAAACGGCCAACGTTCATTAAGCGATGTCAGCATCTCCCTGCCATTCAACACACGCGTAGCAATCGTGGGCGGGGCAGGCAGCGGCAAAAACAAAATCCCAAAACTCCTCCTCCGCAAAGAAGACGTGGAATCGGGCGTTATCGCCGTGGGCGGCATCGACATAACCTCCATAAACCGAATGTATCTTCGCCGTGCCGTGTTCTCATACTGTGACCAATCCCCCGACTTCGTCCCTGGAACCATCCGCGACAACATCCGCGTGTTGGCCCCATACGCCACCGACGCCGACATCATGGGCGCATTCGACGACTTGGGGGCAAACGACTTCGTCGCACGCTTCGGCGGTCGCTTCCTGGATTACGAAATGGGCGAGCGAAGCACCCTCTCAATGGGTGCGAAAAACCTCGTCAACATCGTGCGCTGTATCCTAAAACCCGCATCATTCTACATATTCAACCAATGTTTCTCACACGTCAAACCGGAATACATCAACCGCCTAATGCAACGCCTAAAACGCGAACGCAAAACCTGTCTGTTCATAACATATGCCCAGGAAATCTGCCGCGCATGTAACAACGTCTATGTCCTGAAAAACGGACGGGTAGGCGGCATGGGCAGCCACCGCGAACTCCTCGCAACAAATGCCGACTACAACAAATTCTACGCCGCATTCGGTGCAAGTATAATTAACGAGGCCGATATGGAAGGCACAACCGCACCCGAACCTCAACTGACAAACGACGGCGAAGAAATCGGTACACGCACGCTCGAGGCCGAGGCACGTATGGCTACAATCGTGGACGAAGGAGGTGGCGTGTAATGGCTCGTAAAAGACTATCGCGCGAAGACCGCTACCTAATCCGCGTCCTCGGATTGTTCGGCGAATTCCGCTGGCGCATACTGATGATTATCGGTATCGGTATCGTCGGCATCGTAATGTTCTCCTTCACCCCAACATTTACACGGAACATCTTCAACAATCTCGAGGAATCTTTTGACCTCAACATCTCGCCAACAATGCGCTTCATCTACACCCAACTGGTAATATTTACGGTCCTGGCCCTGTTGAACGAGGTCTTTCAAATCATCTGTTCCTTCGCAATCATCCGCTACGAAAACCGCGCAAAACACGAACTCGTCGTCAAAATCAAGCGCAAACTGGACGTGGTACCCGTTTCCTTCCTCGACCAATTCGCAACCGGCGACCTAACCCGTCGTGTCGCAAACCTAACGGGAATGCTCACCCGTACCGTCCTAATGATTATCTACCGTGCCGCCCGTACCGTATTCTTCTATATAACAACGGCCATAGCCATGTTTCAAATCAGCTGGATTTTGGCCCTCGTCGTCATCGCATCCCTGCCGCTATGTATCATCACGGCAAAACTCGTATCCTCACGCACCCAACGATATTTTAATAACAATAACCAAGTAATAATAAACAGCTTCAGCTACATGGACAAAAAGGTCAGTCTCCACAACTTCTACCGCACCCACGGCATAGACGGAGCAGAACTGGAATACGAGGCCCACAACGAAAACGAAACACGGGCGAATATTGCCGAGGAGGTCGCCCTTGGCTTCAACACAATCTATATAACATTCATCCAAAACTTCATGTTTCTACTCGTCACCGTCGTGTTCGGTATATTGTTCGTCAACGGAACCCTACCCGAATTCGGTGCCTTGCCTGCGTTCATCGTGTTCTCCAACCGTTTCTTGGCAAACGCCGTAATTGTGACCGAAACCACCAACTTATTACAATCCCTCGGCCCCCGCGCAAAAAAGGTCTTTGAAATCCTCGACTATCCGGACACAATGACCGAACGCGAACACATCGACATCGAACGCATCGGCGAAATCGCATTCCGAAACGTATCCATCGAACGGGGCGGGGAAAAACTCCTATCCAACGTCTCATTCCGAATTCCCCCTGGCTCATCGGTGGCTATTGTTGGCGCGGCGGGTTCTGGTAAAGGCAAAATCGTCGAAGTCCTCGCAAAACTGGAACAATACACGGGGGGCCAGGTCGCCATAGACGGGGTAAACCTGGACGAGATTAAATCCGACAGCTACTATCCAAACTTCGGTATCGCATTCGGCCTGCCATTCATCTTCCGCGGCACGGTCGCGGAAAACCTGCTCTATGGTATCCGCCGTACATTACCCGAAAATGTAATGCAAGTGACAAGACGACTGGGCAGCCACGACTTCATCGCCCAACTGCCAAACGGCTACAATACTGAACTGTCCTCCGATACAACAAAACTATCGGTCAGCCAAAAACAGGCCCTCAATGTCGCCCGCATGGTGCTAAAAAACCCGGACTTGTTCGTGTTTAACCAGGCCCTTTCATCCTCCGACCCCGTAACTGAAAAGGATGTCATCGAGAGCATCCGCAAAATGAACCCACGCCAAACCAAGATTTTTGTAACCCACCGCCTGTCATCCATCGAAAATTGCGACATGATAATATTCATGGCGGGGGGCCGTGCGGTCGAAATGGGCACGCACGCCGAACTCATGAAACGCAAAAAACGATATTATTCGGCATATACCAGCGGCTAATCCACCCGAAAAGGCACAAACTGACTGAAAAAGGTTGCATTAGGGCCGCCGCGTATAATATAATGATGGTATGGAACTTTCAACCATCATGATTATTGTATGGGCCTGCGTTATCGCGCTTTCCCTTTTAATTGAATTCTTAACCTACGACCTCATCACCCTCTGGTTCGCACCTGCCGCACTTGTGGGTCTAATCCTCGCTGCTGCATCGGTCGGCCTATGGTGGCAAATCATCGCGTTCATTATCTTCTCGGGCGTGTTCATCGCAACCCTTCGCCCTGTGCTGAAAAAATTCCTGATAAAGGAAACAATCCCAACAAACATCACCGACTCAAACATCGGCCGTCGCGTCCGCCTTACATCCCCAATGCGAGACGGGTACAGCACCATTGAACTCAACGGCGTAACATGGACTGCAAAAATAACCTCGGGCGATGACCTGGCCGAGGGCGACATCGTGGAAATCACTGGTAACGACAGCAACAAAATGCTCGTCAAACTGGCCGAGGCCGAAAAACCAAAAGCCGTCAAACCCGACTAATCATGCCGACAAAAAGCCCCGCGGGGCTTTTCTTTAATCAACGGAGGAATCTATGAGCGACTTTGTAATTGTCATAATTGTGCTACTTGCTGTTTTATCAATTGTCTTGATTTCATCAATCCGAATGGTACCCGCGGGTCGGGTAATTATAATCCAACGACTGGGTAAATACCAACGCACGGCCGCAACTGGCGTGACCATCCTAATGCCATTCTTGGACAGGGTGGCGGCAAACCTCTCGGTAACCGAACAATCAACGGAACTCCGCCCATCAGAGGTCTTTACAAAGGACAGTGCAACCGTCGTAATCGACGCAATCGTATCATGGCAACTCACCGATGCAAAACTCTTTCACTACGGCGCAATCCGCCCCGAATACGAACTGGAAAAACTAATCGACACCGAAATCCGCAACCTTACGGCAACCATGAATGTGGACGACGTCCTGTCCTCCCGCGGCGAACTGGGCCAACGCACCCGTAACGAGGCTTCCCGCGCCTCCGCCGCCTGGGGCATAACCATCCACGCCATCGAAATCCGCAACCTCACCCGCCGCTAAACCCATCACCACTTTTTGTCAGTAACCCCCTTGACCACAATAAATTCCATGTTACTGTAACATGGAGGGACGAAACATATGGAGCAAATAATTTTCGCAGGGCCGAGGACCAGCGGAAACGGCCTACCCACAAATGAAACTCATTTCACCACGACCATGGTGGTCTTTCCGCCTCCACAGGCCAAGAAAATTCATTTGTCCACTATGTTTAGTCCCAACACAGCAAGGAGGCCCAAATGGACGGTTACGCTCGTAATTCAACCAAACCACGGACCACGTGTTACAAATGTGAACATAGTTCACGGATTAATGGAAACCCCCCCCAACGAAAAAATGCAAAAGTAAAAACCCCCCCCCAGGGCTTGCATGAACATATTGTTGCGTGATATACTATATGAATTCATATAAAACAGGAGGAATTAAATGGGCCCATTAGGAATTGTGCTGATAATCATCGGTGTGGTACTGTTCATTGTACTTATCTCGTCGATTCGGATTATCCCCCAAGGCAACGCTGTTGTCGTGCAACGTGTCGGAAAATACCACCGTACACTGGAAACTGGTTTTAACTGGCTTGTGCCTTTCTTCGACAAGGCACGCGCAACCGTATCGCTAAAGGAACAGGTCGCTGACTTCCGCCCGTCCGAAGTCATCACAAAGGACAACGTAAAGATTATGATTGACTCCGTCGTCTTCTTCCAAATCGTTGACCCACGTCTCTACACCTACGGGGTAGAACGCCCAATGCAAGCAATAGAGGCCCTCACCGCAACCACCCTTCGTAACATCGTCGGTGAACTCGAACTTGACGAAACACTCACATCCCGCGACATGGTCAACGGAAAAATGCGTAACATCATCGACGAGGCAACCAACCCATGGGGTATCAAGGTTCACCGTGTCGAACTCCGCAACATCATGCCACCACCCGCAATCCAAGACAGCATGGAAAAACAAATGCGCGCCGAGCGTGAACGCCGTCAAGCCATCCTCCAAGCCGAGGGTGAAAAACGCGCTAACATCCTGGTTGCCGAGGGTGAGAAACAAGCCGCCATCCTCCGTGCCGAGGCCCGCAAGGTTGCCCTACTAACCGAGGCCGAGGGTCAAGCCCAAGCCATCCAAAAAATTATCTCCGCAAAACCTGACGCCGCCTACCTAACGCTCCAAGGCTACGACGCGCTAAAGGCAATGGCCGCTGGCGACGCAACAACAATCATCGTCCCATCCGACCTTCAAAACGTTGCAACACTCTTCACCTCTATCCAAGGCACACTATCCGCCGCTGGAAAAGTCGCAAAGCCAAAAGCATAGTTTGTTAATGTTTGATACTAACAACGGAAAGAGCAAATAACGCCCGCGGGGGCTCCCCGCAGAGCCCCGTTACGGGGCTTTTTTCTTAATATCCTTCGGGGTGGCATTAATCCTAACGGGGTACTTATAGTTATTGAACAACACAATCGCAAACCAATCAACAAACCACATAACAATCGCAATCAATCCAAACACATCCAACGGAAAAGGAAACCCCGTACCCTCAAACGCTCGCCGCCACGGATGCGCATCCATCATGTCGGCGGTAACTGTACCCATAGAAAAAAACGAAACGGAAATTATCAACGCAACCATACACCACAACGCAATATGCCCGCGTATCTTCCGTCCAACATAAAAATTATGCGCCCCAAACATTCCAAAAAGCGATACCCGCAACAACAACCCCCGCACATTCAAATCATCTGGACGGCGGCGCGACTTCATAACAATGCCTTCTTCCTTGCCACTCAAAATTGCTTTCGCTTCTTGATGACTCGCTTGTGAAATCTGAACTTTTGTTATCCCGCACCGCGCACACTCCGCAACAAACTTTGGAATACGCGCACGGCAATACGGACACTTAACATTACTGGAATACAATTTATCCAGGCGATTATTAACTACTTTTCTCTCGGTTGGTTTGGTTGACATGATTGTGTTACAATATACCATGCTTGAACAATATGGCATCAAAAAATTATACGATGAAAATTCTGGCCCAATGGTGGTCGTCGGTCTTTCGGGCGGCGTAGACAGTTCCGTCTCCGCCTACATATTAAAGTGGCAGGGCTACCGTGTCATCGGCCTCTTCATGCGCAACTGGGAGGAAAAGGATGGCGATGGCTTCTGCACGTCCGAGGCCGACTTCACCGATGCCAAACGCGTAGCGGAACAGATTGGAATACCGTACTATTCCGTCAACTTCTCCAAACAATATATGGACAACGTCTTCGCGCAGTTTTTGCGGGGGCTGGGTGCGGGCTTCACCCCCAACCCCGACATCCTCTGCAACCGCGAAATCAAATTCGGCCCATTCCTCGATTACGCAAATAAAATCGGCGCGGAATACATCGCAACGGGGCACTATTGCCGCGTGCAAAACGGTCAACTAATGCGGGGCCTCGACGAAACAAAAGACCAATCCTACTTCCTCTGTGGACTCTCGCGTGAACAACTCTCACGCGTCATTTTCCCCGTTGGCGGCCTCAAAAAAACGGCCGTCCGTGAAATAGCCGAACAACTCGGTCTATCAACTGCGAAAAAAAAGGACAGCACGGGCATCTGCTTCATCGGCGAGCGCAAATTCCGCGACTTCCTCAAAACCTACTTCGGCAACCAACCTGGCGTCATAAAAACCTTGGACGGGGTAACGGTCGGAACACATACGGGCCTGATGTACTACACAATCGGCCAACGAAAGGGCCTGGGCATCGGCGGACGGAGTACCTCCGCTGGCGGTAAATCTTGCGACAATACATCTTCGGTGGATATGCGTTGGTTCGTGGTGGCAAAAGACATCCCCAACAACACATTAATTGTTAATAATGGTGAATGTGACGAACTCTTCACCAACCAACTAACCGCGATTGATTTCAACTTCATGGCCGAACTGCCAAAAACATGCACGGCAAAGACACGATACCGCCAACCGGACCAGGAATGTATCGTAACAACCGACGGCAAAGACGTAATCGTCAAATTCAAAAACCCACAACGCGCGGTAACACCTGGACAATGGGTTGTACTATATAATGGTGATATGTGCCTTGGCGGTGGCCAAATAAAGGAGACCTCTCGATGAAAATTCTATTCGTATGCACGGGAAATGTTTGCCGCTCTCCAATGGCGGCGGTCATCTTTGAAAATATGGCACGCGCGGAAAAAAAGAAAATAAAGGTCAGCAGCGCGGGCACCCACACAATGGACGGCCTGCCCATGACCGACACGGCACGAATGGCACTAATCGAATGTGGCGAAAAACTGGGGAAAAAGGTGCGCAGCAGCACTCGCTTCAAACCCGACATGATAAAAAAATTCGACCACATCGTAACAATGACTCACGAACACGCCCTGCGCATCGGCGAACACCCGAACGTATACCCGCTGGATAACGCGGTCGGTTGCGGCGACATCCCCGACCCATTCATGCAACCCCTGCCTGTCTACATAAACTGCTGCAAAACATTACAAGACGCACTACGAGAATTATATAGTAGAATTGTAATGTAAAAAGGGGACACCATGAGCAAAAAGCTACCACCAATAATACTGGCATCCGACCACGGCGGCTACGAATTAAAAGAAACCATTAAAAAATACCTCCTCGACCACGATGTCACGGTCGAGGACATCGGAACAAACACAACCGACCCGATCGATTTCCCCGACATCGTTAAACGTGCGGTAACGCGTGTCCTCCACCACGGAACTCGGGCAATATTTATCTGCGGCACGGGCATCGGTGTATCCATCGCCGCTAACCGATATAAACGTATCCGTGCGGCCCTCTGCCACACCGAAATCTACGCACAACTGGCCCGCCAACACAACGACGCCAACGTCCTCTGTCTGGGCGGCCGATTCATCGACGCCGACACCGCCCTCAACATAACTAAAATTTTCCTAACCACCGAATTCCTCGGCGACAAATACCTCCGCCGAATGCAACTCGTCGAAAAAATGGGCTAAATATGTCACCAGCCCCCTTGACCCACAATAAATCCATGTTACTATAAAGCACAGGGGAGGATATTATATTGGTCG
>WRBO01000014.1 GCA_009784555.1 Bacillota bacterium | reverse complement strand
GGGATGTGGTTTTTGTCTTCGAGGACTGGTACACCTACAGTATGTAACATCCACAGTGTATCCGCAGAAGAGCAAAAACCAGCATCCCGTAGGCAGCCGAGTCCTTTGCAGTTTATGGTAACACAAGTTTTTTGTATGTAAAGAGGGTTGCTGACATTTTAGTGCATTGAGATTTCGTCTTTGTCGGGGCGGATGTCTTTGAACGTTGGGAAGCGCAGAGAGTATTCGTCGTCGCGTTGGTTTTTTGAGAGTTCAAAATATCCGATTTCGATAATCTTGCCGATGATTTCGTGTTGGTTTTTCCAGTAGTGTTCGCGGTGTTCTTTTGAGAAGCCACTGCCCACCTTGCAGGTGTGTTCGCGTCCGTCAGGGCCAAGGAAGATGACATGCACGGCCCCGAGTTTGCCGCGGTTGGCCCCGCTGCCCTCTTCTACCGATATGACCCGCACATCGGCGGTTTGGAATTTTTTGACCTTTAGCAGGTTTTTGGTTCGTTTGCATTCGTACGGTGAGTCGGCGGGGTTAATCATAAGTCCCTCTTCACCGTTTGCGGTGTATTGGTCAAGCAGTCCCGCGATAACCGAAACATCCCCGCCGTCATAGACCACGCCGACATCACGGATATGCGTTAGACCAAGTTTGTTAAGTTCAGCAGTCAGAGCCGCCTTTCGTTCGCGTGCGCCCACATGCGATATACCATCGACAAAATCCGCAAGCAATACGCGGTCGAATACGTTGAAGTCAACGCCCCGTTTGATGTCGTCGCTGTTTGTTATTTTTACCGTTAGGCGGTATATCTCGGCAGTAGTTGCATTTGCGGGCGGGTTGGTTAGGAGTAGTTCGCCGTCGTAGACGTATAGGGGGTCGAGTTTGCGCCCCTCTTCGGTTAGTTCCACCAAGTCCTCTATCACGCGACCGCCGCGGGTGTAGAAAACGGGGGTGCCCTCACGGTCTGCCTGGGGCGGCAATGCATCATTACCCAAACCTGACTGACCAGTCTCGGGTCCTCCCGATGGTCGGACCATCATAATGGCCCGCACACCGTCAAGTTTTTGGGTGACGACGAATTCTCGGCCATCGAGGTATGATTGGTTTTCAAAGTAGCTCTCGGCCAACATGACATCCATTACGGGGATGAATTTCGCACCGAAGACCTTGTTCAGAGTTTTTTCTTGGACGCCCAGTTTGAGGTCTTTTTTAACCAGTTCGTTTACAAGTTCGTTGCCGAATGATTTTAATACGGCGACGTCGATATCGCGGCCCGTGTTGTTTGTTTTGAAGTATTCAAGTAGTTCCAGTAAGTCAGTTGGCGTTTCGACACCCTCCATGGAAACGTCTTTGGCGAGTTTCTTTTTGCTGATGCCCGTTACTATATACGGATTAAATAGAAAATGGAGGACGGATTTAACCTCGGCATCATTGTGGTATTCAATTAAAAAGGCCTCCTTTTCCAGGCGACCAGTTGTTGATTGAAGTTGTTGTACCAGGTGCGTGAATCTCTCTAGAACGTCCATGATTAATCCTCCCAAAAACTCTCACAGCCAAGACATACCGGGTGCAGGGGTCACCCCTGCTTATAGATGATACGACCGCATTCCTCGCAGACTATGTACCCGTCTACGCCGATTTTGTGGGTTTGGGAGAGCGCAAGTTCAAAGTGGCATCCGCCGCAACGGTCGCCGACCAGAGGCACGACGATGTCGGATGGTTTGCCGCCACGGTCATTGGCGCGGCGTTTTTTGTAGCGTTCCAGTAATTTGGCGTCGACGTCGCGTTCCATTTTTTTAAGTTCGGCCTCGAGCGCGGTGACCCGCTCCGCTATGGCGGCCTTTTCCCTTTCGTATTCGGGGGAAAGTTTCTTTTCGGCCATTTGTGCGCGGGCGGCTTTTTGTTTTGCGGCCTCGAATTGTGTTGATTTTTCGTTTATCTTTTTGCCGATTTCAACCAGTTGGTTTTCGTATGCGACCAGTCGTGAGGCTACCATAGATGCGAGGGCAATCGCGCTGTTTAATTCGTCTTCGGATGCGTCCGTTTTTGATTTGTTTACGTCCGTGACCTTTGACGCGATTTCGTCAAGTTGCCTCTTTAGGCCGTCAATTGTTAGGGTGATGTTTTTGGCCTCGGAGTCCAGTTCGAGTACGGCTTTTTTCGCGACTTCCATGGCGTTAAGACTCTCGGTTAGTTCACGTTTTGTTTTGCCAGCCTCGACCGAGTAGACCAGTGCCAGTTTTTCTTTTTCTTTGTCTTGGTATGCAATAAGGGATTTAATCATAGGGACAGTATACCCTAGGGTCACTCCTCTGTAAAGTCTTTCAGTAGACGGAGCCTCATTGGGTTGCGGAGTTTGCGTAGGGCCTTTGCCTCGATTTGACGGATACGCTCACGGGTGACTTGGAATTCTTTGCCGACCTCTTCCAGAGTTCGGGGTTTTCCGTCGTCGATTCCGTAGCGCAGAAGGATTACTTTTTGTTCGCGGGGAGTCAGACTGTTTATTACCGTTTTCAATTGATTGCGCAACATTATCAGTTGGGCGCGGGTTGAAGGGTCCTCGATATTCTCGTCTTTGAATGTGTCGGCAATAACACCGTCGCCGTCCTCGCCCAGGGGACTGTCCAAGCTTGTTGTGTCTTGGCTTATCCTGCGGATTTCTTCGACCTTGGCTTCGGTTACGCCCATGGCCTCGGCGATTTCGGCGGTGGTTGGTTCGCGGCCGAATTCCTGTTGCAACATGCGACTGGTTTTAGTCAGGCGGTTAATCGTTTCCACCATGTGGACGGGGATGCGGATAAGACGACTCTGGTCCGCGATTGCGCGCGTTATAGATTGGCGAATCCACCAGGTCGCGTATGTTGAGAAACGGAAGCCGCGGCGGTAGTCGAATTTTTCCACGGCGCGCATGAGTCCGATGTTCCCTTCTTGGATGAGGTCTTGGAAGTGTAATGACGTTCGACCCGTGTAGCGTTTTGCGATGTGGACGACCAGACGCAAGTTGGCCTGGTTAAGGCGTTTTTTAGCGTCCTCGCATCCTTCCATCATTTTTTTGGCGACCTCGACTTCTTCTTCACTAGTTAAAAGCGGCACGCGGCCGATTTCGCGCAGGTAGCTTTTGACGCTGTCGTCTACGCTGGCGGCTGCTATAATCTTTTCGACGTCTTCTTCTTTTGTTTTTGAGGCGTCGTCGCCCTGTTTGATTTTAATCTTTGCGGCCTCTAGCGCGTCGCGAACCCTTTGGATATCCTCGGCATCCGCGCCCTTTTCCATGAAGCCGATGAAGACCTTGTCCCCGTCCACATGGCCCTTTACCCGAGAAACGTCTATTACACGGCGCAAGAGGGTTGAGAGGTCAGGTTTTGAGAAGCCGAATTCGCAGGTTGGTTGTGGGGTTTCGGTTACTGGGGCGGTGGTTGGTTTTTCTTTCTTTGCGGCAACTTCTTTTTTTGGTTCGGGTTTTTTTACTTCTTTTTTAGGGGCGGGTTTTTTCTCGGCGACCTTTTTTGGGGCGGGTTCTTTTTTTACCGCCACTTTTTTTTCTTGGGTGGATTTATTCGTAATAGTTCGGGCCGAGGCCGCAGGCCGAGCGTTTGGCCCGAGGGCAACGCCTTGGGGGGGGGTTTTCTTTTCTTGTTTTTTCTTGGGGGGGGTTTTTACAGCCTCCTCCTTTTTTGGGGCGGGAGCCTTTGCAGGAGCCTTTTTGACAGGGACAGATTTTTCCGCCTTTGCCTCTGTCTCGGCGATGGGGTTTTTTGATGCGCGTTTTACGAGTTCCTTGCGTGCCATTTTCTTATTTTGCTCCTTTTTTCTTTAGGGTTTCAATTTGTTGTAGTATTTCCATTCGTTGCAGGCTGTCGTCCGTTTGACGGAATTTTTCCATTAGGTCGTCCGTTTGTTTTTTGATGAGGGTTTCGTTTATTGTTGCGACACATTTTGCGAAGTGTTCGGTTTGGCCGCGGGTATCCATGTGGGTGAAGTCCATGCCGGCTATTGCGCGTAGTTTGTCGCTTTCCTCTTCATGGTCGATTTCCCCCAGTTCGCCGAGTAGCATTCCAACGTTCACCCGTGAGCCCCGTTCGCGCCGTGCCATCACATTTTGCAAGATTCGGTTTAATATCCCATTTTGAATGTGCAAAGTCAATAGTGTTTCGGTCGTAGCGTATGGTTGGTCGGTGACGGCGGCCCAGAGGATGAAGTCGAGGGCGGCCGTGTATTTGTTGGAGATTCGTTCGGGCGGCGGAGGTTCCAGAGATGGTTCTTTTGTTTTTGGCGGGGCCTGGTTTACTTTTCTTTCCACGGCCTCGTACGAGACGGTTGCCAGTTTCGCGACTTTTGGTATGTAGAGTTCCAGTTGCGGTTGGTTGGCAAGCGGTTTGAGCATTTCGGTTGCCGCGTCCAGGTATTTTGTTCGGCCCGCGTTGTCGGAGAGGTCGGATTCGGATTCCAAGTGGTCGAGTTTGAAGTCCATCATTGGTTTCGCGTCTTGGATAAGTCCCGCCATCGCCAATTTGCCGTGTTTGGTGACGAAGGTGTCCGGGTCGGTGTCGGGCGGTAATTCGATGACCTTTACCGATAGTCCCTCGGCGTCCAGAATGTCCACCGCACGCATTGCGGCCCGTTGTCCCGCGTTGTCGCCGTCAAAGAGCAGTAATATATTTTGTGCAAAACGTTTGTATACACGCGCGTGGAATTGTGTCAGCGCGGTACCCATACAGGCGACCGTGTTGATAAAGCCCGCGCCGACCATTGTTATTACGTCTACGTTTCCCTCGACCACTATTAGTGATTCGACAAAATTCGATTGTTTGTTTTTTTTCAGTACGTCGATACCGTATGCGATAGCCGATTTGTCAAAGAGCATTGTTTGCGCGGTGTTGCGGTATTTTGCAATATCGGCCTTGTCCGATAGAGTTCGACCAGTAAAGCCGATACATGAGCCGTACACGTCGAAGATTGCGAATGTTATACGTTCGGCCATTGCGTCGTATATGCGGCCACTGCGCTCACTCTTGGCAGCAATTCCCGCCTCGATTAGTTCTTCGTCCCTATACCCTTTTTTCCGCATGTAGCCGATGAGGGCGTCCCAGTCGTGGCTTAAGCCTATGTTAAAGGTCTTGATTAATTCGTCGGTAATTCCGCGGCCGTGTAGGTAATTCAATGCATCGCGGCCGATGGGACGGTAGAGGGTTTCGCAGTAGTAGGCACGCGCGCATTCGACCATTTCAAACATGCGTTCTTTTTTTTCTTTGCGCTTTGCATAATCGGGGTCGGCGGCGAGTTTTGGCATGGTGAGGTTTGCCCATTTTGCCAGCAGTTCAATCGCGCCCATGAAGTCGACCGATTCCAGTTGTTTGACCAGTGATATGACGTTACCAGCCGCCCCGCATCCGAAGCATTTGTAGAATTGTTGTGTATCGTTGATTGCGAATGAGGGGGTTTTTTCCGAGTGGAAGGGACAGCATGCCCAATGTTGGCGGCCCTTTTGTTTTAGGGGCATGTAACGGGATGCAACGCCCACGATATTATTGGCGAGTTTGACCTCGTCAATGAATTCTTGGGGTAATAGTTTTGATTGTTGATGTGCCACAATTAAAACATATATACGAAGATTCGACCGAATCTCCTAAAAGATTATACATACCGCCACGGCCGTGGTGCGGGTGTGTGATATGGAGAGGGTTGCGTTGTGTTTGAGGGTTGCGTTTTTGATGTTGTATGAGGGGGCACCCATGTCGTCGTGGATGATTTCGATATCGAGGAGTTTGCCGTGGTGGATGCCCGTGCCGAGGGCTTTGAAGTAGGCTTCTTTTGCACAGAAGATGCCCGCCACCGATTGGGGGGCCCAGTTTTTTGTTTTGAGATATTCACATTCGGAAACGGTGAAGATACGAGCAATACGGTCGGTGCCGATGAGTTTTTTCATGCGCGTAGTTTCGATGATGTCTATTCCTATCCTCATTCGTCCTCCATCAATTTGCGGCGCAGTTCACGGAGTTCGGCTTTTTTTTGTTTTGCCTCGTCCTTGGCCCTTCGGTATTCCTGCCACTTGTCCATGTATTCTTCCATTTTTTCTTCGTCTTGTTTTTTGAATTCCTCGACAATTTTGCCGCAGAGGTCGAAGTCAAAACCCTTTGTCGCCAGATGCCGATATAGCTTTTGCATTGTTATGTGGTCGCGTTCGCGGTTGCGTAAGAATTTGTCGGCGACGCGGCGGGCGAGGTCTTCTTGGGTTTCGTCCTCGACAATATCTAGGGATTGTTCAATTAAGTTTAGGTCAATCCCCCGCCCGAATAGTTTGGTGCGGATTTTTGATATTCCCAGTTTTCCAGATTTTTGTTCGGCGAACATTTTGGCGTAGGCCTCGTCATTGATATAATTCATTGTTTTGAGACGTTTGATTATTCGCGTTGCCGTTTCGGGGGAAGCGTCACGGCGGTAGAGATAGCGGGTTATTTCGCGTTCGGTGCGGGGGCTTTTTAATATATAGTCCAAGGCACGGACGTAGAGTTCGTTCTCGCCGCTCTCGGCCAGTAGAAGACTCAATTCCTCGTCCGTCATTTCTTTGTCAGCAACGACACGAAAGCGGACGGCGGAGTCCAGAGAAATTCCGCAGAAAAATTCGTCATCGACGAAGACGTTGATGCGGTCTTTGTTTCCCTTTTGTGCCGTTAAGGCGGTTATCTTTGGCATATGAGCTCCTTTGCGCGGGTGTAGGTTTTGAAGCTGCCTACCACGAACACCGCCACGTTCGGCGATACGGCCGTTTGCAGGGCGGTTTCAATGGCGGCATCGAATGTTGATTGGTGAGTTGTGCTGTGGGTACGTCTGGTTGTGGTGCCTGCGGTTTTTTCGTCCTGTTTCCCGTCGAATTTCATGTAGGATTTTTGCAGAGTGTCGGCGGTGTGGAATTCGTCCGAGTTACAGCCGTCGGTGAAGTATATTGCCGTGCCGCGTGGGAGGTGTTTGGCGATTACTTCCATTGCCTCGTCCGCGTCTTTCTTTTTTAACATGGAGATAATGAACACGCGTTTTTGGTCGCGACGCGGGAAGTAGTCGCGTAGCATTTCCATGAACACGCGAACCGAGTCGGCGTTGTGTGCGCCGTCGAATATAACCAGAGGTTTTTTAGATAGTATTTCAAATCGTGCGGGGTGGTTTATATTTTCCAGTCCGTGGTTTAACATTTCGTCAGTGATTGTGTAGCCGCGGGTGCGTAAGATGTCAATAGCCTCTAGTGCCATTGCGATATTGACGCCTTGGAACCGACCACGGAGTGACACCGTGTAATCACGGTTGCGGTAAGCGATTTTCATTTTTTGTCCGACGGTGAAGCCACGAACTTCTACGTCTTTTGACATTACGCGGGTCACGGTGGTTTCCATTTCACGGGCCCGGTCTTCTATTACCCGTAGAGCCGTTGAGTAGTTGCAGGTAATACACGGGACGCCCTGTTTGATGATGCCGGCTTTGTTACCCGCGATTTCCACTATCGTATGGCCCAAGTGTTCTTTGTGGTCGAAGTCGATTTTTGTGATGACCGACACCAGAGGTGTTATGACATTTGTTGCGTCCCAGATGCCGCCCATACCGACCTCTACAATAGCGATGTCCACCCTGTGTTTGGCAAAGTGCATGTACGTCATGGTTACGAGGATGTCCCAGTAGGTTGGGTTGCCGCCCGCGTTTTGGAGTTCCTGTATCAGAGGTTTAAGAATTGCCAGGTGTTCTTCGATTTCGTTGTCCGCGATTAGGTCATCGCCAACCGTTATGTATTCGTTGAATTTGGTTAAATAGGGACTGATGAATTTGCCCGTTTTATATCCCGCCGATTTCATGACGGCGTAGAGGGTTTCGACAACACTGCCCTTGCCGTTTGTGCCCGCGACATGGACACTCTTGAATTTTTTGTGCGGGTTATCCAGGCGTTCCATAAAGAATTCGATGTGAGCGAGTGTTGGGTTTTTGGTGCCAATAAAAAACTGGCCCATGAAGTCGTAATAATTCATGTACCAGTTTAGCATTTTAATAGTGTGTCCGCAATGTTCTATACGTAGAATATTTTCATGTTAAGCATGAATGAAATGGCCTGGATAAGAAATGACATTTTGATGTGGACGTCGCGCGGCGTGCAGTCGATTTGGAATGCGTTACCGACCTTTTTACATCCGTATTGGCGCAGGATAGCGACCAAGTTTTTGATAACGTCAGGTTCGCCCAGTTCAAAGATTTTGTCCAGTTCCTCGAGCGTGGCGCCCTCGTCACTTAAGCTGTAGCCGCCCATGCCGTTTGGAACCAGGTAGATTTCGTAAAGACCGCCCTCGATTTTGTACATAGGAAAGCTGATGGCGAAACGCCCGTCACCCGTGTCAGCGACGCGGATTCTTTTTTTGAATACCTCTTCCAGTTGATTCATGTTTGGCCTCCCCTGTGCATAACTTTCCTGTTCAAACAGTATAACACAAAGACTATAGATTCATCAAGCATTTGACCGAAAGGTCAAAGAGCATTGTGCGTTTGTCGCCGCGGGTGTGCCAGTCACGGTAATCCCAACCTTCTTTTGTTAATTTATCACCCGCATACAAGAGTTGACCGCAAAGAAACCCCAGGTGCGCCGCGACCGAGTAGAATGCGGAACATTCCATTTCAACGGTTGAGCAGCCCTCGGCCTTGCGCAATTCGACCTTGTCAATTGTTTCGCGGAAGATAGCGTCGGTCGTCCAGGTTTTGATTTTGACGAATTTAACACCCTCGGCCGTGAGAGTTTTTTCGATTGAGGAAAGCACGCGCGGGTTCATTTGGACGTCGCGTGATGGTGGGAGGTAATGGTAGCTTGTCCCCTCGTCCCTTGTTGCCGCCGCCGGCACCAGGACATAGTCACGGGTCACATCGTCGTTGATGGTTCCCGCGCCGCCGCTTATCATGAATTTTTTGACGCCCATTGCAGCCAGACATTCCACGATGCGAGCGGCCTGGGGCGCGCCCACGGGTGCCGCCATGACGAATACGTATTCGTTGCCGACCTTCATTTCGTAGATACGGGGACGGTAGCCCTCGGTTCGTAGGCGGAAGACCTGGTTAATGACTTGGGCCCGTTCCAGCAGTTCCACAATATCCGAAAAGTATGTAATAACACAGCGCGTGATTTTGCGCCAGTTTTCGACCTTTTCAATGTAGTGGTCGGGGGTCACGATTGGGGCGGATACCGCATCGTATTCCAAGATTGGGAAGTCGCTTTTTCTTAACATGTTTTATACCTCTGTCCTTTTTTAATATGTTGGTTGGTACCAAATGTAGCACGATGGCGGCTTTTTTGGCAAATGTTATCGTACACATAGGTGTGAAAAAGTGGTTGGGGCCGTTTATGAGTTTTGGGTTTGTTGCCTTGGTTTTTGTTGATGTAGAGGGTTTTATTGACGCATCGTGGCGCGGGGTCATGTTGTTCGGCCGCAATGTGATGCCCGTATTATTCCCGTTTTTTTTTATTACTTCCCTGCTTACCGTGTCTGGATTTTTTAGCGGCAGGCGCAATCCCGTGTTGGCGGTGTGGGGATTGAGTTTGTTGGGGGGGTATCCGACCAGTTCGCGGATGTTGTTGGAGTTAGTCGAGCGCGGCGAGATGAGCCGTGAGCGCGCGATTCATACCGCGACGTTTACGTCCACCCCCGGGCCGATTTTTGTGATTGCCACCGTTGGTACAGTTTTGTTTGGTGACACACGGCTGGGGTGGATAATTTTATTATCCACGATTATTGGAGGGTTGTTGAATGGTTTGGTCTTTTTCAAAAAACATCCCCCCATACAGGCGGCCGTCATTCAGAGGAAGGTTCCAGATTCCGTTATTTCGGTTGCGTTGCAGTCGGCGATAGCCTCTGTCCTGTCGGTTGGTGGGTTGATTGTTATATTCTTTGTCGTTGGGAATCAGTTGGATGTGTTGTTTTCCCTGGCACATATTGCCGATACGGTTTTGTCGGGATTTTTGGAGATGACGGCGGGTGTGTTTAAGGCGTCAAATCTAGCAATTCCATTGACCCATCAGTTTTTGTTGGCGGTTGCGTTTTTGTCGTTCGGTGGGTTGTGTGTTGGGATGCAGGGGTTTTTGTTTTTGGGGAAATTAGGCATGCGATTTCGATTTTATTTGTTGTTCAAGTTTACGCACACCGTTTTGTCGGTTTTGGTTGGGATGTTGTTAATTGGGTTTGTGTAGGAAGTAGATTTTTGCGCGTCCGTATGTTTTTTCGCGAACGTTGTAGTGGTCGAAGGTGATAGGTTCGTGTGCGGAGTCCGTTTCAAAGACGATTACCCCGCCGTTGCGAACCATGTCGAATTTTGTTAGAAGTTCAATGATGCGCGGGCCCATATTGCCGTCATACGGCGGGTCGAGGAAGACGATATCGAATTTCATGTCGCGTAGTTTGTGAATTAAATCAATTGCATCCATTTGAGTTGCCGCAGGGCCGCCGATGGATTTCATGTTTTTGTTTATCGCATCAACCGCCACAGGGTTGCTGTCGTTGACGATTACGGTTTTCGCGCCACGGGAAATGCATTCGGCCGCGTTTGCCCCAGTTCCAGCAAAGGGGTCGAGCACAGTAGCATCGCGTATTCGTTCAGCAATTATGTTGAATACATTTTCACGAACGCGCCCGGTTGTCGGGCGCGTTGTGTCGTTAAAGATATTCATCAATTTTTTACCGCGGTATTTGCCAGAGATGATTTGCATTAGTCGTCGTCCCCGTCATCGTCGTCCCCGTTGTCATCGATGTAGTCGGCAATTTGTTCTTCGGCGTCAATCAAAGTTGCCTCTAATAAATCGAACAGGTCAAGGTCGATGAGGAAGTCGATTTGCAGTTGGTTCAGTGCATCGAATGCGGCACGGGCGGCAAGAACTTCGTCCACATCGTCGGCCGTCAGAACGCGTTCAAGGTCGGCAATCATAAGTGCGACGGCGAGGGCGTGGTTGAGTTCCTCGATAGTTTCTTCTATTGCGATGAGCAGGTCGATGTTTGTAACCAGGGCCTGTTGGTCGTCGGTTAGTGCGTCAAAGGCGGCGCGGACGGCGACAACGGCGTCCAAGAAGTCGTCATCGTCAGCATCCAGAATGTCATCAATCATAGCGATGACGATGTCAGCGGCGGCCGTGTCGTACAAGTCTTGGACGTATTGTTCGGCGGTTGCAAGGATGCCCAGAAGCATGGTTGCGTCAATGAGTTCAAGTTGTTCAGTGGTCAGTGCATCGAACGCGGCGCGAGCGGCCAGAATGTCGTCAAGGTCGGCGATGGTCAAGTCGTTGCGGTCCAGAGCCATAATCAGGTTCAGTACGGCATTTGCGCGGGTTGTGTCGTAGTACAGTTCCTCGGCCGCGTATAGGTCATCTATGTTCGCAACCAGGGCGCGTTGTGCGTCCGTCAGCGCATCAAATGCGGCACGGATGGCAACCAAGTCAGCATCGGTGATGTTTGCGTAGTCAGCAATACCATCGATGAGGGCGATGACGATGTCAGCGGCGGCCTGGTCATAGAGTTCCTTGACGTTTTCTTCGGCCGCGACAAGGTCAGCGAGGTTTGTGACCAGAGCGCGTTGTGCAGGTGTTAGAGCGTTGAACGCGGCGCGGATGCCCGCAAGGTCAGCGTCCATGATGTCGGCATAGTCCGCGATTGCATCAATCATTGCGATGACGAGGTCGGCGGCGGCCTGGTCATGGAGAGCTTGGATTTGACCCTCGGCGATTGTGATGACAAGGTCAAGGCCCGCGAGGTTTACCAGTAGGCCTGCTTCTTCCGGTAGTGCATCGAACGCGGCACGGGCGGCGATGACATCGGCCTCGTCAGCCAGGGTCAATACGCGGTCGTACAATGCGGCGACCATAGCAACGACGGCGTCGACATCGGCTTGGATACCCTCTAGCACCAGTTCCATGATGCGCATTTCAGCGGCAAGGAGGAATGCGATGTTTGTAACGTGGTCTTGTTGGAAGGTGGTGAGATCGTCGAAGGCATCGCGCGCGGCGGCGACGGCCGCGGCATCGCCGATTGTCAGGTCAGCGGCAGGCCCCAGAGCCGTTATCATGTTGATAACGATTTGAGCGGCGGCCATATCAAGGGCGACGTGGTCAGGGTGACGGCCGACGCCCGCATTGACGACTTGGACATATGTTGGGTCGAGCATCATTTGTTCGGCCAGGAAGATACGCCAGTTGTGGACGTTGGAGATGTCGAGCGGCAGGAAGATGCGCGGCATTGCGACCAATGGGTCCTCGATTGTTACCAGACGGATTGAGACACTTGGCAGGCCGTAGAATGCGTTCATACTGGACGTTACATTTGTCAGCAATCCGCCAGAGCCAATTGGGTTTTCGTGTTCAACGTAGACGTGCAGAAGCGAGAATGCGTAGGCGAAGACACCGTGGCCCAATGTGATTGCGTCAGGCAGGACGATTGAGCGTACCCATTCGTGGCGGCTGAATGCGTAGTTGCCTATGTGTGTCAGTTCAGGCAATGTGTTCCATAGTGTACCGACGTTGAAGACAGCGTCTTGTGCGCCCGGAGCGTAGAGCATCAGGGAGAAGCGGTCGTTGCTTTCCTCGTGGATTACCAAGTGGCCGTCAACGGCGAACATTGCCATACCGTCGTATGCCCCAATTCCAGAACGGAAGTGGTATGCCGCGGCGGCCATGTCGTCGATGTCGTTTTCGGTTTCAAACGCGGAGATGTTTGTCAGCGTGAACGCGAACAGTCCAATTGTGTGCAGGGTGCGCGGCAGGACAAAGAATTCTTGGATAAGATAGCTGCCCTCGAACGCAGAGGCACCGATTGTTGTTAGGCGTGGAGTGCCCGAACTCATCCCTATCGCCGTTACGGCGTGGTTTTCGATGAAGGCACGTTGACTGATGACCTCTGTGTGTGATGGGATGATGATTTCCCCGCCCATTACCACGTTACGCGCAAATGCGTTTTGTTCGATAACGAAGCTTGGTGTTGCAGGGTTTTGACGGTGTGCATCGAAGCGAGTTTCGTTGATTGCGAAGGTCAGGCTGCTTGCGTGGGTTTCCTCGAACGCGCTCTCGCGGATGGCGCGGACGTGTTCACCGATGTAGATGTCCCCCGTCAACATGCCAGCGGTCATCATGAAGCCACGTGCAGCAACCTCTACCACAGGGCGCAGGAAGCCCGCGTTTTGACCCGCAGGGATGTATGGGCCCCAGGCAGGGATTGTCATGTGGCCGTTTTGCTCGAACTCTATCGTTGTGTTCCTTTGTGCGGCGACACCGTTAATTACCATTGTGCCGATGTCGTGGGTCATTGTACTTGCCACGAATTCGATGTTAGGCGAGCGGCGACCATACAGCGCGTAGAAGGTTACGAAGTTGTCCTCGTCCAAGATGTGCAACCATGCAAGGCGTTGTGCAGGTGTCATGTGTTGTGGGTGGATTGGCATGATGCGTGTGGCGTCAGCCGCGTTGTCCCACATCCATTCGTCAATGTCGAATGTTGCGGAACGGGCAACCGTTGTCCAGCCGACGATTCCATAGTGGTGTCCAGACGGCCCGATGAAACCCTGGTCAGTGTGTGCCATGAAGAAACGTGTTCCGTGGATGCTCATGTCTGCGCTGTGGCCCGATGACATGCGTGTCACGTCGTCGCCAGCGGCGTTTGCGATACCGATGTTTGCGTTGACCTCTATTTCGTCGAACATTTCAAAGGCTTGGCTGACACGTTCTAGGCCGATGAATTCGGCGTAGACAACACGCCATTGAGCGATGAATGTTGCCGTGCTTTGGACGTACATTGTTGTGTTTGTGAATGTCATGGCCAATGTGCGTGTGTCGCCGCGCGGGAAGATGATGTATGGCGGTGTGCCAGCCGCGATTTGGTCGGCGTTCATTACCAATTTCCATCCGATGAATGCATAGCCAGGGCGAACAAAGTCAGCACGCGGTGCAGGGAACGTGAATGGCATTCCCCATGCGGTCATGTGCTCGAATTCCAATGCACCAAGAGCGAATTCGTCGTTTGAGTCGCCGCTGTTGAATGTGAGAGTCTTTGCGCGTGTTTGGAAACGGCTGTTCCCTTCGATACGTGCGAGGTTAGATGCCGTGGCGTTTTGGTATGTGTTTGCCAATGCCAAGGTAGACAGGAAGACAGGGAAACCGTTTGCCCCGCCGACGACCGACAGGATGCCAGCGTGTCCAGCCAAGCGAATACGTGATGCCGTTGGGTCGTATTCAATTGTCATACCGCGCGGCAATGTCAGCGATGCGACCAGTGTCCAGTCAAGTTCGCGGATGTTTTCGCCCACGAAGATTTCTTGGAGTGTGTGTGGCAATGAGGCCATCAAGTACGCGTATGCCGTTCCGAAGAAGTGCGCGCGGCGCAGACCTTCCTGGGTTCCCAGGAGTGGTGTGAAGCCGCCGATACGCAATTCGGTCATTTGAATTGGCACGAAGTTCCACAGAGCGTATTCATTGATTTGAACCTCGCCCGTTGTGAAGTCCATGTTGACCTCTGTTGTCATGAAATCGGCACTGGTCAATGTGTAGATGATGCGACTGATGTCGCCGTCGATTGTTTCGACCAACATGCTTGGGACGCCCATGAATTCAAATGTTTCGATTGTGCGGTCGCCGTTGAGTTCGAGAACTTCTTCGTTTGTTGTGCCGAAGCGTACACTGGCCAATGCAGGGTTGAAACCAGCGACAAAGTCGTGTGCGATTACCAAGTCAGGGTTGTTAGGCAGGCGCAGAGTCGCAACGTTGTTGATGTTGTAGAACGCGCGTGACGGAATTGTTTGTACGCCAGTCACATTGATTGTTGTAATGCCAGAGTTCAAGTAAGCGAATGCGTACGGTGCCAATGCAGTCACGCCAGCCATTTCAACAGGGCCGATTGTTCCGACAGCATCCGAAGCACGTGCGGATGGGAACCCGAGCAGAGTTCGAGTTGAGCCCGCAGTATACAAGATGCCCCATGTTTGTCCGTAAGCGTCGAAGCGGTATTTTGTCGTGCGGTGTGTGAAGACATATGGCACGTCCGTGTCGACGTTAGTTGTGCTGCCGTCCATGAATGTTAGTACCAAGTTACCTTGGGCGACGATGTATTCGCGGAATGCACTTATTACCGCGCCTGTGTGTGGGTTTACCGAGCCAGTAATGATGTTTCCAACAACTGGGCCGTCAAATCCGACCAGACCATCGTTGATGAATACCCATTCCAATGCGGCGGTGATGATTGCGCCAGGAGCAAGGCGGGCACTTTCCCCCCCACGCGTTAATGGCGCAGGCAATCCAACGTGGACAGCGTTTGTTGCGACGATTGTACTGCGAGCCAATTCCGCACCGCGCGGTACCAAGACGATTTGTGCGGCGGTTGTGATTGGTGTGGTGATTGCGGCGATGGAGTGGATGCTCTTTGAATTTTCGGCCAGGCCGTCCAGAGATACGTTAGATGCAATCAATGTAGGTGTTGCAGTCAATGGCCCGTGTGGAACCCATACGGCGACCATTGTCATACTCTCGCGGATTGAAGGCAGGAATTCGCCAGGGAAGAAAATTCGGTCGAGTGTCCCGTGCCCCAAGAATCTGCCCAATGGGTTTGTACCAGGGACGACGCGAGCGGCCTGGGTTGGGAGCCATCCCAAGAAGTTGTAACCAGGACGGTCAAATCCAGTTGCGTCAACGACCATGACACCGTATGTGCGGTGGTCGATTGCGTTAGCACCGATGGTCATTGCGTTGTCACCGCCAACAATGTGACGAATACCGTCGACGAAGAGGTAGGCGGCCTGGGCTACTGTTGCCCCGGTTGCGCCAGCACCCGCGATGTAGGAAATCATGACCTCTTCTTGGGACCAGATTGCGTGAAGGGTGATTTCAAATACCAAGGAGCCGTCAGGGTTTGTTCCGATTGGCGTTCCAGCGCGCATTGCCGTGTCAACGTCCAAGATGAACTCGTCCGAGGTTGCGGCGTTTGATGAGCCCAAGCGAACGGCGGACACGCCCAATGCAGGGTTCATGACGTTTGATACATCGTCAGTAGTCAGAGACCAACCAACGAAACGTGCCATTGGGTTAACGATTTGGATATCCAGCAGGTTGTCGATACGTGAACCGAATGTGTAGGCGCGTTCAAACCCAGTACCAGGGAATGCAGGTAGAGTTTCCGTAGCAGTTGGGCGTGAGTTTCCAGCCGGGAACGTTGCATCGTTGTGGTTTGCGTTGAAGTTAAACCTGAAGTGGTTTGGAACGAAACGGGCGTGCAGATTTACCGCAACTTGGCTGTCTACCATGTGGTGGTAGTTCGGCCCGTCGACCACGTTACGTGATGGGTCAATGGCACTAAATAACTGAACGTCGTGGTGGTTTTGAACAACTGGGTTCGGCATGAACGCGGTTGGTGTGAAGTACCAACCCTCGAACCTGTGGCCCGCACGAATTGGGTGGTTGTTTTGAAGGAACGGCAGGAAGTCAGCATTTCCGTCAACATCAGCGTCAAGGAAACGTGTTCCGTAAAGAACGGATACGCCGTCAAAGTCGCCTTGGATTACCCCAGGGATTGATGCATCGTTGTGGAAAACGATTGGAACCAGAACCTCGTGCCATACGGCTTGCATGATGATGATTGCACCGTCTTGGAAGCGGTATACAGGGTCACCGTTTCCGTCGGTGAGTTGTTCCAGTTCGCCCGTGGTTTCGTTCACAACCATTACCGGCAGTGCGGTAAATTGGACGGTGAATGGGTTAACCGCGGTATAGATTGGGAATGGGAATTCCAGCGAGTGGTGTGATGATGTGTTTGCCGCGACCCAATCCAAGTATGGTTGGTACGGAACAACGACCGATGTGCCCGCGGTTGTAGGTGTCAAGTGTCCAGCAAAGCGCCATCCAAGGAATGAGCGGCCGTAGCGGATGATTGATGTTTCGGCCTGGGTATTGAAGAAGATTTCTTCGCCTTGGAGTACGTTTTGTCTTGGTGGAGGTACGAGGGTGCCAGGGCCGCCCTCGGAGCGGAATTCAATGTGTCCGCGCGCGTAGTCATATAAGAGGTATAGGTCAGTTTCAAATGGAACTACCCCGCCCATTCCGCCAGGAATGAATGTCACAGGAGTGTTGTTGTTCCATGCCGTTTGACGGTCACCGTTACGGAAACGTAGCATGTCGCCCTCGGCCCCCAGGCGGAAGCCGTCGGTCAGGCCGCGGTGGCTGTACCAACCGCGTGATGTCAGACCGTATAGGTCGGGACCGTTATCGAGGTCAAGGTCATCCAAGTTTGGTAAGCGGAATTCGGTGATGAGGAAGAGCGAGCTGCCTACTAATTGTGTTTTCCATTCCCACACAGGGTTGGCGGTCGTACCGACGTTAATTCGTGTTGGTGCCATAGAGACGATACGTGTTTCGAGGGCCTCGGACGGCAGTTCGTTAGGGTTTGTGAAAATCATGTCGCCCGTATCCAAGTCACGGTGTGCCATGTGGAAGTTGACGGTGACACTGAAGGTTTCTTGCCATTGAGCCTCGAACCAGATTTTTGGCCAGCTCTCGCGCAGGCCGTGGTTGTAGTCACGGCGGGCAAGTTCGGTGTCAAGCGGACGAACAAAGTAATCACGGAAGTTGTTCCATTCAATTGGGAACCCAGGGGTGTTGTTCAGATACCATTGTGTTTCGGCCCAACGGAATCCAGTGTGGAAGTAACCGCTGTCCTCGGCCGCTACGTCAAGTAGTGGCAGATTGATTACGTCCTCGAAGGTGGTTACAAGACGACCTTGGGATGGGAACCCAGTCCAGTTAGGCTGGCCCGCAGAGGTTGGCATTCCCAGTACATCACGTGGCCAGTTTGTCAGTTCGGTGTGTTCCAACGTTGTGTCGCCCATGAACATCATCAATTCAACGTTCATCGCGCGCCAGATAGGACGTAGGACAACCGATGGAGCCATTCCCGTACCGTCCGCGCGAATGAATGCGTGACGGAACAAAGTGTTGTTTGACACCGTCAATGTTGGAATGTTCATAGCGGCCGAGAATTGCGCACCCTCGACACTGGTGATGAATGCTGGACTGAAGAAGTATCTTTCACGGATGTGTTCGTCGGTCACATGACCAGCGTTTGTGACTGCGCTGAAACCTATTAGTTCGTAACCGAAACGGATGAAACGGTTATCCACAACAGGGCCAGAGGCAGGGTTGCTGTTGTAAATCAGGGTTTGGTACAGGTTCATTGGGTTGTTGATTGTGCGAATGTTGAACCCGTCGGTGAC
Source organism: Bacillota bacterium (assembly GCA_009784555.1). GTDB lineage: Bacteria > Bacillota > Clostridia > Christensenellales > UBA1242 > WRAD01. Next base: position 14,437 of record WRBO01000014.1, on the reverse strand, counting down.
GTCGATGTTTGCAACACGTTCGGTACGTTCAGCGTTAACGTGGAATGGCAATGCCCAGTCGTCGGCCCCGCCCGGTTGTGTTGGTGTTGTTCCGCGGTCGTTGACGTGGAAGATGTAGTCGCCCGTGTACCCCGTTGGGTCGGCACGGTCAATCATAGGAACAAAGTAATCGCCCGGTGCAACGTGCAGGTTGAGAATGTCACGCAGCAATCCGTCTTCCCCGTTTTGCATTTGGCTGACACTGTTTCCTAGTTGTTCTTCGTTCCAGACACTGGTCCCCCCTACCGTGCCGTTGTTACGGGCGCGGCCTGTGATTGCGTTGCTGGTGTCGAAGGCGAAGAATGGGGTGTCGCCTTGGGTAAAGCGTGAGTGGATTTGGAAGACCGATGGGTTGTTGCGCCATGTGTTTGTGATTGGGTCAATCAAACTTAAGTCATTCAAGTTGAATATCAATCCCGCAGATGTTGGGACGATACGGCGAGGAACCTGGACAAATCCGGAGCCCTCGGCCTCGAACGTGTTGTAGTACCAGTATTGGAAGAAGATGTTGGCGGAGACACCGTGGTGGAACGCGGTTGGACGTTCGTCAAGGTTGATTTGGTCGCCGAAACGTGCATCAGGCAGGTTCAGAGCCCAAAGACCAGTTCCCATCCCCGAAATGTTTTGTGGTGTAAACACGTTACGTGCGGAGTCAGGCCCCTCGGTCGGGTCGGCAAGGCCGAAGCGGTTTTCGGTGCTGAATGCGTCGTTGTGTACATATGTCGGACGTGCGGCGGCGTTATCCACATCCACCAGAATGAATTGGACAGGCATTGGTAGACCCAGATACGCGGCGTACAGGTCGACGTTGAGGAAAGTGCTGTTGACTTCGGCGAATGCAGGCGGGTTCATGTAGAAGTTGCCGATTTGCGGAGTTCCGCCAGGTTGGTCACCAGCATGTACCGTTCCGCCTAACGCGCCGACAAATCCGAAGCGTGCATCAAATGTGGAGTTGGTTGTCCATCCCTCGAGGGTGTAGCCAAGGCGACGAGGACTGGTTGGGAAGTCGTCGTCACCCCAGAGGTTAACGTTTGAGCCAAAGTATCCGATGTTTGTCGCAGGTGAGATTTGGATAGCGTTACTGCTCTGCCAGTGGAAGCGTGCCTGGATTTGTTGTGGGCGCCAGTCAAGGTGGAGGTGAATTTCGTTGAAGTTTGCACCAGTTGCCCAGTTGAAGTCGAGTTGGGTGTAGCCAGGGCCAGGACCAGTTCCAGAGCCGATGTTGAACGAATGGTTGCTGTTCAATGCGAACATTGGAACGACCGTACCGTCAACACGTGGGCCGACGTTTGGCATGTTTAGTTGTGCAAAGTGTCCGAAGTGGGATTGCAGCATGTCACGCCACAATGTTCCAGGCCCAGTAATGGAACCAGGGGCACCCGTGAAGCCAGGTGTGTTCAAGACAATGTTGTTCAGACCAGGAGCGGAAGCAGGTGTACCAGCATCACCAAAGCGGCCAGGAACGCGTACGCGGAAGTAGTTGGTGTTTGGCACGGATTCGGTGTGTGGGTTGTCCATCAGACGTTCGCGCACATCGGTCGGCATGTTTGAGCCGTCGGTTTCAAAGTAGATGAAGACGTGGTAGTACAGCGCAGTAAAGACAGGTTGCAATGTAACCGAGCCCAGTACGTCAGCGTTAATGAATGCAAGCAAGCCCGCAGGAACGTTGTCAGGGTCAATTTCATTGCCGCTGTGGTCGCGGATTACGCCATGTTCATCCTCGACCGCGTGACCAACGATAGGCAGGTTTGGGAAACCAGCACCCGGGCCAACGATGCCGCCAGCAGGGTTACCACCGTGAAGGCGAACTTCCATCACAGGGGTGTTTTCGTTTGTTGGGAAGAAGATTTGACCGTCAGCAGTACGGAAGTGGCTTACACGTTGTCCGCGTGTTTGTGCGGCGGCACGCAAGTCGTTATCAATTTGAAGGCCACGCATGCCAGGAGTGAATTCCTCGTACTCGTTAGGGCCAAGGTCAGGACGCGGCAATACCCCACCGATGCGGAAGTCGACCATGTTGTCCTCGTTACGGATGTTTGGGAACAACGAACCAATACCGTCGGTGTAACCAAATGGGCTGTAGTTTGGAAGTGACTCGTTCCCTTGGAACGGCATTGTTGCCACACCAAAGTAGTTACGCGTTGGGTGCATGTTGGCACTGTCTTCCACGCGCATGACGAAAGTTGTGAGGTCTTGGACGACACGTGTCAGAACAATTCGTGTTACAGGGAAAGCCAACCCGACCAATGTACCGTCATCGCCGACATATTCCCATGGTGCGGCGTTGTACACACTAAAGAACCAGTTTCGTTCGGTGGCGGACAATGTTCCAGAGCGGTCAGGAGTCCATGAGCGTTCAAAGTAGTGCAGTAATTCGCGCTCGCCACCAACCATACGTGTTGGGTGACGGAATTCAAAGCGCGCGCTCCAGGTGCTGAAGCGGAAACGTGTTTCGGTTGCACCTGTGTCAGGGTTGATGCTCTCGATTGGGTCGGTTGCCACGCGGAAGAGAGGTTCGTACATCAGGGATGCGTGTTCGCGGCGGTCGCCCGTGAATGTTGATGGGATGGTTGGAGTGACCTCGTCTACGCCATTTGGAACAGGCGGCAGAACGACCTCGACCTCGACCTCTCGCGGAGTCCACACGGGGTAAATTCGCATGTTTTCGTTCCACAGGTACAGACGCAGGTTAACGGTGTTGCCGTCACCGTCGCGGGTGAAGTCGTGGTGGATGCTTGGCAGACCCAATGAGCCGCCAGTAAAGTCACCCGTATTTGGGTTAAAGACAGAAGTCCATCCAGCAGCATTTGAGAGCATTGAGCCCGCAAGTGCGTCAGGAATGAATAGAACTCCGGTAAGTTCGTGAGTAATTTGCAGGCGACGATAGTGTTCAAATGTTTCGCCCGCGGTGTTGTTAATCATTGTGTAGATTTGTTGACGTGATACGGTGTTTGAACGGCCAGAGCCAGGTTCACCATCAGGACCAGGGATTCCCCCACGCCATTGTTGTGTCATGAAACGCAGTTGAACGTTGCCCGTGCCATTGTGGAAGTTGTCGCCCACAACGTGTTCACCCATGTCGCCGAAGAATGTGACGTCGAAGTCACGGCCTTCTTTAATCTCGCGGCCGTTGATAACTCCGTTATCGCGTGTGAACAAGTCGGTGTCGTCGAACGAGCCAGTTGCACGCACGGCGAATGCCTCGTCAATACGCAGAGATTGCGTTGGTGCAAAGTCCATATTACGTGTGTTCAAACGGTCGGTGAAACGCCATCCAACCAGTTGGGCGCTTTGGGTAAATTCAGGAGTTGTAATACGGCGTAGTTGAATTGTGCTGTCGAATGGGACATTGATGGAAATCGGACGCTCGCGCACCATGCCGTTTTCCACAAATGTGTAGTTCAGATTGATTGTTACAGGTCGCGGTGCCCATTGAGCAACGATAACCTGGCGGCGGTTTTGAATTGTGACCGTTTGACCGACCACAGTGTCGCCCAACATCCAGCCAGTAAAGTTGTAGCCGTAGCGGATAGGTTGACCCTCGGGCATGTTGACTGATTGTCCAGGAGTTCCGCGCATGATGGAAACGTCCGGCGCGAAATCACGGCCGCCGTTCAAATCAAATGCAAAATTCGCACGGTTGTCCACCCAACGTGCGACCAATGTGTACCCACCAGTTTCAGGGTCGATGAGGTCGCCCGCCACCACGTGGATTTGTCCAGCAACCCCAACAAAGTTACCATTAGGGTCTTCCCAGTGAGAGAAGCTCCTGTTTGCCATTGCGAACATCGCAACGGAAGGCAGAATTATTTCTTGGCCGATGTATTGAGTGACGCTGGTCACCACGTCAGTTTCGTTCTCGACCGGGGTTCCTATTGTGGAGCCTTGTTCAGTTTCAATGTAGTTAATGAATCGTAGGCCCGTACCAAATTCCGTGCGACCGTAGTCGAACGTTATTGTGATTTGGTCGGCGATGTCCCACACAGCCTCGAAAATTGTTGCGTGTGTTGGGTGCAGAATGGAATCGGTGTGACCCGGTAGGTAGATACCCCAGCTCATCGCCGTGTCGTCAAGGCGAATTAGGTTGCCTTGGCCGTCGAAATATTGGAAGTAGCGGAATGTACGTCCCGCAACAGTTGCCGGACGGTACAGGACGACGCGGGCACCAGGTTCAAGGCGTGCAGGGATGCTGGTTGTGCTTGGGTGGGCGTCACCATCCGTAGTTGTTGGGATTTCGGTCAAACCACCATCCAAACCACGGATAAGGAATTGAGCCGAGTGAGTGATGGAGCGATTGTAAAGAGGGTCGTCGGAATCCACAACGCGGTCAGCATTCCAGAACACAGGCTCGAAGTGAATTGCACGTGTTGTTGGGAAACCCGCCAATGGTCGGGAAACATAGTAAAGCAATGAGTCGATGTTTAGAACCTCGAACTCGGAATAGATGCGTGTAAACATCTCGTTAAGATTACGCAAGTCGCGCACGGTGCCAGCATAGCCCGAAGTGTGCCCCGGTTTTACGATAGATGTAATCGAGCCAGTCAAGTTGTCGGTACCCATGGTGTGCAGGTCGTTGTTCACGCGTGTCATGCGCCATCCCGCAAAGTTTGGTTGCATCGTGTTTACGAAACGTGGCATAGCAATTTCGTCGTTGAATTGTAATGCGGTAATTGGTTGGGTTGCGCCACCCTCGAACACCAATGCAACATCACGCCATTGGACGATTGCATTGAATGTCATGTCGTACAGTTCAGGACGGAATGGTTCAGCGGGGGTGATTGCGTGCGAACGTTCAGGCACATATTGTTGGGTCATTTGGTCCCATGTCAAGTTACTGTGCAATACCCACATGCGAGGCCCCTCGAATTCGTCCGTCCAGCGCAGTTCACTGCGGTTGCCCAAGATATCAAAAAACTCCCACCCCAGAAATTGGGAAAAGGCCATACGACTGTCGACCTCGATAAACCAATCTTCGTTAGGTAGGTGGCCGAGATGCTGGCCTGCTATTAGATTGATGTTGCGGTAATTTATCCCGTCGACGTAGAGCCGCGCCAGGAAATTTTCGGGCACCCAATGGGCGAAGAGTGTGGTGGTGCTGCCTAGTTCTGACGTGTTGCTGACGTATGTTCCGTAACTCGTCTCTGTGGGCATCCATCCCATGAAGACGTATCCAGGGTTAATTGGAATCACGTCATCAAGGTTTTGATGGTGTCGCGGAGACACACTTATTGAGCGGACATATTCCGCACCGCGTGTATTGAAGCTGACGGTATATGTCCGTCCCAGGGCGATATAGCCGACCAAACCCACCGCAATAATTGCGACCAGGAGTAATCCCACCATCGTGCGCCTTCTGACTTGTTTTGCTGTCGCCATCCCTGTCTCCTCTTTTGTACTTCTTTCGTCCGCGAAAAGACGTAAACGGGTTTAGACCCAATACGCCCTTTTTATCCTATAGTCCTATTATAAACACATGGCAAAAAATCTTGCAAACAGTTTCGCTGGAAAAGATATGCTATAGCAGGTATAGAAAATCACAAAACACGCAAAACCCGCATGAATCCTGTATAATTGATGCATGGAAAAGATACGATTTGGGCCGTCAGGCAATGACAAGGCATTTTATGACGAGGGGTTAAAGAGGAGTTTGGATGCGCCGAAATGGTTGTCGCAATTTGGCCTGACGGCATATGAATACAGCTTTGGTCATGGTGCCAGAATGTCGATGGAAACCGCCGCGGCAATCGGCGAAGAATGTCGAAAATATGGGATAGAGCCCAGCGCCCATGCCCCATATTTCATCAATTTGGCGAATGACGAAGCGTATGACAAGAATTATAAATGGATACGGGATAGCTTGGTTCTTCTTCGTGCTATGGGCGGGCGGCGATTGGTTGTGCATTTGGCATCGCAAGGTCAATTAGACCGAGATGTTGCCCTTTCAAATACCGCAAAGAACCTGAAACGTGTTGTTGAGCAATTGGATGCAGAGGGGCTTTCAGAGTTTTTATTGTGTGCCGAGACAATGGGCAAGTACCGTGAAATTGGGGATTACAAAGAAATTTGTGAGTTTTGCAAAATCGACCCACGGATAATCCCAACCGTGGATTTTGGTCATATGAATTGTTTAATGCAGGGTGAGTTATCCAGAAACCCAGATAAATTTGCCGAAGTGTTGGATTACATTGGAAACGAGATAGGTGAGGAGAAGTTGAAAATCCTGCATGTTCATTGGGCGGCGGTTGAATACAACGAAAAGGGCGAGCGCAAGCATCATACCTTGGATGCCGCAGATTGGAATTTTCCTTTTGAACCTTTTCGTGATTATATAAAGAAAAAAGGCATGACGCCCGTAATCATATGTGAGAGTGATTCCATCATGGCCCAAGATGCGGTTCGATTAATGGAAATTTTCAATCGGGATTAAGTCATTGAGCGTTACGTCTTCGAGTGTTTTGGCGTTTTCAAGTTTGAAATTCCCTACACGAGTGCGGGTAATTTCCGATGCAATTGCAACCGTTCCCAGTTTTTGTGCGACCAGTTTAGCCAACGACCGTACATATGTGCCAGTTTGACATTCAATTTCAACCCAACCGTTAGGGAGTAATTCAAACCGTTCGACCTTTACCACCTTTTTTGGTGCCTGGAACTCTACCCCGCGACGGGCCAAGTCGTATGCCCGCTCCCCGTTGATATGAACGGCGGAAAATTTGGGGATTTCGATTTCAACATCACCGACCAAAGATGGCAGTACCGCTTTGATTTGTTGAGGTGTTGGGATGATTTCGGACTTGGTAATTACATTGCCCTCGGGGTCAAGAGTATCCGTTTCAATTCCATATGTGAATAGAGATTGATAGACCTTTGCCCCGCCGCTTAATCTTTCGTTCAACTTGGTCGCCCGTCCGCACATCAAAACCAAAACACCAGATGCATTAGGGTCCAGAGTTCCCAAATGTCCGACCTTTTTTATGTCCAGTTTACGCTGGATTTTTTTCATGTAATAAAAGGAACTTGGCCCCTTTGGTTTGTTGATGACAAGAATCCCATCCATTGTTTTATTCCTCGCCAACCGTTGAGCAACGGCGGAGTTCCAATTCGACACGTTCGACCAGCTTTTTAATTACGTTTTTATAACGGCCTTCCATTGTTACCCCAGCCGCGTTTTTGTGGCCACCCCCGCCAAAGGTCGCGGCAATTTCGGCGACATTGACGTTGCCGTGGCTGCGTAGGCTTATATTGAAGACATCGCGTTCCATTTCGGTTAGGAAAATTGAAACACGGACACCTTGGGCGTCTGTTGCATATCGTTGAAATCGGTGGCGCGTTTCGTGGTCAAATTTGTATTTTTTGACCATTTTGTAATTAAGGTATGTTACGGCAATTTTTCCAGCCGCCAAGAATTTTATTTGGCGAAGAACTTCCATGAGAGCCGAGATTTGTTTTGGGTCGTATTCCCTAAAATTACTATAATTAATAGTTGCTACATTTATATTGGTTTTCATCAGTTCACTGGCAACATGGTGTGTGTATGATGTTGTGTTAGGAAAAAGAAAGCATCCCGTATCGGATGAAACGGCCGTGTATAATGCCTCGGCCATTGGAGTTGTGATTTCAACCTTTTGGTCGGTCATGTATTCAAACATCATCTCGCCCACCGATGCCCGCAATGGATTAGTAATTAGTAAATACGCATCCAACGTTGGGTTCAAGTGATGGTCGAATACGATGACCCGCTTTGCCCTGTCCAACAATGTCTGCCATGCCCCAATGCGAGCGGCTTCGTTAGTGTCCAGTACAATCAAAACGTCGTAAATTGTGGAATCGTCGAAATCCGTGCCCGCGGGGATGAATGTTTCGACGCCCTCTATATATAGAAGGTTGTTAGGAACCTCGCCATCGAAGAAAACATCCACACGTTTGCCCATTGAAAGTAACATCATACGCAGAGCCGCCGAAGAACCCAATGAGTCCCCATCCGGCCGCACATGCATTGTTATTGCAACGCTCTGTGCCTCGGAAAGGGTTTGGTGCATTTTTGCGAAACTATTGTTCATCCTGCAAGTTTGCGACAATGCATCGGGCACAGTCTTGTCTTTACTCATCCTCACTCCGTTCGGTACCTTTTCCTATTTGTTGTAGTAGCTCTTCTACACGTGATGCGTTTTCAGCACCGCGGTCAAGAATAAAGCGCAGTTGTGGTGTTTGGCGCAGTTGAACTCGACTGGCAATTTCATTGCGGATAAAGCCAGAAGCCCGTTCGAGCTCTTGTATACCGCGGCGTTTTGCCGCATCGTCACCAGGGATTTCGACACTGATGCGTGCGACGGAGAAGTCGCTGCTTGTGTCTACGCCCAGTACATGCACACCGACCAATGCGTCGTTACCCAATTTTTGTTGGATTGTTGTTGTGACCACCCGCAGGATGTCGCTGTTTGTTCTTTGTACTTTTACGTTGCTCATTATAGTTTCCCCCTTGATTAAAATTCGTATTTCCTGCCGTTGAACATTATTGGCAGTTGTTCTTGGCCCAGACATTCAAATATGTCGCCAGGTTGAACCGGTGGAGCCCCATCTAATCGTATACCACATTCGTGACCGCTGGCTACTTCTTTTGCGTCGTTGGTTTTTATTTTGAGACTTTCTATCTTGAATTCGCCCAGAACATCGCCCCCGCGGTGAAGTTTGACCCGCGCATTGTTTCGGTAAATCTTGCCGTCAATTACTCGGCAACCAGCGATGATGCCAACCGCCGATGAACGGAAGATTTGCAGAACCTCGGCCTTTCCGAAGTATTTGTCGATGAATTTTGGTTTGAATAGTTTGACCATTTCATTTGTAACAAAGTCAAAAATTTCGTAGATGATTTTGAATTCGTGGATTGTGACCTTTGCCTTTTTTGCACGGTCTTTTGCCGTTGCCGTAATTTTTGTTTGGAATGCAATCAAGCGCGCATCGGCCATATCCGCCAACGCGACATCGTTGTCGTTGATGTTACCGACACCGCTGCTGATGACATTTACGCTGACCTCGTCACTGGTGATTGTGTGCAGTGTTTGAATAATGGCCTCGACAGAACCCGCCACATCGCCCTTGACGATAACATTGAGTTGAGTTTTCTCGGCCTCTTGCATGACCTCGAACGCATGTTCGGAGTCAGTTGTAGATAACTGTTTCGTCTTTTTGACTTTTTCTTTGTCACGTCGTTCCTCGACAACTTGTTTGGTGAGTTTTTCATCGACGACATAAACCATGTCACCAGCTTTTGGAACTTCACTGAAACCAAGCACCTGAACCGGTGTAGATGGCCCAGCCTTGCGCATTTTCTTGCCGTTCTCGTCAGTCATGGTCTTGACCTTTCCATATGTTGTACCAGCCAGCAATGTGTCGCCGACCTTTAGGGTTCCAGATTGAACCAACACAGTAACAACCGGGCCACGGGTTTTGTCAAGTTGGGCTTCGATGATTGAACCACTGGCTTCTTTGTTAGGGTTTGCACGATACCCATTCATGTCGGCCACCAACAGAATCATTTCAAGCAATTTGTCGGTGCCCTCGCCACTGTGTGCAGAAATTGGAACGATGATTGCGTTGCCGCCCCATTCTTCGGGTATGACGTTATGTTCGGACAGTTGTTGTTTCACGCGGTCCAAGTTAAATTCAGGCTTGTCCATCTTATTGACGGCAACAACCATAGGCAGGTCTTGGCCCTGGATGTGTTTGATTGCCTCGACCGTTTGCGGCATGACACCATCGTCACCCGCAACAATAAGGATAGCAATGTCAGTAATCTTTGCACCCCGTGCACGCATTTTGTCGAACGCGGCGTGACCAGGAGTGTCGATAAATGTGATTTTCTTGCCTTTTAATTCGACCTGGTAAGAACCAATATGTTGTGTGATACCCCCAGCCTCGGACGCGGTGACCTTGGTTTTGCGGAGTGTGTCCAAAAGCGTTGTCTTACCGTGGTCAACGTGACCCATGACGGTAACAACAGGAGGTCGTGCGACCAGGTCGGCCTCGTCTTCTGTCCCGCTGTGACGGTCGGACATTTGTTCCTCGAATGTTTTGTCGGCATGCAGTTCAAGGGTTATCCCGAATTCTGCCGCCACCAGTTCAGCCATTTCAAAGGTGATGGTGCTGTTTATAGTACACATTTCACCCAGAACCATAAGTTGCTTGATAATCTCGGTTGCCGTCTTTCCGATTTTTTCGGACAGGGTTTTGACCGTTATAGTTGTCGAGTTGATTTTAACGACACTTAAATCTATCTTGGTTTGACCGCGGGCGTTTTCTTTTGATTTTTTGTTACGGAAGACACGAGTGAGCATTCGTTCCTCGATGTCTTGTTCTTCGATTATTCCACGGCGAAGCAAGGCGCGGCGGTCCATACCCCCGCTCTTTTCCCCGTCAAATTTTTTCTTGCCGCGTGCATCATACGTGTTTGTTTTTGGAACAAATTTTTCGGTTGGGCCAGTTGCCCCCCCTGGACGCGCGCCTAGGGCGCCACCCAAACCGCCCGGTCGCGGGCCAAATCCAGGCCGCGGCGCAAAGCCACCAGGCCCCCCTGGGCGTGGCCCATATCCGCCAGGGCCGCCAGGCCGAGGTGCGTAACCAGGACGGCCTACGTTTGGATTTTCAGGTCGACCCAAGCCACGGCCATAAGCACCAGTTGATTGACTTGGTGTCCATGTTCGTTGTTGTCCACCCTGTTGCCCCCCACGTTGTCCGAATGGCGGACGGTCGCTGGTTCCTCTTGGGAATTCCGTGCGAGATGGGAATTTAACCGGTTCAGCCCCGCGCGGGTGCATTGGCGGTTGTGGTTTTGTTATATGGTCTGCCCTTGGCGCAGGAGTAACCTCTGTAGCTTTTGCAGCGGCCTCTGATTCTTTTTTTGCCTTTGCCTCTTTGGCCTCGGTACGTGCTTTGGCAAGTTCCTCTGACCTTTGGTCGATAATGGCCTCGGCGGTTTTACGTTCCTCTTCACGTTGCTTTCGCAACCCGTCATATTGCTTTTGTTTCTCGGCACGGCGAACTTCTTCTTCCCGTCCAGCGACCAAGTCGCGGGCAGCGGTGCGAAGAGAAAGCAACACGGCCTCGACCGTGCCACGCGATTCACGCACACGAGAAATAAGACCATTCACCGTATCGACGTGGTCTTTGATGTTTTTGATATTGTCAAGTTTTCCACTTGGCTTGGCTGCAACAGACATTCTACTCCTTACACAGGCATACTACCTACCGTACTAGTATATAGACTTTTGTTCGTAAAGGCAATGACTTTTACTTTTTCACGATGAACTAGTTCGACCAAAGATAGCCCTGGGGGCAGGACATGAACCGACAAATTTCGCGATGCGGCAAAGTCGTGAATTCTTTTTTTCGTGTTGTCGGATGCCGAATCGCACATGATGATGCCGTAATTTTTTTTGCGCCATTCGATGATATTGTCCGCACCAAACACAACCTTGCCTGCACGAATTGCCAAGCCAATGTATCCTTTCATTTTTTGATTGCTGTCCATACTACCCCCGAACCAAGTCAATCCTGGATTCATTATTATATAGCCTCAACCTGTTGTCCCCGTCAAAGACGATATTGTACACCAAGACATCCCCGACAGTCATCGTATCACCGTTGCGAATCCACGATGAATTTTCAAATGATTGTGGGTTCAAATTCACAATATCCCCCAAAGAATTAATATTCATCCCTGGGTTGAAAAACGCATAGAGCGGAACCATAACCAAGCTGTCGTTACTTTTGTCCACCAACATGGAGCCGCCGTCGGCAAAAGTGATGCTGCCTAGCGCAAATGTAGTTGTGTGCGTAGGTTGCCATGTACGGGTGCCAACCTCTACCCTAGATATTCTCCATAGACCCACGACATTGTGTACGATTGGGTCAGGGTCTGGCTCGGGGTCGGGTTCAGGTTCTGGGTCTGGCGGTGGCTCTGGGGTTGGGTCGGGGCCATTTTCATAACCTCCATTACCACCGTTTTCGTATCCGCCATTTTCGTTTTCCGGAGGTGGTGGATTGTTTCCCGCCAAAAACGGGATGGATACACCCGACCCAACAAGTAGTATCAGGATAATGATAACCATCACTAGTTTTTTCATTAGTTACCCCCGTATACCTACCAACTCCTCGTAAATCTCGCTTGGGATGTTGCATTTGAAACTGCGGTTAAGCGCACGCTTCTTTACGGCGACATCAATACAAGCATAACACACATATGCCCCGCGTCCGTTGGCATTTCCCTCTTTGTCTATAAAGTACCTGTGCGTTCCGTCGGAAAGCTTTTCCCGCCCCACACGAATGCGTGTATTGGCGGCACCTTTTTTTCGACAGACACAGCATATTCTTTCTTTCATTATCCACCAAGTGTAAATGATTCCATGTTGTCGGCGTCTTCTTGCGCGGCTTTTTCCTCGCTCTTGACGTCGATTTTCCAACCAGTCAGTTTCGCGGCCAAACGTACGTTCAGGCCACTTCTTCCTATTGCCAATGACAATTTGTCGTTTGGAACGATAACACGAGCGCGTTGCTCGGCCTCGTTTGCCTCGACACGCAGAACAGGTGATGGTGACAACGATGCGGCAATGAATTCAAGCGGGTCATCGCTCCATGGAATAAGGTCGATTTTTTCCGGTCCAATTTCCGCCAAGACGTTTTGTATACGACTGCCCTTGTTGCCCACACATGAACCGATTGGGTCGATGTTTGGAACTTCGCTGTGTACACAAATTTTTGTACGATAGCCGGCCTCACGGGCGATTGCCTTGACGATAACTTCTTCGCGTCCGATTTCAGGAACCTCTAGGTCAAAGAGCGCACGGACAAATTGCGGCGATGAACGAGTACAGTAAATCTCGCCGCGACGGTCATCGACAACTGGGTTGATATAGACTTTGAGGAAGTCACCTTCTTTGTGTACTTGGCCAGGAATTTGTCCGCGCATGTTTAAGATACCTTCTAGGTTAGAGCCAGGTATTTCAAGATAGTACGTGTCACGGTCAATCTTGTTGATTTTGGCGGTAACGATTTGGTCGGCACGTGCGTTGATTTCCTCCAACGCTTTGTCCCTGGCACGGTCACGTGCCTTTTGATTCAGAACTTGTTTCATTGTTATTGCGAACACACGACCAAATTCCTTCAGGTTGATTTCATTCTCCAAAATATCCCCAACTTTTAGCTTTGGGTTGATTTCTTGTGCTTCTTCCAGAGAGATTTGGCTGTCCCAATCTTCGACATCTTCGACGATGTGTTTGAATTCAAAACAACGAACCTGGTTACGGTCATAGTTCAACTCGAGTCGAACGTTACTGCCCTCGCCATAGATTTTTTTCAATGCGGGAACCATGGCCTCTTCCAATGTGGCTTTGATTTCCTCCCGTGTCATGTTACGCTCGCCCGCCATTTGGTTTAGCGCGGCAAAAGCCTCTTTACTTTGAAACATGTTATTCTCCTCCTTTAATTTTCGATGGATGGTCAACTCCCAGAGAACTTACATCCAGATGGTCTATGTCAATTCCAGCGGCATCGAGTATTGGGTCAACGGCTTTTGACACCTTCTCGCAGTCGTCAAGCGTCACACCGCTGTCCTTGTCGATAAAGAACGTCAAGTGTGTTCCATCATCCTCGGTCACAAGCGTAACCTCGCACAATGATACCCCACATCCTTCGACGGTTTCCTTGCACAACTCTGTCACTTTTTCAATGATTGACATATGCCCCTCCCCCTTTCACAAAAAACGGGCGCGTGCGCCCATTTGATTATGGATATTTTATTATATAACCTTTATTTCAAATCTGCAAGAACTTCTTTTAGGGCCTCGTTAAAAGCATCAACATCGGCGATGGTGTTGTATATACCGAAACTAACCCGCAGGACATTCTTGCTCTTTGATTCGGAAATTCCCATTGCCAAGAGCGTACGGTTCTTTGCCACACGCGATGAACATGCCGAGCCCAATCCAACATAGATTCCCATTGCCGACAAGGCATTCATCGCAGTATTTCCAAACACCCCAGGAAGCATGATGTTAGTAATATACGGATTGTTTCCCGCAGAGCCAACGGTCAACGTGCATCCAGATGGCAATCCCGCAATTAGCCGTTCTTGCAAAGCCACAACATGCGCAAAGGACTCGGCCGTGTTAAAGCTCTCGACCGCACGGGCAAAACCGACAATCCCCGCATTATTGTCCGTTCCAGGGCGAAAGTCTTGGCCACTGCCCCCGTACATGATTGGCCGCAAGTTTGCTCCGCGCCGAATCCACAATCCGCCGATGCCCTTTGGCCCATTGATTTTGTGTGCCGATATTGTCACAGTATCAAACCCCAAATCCATCACGTCAAAATCGAATTTGCAAAATGCCTGGACCGCATCACAATG
>WRBO01000013.1 GCA_009784555.1 Bacillota bacterium | reverse complement strand
TTGCACAATGTTACCGCACAACCCACACTTCTTGAAAATCACTTCCATATAAAACCTCCCATATTTGTATAATCATATATATCACAAAACCATTGGGCAAAGAGCACAAAATGTTGTTATAATCCAATTATGGCATTAAGCATTTTCGACGACAAAGCATTCACCCCCAACGACGACATGGTGCCAACGGTACTGGGGGCCAGTCACGCCTTATGGAAAGCAATAAAAGAACACCTGTCCGCAAATTACAAAAAAATTAACGAAGAATGGAAGTTCTACGGCAAAGAATCCGGATGGACAAAAAATATAAAGAGCGACAAACGAACACTCTTCATGTTTGTTCCTATGCGTGACAAGTTCCAAGTCTATTTTACACTGGGCGAAAAGGCCGTCACCGCCGTCCACAACTCGGATTTGCCAAAAGAGATCAAAGACCTAATCCCCGACGCAAAACAATGTGTCTGCGGCTTCGGCTTCCGCTTCGACGTAAAATCAAAATCCGACGCAAACGCCGTAATAAAACTAACCGAAATCAAAAACAAAAACTAAATAACATTGTGTCGCTCTATCTTGCAACAAGTTCAACGCCTTTTATCTTATCGTCCATTATTACATCCAGGGAAAAATCATATACACCACGAAAGATGGGCGCATTGACATCATCACCACCATACAATCTTTCATTTCTTGCTGTTGGGTCATTCCAAACGTTCATAAGAGTTTCCTGTATTTGTCCTGCCATGACTCCTCCCTTAATCTGTGGTTGCAATAATTTATAGTAATCTTTTTTCTTGCACAACACACTGAATGCTGGGTCAAATACATAATCATTTTTGAACCGTTCAATTTCAAGCCAGCCGTGGAAATAATTACTGACTAAATTCCCTCTCATGACCTTATCATCCGCCCTCAAGAGGGCTGCCATGAAGTTTGACATTTGCCAACACCAACCACCCATTGCTTTTTGCTGAAACAATTTTTTGCCTGTATGCATTGTTGAACCATCCAGAGAGATGTTAATATTTGACATTACATCATCAATCTCTCCCCTCGTCAACAAGTTGATTTTTTTACCTTGCAGGGTATAAACACCATTGTTAAGTTGGGACTTTTCTTCCTCCCATCTATTAAATATTTTACACAGGGCACTAAATCTTTCAAAATCTTCTGACACGACTAAATTATAGCATTTTACTGGCATCAGTTCAAGATTCACAAAAAAACCGAGGCCAACCCCCGGTTCTTTCATGTTGTGGTGGAGCATACCATTTTATATTAGAACCGTCAACCTTGATTGTTTGTCGTGGGATGATAGGCATATTTATTGCGTAGAGCCGAGAGCAATCTCGTTTTTTCTCTTCCAACCCTACCCACCCGAAAAACCCAGTCAACGCTTTAAGGCAAGGTATAAAACTTAAATGTTTTTTCCAACGCACCAACAAAAAGTTTCGCCCTATGATATTTTTCGATTACTTTATCGACTGTGTATGAACCGTCAAGAATATATTCATGTGCAACATCGTTCCTTAAATTTTTTAATTCTAAAAAAAGGTCTTGTGCTTCGTCAAAATTCGTTACTCGCACTATGTTTAATTCGTTTTCAATATCAATTCTATTTGTTGGAGACAATCTAACCTTTGATAGCTCTCTTGTATACAGCGTTTCTTGATTTTTGGAGAATCTTCCAAACGATGTCGTTTCCGATATTTTAGAAAATCTTCCTCCCATTAACTTGAAAAAATCTCTTGCGCATGAGTATATTGTGCCACGCTTCGCCACAGGGAAAAATCTTCCATAGATAAAATCAATATCTTTTCTGCTTGTGGCTTCCAATGTTTCAATTAAACCAACCATGCCTGATTTTGGTTTTGAAAGAAAATTTTCAATAGCATTTTTGATACATTTTTCAAATTCCGTAACAACAATAATCACACACAACTTTGGTAAATGGTCTGTCAAAGATGTGCAAGGTGTTGAATTGTTATAACTTGCAATCTCTCTTAATTGTGCATTGACATTTGTGAAATCAGTCATACCACCCCTATCAAAGCAGTATCTTTCTTGCTATGTCTAATTTTCGTTCAACGTTGGCTACAGTAGATGTGTCCTTGCTAACACAAGATTTGAAAGTAGTATCGGAAAGCAACGCTTTTATTTTGTTGATGTCTACGATTATGTCGCCGTTATTCTTATAGGCATCTTCGCAGAGTATGGTAAAAATAGTTTCAAACTCTAGAATACTGAATTTGTTTTGTGGCAAGTTTTGCTTATATACTTCTACATAGGCATTGAGAAAATCGACAAAGAGAGTTTCTAATTTTTTGATTTTTGGTGCATCGAATTTTTTACTTGCCTGTGAATACTTATTTAGGAATTGTTTCTTTTTACCATTGTACATATCGACATTTTCCAAAAACGCAAAAGCGGTAAGTATGTGTTCTATATCTTTACCACGTAATGCGGTGCTCTCTTTCCCTTGTAATTGTCGCCATAGAGAATTGCCGTTTAATTTCTGCATCATTACATAAAAGTCACAATAGAAAAGACTTGCACGTACTTCTTGTGCATTAAGTGGTCTACTTGTGGTATTTAAGCGGTTGAATACTTCAAACATCGCAGAGCCGCCATCATCGGGTTTGTTTTGACGTAGAACCTGAGCTCTAATAGAACGACGTAATTTTAATTTCATTTGCAAATCTTCAGGTAGTTCGCTGAAAAGTTTTTTTTCATACTTTGACTGATAATCTTCATCGAACGTCAACCGGAATAATTTGAACAATTTTTCATTCTGTATTGCATTTTGCAAAAGCGTTGTTTGGTAATTAACTAGATTGTGCATACTCGTTCTAGCCATATCGTCTTTAGGAAAACGTTGCTTTATATAAAAATATACAGACATCAATCGCTGCTGACCATCAACAACTTTCAGTTTAGAATCTTGTTCATCCATAAACAAAAATACTTCTGGAATGGGCAAATTCAGTATGAGAGAATCAATCAACTTTGAGGCATCTTTATCCTTCCAAACATATTCTCTTTGGAACAATGGAATTTCAATTTGACCGCTATCAATTAAATCTACGATATTTGATAACGAAAAGTCCCGTGCAGATGTTGTTATATCATATTCGGTAAACAGTTCTTTTTCTTCATTTTTTGCCATGACGTATTATACAAGTCAAAACCATGAACTGTCAATTTATATCCAAATCAACCCAATTTACGAATTGACTAACAATCTCATAAATCCCATGTATGCCATGCTCTATGTTGTAATGGTCGTATATGATGTTTGCGAAATAACGCTCGTTACCAACGAAGAATATTCTGTCAGTCAATTCGATTGTGTAAATCAATTTTTGAAACTCTGGTCTGCCTTTGGCTTGATAAGTGCGAGCTAAGGGAAAGCGAATTGATTTGTCCGTTATAACCTCGTTAAGCATTTTAATGATTTGTCTTTTGTTTGTTTCAAGGCATGGTTCGGTTGGAAATTCCAAATCCATATCTGCATGCCCTGTTTCTCGGCTCTCTGCGTATTCTTCCGCTTGTCTTATGGCGGTTATGTATGTTCGCCATTTCGCCGTTAGTTCCGCTTGTTTCATTTTCCCCCCATTGATGTTCAACCCTTTGCCTGTTTGACTAGTATACAGCGTTGATAGCTGATTAGTCAACTGTAGAGAAGTAAAATATTGGCAAAGGAGTTTAGTGCCTATGCACAAGGCATTTATTACAATAGTTCACACCTGTCAATAAACAATTAGCAAAGGAGTGGACTATGAATAAAGTCGCAGAGAAAATAGACAAATTAAGAACAGAGAAAAACTGGACTGTTTACCGACTTGCCGAGCAATCGGGGGTCACACAATCAGCAATACATAAATGGTTTGACAATGACACCATGCCGACTATACCAATGTTAGAGCAGATTTGCGATGCCTTTGGAATCACTCTTTCAGAGTTTTTCAAACAGGGCGAACACTTTGAATTGACCGCCGAGAGAAAGCAACTTTTTGATAATTGGTCAAAATTGACAAAGGCACAAAAAGAATCGTTGCTTGCAATAATGTCACAGTACATTGCAAATTAATTTTTGTGCTATGTGTTACGCAGGGCTAGACGTAGTACACGCCCTGCGTAACATTGTTTTGTGCTATGTGCTAGGGGGGGATATAAATAGAATTACAATGTTGTGTTTTGTGTTATGGGGGCTAAAGAATAAAAATATAGTGGGTTTTGTCAGTTGTCAGTAGGGGGGCTAGACGTAGTTATATAGCCCCCCCTACTGACCGAGAACCAAAAGCAAGCAAACCACAAGCACGCCTGAAAATACAGACAAACGCCGTGCGTGCGGTGGCCGTCGCACAAGGCGACTTGCCCCGCCCGCACGGGATCGGCTTTTGATTCTGTTATTTTTCTACGGCATTGTTGTTTTTGGCTTTTGCTTTTTTGTGTTCTCATATTCTTTATAGCAATCCGACAGAATAGTTGCAACTCGTTCCGAAAGTGCTTCTGCAACTCTTGGTGTGACAGTTTTCATAATTGGTTGGCATGACGAAAATTGCCCCGTGATTTTGTCACAAAGCCGATATGACCCAATTTGAATAGTCACACTTTTTTGCATGACTTAAACGTATGTGTTGCGATTTTCCCAAAACACAGACAGACCCGTATAAAAAACTTCTTTATCTATACAAATCACATACTCTACAAATATTCTTTACGTACTCCGTCGGTCATCGGGTATGGGGAACAATTTTTGTAGCACACGGCAAAAAAGCCGTCAAGGGTAAAATGCACGGACAACAGTCAAAAAATGATATTAGAAAAATAGTCCGCCCTTGACGGCTTTTCCGCCGTGTGCATTTTTATTTATGTTCCCCATACCCGATGCCCGACGGAGATATAAGTTGTTCCCCACCCCTCAACCCAACAAAGATATAATTTGTTTGGTTGAAAGAAAATCAAAAAAGGAGTAAGATAGGTCATGGAAAAAGCAGTCATTTACGCAAGGTACAGTAGTGAAAGACAAACAGAGCAATCAATCGAGGGGCAACTCAAGATTTGCCAAGAATACGCCCAGAGAGCCAATATAGCCATTGTAGGCGAATACATAGACAGAGCCATCAGCGGAACGCACGACAAACGCCCAGAGTTTCAAAAAATGATTAACCACGCAAAGAGCAAGGAAAAACCGTTTTCGATTATTCTTGTCTACAAGCTAGACCGTTTCAGCCGTGACAAATACGAAAGCGTAGTCTACAAGAAAGAGTTGAAAAGCAATGGCGTTGCGGTTGTAAGTGCAACAGAGTTAATCAGTAACACCCCCGAAGGCATTTTATTGGAAAGTGTTATTGAAGGGTACAACCAATTTTATTCTGCAGAACTATCGCAAAAAATCAAGCGTGGCAACCGAATGAATGTTGAAAAAGGTTTATGGACAGGTGGTAATCTTCCATACGGATATAAAGTCATAGAACGCAAGGTTCACATTGACGATGAGCAAGCGGAAATTGTGAGAAAGATTTTTACTGACTACGCTAACGGCAAAACCAAAAAGCAAATTGTGCGAGAGTTAAACGCAAAAGGCACAAAGACCAAAGGCAAGAAAGCATTTGGAACGAACAATATACAAAGCAACTTTATGAGCAACATTAACTACATAGGGCAAGCCATGAAATATGGCGAAATCTTGACGACCATATTCCCGCAAATCGTTGACGATGTGACTTTCGCAAAGGTGCAAGAAATGCTTGCGAAAACGAAACGCCTATCCGCAAAAGGCAAAGCCAAAGTTGAATATGAATTAACTGGCAAAATCTATTGTTTGCACGATGGTTCAACCATGTACGGAATATCGGGAACGGCACGAAACGGAGAGAAGAAGACATACTACGCTTGCAAGAGCCGTTACAAATACAAATCATGCAACAAGCAGAACGAGAACAAAACAGACCTAGAAACCGCCGTAGTAGCCGACACAGAGGAGTTTATATCCAAACCCGAAAACCTTGACCGAGCAAGTCAAAAGTTAGCCGAGTTTCACGAAAAGAATATCACGCTTGAAAAGATAAAGGAGTACGAAAGACGGCTTGACAACATAGACCGAGAAATTGAAAAGTTAATCGACCTTGCCATGAACTCGCAAGGTGCGACAATGCAAGCGAAAATCAATCAACGCAGTCAAGACCTTGAATTGCAGAAGAACGACCTAAATCAAGAGTTAATGAAACTTAAATTTTTGCAAGCCATACCCAAGACAAAAGATGATTATAAAAAGCACCTACAAAAGTTTGTTGATGGCGATATAGCCGACCCGAACTATCGCAAGCGTATTATTCATGGACTTATCAATTCCGTATGGGTTGGCGATGGCGGTATGTTTGTGTTTTACAACACCGACAACGAAAAACCGATAACGCTTGACGAACTCAAAAATGCACTAGCCGAGAATGGAATTGATTACAACGCAGTTTGCACCCAAAACCCCCAACACAAAAGAACCACCATAGGCGGTTCTAATATGAAATGTGTTGGTGGAGCTAATCGGAGTCGAACCGATCACCTCCTGCTTGCAAGGCAGGCGCTCTAGCCAGATGAGCTATAGCCCCACGAAATCAACAAAGGAATTATATCACAACCCACCGTCCCCAGTCAATTATTTATTTTGCCACAAAATTCAAAGTGCTACCCGCAAGAAGTTTTTTGCACTTGCATTTCACTTCACAGATGTTAAACTTACCTGTAGAGTGAAAACCTACAACACAGATACGGCGGGGTACGAAACGTACCAGGAATTGTACACAGGAACCAAGAAGTATCTTGGCACAACGCCACTTCCCGACGGCCTGCGAAGAATGGCAGGCACAGTCGGCGCAGTACAAACAATCACAGGCGAAAATTACTTTGGCTCGAATGACAATTTACTCGATGGAAACAACACAAACTGTGGCGAATATTTGGCAATAAAAAATGCCCGAATGGATGGGCATTTTTCGTATAACATGATGATGGCCCTAAACGACGCGGACGGTACGCCCATTGACTCGACTCCCTGTGGCGGATGCCGCCAAACGGCCCTCGACATCAACCCCGCAAACACCTCAACCAAAATCCCAATCAACAACGGTGAACAATTTATCTACCTCGGCGATGCACTCCCATTCTCCCCCGCAAATTCATACGAACGCCGCCTGATGCATTTCATGACCCTGTACCCAAACCATCCACTAACCAAGCGGGCCATTGCCACCGACTATACCCTGGCAATCGCAGAGGCAACAAAACGCGCCCAGCCATACGACCTGAACACCTATAAAAACGACACATGGGGCGAATGGGGTGCCGCGGCAATAGGAGCAAGCGGCCAAGTATACAGCAGCGGCGGCCGAAACGCACATTTCAGCCAAAACCTCTCGCCCGTCGACGGCGTAATAATGCGGGCAATGGACGAGGGCGAGGAATGGCTACGAATGCTGGTAAAGGTTCACCACGAACACGGCGCGGTACCGCTTAACGGGCGCGAGCTCGAAAGTCTCTATTTCACCGACATGCAAAACGTAGACAAAATGAACCTCGGCATGGGCGGCGACCCCAAAAAACCATTCATCACAACGTTAAGACAGGCCCTACCCTACAGCAACGAAACCCTCGAGGCCCGCTCTCGCGGCGTATTCCAAATCCACGGCACCGAAAAAAGAGGTCGTCCCCAGCAACAGCTAGGACAAACCTCTTGAAGGAAAAAACCCAATTACTTTGAAAAGTCCGAATCAACAACAAAGTATCCCTGTGGGTGTTTGCATGTTGGACACTCCTCTGGGGCTTCGGTTCCATTGTGGTGGTGACTGCAATTCAAACAAAACCACCATACGGCCTTGTCGCGCTTGTACAATGTACCTGCCTGCAACCGTGTCAAAAATCCCATGTACATGTCTTCGTGTTCTTTCTCAATCACTCCTACCAACTTGAACTGCTCGGCAATATCTGTGAACCCCTCGGCGCGCGCAATCTTCTCCATCTCTTTGTACATGTCCGTCCACTCGTAATGTTCACCTGCGGCCGCATTTTTCAAATTCGTCGCCGTGTCTCCAACCATACCCATATGCTTTAACCACATCTTCGCATGGCTCTTTTCGTTCTCGCCCGTTTCGATAAACTTCTTTGCAATTCCTTGGTGCCCCTCTTTGCGCGCGACGTTACCCCAAATCATATACTTGGTGTACGCCTGACTCTCGCCCGCAAACGCCTCGGCCAAACTCGCGTATGTCTTTGTTCCCTTGATATCTTTCATGTGAATTTCCTCCATTTTGTTTTTATTGGTCTGGGCCTATGATACCACATCCTTGGCCATTTTTGTCACATCAAAAATCTTCTCGCCAAAGGCCTTCAAATTAACATCCATAACAAGGGCCAACACATCTGTCTGGACATCATCGGTAAATATCTCGGTCGACGGCGACATCACCCGCACACCAATGGGCAGGCGCAGCGTATACCCCCTCCCCGTCTTCTGACTGGTTACCTTTAACTTCGCCCCCTTACGCGACACAACCGACTCGCCCAGGTTCACTGGCACAACCACCGTCGCACTCACCGCCTTGTTTAACTTGCTCTGGACAAAGACACTCATCTTCTGCCCCGCAACCTGCTTTGATACTATCACCCCTGTCCGCGTGGCAAAGGGCTCTTTTTTGATAACACTCATCTTCTGGCCGCCAGCCTCTGCCATTCGGCAAAGGTAATAAACAACCTCGTTCGGCGCGGTAATCTTGTCAACCATAAACACTAACAAACCCCTGTCCAACAACGATGCAACATTCCAACTCTCTAACATTCCCCGCACTTCGTCATTCTGGCCCGAATAGACCACAATAACATTCATCCTGATACCAATTTCAAAACCGCTTACTCTTTCGACCATCTCATAAAAATCATTGATATTTTTTATAACAAAGACCATTGTAGGCAAAGATAACGACGGAACAAACTTTGACACCGCCAAATACCCCTTGCGTAAGTTACTGCCGCTGATATACCGCGACCTGTGTGCGGTCGTTAAAATCTCGGCCTCCGCACCTCCCGATATCCCCATATAACTCACCCCATGGTCGCGCAGGAACCCAATCCGTTGCTGCACCTCGGCCTTACTCTCGCCATGCACAATATGAATCTTTGTATCACCCGTCGTCGTCAAATTTACATTCAACTCGTTCGCCGACACCGCCGCCATATTTGAACCCCATTGTATGGCGGCACCCCCAACGCGCTCGGTCGTAGAAACTGAACCTCGCGCACCCCCCACCACCCAAACACCCACAACACGCTTTGTCTGACGGTCGGTATAAAAAAATGTCTCGGCGGTCATGTGGATGCTAATCTTTGACTTGTCCACCTCGGTCTTGTATTGAAATGTAAACTTGCCCTCCGTCCGCACATCAAAACATTCAACGGGCATCATCTTGTCCACCATATTCTTGACCACAACACCATCGCCAAAATACATGTCATACGACGGCCGCACCTCCCGCCTGAACTCTATCCCCTTGACCTTGAAACTCGGAACATCCCCCGCCATCGTAATCTTCTTTATCCCGCCATTCCGCACGGTAAAATGCCGCGGTGCAAATACCTGATACCTGTTTGACGGGATTATCTTGGCCACCACGCGCTTTTGCTTGATAATCGGCGCAACCACAAACATATACATCGCGTTCTTGTGCCTCTGTCGCCCACCCAACCTCAACGCCGCATAAACATACAACAACCGCCCCACCGCATCAATATCCGTCGGCCGATAATTCGGATTAACATGCAACCGCGCCAAATAATTGTGATACTCTGCCCGCGGAAAATTCCGATACGCACGCCGAAAAATCCGCAACTCGTTCGCCAACTTGCGATAAATGTAATGCGGCCCATCCACACCCCGCGGCCCCTTTGCCCGCACAAAAAAAACGGTCGCCAAAAACGCAATCCACGCCGACGTCAACACTGCCAATTCCATGTATTGATTCTTGACACGTAATATGCTATAATAATCACGTTAGTCGGATGATTGCGCATCCACAAAGATGCGAGGAAAGTCCGAGCACCACATGGCAGAGTGCAGGCTAACGGCCTGCCGTGGCAACACGAGGGAAAGTGGAACAGAAATATACCGCCGACTCCACGGTCGGCAAGGTTGAAAAGGCGAGGTAAGAGCTCACCGCATCGATGGTGACATCGGTGGCAATCCAAACCCCACTTGGTGCAAGGTAAGCGTCCTGGAATTAAAAGCAGCCTGCTTCCCAGGGCCATACACCGCTCGAGCCTGTCGGTAACGCCAGGCCTAGATAGATAATCATCAAAACAGAACTCGGCTTATAGACTAACTCACTGGGTCCCGCAAGGGACTTTTTTGATGGCAAAAATTGTCAGTCCACCCCTTGACCATAAAAATTCCCATGCTACTATAAGGCACAGGGGAGGATATTATATTGGTCGAGATACATACGAACACAGGCCGACGAGGGAACAACAACTTTCCGCCGCCGAGGACCAGAAAAAGTGGCCTGTCCCAAAGGCTCTTTTACTGTCGGCCAATGACGGCCCTTTTTCCTCCGCAGGCAAGGAAAGTTAGTTTTCCCTGCAAGGAGGCCTCCCTAGAAAAACCCCCCCCAACGGAAATTACAAAAGTAATAACCCCCCCCAAGGACAAAATGGCAAAAAATGGACGAAATCCCCTCTCCCTGCATATGTTGAAGACAGTTACATATGTAAGGAGGATAAAGAGTATGCCAACAGGTTTTCTACATACCCACGTGTCAACGGCGGCAGACACACTACCAATAGAGGGCGCGCGGGTAATCACACGGGATAAATCCGGACGGGTTCTGTTCGACCAAATAACAGACGCAAACGGAATGACACCCGTAATCGAACTCTATGCCCCCGACGAACGACTAACATACAGTCCCGAAACGGCAGAACACGGATACTCTACATACGACGTCGAAATCACCGCCGCGGGATTCCACCCCGTCGTCGTCCACGACGTAGAGGTCGTCGCTGGCACACACTCCTACCTGCCCGCCTTTATGCACCCAACCCAGGAAAGCGACATCGCAAATAACATAACCCGAATCTTTCGGCGGCACATAGGCGAGGGGCCGCAAATGGCCGAAATCACCGACCCCCCGCCCACAACTATGGCCGTCCCTGGCGGCATCGCGGTCATGCCAACGGCCGCACCTATTCCCGCCATGCCTGATGACGATGCATACACCATCCCGCCACCCGCAGTATTACAGGCACAACAATCAGGTCAAATAGGTATCGAAAACCCCCTTGGTGTACGCGCGGTATTCATCCCAACAAACATAACCGTCCACCTGGGCCGCCCTGACAACCGCAACGCACGAAACGTCACCGTCCCATTCGTCGAATATATCGCAAACGTGGCGTCCTCTGAAATCTTCCCTACCTGGCCCGATGCCTCATTACGCGCCAATATCCACGCAATCGTAACATTCACCCTGAACCGTATCTTCACCGAATGGTACCGCAGCCGCGGTTTCAACTTTGACATAACAAACAGCACTGCCTTTGACCAATACTATGTCCACGGCCGCAACATATTTGAAAACCTGCGCCAAATCGCATCCGAGGTCTTTAACCAATACGTCCGCCGCATTGGTTTCAAAAACCCATTCTTCACGTCATATTGTAACGGAACCACCTCGCGCTGTAACGGCTTGTCACAATGGGGAACGGTGACATTGGCGAACCAGGGACGCACCCCCCTCCAAATCCTCCGCCACTTCTATGGCCAAGAAATTGAACTAGCAACCACCAACAACATCCAAGACATCCGCAGCACATATCCCGGAACCCCAATGCGCGTTGGCTCGCCGCCAAGTGCTCACATCGCCCTGATGCAAACATACCTGAACCGTATCCGCCAAAACTTTCCGCTCATTCCGCTTATCCCAAACGTCAATGGCGTGTTCGATGCATCAACCGACGCGGCCGTGCGGCAATTCCAACGCACATTTGGCTTGGGGGTTGATGGCGTCGTTGGGCCGGCAACATGGAACCGCATAACGCAAAAATGGGTTGCGGTTACGCGTTTGGCGGAATTGAATGCCGAGGGTGTTCGGGTCGGTATTGGCGCAAACCCGCCGAATGTTGTCTTGCGGCAAGGGGCCAATAACAATGACGTGCGGCAGTTGCAATGGCTCCTCAACTATATCGCCGAGTACCATGAATTTGTCCCAGGCGGTCTGACGGTTGATGGTCGATTTGGTGCAATAACGGCAAACAGCGTTCGTGAATTCCAACGTAACTTTAACCTGAACCCCGATGGTGTTGTTGGGCCGATGACATGGAACCGATTGTATGAAATATTCCGCAGTATCCAAGCATCCAGTCCAAACCCCGCACCAATCCCGCCAACAACGCAACCACCAGTAACGCCGCCTCCGCCGCCCCCAGGCACGGGTGCGGGATTGATGGGAACGGTACGAACCCAGGGCGGGACGTTGAACCTGCGTGCACAGCCGAATACAGGCAGCCAGGTCATCGCATCAATTCCGAACGGCACGCAGTTGACGATTTTGGGCGAGCAGAACGGTTGGTATCATGTGCGAACCCCAGGGGGGCAAACGGGATGGGTTAGTGGCGATTTCGTGAACATCATCCCGCGTTCCGCGCGTGTGACGACCCAAGGCGGTACATTGAACCTGCGCGCGCAACCGAATACGACTTCGTCTGTTTTGGCGTCTATTCCCAATGGCACGGCCTTGACCATTACGGATGTTCGGGGGAATTTCTTGCAGACCTCTTTTGGCGGGCGTACGGGATGGGTCAGCCGTGACTTTGTTTCCCTTAATCCGTGAGCTATGTTCACATTCATGACACGTGGTCCGTGGTTTGGTCTAGTTATCCGCAAATCAATCCCTCCCATGATAGTTTGTTGGAAGAGCCTCGTGAGGGGCTTTTTCAATGCATGAGTTCGTACATGAAGTAATGTAGTGCGACCATTAGCAGAATGCCGACGGCCATGGCAAGGGCGTGGACTTTTTTGTTTTTTGTGTTTTGGTATGATAGGGGCAACATTTCTTTGAACACTACGCCAATTATACATCCCGCGGCGATGGCGAAGATAATTCCCTCGGCAACGTGATTGATGCCGCCGACCAGATAACCCACGACCGCACCGATGACGGTTGAGAGGCCCGCGGCGAAACACACCGCCAGGATTTTCCACCATTTCACCCCACCCGCCTTTAGTGGGGTTGCGATTGCCAACCCCTCGGGCAGACATCCAAAGCCGATTGCGATTGCGACCAGTATTGACCCAGACGCACCGATGGCCAGGCCTTTTGGAAAGTCGTGCAGGACGACCGCGAATGCGACAATCATTGCGACCGTCACCATTCGGCGTGTTTGGCGCGCGGCCAGTTTCGTTTCTTCGTCATGTGAGCAATGGTCGTTATGCGGCAATATTCCGTGGACGTGTTCGTGTCCGTGTTTATCAAACATGCCCAAGATGAATATCAATCCAATTCCGACACCGATACCGAGGAGTGCGAGCCATATGCCTGCGCCATTGTGGTTGTCGTGACCGTGGGCGTGGCCGTCAGAGTGATGGTCGTGGCCGATTGCATGTGGGATTAAGTCCATGAATGCCAGGGTTAAGAGTACAGCGGATGCGAAGGCGAGGCTGATGCCTATTAGATTTTTGCTGGGTTTTTTTATGCATATTGCGATTAGGCCGCCCAAGAGAGAGCTGCCCATTCCCGCGATGGATGCCAGCATTATAATTTGCCAAATGTCGTATTCCATATATTACCTCTTTTAATTTTAGTGTAATGCATCATGTATTGGTATTTTTAACAAAAAATTTGTCGATGCGCCCTTGGGGGGGGTTATTGAATTTTAATTTTTTCTGTTGGGGGGGGTTCGGAATTCCGAACGCGGACAGGTGGCGTTGGGACGAAACATAGTGGACAAATGAATTTTCTTGGCCTGTGGAGGAAAAAGGGTCGTCAAGAACATACCTTAAAAATACATTTGGGGACAGACCACTTTTTCTGGTCCTCGGCCTGGCGAAAATTATTTGCTCCATATGTTTCGTCCCTCCATGCTACAGTAACATGGATTTATTTAAGGTCAAGGGGGTTGCTGACAATTATTGGGATGTTTTTATCAAGCATGCAATCAATATAGCCGCAGAGATATTCGACCATGCAGTATGCCGAGTCGAAATCCACGTCTAATGATTTGAGAGAGAGGCCTAGGGTTTTAATGATTTGCTCTGCCCTGTGCATTGATGTCGATAATTGGTGCAGGTCTTCGGTGTATTGTTCCAGTTCGTTCATAATTAATTATATCTGGCAAAGAGACATCATTATACGGATGTGTGGAGGCACCACACAAACGAAGGAAGTGTCACCAAAAAAGCCCCGAGGGGGCTTTTTGTTTGCTTTGGTTATCCACAGGACTATTGCACCACAGTTACGAAGATGTTGTCGATGTCGATTACCCTGTTGGCTACGCTGTCGAGGATTAGTTTGATTTGGGTGACCTGGACCGGGGTGAGGTTTTCGGTGTTACGGACGTGGACGTTGATGTTCTCGCCGCTCTTTGTGACTATGCTGTCTTGGAAACCTGCGGCCAGGATGAGATTCTCGGCCTGGGATTCAAAGAGGCGGGCGGCACTTATTTCCATGATGCGAGCTTCGGCATTGGCGCGGGCCTCGGCACTCATTGCCTGGTTCGTTGCCATGTTTTCGTACATCAGCATGCTGGCGCGGTGTTCGGTGTCGCGCACCTGGCGAAAGGTGTAGAACATGTGTTGGTTGTTCCCGCCGCCGCCCGTTCCGCCGCCGACCTCGGGCGTTGTATTATTCAGCGACCAGTTCAGATATCCAGTCACGACCAAGAGAACAAACATACCCGCCAGAATCATGACTTTTCTTCTCTTGCCGAGTGCGCCGCGGACGCTGAACTTCTTGCCTCCTCTTTTGGTTGTTACTTCCTCCTGTGGTTGTGCCACGATTTCCATCTGTCTGCTCTCCCTTTTTTTTGATGTAGCCATTCATATGTGTGCCATTTGTTATGTATTCCATTTAATTTCAGGGACGGCCCGCCAGTATTTCGATGTTCACCGTGTTGTCGGCCACGAGGGCCTGGACCGCGCGCAGAATGGACAGGCGCACAGACATATCGTTCGCCCCCGCCGCCACGATTACGATGCCGCGAATCTGGGGCTTGATTTCCAGAAGAATCATTGGTTGCGGCCCACCCGGCCCCTGGACAATGACGGGGGTTTTGACGACCGTGGTTGTTGTGGTTCCGTTGGGACCGCCCTGGGTCACCGTACGTTCGTCGACGTTATAGGCGATTTCCAAAGTTGCGGAACCCACCACCGTCACCATGGCCTCTATCCGACCCGCGCCGCGCACGGCACCCAGGGTTTGAACCAGGCGTTGTTCCATTTCGCGTGCGAATTGGTTGTTGTTGCGAGCGACCTGTTGTTGGACATTGTTGCCCGTTTCGTTGCCACCGCCCAGGTTGAGAAAGTTCGACGCGTAAATTCCAACCATGATGAGGACGACCAAGCCCGCGGCATAGACCTCTATATTCTTGACCCGTCGTAATTTGGCCCAGAAGTTTCCAGCCAGCCGCTTTCGTGGCTGTGTGACCGCCTGTGGCGGTATTTCCTCGGTTTGCGTTTGTGCCTCTTTTGTTTGTGACATCGGCTCTAGCTTAAGCATGGAATTCAATCCTCCCTTCGTCTATATTCAAAACCGTCGTGACAATCCTTATGATTTGGTCGCGGGCGTTTATGTGCCCCGCTGCGTTCACAAACGCGCGTTCAATGACCAAATTTGTCGCATTTCGGTCGTGCCAAATCACGACGATTGCGTTATCGAATCCCGCACGCGCCAATGCATCCGTTGCCCGTGTTTGGGCCGCACCCACCGTCATGTTGTTAATCGACCCGATTAAATCCCAGTCAATTACATCCATCTCTCCGCCGACGAATTCGCCGTCACGTATCAGGTTCGGGATTGGCGCGACAATGACAAGCAGGATGAAAAATGCGTATATGCCGCGGACGAATTTGCTCATGGCGCTGTCCGTTAGTAGCAGTTCCACCACCACCCCGACAATCACCACACCAGCGATAGACATCAACCACGGCCCCATACACGCCTCCCTAGATAAAGTTCCCCGTTACCAACACCAGACCGATTGTGATGAAATACATGAAAGCAGCACCGATTAGAACCGCCGAGAGCATGGAGAATGATTTGTTCACCGTGCCGAGGAAGTTGCTTATTCTCTCGTCCCCGATTGGTTGGGTTATTGCGGCGGCCAGTTTTAATCCAAGCGAGAATACAGCAATTTTCAAGATAGGCCCCAGCACCACGGCGAACAGGAGATACAGGCCCGCGACACCGATTGCGTTTTTTATGAGGATACTGCTGGCCATTACCAAGTCGAAGCCCTGGGACAAATAGCCGCCCAGATACGGGATATACGACCCGATGGTGAACCGTGCCGCGCGGATAGAGATACCGTCGTGTGTTCCCGCAGAGATTCCCTGGACCGTCAAAAATGCCAAGAACACGGTGAATACTAGGCCGATAATCCATTTGTATGCCGAGGTAAAGAATCCGACAAAGCGGTCCAGTCGTGTGTTGCCCGACAGGTTGCCGACGACCGAGAACACCAGAGTGATGATAAAGATTGGCATGACAACGGCCGAGAAGATTTGCATTACCCCGTTTGATAAAACGGCCACAGCGGGTTGGTAGACACCTGCACTGGCCCCCCCGCCGACCGCAACCATCAGGGTTAGCAATATTGGGAACACGATATCCATTTGCCGCCGCATGGATGCCAAGGTCGACCCGACCGTAGCAACCAACATCCCTACCGCGGCCATGACGATGATTACAACGGCGGCATAGGTTACAAAGTGTACGACGTTGCGGACGCCGTCACCACCCGATTCGACCTTGAGATTTTTCATAAAGCCCGATAAAATTGCAATCCCGATGATGAGGGCGATGATTGGCATGACGTCCATGACGGAACCCATAAACAGAGCCATTATTGCAATGAACATGTTTGGATAGTCGGTTTGGAATTCGCCGCCCAGGATACGTCGGACGCGGTCACCAAAGCTGCCCGTTCCGAACAGGCCCCGCCCACCGTCCAGGCCCGCGACGATATCGTCCAAGTCGCCCAGGTCGATGTCGCGCAAGGTTTCCTCTACATTATCGCGCAGTTGGTCGCCAGGGCTGGTGCTGTTTGTTAGGAATATCCCGCCCTCGCCAAATACGCCTTCGGATTGCATAGAGTTGAATACGATTATGCAAAGGACGAACACCACGGAGATGACCATGAATGTACGGCGGGCGCGTCGGAGGCGGCGGCCCGTTTTGCCCCATTTGATTTGTGAAAATCGTTTCACGGTATCACCCCTATAATTATCTCGATAAGATTATTAATGATTGGTAGGGCCAGGACTAGAATGATAATCTTTCCTGCTAAATTGACTTTTTTCGCCATTGCACCGTTGCCTGCCTCGTCGCATACGCCCGCCGCGAACTCGGTCAGGTATGCAATTCCGATGATTTGCAAAAGCGCGCGAAAAAGGTCAGACCGCACGCCAGTGCGTTCGACCAAATTCGACAGCCCGTCAATTACATCGCGCAGGCCATCAACAAACATCAGGATGACGACCAGACCGCCGACAACCGACAGGAGGGCCGCAATTTCGGGCCGATGAGGTTTTAATACCAACACGGCAAAGGTCGTCAGCATAGCCACACCAATAACGGCAACGATATTCATGTGTGCCCCCTTTACATCTAATAAAGTGAAAATAGCGTTCGCACCGTGTTAAATAACTCGGCGACCATGTTCAGGACCATGACCAAAACGATGACGACCGCGGCCAATGACACAAAGGTACCCAGTTCGTCTTTGCCCGATTGTTTCAAAATTGAACTGACGACACTGGCCAATATACCTATCGCCGCTATTCGGAAAATTACGTCTATGCCCATTCATATACCTCACAATAAAAGGATTACAACACCGATACCCAAGATTATGCAAAGTTTCAAATAGATAGACGCGCGCGACCGCATTTCGCCGATTGCCCGTTCGTGCAGGCGGGCGATTTCGACGTTTTTCGTGCGGAGCTTTTTTTCCTCTTGCGCGCATGCATGGCGGCCCAAGTTATACAATAAATCCGCGACCACAACCCGTTCGTCAGGGCGCAGGCGTTTCCAGAGGATTTCGTTTATCCCATCGCGTGTGATGTCCGCGCGAGAGTCCATGATTTGTTTGTACGCCGTTATCATGTTTCGGAATGGTTCACAAAAGCCCGCGCCGTACCGTTCAATTACCAAGCCGATTTGGTTTTTGGAAAAGGCGATTTCAATGCCCAGGTATCCCATGAACGTGATTGTGTCCGAAAAAAACCTGCGCCGAGTTAAGTATGCCCGCCACAGATACACGCCACAGAGTGTGAAGCCCATGAAGATACCGCCCAGTAAAAAAAACTGCATAACACTCACCCCGCCATTAATCGCAGGTTGCGGTCGTAAACCCCCTCGATTTTTCCAAGGCCAGACAGGACAACGTAACGGTCGAATACCGCAGATTCAACCAGTTCGCGAAAGTTGGGCTTTGTGCGAATTTCCTCTATGTTCGCCGCGTGCACCGATGCGATGACACGAACGCCACTGTGGGTGGCCGTTTTTATCATTTCTGTGTCCGCGCATGTCGCGACCTCGTCCGTGATTATTACGTGGGGGCGCATACTGCGAACACCGTTTTCAAAACCAAAGGTCTTTGTACAGCCCGTCATTACGTCCGTGAACGCGCCGACGTCCAATTGGCATTCGCCCATGTGGGTTGCGGCAATCTCGCCCCGTTCGTCGATTATTAGGGTGTTCAGCATATAGAACTTGTCCGAGATTTGGTACGCAATGTCACGCAACATAGTTGTCTTGCCGCATCCAGGGGGCGCAATTATCAGGGTCGATGTCGGCATGGTGCCGCCAAAGATATATGGCAAAATCGGATACGAACATCCCGAGACCATGCGTGGGATACGGATGTTCAGGGCGTGGATGTTTTTGATTGTGGACGTGATACCATTTTCCGAAACGACCTCGCCCACCACCCCAATACGTATCCCGCCGCGGATGGTCATGAACCCCATCTTTAATTGTTCATTCACGGCATAGATTGAATAACCGCTGGCTTTGTGCAGGATGCTCTCCAATTCATTCCGCGATGCGTAGACCACGTCCGTGTCGCGGCGAACCTTGTCCGCCAATCCGTTTGGGGTCAAGAACATGTTACGTCCATTCGCACACACAAGCACGGGTGCATTCACGCGCAGACGGATTTCATTAACCGCCGATAAATCCACGCGGGCAAAGTACGCGCGCAAATGTTCGGGCAGGGTTTCCAGTACGATATCCATTACACAATAAAATGAGGGGGATGTCCCCCCTCATTCCGAATAATTTGTCGAACCGATGATTTAGTGGCGCAACCAAACCGCAAAGACATAGATACGGAATTCGTTTGTGTTTTGTCCAGCGGCGTTACGCACACGGTAGCTGTAGAAGAATGGGTCAAGCAGCAATTGGTTGATTGTGCGGCCCGCATCAGGGTCCAGACGGTTGCGTGGGTCGATTGTTGCGTTAGGGTTTGTTGTTGTCGCAAAACGGTGTGTTGCCCACCACAGACGTGTGTGGTTGTTGCGGCTGAATATTGCGTTGTTGTGAATCCAACGGTTGCCCGAACGAACATAGTACAGTTGAGCAGGTGTTAGCGGTGTGTGCAAGTCGGCCTGGTTAAATGAACGTGTAAGGAACCTGTCTGTGCCGTCGTTAAAGAAGAAGCGGATGTTGTAGATGTAGTGAACCTGCCATCCGACGACCAAGCTAACCCGACCGCTTGTAATGTTGTTGTTCAAGATGTAGTTACGCAGGTTGGTCATGTTTTCAATTGGAACGCGTGTACGGTTTGGGTTTTCTTGGGTCCACCAACGGTGGAATACATAACCCGTACGTCCCGTTGCCCCGAATACAGAGTCGCCAGCAGTTGTGAACATAGGTGCCGCCGTAGCGAACCAGTTCATTGTGATTACGTGTGATGTGCGGCCCGCAACCGTGCCAGGGCCGGTTATGCGGCGGCCTTCGACCACGCGATATGTGACCTCTATGGTACGTTCCGTCCAGTTTGCGGTCAGCGTAACGGTTGGCCAGTTGTTGGCCTCGGCCAATGTGAACGCGGCGGTTATGTTAGCAATTACGCGGTTACCAGCGGCGGCCGGTGCGGACATGCGCCATGTTGGGGCGTTGTGTCCGACGCGTGTAACGGTTGGCATTGTGCGTGAACCAGTTGTTGCGGTAATTGTACGTTGTGCAACGGATGTTGGGATTGTCGGACGTGCGGCCGTTGTTCCGGTTGCAAAGTTCAATGTCATTGCAAAGTTTTCGATTGGGGGTTGTATAATTGGTGGGTGCCAGTTTCCGTGGAAGACGATGTTGCCGCTCCATGTGACGGTCATGTTGTCGTATGCGTCGACCCATGCGCCGCCTTGTTGAAATCTCCAACCCAACCATGTGTGGGTTTGGCCGTCGATTACGATTGTGCTTGTTACAGTTGGCAAGGCTCCAACCGAGCCACCGAATTCAACCGAACGTGCGGCCGGGTTCGCGACCTGGTTAGTTCCCGTGTTAAATGTGATTTGTTGTTGGCCAGCAACCCAGTTTGGTGTCAAAACCATTCGGTTGTTGTCGGCGGATGTCCATCCCGCGGGAATGTAACCATTTGCGGCGAATGGGTTGCCATCGGCATCCAACCATGTTGTAAAGTGAAAGCCCGAACGTGCGAATGTGTCGGCACCCAAGAATCGAACATCGTTTGCGCGTGTTTCGACAACGTCCGTGTTACGGTTGCGGAACATGCGAACGCGTTGCTCGGTGCTGCGTGCTGCTGTGCCCTGTAATCCATTTTCATATACGATATAGAAGTGGCCCGCAGGACGACCCGCGCTCAAATTGCCAAATCCAATATCGGACATCAAAAGAACCATCGTACCAGTTACGACCAAGATGACAATCAGACTGACGATTAGAACTCTTTTAACTGCCATGGTTTCCTCCCCCTTTGTGTGTTTACTTGTTAGTTCAATGGAAGTATACATCCTTGTATAGGAAATGTCAATACCAATTACAAGGATTTTATAAATATATTAATATGCAAAATTTGAGTTATGGAACCAATGTTTCCACGGGGGCCCTGTCGTCCGTTAATATCATTCCGCGCGGGACGGTGCCGTGATATTGGCGATAGTGAAATTCACTGGTGCCACTGGCTAGTGGTTCGTTCTTGAACGCCATTATCGTTATGTTTTGAACATCGCCCAATTCCGTATAGTGGTATTGCGGGCGGAAGACCAACTGGTACGGGAACACACGCGCCATGGTGTGATAGATAGCCGCAAAGAGGCGGCCGCCCGCGACCCTGTCTATTATATTTATGATGTAAATCCCGTCATCGGCCAAGGATGCGTGTATGCGTTGCTTGGCCTGGACAGTCGTCAGGTGCCATGGCGGGGTTCGCGCGACAAATGCATCGCCAAAAATTACGTCGTAACGTTTTTCGTTATTGTTCAAAAATATTCGCGCGTCGCGGTGGAATATTCGCATCCGCGGATGGTCGGTCAGGCCCATAAATCGACGCGCCAATTCGGTTACCCCCGGGTCGATTTCAATCACGTCCATTGTGCCCGTATGATTACGGACAAAGTATTGAGGATAGCTGTACCCCGCGCCCCCAATCATCAACGTTGTTTGTATGTTGTCGTGGAAATCGAATGCCAGGTCATACAGACGCGTGTATTCAAATACCAAGTCGTCGCTGTCCAGGAATCGTGCCGAGCTGCGCCCCGTGCCCAGGAACATCGTGCGGACGTTCCCGCGGTCCGCTATTGTTACCGTGTTGTATTGCGTGTTGGTGCGGTACACCATCCCGGGGACGGAAACGACCTGGACATACGAAACGAATGACCCCACGACAATTATAACGAACATTACAATTAGGGGAACCTGGGTTACCCATTTGTTTTTGATATTGACAACAAAGGCCAGTATGATTATCGCGGCGGCAACCGACACCATTACGGTGGTTGCGCCCAAGAACGGAATCAAAACAAACCCCGCCAAAAACGTTCCCGTTATGCTGCCTACCGTAGCTATGCTGTTTATATTTCCGACGATTTTACCGTGCTTGTCCGCCTCCTCTTTGCATGCCATGAACGACAGCTTGATTGCATAGGGGGTTATTATGCCGAAGGCGATGCTGACCGGAATATACAAAATCATCGCGGATATGAACGCTCCGACAATCGGCGCGATTGCGGGTAACGAGAATAGTGCAAGCACGGGCTCGGCCAATACCGACACCAAAATGGTTAACGTCGCACAAAGCCCAATATAAAACGCAAAGCCATTGTACGTGGCGTTGCGGTCGGCAATCCGCCCGCCCAAATGATATCCAAACGCCATCGCGCCCAATATCACGCCAATGATGCTGGCCCATACGAACATTGCCGTCCCGAAATACGGCGCCAACAACCGCACCCCAACCAACTCGACAATCATCACCCCCGCCCCGCACACAAATACGCTGGCGAATAATATTATTTTTCGGAATTTGTCCATGAGGTTAGATTAACATGAGACAAAACCTGTCACAAATTAAATTTAGAAGCTAAATTAAGTAAATATTTTCATGCTTTAATACCCGCAACAAGTTTCTCTATTCTTTTTGCATGTCTAGTTTTTTGGGAATGCTTTACTATATCCAAGGCAAATATCTCTTTCTCGGTTACTTTTTCAATAAGCCATTTCCAATACCCGCTTGTATTTTTATAGAAATACTCAACAGGAAAAGCTTCACGGAAGAAATCAAGTTTATCCAAAAGATACAACGTTATCATTGTTCGACGACATTTAAAGCATGTTCCGCAATTATCGTCGCTGCGCCAGCATACATGCAGATTCTTGTGCGCCAATGGAAATTTTGCAACAATCTCTGTCTTTTGAAACCTTGTAACAGAACCGCCTTCGGAATATATACGTAATCCTTCTGTGCTCAAAAAAGTAGTTGACAGCAAGTCGCTCCTTTCGCTGTCACCCTTTAAGATTTTGAAATCTG
The DNA here is from genome assembly GCA_009784555.1 of Bacillota bacterium. Lineage (GTDB taxonomy): Bacteria > Bacillota > Clostridia > Christensenellales > UBA1242 > WRAD01. Next base: position 14,725 of record WRBO01000013.1, on the reverse strand, counting down.
AATACGGATACCCCGAGCTGAATAAAAATGTTTTCCACAGTTTTCGCATACACATAACGGCAAAACCAACGGCCAATCCTTGATTAACCTTTTCATATACACTTCTTAAATTTGAGTCTGTTTGTATAATTGGCAGACCCATTTCTGCGGCAACTCTCTTTGACCGTTTGTAGGAACCCTGTCTTGATTTGTCCACACCAAAGTCGGTATAGGTATTCATGTGAAATCCGTAGTTGTTCACGACAAGGTGTGTAAGCTTTGGCCCTATACGGGTGGGTATATCCAGATGATTAACAGCCGCATGGAATGAATCAACCCCACAAGACATACCAGTACCTACCCCACCAGCGTTTTTGATTATTTCCGTCGTAGTGGTGGCTGTTATCTTTGGGTGGTGCACACCGCAGGCTAGAGCATAGGCAGGAAGATAGTGCGCATTAAGATTATAGAGCAATTCTTCAGTAACAGGGGCGGCAGGGTCGACAACAATATCATAGCGATTACCCATAGCCATTTGCAACATAGAAACAAGGAAAGCGTCTCCACGTTCGTGACAAAGGTATTCCTCATACTTCCGGTCAACCTCGTACCAAATTTCTTGTTTTTTCCCATCAATATTTATATCGACACAAAGGCGGCTCTTGTCGCCCACTCTTTTCACCTCTGGCTTGCCTATTATTATCTTTTTTCTAACCCATTCTGCCATAGGTTTAATGTGGACACCCATAACTTTTTCCGCAAGCATATGGGTTTCTTCAAGGAATTCGCTTGTAAGACCTCCATTAAACTTTTGAATTGTTGGGGTAATCAGATATCGCGTTTTTTGGAACTCTCGTGCGCAATAACATGGAATATAAGATTCATCAGCAATTTCGATACGACCCTTAACTCTCTTTAATGTGATAGCTAGAATTATACTCTTACGCGCTATTACATTCCCGTCACTCGTTAAAAAATTGCTTAATGAAAATACAACAGGCACATTTCGCCCATCAGAAGATTTCAAAATGTCATGCTCTTGTATTGCGTGCGGATGGGAGCCAACAATATAATCGGCACCAGCATCGGCAAGCTCTTGGGCCATTCTTTGTTGATTTTGACCTACCCCATGAGAGTACTCTGTTTCCCGTCCCCAATGGATGTATACAAGAACAAACTCTGCCCCTTCTTTCTTTACATCCGCTATATCCTGTTTTGCTCGCTCGGGCGAAAAAGCATTGATATATGTGTCTCTATCTTTTTGCTCTAACTTTTGGTCGTTGAAGTTATACCACGTTGCATAAGACAAAATCCCTAACTTTATTCCATTCACATCAACCAAAAGATGCCTCTTTTGCTTTGACTTGAAAATCCCTGTATTAGCAAACCCATGCTTTGTCACATTAGCCAAAGTATCCTTTAGACCATCAATGCCGTAGTCTAGGTTATGGTTGTTGGCGGTACACAGCACATCAAACCCCGCGTACTTTATTGCATCCAAAAACTCGACAGGTGAATTGCACAAATACCGCGTATAATTAGGCTCCTGAACCACATGCTGGTCCATCGCATATGGGAAATCGGTGCTTACAGTTGTCTCTAGATTCCCAAGGACTATGTCAGCTTTATTAAATATTTCTTTTACGTAATGGAAACTTTTTGTAAAATCAAACTTACCGTCCAAAAATGCCGCCCTCTGAACCCCTGGTTCTCCCATTAAATCGCCTGCACACATGATTTGTGCAATTCCTGTTTGGGTGGCGTTTGGGTTACGGAAAACACCGTTTGCGTCCTTTGTAAACCTATGCGTTTTTACTTTTGTCATTATATTTAATTCTCCCACAAAAGGATGACACAAAGGGAACAAGCATGTCAAGTCGTACGAATTACATACCACACTGACTGTAATATTCAGACATTGCCATCATAGAACACTACCTTACGACAAGGTTTGTGATGTGGGTGTGCATGGCTGGGCTGAAGCCCCAATCCATTCCGATTGGCATGTCGATGCCGTCGAGGACAAAGGTCTCGAAGTGTGTGACAAACAGGTCGTGGCGTGCGGCGACATCGAACCCAGGATAAAAGTGCAGGAACATGTTTGACCATTCACTTGTCATTCCGTCGTGTTCAAAGAAGCGTGATGTAACGACACCGTTCATGAAACCCTGGACAACTGTTAGGCTTGTGTTGATAGAGTAATATGCATATGGAGATTGTTCAGGCAGGTACGATTCGCCGTACATTGTGTCGAACCAAAGAATTTGATAGTTAGTGATTTCAAAGTGCGTAATCGATGTCTGCATTGACCCGCCCGCCATAATCATGTGGTGGTGGTAACTGAACTCTATTACATCTTCGCCCCATGCGAACACAAACATAAATTCGATTCTGTTGCCCATTGATGGGAAAGATTGATAGAACACGAATGTATCCGCACAACCAGACGCGTATGTATAACGCGCACCATCAATCATTGCAAATACAAATGTTTGGTCGTCCTGTATCGTCAAGCGCATCTCGAACCCGTCATCCGTGAAAGCAGCAACAGAAACGACTGTCCCGTCTATTGTTACAATCCATGTGCGGCCGCCGAACTCGAACGGTTCGCCAACCAGCACAAGGTAATCACTTGTAACCGCACGCAGTACCTCGAACCTCCAACTGTCGACAAACCACGAGAGCGAAACGACTTCGCCAACGAACCAAAAGAGTTGCGAACGGATGCTTTGGTCAATGCCCCAGAAGTTAAGGTCACGGAATGATGCGAATTGTTCGGGTGAAACGAATTCATGTGCCAAGCCAATTGAGAGGTTTTCAACAGCATTGCGTACAAATTCAATCATGGCATCCATGCTTGGCATTTCTTCCCAACGGGCAAAGAATGTATATCCGCCAAAGTCCTCGACGATTGTATCAGGGGCAACAAGAACTCCCCCTGTTTCCGCGGTAAACCAACCGCGGAAAATATATCCCTCGCGCGTTGGCATTGGTAACTCGCCAACCATGGTGCCAAAGCCGCGTGTTATTACATCCGATTCTTCTCCATTCACCAATGTGATGTCAATCGCAACGCGCGTCCAACGTGCATAAAGCGTATGGTTAAAATCAAACGCGACCTCCATACCTGCGGCGGCGATAAACCCGCCGATGTGGTTCAGATACCATCCGTGGAAAATCCACCCATGACGGTCAGCAGGCACAGGCAGGTCGCCATACGTGTCCCCCATGCGCAAGGTACGTGCATCAAAGAACTCATCCGTTCCCGTGTTGAAACGAACGGTGACCTCTATCACCACTTGCCAACGGGCATATAGTGTGTGGTCGGTCATAATTGCAATCGTGTCGGTTGCATCGACACGAACGCCACCGATAGAGCGTGTGTACCATCCCATGAATATGTGTCCGTCACGTGCAAGGGTTGGCAGGTCGCCGTATGGCACACCAAAGTATGTGTTCAATGACGGCACAGATTCTCCTGTTCCAGATTCCAATGTTACCTCGACCGGCAATGACGGAATGTAAAGATATTCGACAACACCGTATTCAATGGTTATGACAACATTGCGGCCATCGTCGAAATAGAGTGCGAATTCGACAATCCTGCTGTTCTCTACCGTGATGCGCACGCGTTCGCGCCCATAGTTAAGATTCGTAACCTCTACCACGCCATCACGTGTTGGGAATACATACCCTTGGTCGTTAACGTGCCAATTAAGGTTTTGGATGTGGTTTTCCGAACCCCATGCAGAGGCCGGCGAGAGGTTGAAACCAGTACGTTCCTGGACCCAGCGACCCTGGTCATCAGGTTGCAACGAATAAACCGCAACACCACCCGGCAAAACATATCGAATTTGTGTTGTTGTTTTTGTACCATCCCCGTCAACATCGAAATCTACACCAACGTTATCGATTGTTTGGAATATTGTTGTTGTTTCAACACCGCCGTATGTTTCGACACGTGTCGCGCGAAAGTTAGCACTTTCGTTCCAAAATAAATACGATTGCATATTTTCGGTGACCCAGTTATCAAAGTCAGCGTCTTCACGATACAGGGTCAGGAAGAGATATTCGGTAGACAGGCTTTGCATAAGATGTGGGGACCAATAGCCAGGGTGTGCGACAACGGCAATATTAATCCGCAGGACATTGACACTAAATGGGAAACCGTGGCTCCAGAAATTCATCAAATCGAATTGGGTGTCTTCGATAGAACTACCCTCCCAACCGAAGTTGATTTCGCTGGTGTGCCCTGTGTCCCACACGACGTGGCCTTGGACACTGTACCTGGCGGCATCTTCGACATCCTCCCATACCAGCAAGCCATTATCGGCGGAAACAATTGTCGGTGTGTCCAAACGCGTTGCAAATATGTGGTTGCCAAAATCAATTGTGGTGTTTCCGTATTCGATTGTCATCTGTGCCAACGGGCCATCAAAATGCGTCAGGTAACCATCCGTAATTGTAAAATACGAATCCGCACCATTGGGGTCAAAGTCACTTAATGCGAGGCGGAAATCACCCGCACCCAGATACTCTACCGCTACGAAACCGTTCCTGATTGAACCCAGGACATGTCCCAGACTGAAACCTGGTACCGCTGTGTTATCCCATGTAACGTGCCTTGCCAATGTCGGTGGATACGCATGGTGGACCAGCATGTTGGTTGGTCGGCCTATGAAGGTCCCTGTTTCTTCGTTATATTCAAAACTGTACAACTGCCCATCAACCAGCTCGTAATATCGCTCTTCGATAACATCGTCTTGTGGCCAGGTATTTTCGCTGGTGACTACCCCTACGCTGTGGACGTGTGCGCGGTTTCCATCGATACGAACGGTAGACGTCCATAAACGTTGGTTGTGACACAACGTGCCCGAATCAACGGTCATTGTAAAGTTTGCATTTTCGGTACGTATGTTTGATGTGACCGTGTCGATATTACGTCGCCATTGACGCCCCGCCGCGAACCCTACTTCTTCCTCGACGATTTGTGCCACGAATTCGACAAGGTTTGTGTTGAACTCAATCGACTTTGTAATTGGTTCATCGAACATCATTCCGTCAACGGTGAACGATGCACCGCGTCCCTGTTGCAACTCTTGGAAATGGTCAACCATGTCAAAGCCCGCATCGAATTCAAACATGTTGTTGATGTTGTCCATGTTCCAAACGGTCAATCCGTTTGCTTCCCATGTTTCGGCAAAGCCCAAATCCGCACGATAGCGTGACCAGTACCGAAGGTGGTTGAATTCGTCACCGCGCAAGACACTTAATGTTGATGTTTCTGTGTCTTGGGCAAATGGGGAATCGTTCGCGTTGATGAACGAACTCAAGCCGCGGCTGTAGAGTTGTGATGTCACGCCATCACATTCAAAGAACCCTAATGAATAACTTCCAAGCCATGGAGAGTCCTGGCCCAGGGAACCGACATAGTGATAATTACGTTGGTTCATGTGGATGATTTGACGTGTGCCATCCTCCAGCTCGTTGAACTCGAACCCTTGCAGGTCGTTGAAATGCCACTCGTTGTCTGTGCCTTCGTTATTAACGATAATCCCACCGCCACCAACGGTAAAGAAAGAATAACGGTCGCGGTTGATGATTGAACGGCGTGCGTTTTCAAGCATGAGAAGTTGGAAAGTATATTCGTTGTAAATTACCAACATAACTTGGAAGTCAATTGCACCACCCAGACTGGTTGCCTCGATAGTTGTCATGTCGTCATAAATGTTCACGCGCCAGAACATATCGGAATACACAAACCACGCATTCATTTCGACAAAGTTATCACTGTATAATGCACGTTCAAAGAAGGTTCGGTTGCTCTCGGCACCACGTTGGAAATGTTCATAGTGACTTGCAAACCCGTCTGCAAAATTGCGCATGTGGTTAACGAGATTATCACGCTGGCCCCACCCCGAGTTCAAAGGCATAATACCACCCGCCGCCAAAGGCATAGTGTGACCATCAATACCAAGCAACGAGTCAGGCAAAACATCCGCCAAATCGGGCGACATTTCCAAGGCAACAATTAATTCTCGGGATGCGATGATGGCATCATCCAATTCAACATAAAGTGCAAGGTCAATCATACCGCCCAACAAAGACGAGCCAGGAGGACTGGCAATAAAAATACGGATGATTTGGTTGTTGAACAATGTAACGTCGGTGATGTGCAAAATGCGGATATTGCCATCACCCGTTAATTCAACACCTGTGGCACCCCATATGGTAAAATGCCCCAGTTCCAAACCAATCGGGTCGGAACAAAACTCTATTGTAATTTGTGTTGTCGTTACTTCACCGAAAACTCCATTCTGTCTTACATCTGTTACCTCTACAATTGGACGCTGGGCTTCCCACCGTGCATAGAGGTTGTGTTCCATCATGTTTGTGACCGTTGTCCCTGCCATGACTTGTGTCCCACCGTCTGGGGCCGTGAACCAACCGACAAAGAAAAACCCATCACGAACCGCACTTGGCAATGCGCCGTACGATTCTTGGTAAAACACCGTAATGAATTCAATGACCTGTTCCGTCCCTGTTACGAATGAAACATGGACTTGTGGCGGCAATGGTTCAAACTGGGCCGTTATTGTGACGTCTTCATTCGGCATTATGAATGACAAACCCACAATAGGATTTCCATTCACACGAATGGAACCAGGCACCAGGCGAAAGCCAAATGATGCGTGAATGGTAAGTATAACGGTGGTGCCTGGGTTTGCTTCCCAGATGTTTGGCGAAATGTCTCCATTTTCAAGCGAAGCAATGAATATATCGCGCTCGGTCCTTGGTGGGGCTTCAAATGTCGCCCAAATCTCTATTGGCCCGTTTGGCATTATGAATGTCGTGCCAACAATCGGCTCGCCGCCAACAAAAATCTGGGACAAAACCCAAACGCCAAAAGCCTCTACCGTTACCGTGATTGTCGTGCCTGGTGCCGCGTATGCATGGCTGGCCGTTATGTGGCCTTGCCATCCTTGGGATACCATGATGCTGAATGTCCCTGTGGGAATTGGTTCAAATGTTGCCGTTATGATGACATTCATGTTCGGCATTACAAAGTACAATTGGCCAACCGGTAACGGCACGCCGTTTATTGCAATCGAACCCTCGACAAAGATAAACCCTTGGAATGGGTTGATAAGAAAATGAACGGTCTCGCCTGCCTCGGCATGTTGCATTGTGTCTATCCAACCGTTTTCCGTTTCTATGGTGATGGTTGGCATTGGCTCGAACACCGCGGTCAATGTCACATGGTACGCGGGCATATAAAACCCCGAATTCCATGGTTCGCCGTTTTTCATCAGGGAACCTTCGACGAAACGGTAACCCGACCCCGCACTTATCCATACATCTACCCAATCACCAACCGCCGCATATTGCATTGGCCCATGGATGAAACCATCTCCGGTGATGTTGATAAAAATGTTAAACGTGTCAACGGGCAATGGTTCAAACGTTGCGGTGATTGTAACATCTTGGTCGGGCATGCTGAACCACATGCCAATGTACTCGCCGTTTACATGCAAACTTCCCGCGGCCAAACGGAAACCCGTATCCGCCACGACCGTTAATTCAATCCATTCCCATTCTTGGGCAGACGTGTGCGATGCGGTAACCGTTCCACCAACCATAGGCGCAATAGTGATATTAAATGTTGGGTGCGGCGCAAAAACCGCAGAGACGGTAACGTCCATAGCAGGCATATAAAACCAATTGTCGGTTGTAGGGTCACCGTTAACGGTAAAGTGCACAAAAGTGTATCTGCCATCAAACGTAAACCACATTTCGACTCTTTGACCCTCATGCGCGCTTGAGAAATCTGTGTACACCTGTCCGCCAACAATATCATCGTCAACAGTTATGCTGAACATTTGTGGCCCAGGTTCGCCACCGCCACCGATAAAAGTTGCCTCACGAATGATTTCATCAATGTCGGTTTCAATGACAACGCCACCAATTGTAAATTCAAATGTCGTTTGTCCATCCGCACCAAAATCAATAATAACCGTCAATCCCAAGGCGGTAACAACAATAGAAATAAATTCCTCGCCAAAGAAAGACTCTTCATCAAACATATAAACCGTCTGGTACGCGGTTGATGTTTCCGTGCACAACTCTACCAGGTCGGCCAGTCCAAGAAGAACCTGGGTATAAAAAATCACATCATTGTCCGTCCACCAATAGAACCATTCGTCCTCGACCAAAAAGAACACGCGTGTTGTAGGGCCGTCCAAACCATCCTCGGTAACCAGGTAACCAAATTGATGTTCCAGCACAGCAAACGGGTATGTGTCTTCGGTTATGAACTGGTCTTGACGAATGACATTATTCAATACCTCAAAGATATTAATTTCAATCTCGCCCAATGGCTCTCCGCCCATTCCGAACAACGCCTCGGTTACCACTATTCTGAAATTTCCAATACCATCGTCCAAGAATGTCTCGACCACAGTAACAAAGTCCGAAAGCGCAAGGGGTGGTGGCCCAGGGTCAAACGCAACAATTTCAATGTTAACAACAATCGCGGACGAACCAGGGGTAATCACAACTGTGACCACCATCCCTGCCCTTGTTGCACCCTGTGGCAGGTTAATTGTTGCGTCACCCGCAACATCACCCAATATGAACTCCAATTCCGTTGCCGTCTGTAATATTGTTTCCGGTGCGCTGTGGGTTACGCCCTCTGCGCCTGTTCCCGTTATGTTAATTGTAACTGTACGTGTCGGTTGCCCGGGCTCTGTTTCCGGTGCGTTAACAACAACCTCGACAATGGACGACAATACATTGACCTCCCCGTTCGACGTACTTACACGAACACGGAACTCGTGCCTGCCTACGCCAAGGGCGGTCGGAATTGCGAAAGATGGATTGTTCGTACCAACATTGACCCAATTCTCTCCGTCACGTTGCAACCATTGGTATGTCAATGTTGCACCCAAAGTAACGGTGGCAACAACGGTTAACTCTCCCGCCACAAATCCGTATGTCAATGTTGCGCCCGTTGGTTGGGTTGTAATGGAAATCTCGGGAACAGGGGGCGGCGGTGTCCCACCCGTGTCGGGGGTATACGTCGTCGTCAGGTTAATGTTAACCGTCAAATTCTGGCTAACACCCTCACGCGTTACAACAATAACGGGCGAGCCAGTTACCGCCGCAACATTTGTTGATGGGCGCGTTCCCGTCACGGTAATTGTTGTGCCGTCGACGGTCGCATCAACCGCCGATGGTAATTGCGACGTGTTCAACGTGACCGCCCCCGTCGCCGTTCCGCCAACCGCTATGGTCGCGGTGGGTGTCGTATCGTTAATCGACACGGATGTCGGATTCAACGTAACCGTTGGGGCTGGCGGTGTTTCATCTTCATCGTTATTATTGTTGCTGCCACCACAAGCGGTCAAAAACAATGCTGGTGTCGCCGCCATCAACAAAACAACTGCGGCCACGAACAACTTTCTTCCAAAGAACTTCCTCATACCTTTCCTCCCATGAAAAATTATAGTTGGTTCAAGTATCCATCACCACGCCAAAAAAGACAAGCCCTAGCCACGCCAACTTCTATCCCAAATTTTAATAATACATATGCACCCACAACAAAAAACGACTCCGAAAAGCCTTTGAAATGAGGTGTGTTTGAAGGTTGAGACTTGTGTTAATAAGAGAACAGATGTATAATTTATTTATGCAGTATGCACTTGTAAATGAAACGAAAACAAAAGCAACAGCGGGCGTTTCTGGTATTTGTCCTGCTTGTGGGGAACACGTTTTTGCGAAGTGTGGCGATATCAAAGTACATCATTGGGCACACACATCAAACGTATCGTGCGATGAATGGCATGACCCAGAAACTAAATGGCATCGTGAATGGAAAAATAAATTCCCTGAAGAATGGCAAGAAATTATTATTAGTAACCAACATACAGGGAAACGACGTATTGCAGATATAAGAACTGGGCGCGGGATGGTTGTTGAATTCCAACATTCATCCATTGACTGCAAAGTGCGTAGTGCACGAGAAGAATTCCATGGAAATATGATTTGGGTTGTTAATGGCACTAGACTTAAAAAAGATTATCCAAGATTTGTCCAACACTACAAAAAGTCATTTCGCTCCCCCTCAATTGCGTATTATTGTAAGGAAAAGAAATCCATGGTGTCCACATTACCTTTGTCTTTTGATAAGATGTCTTTTAACACGAAAGCACCTGCTAAAGTTTTCCCAAGAACATGGATTGACAGTTCAGTTCCTGTTTACTTTGATTTCCAAAATTCTACTGACAATGAAGACAAAACCCTTTGTGATACACTATGGTGCTTGATGCCAAAAACCGAAAAGAAAAATAGAAAAGTTTTAGGAATAAAACGAGACGAGTTTGTTTACAACATAACAAAAGATAGTTTGGATTTGGAAAAACAACATAATGACGGGGAGTCAACAACCCCCGTACAAATATGTTCGCACTGGCAAACAGGACAGCTTTTTTGGGAATTTTAATAATGAAAAAAAGCCCCAAGGGCTTTTTGGTAGCGGGGGCAGGATTTGAACCTACGACCTTCGGGTTATGAGCCCGACGAGCTTCCGAGCTGCTCCACCCCGCGATAACAAACAATTCTACATTATATATTATATACGTGTCAAGGAAATGTTTATTCCACGAATGACATCGCAATCCATCGGTTAATTCATTTTGTATCTATATTATGTTGTGATAAAGTTGACAATATATAGAATGGTTTTTTACAAAGGGGGATGCCGTCCATGGATATGACCGTCGAGGAATTAAGAAAACAAATTCGCGAAATGAAAGGGCCACAGGAGTTCAAGGCTATGCTGGGACAAATTTCCCAGGAACAGGCAAATCAAATCACCGATAAACAATTCAATACCCTGTTCACCGAGGCCGCGAAACGCAAAGACATGGGCACGGTGTTGGACTTTGTTGAAAAGAACGGACTGAACGGTAAAATTCCCGAAAAGTGCAAAAACAAATTATGGAAGATGGTAGACGTATTGGCAAAAGACCCACGGTATACCGCCGATGCACAACGACTGTCCGACCGTGTCGAGGGCGTGTTAAAAACAAAGAAACCAGTTGAACAGTCACAAACCCAAACCCAATCAAACACGGCGGACAAGGACAAGATAGCGGAACTGGAAGCCGAGAATAAAAAGTTAAAAGCCCAATTGAAAAAAGAAAGGTCGAAAAACGGGCCCCAAGTTGCAAACGAAAAGACGGCCAAAGAAACGGCGAAAGAGTCAACACAAACAATCGACAAAGAGCGCAAAGTCGGCGAACGCGCGAAACAGCACAGCGACAAGGGAATGTTTGACGACCTGTCGGCCGAGTTGTCCGCCGAAATGGCAAAGATGGGCAAGGGCCTCTATGATATGAACCAACACCAACAAATCCGCAAAGACAACACGGCGGGTTTCACCCCAACATATGCCCCATCAATGATGATGCCAAATATGGGTATGATGCCGGGAATGATGCCCGGCATGGGTATGGGTATGCCCGGGATGATGCCTGGGATGGGAATGGGTATGCCAATGATGAACCCATACATGGCGGGAATGATGCCGTTTATGAACCCGTACATGATGAACCCGCAAATGAACGCCCAGCACATGTATGCAATGTTGCAAAACTATGGTCTGTCGGCCGAGCAAATTGGCACCATCAATCAACAGGTCGGCACATTCATGGACCAAAACACCGCGGCGGACAAAACCACCGACGGCTACAGCCAACGCGCCCTGGACAACCTGGCAAACAGCTTTGACAAAGTTCCCCTGGACAAACTCTGGGACCAATATCACGCCATGGATGAAAAAACCGACCCCGAGGCCGCGCGTCATCTTTACAAATACCTGATGGAACGCGGCGATGCCGAGGTCAAATCCGAACAAGAAACCGCCAAAAAAGCCGAGTCAGACGAAAAGGCAAAAGCGGCAAAGGCCAAATACAAAGAGGCCGACAGCCAAAAACGCAAAGAAGCATACGAGAAACAAGAAACAGAAAAGCAAGAGGCCGCGGCATTTGAACAGGACTTCCAAAAGAGCCTGGACGAACAATACAAAGACATGGACCTTGACGCCCTGTGGAAAGAATACGAAGAAATCAGCCAAGACGACCCCGAAATGGGCCGCCACATGTACAAATACTTTACCGACCGCAGCCACACCCAAGCGATGGAGGAAAAACAAGCCGAGGCAAAGGAAAAGTACCAACAAGAACAACGCCAACAACGCGTAGACGCACGCGAAAAAGAGGCCCAAGGCAAAGAAATCTACAACGAACACGTTGACCCACAATCGGAAGTCGACAAAATCGTTGCCCAGGCCAAGGCCGAACAAGAGGCAAAAGCAATCCTGGACGGTCAAACCGCCCAGTCACAAATCGACAGTTACATTGATGCGGAAGTCGCCGCCGAAGACGCACGGTACAAGGGCCCTGCCCTCTCCGAACAAATGGAGGCCCTCCAATGGGCCGAGGCACAGGCATTGGTAAATTCCAAAAAGGCCTTGGGCGAACAAACCGCGGCATACCGCGCACTAGAGGCCGCGCAACAAACGGGTGACAAGGCCGCCATAAAAGAGGCGCAAAAAGCATTCGTTGCCGCCAGTGCCAATTACAAAGATGCATCCAACGCCGCAACCGAAGTCCACAACAACATGATGCGCGAATACGCGGGCGACCCGGATTTGGACGTCAGCCTGACTCCACAAAACGTAAAGAAACTAAATGAAATCGACCGCGACATGAAAGGCGAGCGTACTGCACGCGGCGACCCATCCAAGGCCGATTATGTAAAACAAATCGAAGAACAAGAAGCCCAAGCGGCCCTAGAGGCCCAGGCCGCCGAGATGCTGTCCGGTCAAACAACCCAAGACATGGCCGACCAAATTGTCGCCGCGGAAACCGCCGAACCGGAAAAGGTTGGCTTCCTGGACAAAATTAAAAACCTGGGTGACAAAGTTCTGGACAAAGTCACATCCGCAATTCCAATGAACTTTGAAATTGGCAACATCGACCAACCACAACCAGAGCTAACACCTCATGAACAGGCCATGGCCGACCAAATGGCCAACCAACAGGCGGTTTTTGAAAAAACACAAAAAGCTATGGACAAAGGCACAAACCCAATTACCCTCGACAAGTTGGAAAAACAGCCCGTAACAGAACAGGCACCTGTCGAAACGACAACGGGCTTCCTTGACAAAATCAAGGGCCTGGGTGACAAGGTCTACAACAAAATCGCCGACGGCATCAACATCAACATGGATATCAAAGAAACCGAAACCGCCCAACAACAAACCGTCGCACAAGAGGCACCCGCACCCGAACGCACCGCAAACGACGTCCACCGCGAATACCGCGCAACATTCCAAAAGGCAAATGAAACGGGCGACGCCGTACTACACGCAAAGGCAGACGCATTGAAAAAAGAAGAAATGGCCCTGCGCAACCCTACAACGGAAAAGCCAAGCGTCCTGGCCGAATTTGGTAACAAAGCCATGGAAGTCGGCGGTTCAATCATCGGCAAAATCAAATCAGGGATGGAGCATTTCAAGACCACAGGCGAAATCGAATCCGCCGAAGGCACATACGGAAAAGACACCCAACAAACGCAAACCGTCAACCGCCAACTCGACGAGCGCGACATGGTTCCCGCGTAAAAAAGTCGCGCCCAGCGCGCGTTACACGCGTCCCGACTTTTTTGGACATTAATGAATCCAAAAAATCACACGGAAATATCTGGCGATATTTCCTAGGTCTTAACCCAAACAACCACACCAAAAAACCGAGGGGGCATCCCCTCGGTTTTTCGTTGCAACAATTACTGGGCGGCTTTGACTATGGCAATCAATTCCGCAACGGACATCGTGCCCTTATCCTCACCCTCGCGCGTCCTGACGCTTATTACGCCTTCCTGCTCCTCTTTCTCGCCAACTACGACCAAAAACGGAACCTTCTTCTTTGTGTGTTCACGGATTTTGTACCCGACCTTTTCCGGACGAATGTCGCGTTCCACACGCACGCCGCCCGCACGCAATTCGGCGCAAACCCGTTCCACATAATCATCCATCTTGTTTGATATACCCATCACAACGGCCTGGACGGGCGCAATCCAAATCGGGAATGCCCCGCCCGTGTTTTCAATAATCATCGCCAAGGTTCTCTCGTAACATCCCAAACTTGCACGGTGGATAATTGTCGGGCGTTGCTTCTCGCCCCGTTCGTCAACATACGTCATGTCGTAACGCTCGGCCAAACTGAAATCCAACTGCAATGTCATTATCGTGTCTTCCTTGCCATAAACGTTACGCGCCTGTAAATCTATCTTTGGCCCATAAAACGCGGCATCGCCCTCGGCCTCGACAAACGGCAGGTTATGTTTTTTCAAAATTCGGCGCAGGGTCTCTTGACTCTCCTCCCACTCCTTGGCCGTTCCCAAATACTTCTTCTTGTTCTTTGGGTCCCATTTCGACAATCGGTACCAAATCTTGTCGGCCACACCAATCTTCTTCATCAACATACTGGACAGATCTAAACACTCATCCATGACCTGCTCTACCTGGTCTGGGCGCGCCATGATATGCCCCTCGGCCAATGTAAAGTGACGAACACGGGTCAGGCCGTGCATCTCGCCGCTGGCCTCGTTACGGAACAGAACACTCGTCTCTGCGTATTTAATAGGCAACTCTTTGTAACTGCGAATCGCGCTCTTGTAAATG
>WRBO01000012.1 GCA_009784555.1 Bacillota bacterium | reverse complement strand
CAAGGGGGTTTCTGACAATTTTAGGTCATAAATTTCCATGCGGAGATAATGGGCAATTGATTCGCAATTTTTTAATGATGCCCGTATTAATTCTATTTGCGCCTCCATCGCCGCAAGTTGATATAGCAATTCGTCCCGTTTGTTCATAATCCCCCTTTGACCCCCTAATGGCTGTCTGTTCGATTAGTATAATATGACCGCTTTATGCTGTCAATAAGATGGTGAGTAAATTTGCGGAACGAATAAAAGAACTTCGTAACGAGAAGAAGCTCTCGCAACGTTATATGGCAAGTGCCCTAGGAATAAAATTGAGTTCATATCAAAAATATGAGAAAGGTGGCGAGCCCACCCATGAGAATTTAATCAAGATTGCAAAGTTCTTTGGCGTTTCGACAGATTATTTATTGGGGATTGTGGATATTTAGCGGCGGTGGATGGTGTCGGATTTTAGTTGTTGGACCGCGGCGTGTTCGGCCTTGTAGAATGGGAGCATGCTGTCGTCTGTGTGGACGCAATTTATTGCGCGGGCGGTGAGGTGGGTGGCGTCGACGATGTTGACGTAGTCGCGGTTGGCGACGGCGGACGGGATGCACGTCCAGTTTGTGAAGTATTGTTTGTCGAAGAGTTTGTTTTTGTATGCGTCGTCCATGACGGTGGATGCGTTTGCGGTGCCGTCGGGGCCAGATTTGCCGTTGCCGTTGCAGATGCCGTGGGCGGCCATTCCGACGACATGGGACGCGCCCATTTCGCGGAGTTTTTCAAACACCAGGGCCATTGTGCCCATTGTTCCAGCGAGGTCATCGGGGACGATTACCGTTTTGCCGCGCAGGTTTGTGCCCGACATTGAGTGGTATATCATTTCCTCGACCCGCTTTGCGCCGTTGACGACGACATCGTGGTTACGTTTCTTTTCACAGTAGCCAGCCATTTCCACGCCCAGTGAGGCGGCGTAGATTTTTGAGCGCGCAATCGCGCCCTCGTCCGGGGAGACGATTACCGTTTTGTTTAGGTCGTAGCCCATTTCGGGGGCGTCCATTAGAAAGGCCCGCATCATTGTGTCGGCGGGGATGACGTTTTGCAGTTCCATTGGCAGGCCGTGGGCGATGGATTCGTTATGCAGGTCGCCCGTGATGAAGTTTGAGAAGCCGTCGCGGACGAAGTCTTTCATTATTCGGCGGCCAGTCATGGATGTTCCCGGGCGTTCGTTACCATCGTTGTGTTGGCGGCCGTATGCCGCGTACATATTGACAAGAGATTTTCGGACGGGGCCAGGGTTATGGATGCCTTGGGCATCGTAGAACGGGCGGAGGGAGTCCGCGCCCGAGCGGATTTCCTCGACCCTGTCGGCAATTGATTTGATATTATTGTTTCCGAATGTGTTGAAGGTATCGTCACTGGGGTGGTGGTTTGGGTCGGCAATCAAAAAGGCGTCGGTGCCGCGGAAGTCCATGTGGCCCGCCATACCCACGCCAGATTCAAGTTCACCGTTTGGGTGATAGAGGCTCTTTATAAAGGTGTAGTCGACATGTTCGCCCCGAAGGTCGTGCAGGTGGCGCAGGAGTGCCTCGGGGTCTTTGATAGAATCCAGGAAGCCTATGTGTAGTTTTCCGCGTCTCATTTGTTATTATAATCCCTTTAACCCCCAAAGTCAAAGTCGAGTGGCAAAATTGCGTTGATACTTCGTCAAACTTCGTTGTCAATTTCGGTCACGTATTAGCAATACGCTCCCTCATTTCCTCCTTGTTTTCCTCGTCTGAACGCAATTATGCTCACTCTTTCAATCTCATGCACTAGCCTTTTTTGCCCTTTGTTTTTTTTCTGGGGTCGATTCTGCCCCGTCTTCGGCTGTTGTCTTTTTTAATTCGGCGTATTTGAATTGCGGGTTGCCGCATTTGCAGATAACGTCGGAAGTGATTGTTATTGCGCATAGGTTTTTTTCGGACGGCACGTTGTACATGATGTCGAGCATGCAGTCTTCCATAATTGTTCGCAGGGCGCGGGCACCAGTTTTGAGTTCGATGGCTTTGTCGGCGACGCTCTCGATACTGGCCTCGTCAAATAATAATTCAATATTGTCGAGGGCGAACATTTTTTTGTATTGTTTTACCAGGGCATTTTTTGGTTTTGTGAGGATGCTTATCAATGCCTTTTTGTCCAGTTCTTGGAGCCCCACGATAATCGGGATACGGCCGACGAATTCGGGGATGAGACCGAATTTGACGAGGTCGGTTGGGCCGACTTCTTTTACGTTTGAAATCTCGCTGCCCTCGGTTATTGGTTTTTTGACCTGGGCCCCGAAACCTATGCTGCCCCCCCCTATGCGTGTTTGGATGATTTTTTCAAGGCCGACGAATGCCCCGCCCACGATGAAGAGGACGTTGGAGGTGTCGATTTGGATGTATTCTTGGTTTGGGTGTTTGCGCCCGCCTTGTGGTGGGACGGCGGCCACGGTTCCCTCGATGATTTTCAGGAGGGCCTGTTGCACGCCTTCGCCGCTGACGTCCCTTGTGATTGAACGGTTCTCGCCTTTTTTGGCGATTTTATCGATTTCGTCGATGTAGATGATGCCGCGTTCGGCGCGTTTGACATCGTAGTCGGCGGCTTGGAGAAGTTTTAGGAGGATGTTTTCGACGTCTTCACCGACGTAACCGGCCTCGGTCAATGTTGTTGCGTCGGCGACGGCAAATGGCACGTCGAGAACCCGAGCTAGGGTTCGTGCCAAGAGAGTTTTACCAGAACCGGTTGGGCCAATCATGAGGATGTTGGATTTTTCCAGTTCGATTTCGGCGTCGTCCGTTTGTTTGGCACGGGAGCCGGTTTTGATTTTGATGCCAGCCTCGCGTTTGGCTTGGCTGTTGTAATTTACGCGTTTGTAGTGGTTGTAGACGGCGACGGCGAGAACCTTTTTAGCGTCGGCTTGGCCCACAATGTACTCGTCCAGACGGGCCGCGATTTGTGCGGGTGTTGGGAGTTCGAGGTCAGGAGCCTCGCCCCCGCGTCTGCGCTCTTCCTTTATTATTTCGCCGCATGTTAGAACACAGGCCTCGCATATATAGGATTTGCCAGAGGGACTGCCTATTAGTTTTTTTGCCTCGGCGCCACTGCGCCCGCAGAATGAACAGAATGAACTTGGGGTTGTCATGGGTCTCCTTTTTGAAGTAGGTTGCGCGAGGTTCAGCGTTGGCGACCGAGCGCGTTGGGTTAGCGTTTGGTGAATACTTTGTCGACGAGGCCGTATTTCATGGCTTCTTTTGCGGACATGTAGTAGTCACGTTCGCAGTCGGCGGCGACCTTTTCAAAGTCTTGGCCGCTGTTTTCAGCTATTATTTCCGTCAGTTTCTTTTTCAGTTTTAGGATGTGTTCGGCCTGGATAGCTATGTCCGTGGCCTGGCCCCGTGCGCCGCCTAGTGGTTGGTGAATCATGATTTCACTGTTTGGAAGTGCGTATCGTTTACCCTTTGCACCCGCGGCCAAGAGGAACGCGCCCATGGATGCGGCGAGTCCCACGCAAATTGTCGACACATCACATTTTATGTAATTCATCGTGTCGAAAATCGCCAAACCGTCGGTTACGGATCCGCCGGGACTGTTTATATACAAACTGATATCTTTTGTGGGGTCTTTGGCCTCGAGAAATATTAATTGCGCGATTACGAGGTTTGCGCTTTGACTGTTTACCTCGCCATTTAAGAACACTACACGGTCTTCGAGCAGGCGGCTGTAGATATCGTAGCTGCGCTCTCCGTTCCCTGTTTGGTCGATTACCATTGGCACCAACATATGAAAATCCTCCTCTTTATATTCTAGGCACGTGTGCCCCTATCCTACACAGTAAAAAGTATATCACTTTGACGGATAATGTCAATTTAGACCAGTTGGCAAATTGAACAAATTAAACCAGTTTATTATTTGCAAGTAAGAACGAAACAATTTTGGTATACATCAGGTCGTTTTCGATGTAGTTCACGCGGTCGGGTGATTTTAGGATTTCAGCGACCTTGCGCCCCGCGGCATCGGCGACTTTTTGTGCCTCGGCCTTAATCTCTGCCTCGGTAATTTCAAAACCCTCGGCGTCTTGGATTTTGTCGAAGACAAGGCGGGTGCGGACGATGCTGTCTGCGTTTTTTCTTTGTTCATTGCGGAAGTCGTCCATTGATTTGTTGACGTATTGCAGGTAGCCTTCGATGCCTACGCCCTGTTGCATTAGGCGGAATTCCATGTCTTGGATAATTGCGTCGATTTGGCGTTCAACCAATGAAGCAGGTGCGGTGAATTTGCTCGCCTCGATTACCGTTTTGACGACCTCGTGTTCGTCGTTGGCTTTTGCTTGCATTTCTGCTTGCGAGGTTAGACGTGCGCGGACGTCGTTGCGGAATGCCTCGACGGTGTCGAATTCAGAAATCTCCCGTACAAAGCGGTCGTCGAGAGTTGGGATTTCCCGTTGCATGATTTTTTTGATGTCAACCACGAAAAGTGCGGGTTTGCCAGCCAGTTCGGATGCGTGGTAGTTGTCGGGGAATTTGACGTTGACGCGAACGTTTTCGCCAAGTTTTTTGCCGACAAGTTGGTCCTCGAACGTGTCGATAAATGAGCCCGAGCCGATTTCAAGTTCGTAGTCAGAAGCCCGTCCCCCCGCGAATTCCGTCCCGTCAACCGAGCCGACAAAGTCGATTATTGCGATGTCGCCTTTTGCGAGTTTGGCCCCTTCTTTGGCCTCGACCTGGCGTGCGCGTGATTGGCGCATGCGTTCCATGTAGGCCTCGACGTCTTTTTCGGCGACCGTGGCTTTGGTTTTCTTTACATTGTGGCCTTTGTATTTACCAAGTTCAAATGGCGGAACGACCTCTACCCGAGCGCGTATAACAATACCGCCGTCATCCAGTTCGTCAAAGTCGACCTCGGGCCGACCGACGACGTCGATTTTTTCGGCCTTTACCATTTCGCGATACGCGTTATAAAATGTGTCGGTGAGTGCTGGTTCAAAGAACACAGGCCCATATTGTTTTTCGATAACTCCACGTGGGGCCTTGCCTTTGCGGAAGCCCTCGACACGGTATTTTGCGGCCTCGGCCTTGTACGCCGCCTCTAGAGCCGATTTCCATTCGTCCGCCGATACGGTGAAAGTAAAGTTCACCTCGCCCTTGCCACGTTTAATTTCTTTTTCCATTCGTTCTCCTTTTTGATTTTAGCCCAGAATACCATTCTATCATATCTAGCGCAAGACCCCTAATACCTTTTTGAATTCGGGTGTGTGGTCGATTTCGAGGCGCATTGATTTGCCCGTGATTGGGTGGAGGAATTCCAGAGACGTGGCCTCGAGCATTTGGCCGTTGCATTTAATTGCCCCGTTTGGGTTGTATTCGGGGTCGCCAACGAGGGGCCAGCCCGCGGATTTGCAATGCACGCGGATTTGGTGGGTGCGTCCAGTTTCCAGTTTGAATTCCATTAATGTGTAGCGGCGACCGTTTGTTTTGTGCGTTAAGGTGTTGTCGAGTGCGCGCCAATGTGTGACGGCCGTGCGGCCGTGCGGGCCGTCGGTTACGGTGTAGATTGTGCGGTTAATTGGGTGGCGAACGATGTTTCGGTTGATTGTTCCGTGGGTGGTTTGTATTGCGCCCTCGACAATGCCGTTGTATGTTCGTGCCACGTCGTGTGTTTCAAACATTTGTGCGAATTTTAGGGCGACCGCAGGTGTTTTTGCAATCACCATTAATCCCGCCGTGTTTTTGTCCAGGCGGTGGACGATGCCGCAACGTGCGACATTGCGTAATTCGGGATGGTGAAACAGGAGTGCGTTTAGTAATGTGCCGCCAGATACACCATTGCCCGGATGTACGACCAGACCGCGCGGTTTGTTGATTACCATCAAATGGTTGTCGGCGAATACAACGTTGAGCGGGATGTTTTCGGGTTCGTCGGTGATGCGTGTTTGTTCGGGGATAAAGTTTACGGTGTCGGTGTCGCGGAGGATGGTACCGGCCTTGGTCACCGTTATCCCGTTAACGGTAACGCGGCCGTCACGTATTCCCCGCGCAATTTGTGAGCGTGTTATATCAGTCTCGGAGTTTTCCATGAGGTATAGGTCAAGCCGCATTTTGTGCCTCCTTTCCCCTTTTGTCAAAGAATAGCACCCAGAGTAGGATTCCGATGATGCCAGAGATTATGAAGACATCGGCCAGATTGAATATTGGGAAGTCGACAAAGTCGAATGATAGAAAGTCGCGGACGTGGCCGTGGAATATGCGGTCGTATAGATTTCCGACAGCACCGCCGATTAGTAGTGCGATACCGATGTTAAAAGTCCAATGTAGTTTTTTTCCATCGCGTATAGTTGAGCGGCGTATCCACCAATACCAAGTGCAAAGTCCCGCGACCATGATGATAGATACGGTTGCGAGTAATGCGACATGACCGTATAAAAAAGACCATGCCGCGCCGCGGTTTTCGACGTAGATGATTGAAAGAAATCCAGGGATGAATGACATGTTGGCATCGGTAAAAACGGCCTTAGTAATTAAATCCAGGGCGATAGTCAGGGCGATGACGAGGGCGAAGGTAATCATACAGAACTATATTATCACAAAAAAAGCGATGTTTGCACATCGCTTTGTGATTTTGTTTTCGGATTATTGGAAAAGTGGGAGAATCAAGAAGATTACGATGAGTGTAATCGCAACGAAGTACGCGACGATGTACCAGACCTGGTTACGGCGGCTGCGGAATGCGTAGAAGAACGCACAGAACGCAACAACGATGTAAGCAAGAATGTTAGCAAGCAATTCAAGCGCGCGCGTGAATTGTCCTTCGTTCAAGATTGCCGAAATTAGAAGAGCAATACCGATGAAAATGATGGCGATGTAAGCCAAGAAGTCCATAAAGCGTGCCCAGCCTCTCCTGTTGGTTGACATATTATTCCTTCCTCCTTTTGTTGTTATTAGTATATAGTCTAGACAGTTACGTTATGCATGTCAACCTTAATTGACTATCATATTCCAGAACAAGACCACCATGATTAGAACCATGAACACGCGCAGGACGATTCCGAATTTGAAGGCGCGTTTGCGGCGTTTGATATATGCCTTTTCATTATCAGAGAACGGGTCGAATTTTTCCAGGGTTTTTGGTGTGATTTCGATGTCGTCTTCCAGGACCGCGGCCTTTAGCGAGTCCATGCGCATTTCTTCTATCATTTTTTTGAAGTCGTCGCGTTTTTCGCGGAGGTCAATTATGCTGGCACACATTGCTACGGTTCCCGCGACCGCGCCGACGACGAAGAGGATTATCCAGCCCAGGGCCGCCGATACCGCGACACAGGCCAGGGCGAGGATTGTGCCGTAGAAGATTATGCGGCGCAGGCCGTCGCGTGTCCAATGGTGGTAGAGGTCGAGGAGATTTTGCATTTTTACCTCCGACGTTGGTTGTTGCGATTGTTGTTACGGCCGTTGTTGCGTGTGTTGGTGTTTTTTGATGGCAGGAAGTCCACGGTGAACAGGATGATGAAGAATATGACCGCGGTGACGGCCGCCATCATCCAGTAGTAGACCCAGAATACGTCGGAGGTTGATACCATGCCAGCGACGGCGAGGTCGCCAGCGAGGGAGATTTGAACCAGGATGTCCCCCAGTTCAGATGTCATTAGGATGTTTATGTCGAGGTCGTTTAGGCGGTTGATGACCGCGTTGTGCGGGTGGCCGTAGGTGTTGCCCGTTGACGGGCCAGCACCGACTTGGATAATTGCATATGTCGGATTAATGCGGCGGAGGAATTGGTAGGATGTTGAGGTGGTGCTGCCGTGGTGGCCGACATCCAGTACGTCGATGTTTGTTGGGAGGGTGTCGAGGACACGGAGTTCGTTTTCCACGTATGCGTCCCCCGTGAACATTACCGTGCGGCCCGCGAATGTTACGGTGAAAATTGTGCTTAATTGATTTATTCCCGCCGCGGTGTATCGGTGGGTGGTTGGTGAGAAAAATTCGACCACGGCATCGCCGATTGTGATTATTTTGCCGACGTATGGGACGGATACAGTTGCGGGGGTGCCGTCGTGGGAGATGTGGGCGCGTGAGCGTTCGCCGAATGTGCGAAGGGTGACGGTATCGTGGACGACGAATGGGGCGGTTAGGCCGAATGTTTCAGGGATGTTTGCGGCGATTTCATTTGGGTGGAATGAGAGGGGGCGGACGATGTGGCCAATGTAGTAGTTATCGAAGAGGTAGTTTGCGGCACCGATGTGGTCGGCGTGGCTGTGCGTTGCGATGAAGTAGTCGATTATGTTTGGGGTGTTGCCCGGGAAGATATGGGTTTGGAGATAGTTGCTGATGTTAATTCTGGGTTGGGTTCTTCTGTTGTCGCCCGCGTCAATCATCATTGTTTGTCCATTTGCGAATTGGATGACGGCCGCGTCGCCTTGGCCCACGTCTATGAAATGGATTGACATGCCTCCGTCAAAGTTGATGACGTTGTCGGTGTCAGTTGTTGTGCGGGTGTTGCCGAATATTGTTGTGTTTACAAAGTATTCCGCATCGTTGGCCCAGATGAAGCCAGTGGCGCAGACAGCGAGAACCAGGATGAATACGGTAAATCGTAGACCGAATAGACGTTTTCTTTTCATAATAGTCCTACTATACACCTCTTAATAATTTTTTCCTAATAGTTCGGCCTTGGGGGGGGTTTCCATTAATCCGTGAACTATGTTCACATTTATAACACGTGGTCCGTGGTTTGATGGAAACACGAGCGCAACCGTCCACAAATTGGGGGGCCTCCTTGCAGGGAAAACTAACTTTCCTTGCCTGCGGAGGAAAAAGGGCCGTCATTAGCCAACAGTAAAAGAGCTTTTTGGACAGGCCACTTTTTCTGGTCCTCGGCGGCGTAAAGTTGTTGTTCCCTCGTCGGCCTGTGCATTCCATCTTGATTTGAAGCACACTACCCTCCTTTGTAGTTTAGGGTAGCATGGGATTTTTATGGGTCAAGGGGGTTGCTGACATTTATTGGGATGTTTTTATCAAGCATGCAATCAATATAGCCGCAGAGATATTCGACCATGCAGTATGCCGAGTCGAAATCCACGTCTAATGATTTGAGAGAGAGGCCTAGGGTTTTAACGATTTGCTCTGCCCTGTGCATTGATGTCGATAATTGGTGCAGGTCTTCGGTGTATTGTTCCAGTTCGTTCATTTGTACCTCTTGACACAATAATATGCTATCCAACGCACAATATAGATATTGGAGAGCATTACTATCCAAAAAAGGGGGTGGTGTGCCCCCTTTGTGTGTGTGTTTAGTTGCCGATGAGCATGGTGACGACGATTGGGCGGCGTTTGCGTTCGTTTTGGAAGAAGTTTTGGACGTCGCGGCGTATTGTGTTTCGGATTGTCGTTGCGTCATCGCCCGAGAGGTTGTGTTTCGCGGCGGCGTCGAGGATTGTTTGGCGAAGTTCGGGGATGATTTGTTCCATTTCCTCGATATACAGTAGTCCGCGGGTTGTGATTTCGGGGCCAGATGTGACCACGCCCGTTTCGCGGTCGAAGCCGATACCGATGATACAAATGCCTTCCTCGGCCAAGATTGTTCGGTCGCGGAGGACGTTGGAGTCCATTGTGCCACTGCCCTTGCCGTCTATTAGTCGTTCGCCCGCAGGAACCTGGGCCACGCGCTTGAGACTGTTTACCGATAGTTCCCAGACGTCGCCGATTTCCGCGATTGCGGTGTGGCGTTCGGGCATTCCCAGGCGTTGGGCCAGTTCGACGTGTGATTTGAGGTGTTTGTATTCGCCGTGGACGGGGATGAAGAAGCGTGGTTTTAGGAGGCTGTGGATGATTTTGAGTTCTTCTTCACATGCGTGGCCAGATACATGAACCTCTGCCAATGATTGGTAGACCACGTCTACCCCGCGTTTGATGAGGTTGTTGACGACTTTGTTCACCGAGCTCTCGTTACCCGGTATTGGTGAGGATGAGAGGATGACGGTGTCGTTTGTGCCGAGGTGGATTTTGTTGAAGTCGCCCGTTGACATGCGGACGAGGGCCGAGGATGGTTCGCCTTGGGAACCCGTTAGGATTATTAGAATTTCCTTGTCCGCGTAGTTACCGACCTGGTCAATTGGGATTATCAAATCCTTTTTTGCCGTCATTTCGCCGATTTTGATTGCAGTGTCGCTGACGTTTATCATGCTGCGGCCACTGAAGGCTACTTTTCTTTTGTGTTTTTCCGCCAGGTCGAGGAGTTGTTGGACCCTATGAATATTGCTGCTGAAGGTTGCTACGAAAATCCGTTTATCCGTGTTGCGGTCGAAGATTTCGCCAATGCGTTTGCCGACAACCGTTTCCGACATGGTGAAGCCTTTGCGCTCGACATTAGTTGATTCGGCGAGGAGGAGCGCCACGCCCCGCTTGCCGATTTCCGCGATGCGGGCCAGGTCGATTACGTTTCCGTCGACGGGGGTGAAGTCAATTTTGAAGTCGCCCGTGTGGAATACGACGCCGACGGGGGTTGTGACGGAGATTGCGAAGCAGCCAGAGAGGCTGTGGTTTACGTGTACGAATTCCACGCCGAATTTGCCGATTTGCACAACCGAGCGTGGGCGGACGGACGTTGCCTTTACCTTTATCCCCGGGTGTTCGCGGAGTTTGTTGTCAATCATGGCGAGGGACATTCGGGAGCCGAATATTGGAGCAGGAACCTCGTTCAGTACGTATGGTACCGCGCCGATGTGGTCTTCGTGCGCGTGGGTGATTACGTATCCACGGACACGGTGTTTGTTTTTGACGAGGTAGGTTATGTCTTGGACAACCAGGTCGATGCCCGGCATGTCGATTGTTGGGAAACCCATACCCGCGTCGATGACGATGATGTCGTCGCCGTATTCGAGGGCGGTCATGTTTTTACCGATTTCCCCCACCCCGCCGAGGAACACGATGCGGAGGTTTTTCGCGCCCGCGGTGCGTTGCCCCAGTTCACGGTTTCGGGGTTGGCCGTTTTGGCCGTTGTTTTGATTTGCAGGTCGTTGTTGTTTTTGTTCCTGCTTTTGTTCTGGCTTCTTTTCTTCCATTTATTTATTTTTCTCCCTTTTAGAGTTTAGTCACCGGTTACGGACAGGTAGGCCGAGGATTTTTCCAGTTCGGTTCGTTTACGCTCGTCCATTTTCACGTAACCGTTATCCAGTCGTAGGATACCCAGTTGCGCGAACACGACCGCACAGAACACGAATTGAAACGGGTTGATACCCGAGTTGTTCTCGCAAGCGCGTTTGTAGAGGTCATATATACCGACCACGCGTTTGCCATGCCACTGCCTGATTAGTTTATAATATTCCACAAATGTTTCTCTGTCAACCACTAATTCGTTTATTATTTTATCCAATTTTTCGTCCCGATATGACGCGTCGCCCCGCAGAGCCGCAATCAAAGTCATTGCGTAATCGCGGTCAGTTACGGGTACGGGGACAAAGCCCTTTACCATTGCCTTTATCGTTTGGGTGTCTTTGCCCTTTTGCGTTTGGTCTTGTTTTTGGAATTCAAAGACCAGTTTTTTAGGCATGTCGGAGGTGAGCATTTCAGTCAAGGCCGCGCCGTCAAAGAACATGAGGTTCATGTTGCCCGCGCGGATGCGGATGTGTGATGGGAAGTTTGAGAGGGCCATAACCGAGGTCGTGGTTATATTTGTTAGGAACATTGGTGGCGGGTTTTCGCAGCCCGTTGGTTCCAGCTTTTCGATTTCGCGCACGAAGTCGAGGGTTATATCGGCGGGGTCGAGGTCGAAGTCGTACATTACCGCGGCATCGTCGTCATCGCGTGTCCATGTGTTCATGTATTTTGTTACGCGTTCGACGAATTCATCGAATTTGTCCACGGGAACGGATAGGCCGCCCGCGAGAGAGTGGCCGCCGAATGACGAGAGGTAGTCGGAGAATTTTGTGAACAGGCGGACGATGTTTATGCCGTTGACACTCCTGGCACTGCCTTTCCAGATGTTTTCGGCCTTGGAGAGGACAATCGCAGGTTTTGAGTATTTATCGGTTAGGCGGGCCGCGACGATGCCGAGGACACCGCCCTCCCATTCCGCCCGAGCCACGATTATGATGTTGTTTTTGGCGAGGTTGTTCTGTTCTATTATTTGTTCGGCTTCCTCGTGGATGTCGGTGCATAGTTTTTGGCGCTCGACGTTCATTTCGCCGAGGCTCTTTATAATTTCGGCGATTTTGATTTCGTCTTTTTCCAGGAGGAGGTCGATGCCCCGTTTGGCGTTGCCCATGCGACCCGAGGCGTTGATTTTTGGCCCCAGTTTGAATGAGATGTCGGAGGCGCGCAGGGGCCCGTAGACGTTACATGATTTGGCGAGGGCGGCCACGGCGGGGTTGGAGCCGCGGTTCAGTCTTTCAAGACCCAATGTCACGATGGCGCGGTTTTCGTCGCGGAGGGCGACGATGTCGGCCACGGTTGCGAGGGTGCAGATGTCGACGTATTTAAGGGCCTCGTCAATGCCGCGTTTGCCTCCACCCGCTAGGCCTTGGACAAGTTTTAGTGCGACACCCGCACCGCAGAGTTCGTTGAACGGGTATTCTTGGTCGGTGAATTTTGGGTTGACGCAGATACAGTCGGGGGTTATGTCGGGGATTGCGTGGTGGTCGGTGACGATACAGTCGATGCCCAATGATTTTGCGTGGGCGATTTCGTCGGGACAGGATATACCGCAGTCCACGGTTATTATAAGTGCGGGTTTGAAGCGCGTGTTGAGGCGGTCGATGAGATCGATTGTTAGGCCGTAGCCGTCGGCATCGCGGTTAGGCAGGAAGTAGCGGACGGAGGCGCGGCGGGAAATTAGGTATTTATACATTATGGCGGTTGCCACAATTCCATCGCAGTCATAGTCGCCGATGATTAAGATTCTCTCACGTTTTGTGATGGCGGTTGTTATTCGGTCGGTTGCTTCGCGCATGCCCCGAAGTAAAAACGGGTCATGCAGGCGCGTCGGCGCCACGTTAAAGAAGTCGTTTATTTTTTCCCTGTTGTCTATTCCCCTGTTTAGTAGGAGTTTTCCGAACTTCTCGCTGTGGCCCATTTCCCGAAACAACGCCGATTGCGCGGGGGTTAATTCCCCCAGCATTTTGGCAGTGTATTTCATATTGGGTTTTCCTTTTGTGGATAGTATAGACAAATTTGTAAATAGTGTCTAGGAGAAATTTGAAGGCTTCCCTTTCTGGGGAAATTAACTTTCGGTCGGCCTTTTCGCATTAAGAGAAGTTGTCGGGTAGGTCGTTGGCGATTAGGAGGGTGTCGCCAGGGGCGAGGATTTTTGGGTAGAGGGTTTTGGCCATGTCGATATTGTCGGCGGTTTCGATTTTGGCGGGGTCCATTCCCCCGGCGCGGAGGCCGTCACGGAGGGCCTCGCGGTTGGTGCGGTTCATTATTATGCAGGCATCCGCTACCTTGGCTATATGATAGCCGAGTTTGAAGTTGACCTCGTCCGCGTTGGTGCCTTGTTCAATTATTCCCGGTGTTTGAACGACACGTTTGCCGTCGAATAGTTCCAAGACAGCGAGGGCCGCGCGGGTGCCGTGTTCGGAGGCATTGTAGCTGTCGTCCAGAATTGTTACGCCGTTTGATGATTTTATTAGTTGCAGGCGGTGCGGGATTGGTTCCAGTTCGGATATCGCCGTTGCGATTTGTTCGCGTGTTATGCCCAGACGGTAAGCCATTTCCGCACACATTGCGATGTTTTGGATGGAGTGTTCCCCAAGTAGTTGGGTTTTTACCGATACCGTTTCGCCATCGATTATAAGGTCGAATGTTGCGCCGTCCGAGGTTACCGCGATGTTCGCGGCGTGGGTTTCAAGAGTGGTTAGGTATTTGTTTTTTAGGGTTGTTTCAGAAAAGACCTCGGCGCACCTGGTACTGTCGCCGTTTAGTATTGCAATACCCTTTTCAGGCAGGGCGCGGACGAGTTCGGATTTTTCGGCCTTGATTGCCTCGAGCGACCCCATGGTTTCAATGTGTTGGGAGCCGACCGCCGTTAGTATTCCATGTTGGGGTTGGAAGAGTTTGCATAGTTGTTTTATGTCACGGCGATAGCGCAGGCCCATTTCAAAGACGAGGATTTCGTGGCCAGGTTGCAGCACGTTGTTGATAGTGAGGGCGAAGCCCATTGGGGTGTTGTAGGATGATGGGGACGCGGCGACGTTGTATTTTTGTGCCAACATTTTGACCAATATGTTTTTGCAGGATGTTTTTCCGTAGCTGCCCGTGATTCCCACGCGTATGACATCACGATATTCGGCCGAGTTGAGTTTTCGTTTTGCGCGGCGGATGTAGTGTTGGCGGATAGAGGCCTCGATTGGCCACATGATGTAGTTTGCCAGCAGGACGATTGATGGTAGCAGTATTGGGATGATTGCGATGAGGGAGAAGCCGATGTGGCCGTACCATGGTAGGGCCAGTCCGAGCATTATGAAGTAGAATGTGAATAGCGCGCAGAGGATGAATATCGTTATGTACAGGCGGATGACGCGGGGCGTGAAGCGCAGGGGGATTTTTATGCGTTCACGGAAGAGCTTTATTAAGAACATGGTGACGAGGTACGCATAGAACAGAAAACCCAGATACGATAATGCGGGGATGTCGGTGAATTGGTAGAATATCGTGTTGACGATTATCATTGCGCCGATTGCAAGGAGACCCAACGAAAACAGTCGATTGAAATAGCGGATGCGTTTATCGTAGGCGGCGTCGATGTAGGGGTTTGTTCGGTAGCCACCGCCTTGTAACATATGTACCAGTTTGAATGAGATAAGTGATAGTGCGCCCGCGTTTAGTATGGTCACGACAATCATCATGATGAGGGTATCCAAAGATACGGTTATTGGAAAGAGATTCATATTACCACCATTGTATCATTATCATGTTGATATTCGCAAGCCAAGACATTGGTGTCATATAGTGGTTTATGAATGTTATACTGTTCCTGCATGGTTGGGGTGGTGATGGGAATTCTTTTGCGCCGATACTGCCCTTTTTTAGTTCTTTTCGGTGTTTAGTTCCCGCCATGCCTATGGATTGGCCAGATGGTGCCATGACATTAGAAGGTTATGCCAAGTTTATTGAGAGGTATTTGGACGCGCACGGTGTCAAGCGGTGTCATATAGTGGCGCACAGTTTTGGGGCGCGGATTACGGCGTTGTTGGTTCAACGTAATCCGAGTCGATATGGCAAGTTAGTGTTGACGGGGGCGGCGGGGGTTCGCAAGAAATCGGTTAGGCGGTGGATGCGGGTTAGGTTTAACAAGTTGTTTCGGAAGCCTGGGAGTGTTGAGTATCGGGGTCTTTGTCCCCATGGTAAGCAGACATTTAACCATATCGTTAATAGGGATTTGCGGCCAGATATTAAATTGATTATGCATGAGGTGTTGTTGATATTTGGAGAGCATGATACAGCCACACCAGTTCGGCATGGCCGGATATGGAACAGGTTGGTTTTGGGCAGTCGGTTGAAAGTATACAAAAAGGCCGGTCATTTTGCATACATTGACCAGCCGTTAAGATTTGTTAATGATGTTTTAACGTTCTTGGGTTAATTATTCTGCCGATGCTTTGTCAGATGCGACCTCGATACGTTTGGTGCCTTTGTAGTAGCCGCATTCTTTACATACGCAGTGCGGGCGCACAGGTTTGTGACATTGTGGGCATTCGGTCAATGTGGTTGCCGATGCACGGAAGTTAGCCGCGTTACGCATGTCGCGGCGTGATTTGGAAACTTTGGTCTTTGGAACTGCCATGTTCTTTCAATCTCCCTCTTGGAATTAATTACCCAACCATTATAGTTGTTATGTGTTGGGGTTGTCAAGTAACTTCTTGGCCTCGGTTGCTATTTCCAGTTCTTCGTTCGTTGTGATGACGAATGTGCGGATGCGTGCATTTGGTGCGGAGATTTCGGCGGTGCCGTTGCGGCCATCCCCCGTGCCGTTGAGTTTGTCACCGATACCCCAATTTATGTCCGCGCCCAAGAATTGTAGTTTTTCCATAATCGCGCGGCGAACCGCGATGTTGTTACAGCCAACGCCGCCCGTGAAGACGATTGCATCTACGCCGCCCAGAGCCGCGATGTACCCGCCCATGTATCGAACCGCGCGGTGGACGTATGCGTCGAAAGCCAATTTCGCACCCGCGTCCGTTTCACGATTTGCCGTGATTGTTCGCATGTCGGAGGTACCCATTCCAGAGAGGCCCGCGAGTCCGCAGCTGTTGTTCAGGTACGCCATCATCGCATCGGCGGAGAGTTCCTTTGCCCGTGCGAGGTGGGCGACCGCGCCTGGGTCGATGTCGCCGCATCGGGTGCCCATTATAAGGCCCTCTAGCGGAGTCATGCCCATGGATGTGTCGAGGCTCTTGCCCCCGTTTATTGCGCACATGCTGGCCCCGTTTCCCAGATGGGCGATGACCATTTTGAGGTCGCGGGGGTTTTTGCCGTACATTTGGGCGGCCACCCGTGACACATAAGCGTATGATGTTCCGTGGAAGCCGTATTTGCGGACGCCGTGGTCGTTATATTCGCATTGCGGGATTGCGTACAGGTGGGCATAGTTGGGAATTGTGCCGTGGAATGCGGTGTCGAACACCAACACGTTTGGGATGTCGGGGCCGAATACGGACATACATGCGTGGACGCCCATGAGGTTTTTGGGGTTATGTAATGGTGCAAAGTGCGAGACAGAGTCCACGCCCGCGAGAACCTCGGGTGTTGCGATGATGCTGGCCCTATATTTTTCGCCGCCGTGGACGACGCGGTGGCCGATTGCGCGGATTGATTTAACCTGGTCCCCCAATAGTTCGAGCAGGATTTTAACGGCTTCTTTGTGTGTTTGGATTGCGACGTCCGTGCGTTGTTCGGGGCCGCGGTATCCGTACCAATAGTGGGAGTTTTCGCCCCCGATTGATTCAAATACGCCCGAGGCGATGACCCGTTCGGTTTGCATGTCGATTAGTTGGTGTTTGAGAGTGCTGCTGCCGCAGTTTAGTACCAAGATTTTCATAACATGATTATATAGCAAAAAGCGGTTAAACGTCCACTATCCCAAGGAGATAATCTGTACTGACACCGAAAAACTTTGCTAGTTTTACAATGGCCTGCATATTTGGTTGAGCTTCGCAATCTTCATATCTTCTATAAGCTCGCTCTGTTACACCTAACAGCCTTGCCATGCTCGCTTTTGTGTTTCCCTTTTCTTCTCGTAACTCTTTTAATCTTTTTGCAAATGTTTCCATATTATCTTATTGACAAGGTAGGTCTGATGATGTTAAGTTGCATAAAACAGGACTTGTTGTCCTGTTGAGGGGAGACAAACATTATGGAAGAAAATGTTAAGGAATTGATTGAGAAGTTACAGAAAGAAGTCGCGGCGATGCAGGAATTTATCAAAATCTTTATTGAAAGGATTTCGCATACGATAAAGTCGTTAGCCGAAATAGTTGGAGAATAGGGTTGGTGTGATACACTGGCCTTATGAACAAGGTGAAAGTCGCGGCGATTATTGCGGAGTTTAACCCATTGCATCGGGGGCATGAATACATTATCAAGCGGGCGCGGGAGTTGACCGAGTGTACGCATGTTTTAATTATACAGAGTGGGAATTTTACCCAGAGGGCCGTGCCAGCCATTTTGGAGATACATTCACGAGCCGAAACCGCCATTCGTGCGGGGGCCGATGCGGTGGTGGAAATCCCCGCGGCCTTTGCCACCGGTAATGCCGAGGTTTTTGCAAAGGCGGCGGTGAAAATAGCCGTTAGTTTTCCGCATGTGAATTATTTGGTCTTTGGTACCGAGAGCAAGGACATTAGTGTAATTAGGGCGATTGCGACCGCACAGGTCAAGCGTGAAAAAGAGTTTACAAAGTATATGGATGGACACCTTAAAAAAGGGATTAGTTTTGACAAGGCGCGGACAGAGGTTATTAAGCGAATGTTGCCGAAAATTCCGTCCGAGGTTATCGAGGCCACGATGACGAGCAGTAATAATATCCTGGGGATTGAGTATTTGAAAGAGTTGACCCGTATTGGTGGCGGGGTCGTTCCTATGGGTGTGCAACGCATACAGGCACCGAGTGCGAGTCAGATTCGTGAGGTTATGTTGGCTACGCATGGTGTTGCGGGGGGTGGTGACGAGCCCGGGTTGGTGTTGCGGCGGCCGTCTGCCCTGTCTTATTTAACCCGTGAGAATTTTGATGCTTTTGGGTCGGCGGTGTTGTTTTCCATAATGACGCGGTTGGATGAGGAAGTTTACAACAGCAATGAGGAGATTGTGGGGTTGATTAGGAACCTGCACCCCACCACATACAAGCAATTAAAGGAAGAGGCACCGACAAAGAGGTTTGCCGTTAGTCGGATTGCGCGGTTGGCGTTACATAGTGCCTTGGGGGTGACAAAGCGGCATATCGCGTTTTTGTACAAGAATGAGTGGGTGCCATATACCAATTTGTTGGCGATTAGTACCCAGGCGGATAATTTGTTTAGTGCGTTGTGTTTGAACTCGCGAACGCCTATGGTTGTGCGCGGTAATAAAATCAAGCCGAAGTTGTCGGCGTATTATCGTGCGTTGATAGAGATTGACGAGCGGGCGCGGTTGTTGTACGAGGCGATTTGGGGGCGGGCGGTGGAACGCAAGCCGCGATTTGTTAATCGTTCGATTGTTCCAGGTCAGCGTAAGATTGAGTTGCCCGATTAGACAGTTCGTTCAATCATAATCAGAAATGGGGATGTTCCGCCGCGTGGGTCGGATATTTTTGTGTTGAAGTTGGTGCCTAGGCTGGATACGAAGTCTGTTACTGAATTAGATTCGCATATTCCCCCGTCGTGGCCGCGGTAGACCATGATTGAGATACGTCCGCCGATGGCGAGCATGTTGAGGGTCTTTTCCAAAGCGGTGATTGTTGTGTCCGATTTTGTTATTACCGTTTTGTCCGAGCCAGGAAGATAGCCGAGGTTGAAAATTGCGGCGCGTATGGGGGCGGTTACGTATTTGTCGATGTTTTCGTGGCCGTCGTGGATGAGGGTTGCGGGCAGCCCATTTAAGCGGGCGCGGGTTGTGTCAAGAGCCGATTGTTGGACGTCAAAGGCGAAGACGTTGTTCGTTAATTGGGCGAGGAAAAGTGTGTCGTGGCCGTTGCCCATTGTTCCGTCGACGACGGTGTCGCCGTGTTTGATGACCGCAGATAAAAAGTCGTGTGATAATTCAAGTGAATTCATTGCAATATAATACCATGAAAAGATTGTTATGTATGGCGATGGTTATGATGTCCCCCGCGATTAATTGGGGGTTAAAGATGAACGAGCATGAGGTAACCCCCGTTCCCCCGCCCGGGACAGTTGAGTTGTTGCGCGAGTATAATGGGTTGTTTGTCGGTGACACGACCAAGAAAGAGGTTTATTTTACATTTGACCTGGGGTATGAGGCCGGGTATACGAATGATGTTTTGGATGTGTTAAAGAAGAATGACATACGTGCGATATTTTTCCTGTGTGGACATTATTTGACCGAGGAGGCGCATGTTCGCCGTATGTTGGACGAGGGGCATGTTATTGGAAATCACACGGACAAACATCGGGATTTGCCCACACTGTCGGTGGAGGCGATGCGAAAGGACATTTTAGATTTTGATGTCATGTACAAGGAAAAGTTTGTTGATGCCGCGCCGATTACATATTTTAGGCCGCCAAAGGGTCGGATAAGTGAAACGGTGTTACGAGAGACGCATGCATTGGGATTAAAAACGGTGATGTGGAGCGGCGCGTGTGTTGATTGGGGCAAAGAACCGATAGACGCGCAAAAGAACGCGGACAAGTTGACGCGGCGGGTGCATCCAGGGTGTGTGTACCTGTTCCATATTGCGAATTCGGGGATGGCACCTATGTTAGAGTTATTGATTTCGCAAATTGGTGAAAAGGGTTACAAGGTTGGTGATGCAACGCTACTTTAGCATTGCCAATGAAACGCCGCGAACGCGGAAGGAGATGCTGCCGTTGCGTTCGGTGTTCGTTCCGATTAGGGCGACCGCGGTGTCTTCGGTTAGCTTTTCAAATTTTTTGAACGAGTTTTGATTTGGGAAGAACACGCATTGGGTTCGGTCTTTGCCGTCGTCCAGGACGAATGTCCAGAATGTTTTGGTTTCGTCGCCGTCCTCGGTCTTTTTTGTGAATTCGCGTTGTTTCAGGAATTTGATTTTTCCCGCGATGACCTGGTCCTCGGCCGTTACCCGAAGATATTGGATGCGGATTGGGCGTTCCTTTATTGGGACGCCGAGATAATATTCAATGTTTCCGACGGGCATGGTTTTGTCCACGCGCGGTCCCGTTGGCATGTCAACGACATCAAATTGTGACAGGTCGACGGGTGTATCGTCGACGGCCTTTTCATGGAAATGGAATGTAAACGTTGCGAAGTGGTGGGCGCGTAAGATTTGTTTCCATTCAATCCAGAGTTTGTGGCTTTTGACATAGTCAATGCATTGTGATGGGATTGATATGGATGCCGAGTATCCGTCGTCGGTTACGGTGACCAAGACGTCTTCGTCATTTAGGCCGCCGAGTACGGCGAACGAGGTTGATAGGAATGATTTTAGTTGCAGTTGGAGGAGGATTTCGTCGATGTAGCTGCGTTCGTATTCAAAGATGAATGTTGTGCCTTTGCCGATTTCTTGTTCCACCTCGGCGATGAAGGCTTCTTCTAATTTGGGCCGCAGAGCCTCTACACGGTCGTGTAGGTCGGATTCATATAAAAACACGGCCGACAATGTGTCCGTGTCTTCGTTATATGTACAGTCGCGGAAACGCATGAAACGATATGCCGTCGAGTGGTAAAACGACAGGTTCGTTGTTAGTTCAAGGATGTTCTCGCTCATGCGTTTAGCATAGCACGATTAAAGCAGGAATGTTACAACCAACATGACAGCCAGCATAAACGTTGAAACAATCATAAGGCCGTCTATTCTGTCCATCAGGCCGCCGTGGCCAGGCATCCATTTGCCATAGTCCTTTATCCCTGCACGGCGTTTTACGAACGAGGCGTACAGGTCGCCCAGTTGTGCAAGGATTGCACCGACCGCACCGACCGCGATAATGAACCAGTTTGCGGCCACGGCGTAACCAATACGGCCTTCCATGAATAGTTGGATTTGGGAGTTGGTGCTCATGACTAGGCCGACCAGCAACGCCCCGACGATACCGCCGAAGATGCCGCCGACAAAGCCAGTTATGTGTTTGTTGGGGCTGATGTTTGGGGCCAGTTTTTTGCCCCGCATCAAGGCACCGACAACGTGTGCGAATGTATCGGTGAATATTGTGATGGCGAATACCATGAGCAAGGCAAAGAGGCCGAGTTGTGGGATTGCCGCCGCCCCGCTGTCCCCTATGTGAACGATAAATCCGCCGAGGTGGTTCAGAGGGATGAGGGTCATTATGAGGAGTGCCGGCCAGAGGATGAGTTTGAGGTATTCGAGAACGACGGTACGAACCTCTCGCTTCATGTCCAGTTTATAGAGCTTGCAGTGTTTTTGCAGATCTTTGTCAGTGGTGCTCATGATATAGACGTAGAGGGCCAGGACAGCGATGATTATGACCTGCATTACCGCGTGCAACCAGAACGGGAATGGTGTGTCGACCAATACGCCCATCAGGAACGCCATATAGGATATTGCGATGTACGGATACATGTAGTAGTCGCGCACGCCACGGTCGCCGAGTTTTTTTGCACGGAATACCTCGTAGCAGGCGAACCATGCCAAGAATAGTACGAATGCATCGAATACATAGATTGTTGCCCATCGCAGGAGGAACACGGCGGTCAGTGCCAGTAATATTGACATGCTCGTGACGAACCGTTTTGTGCCCTGTTTTTCCCAGTTAAATACCATGTTTACAATTATATCCTATTTAGTGATGTGGGTCAATCGGTTGTTTGTGGGGTTAGGGGTGTACCGTTGTGCCGATAATACGTCCGCCCCATCGCAACACATTGGGGCTGCTCTGTGTTCCGAAATAGACACGCTGGGCCGACGACAGTTGCCCAGGCACCAAATTGGCCGCTGGGTTTACTGATAGACGACTTATACTTCCACTGGCGGATTCACCGACAATCATACCCATTGGCGGTGAAACACCGTCCATGCCAGGGGTTACCCCCGCATTTTGTAATGTTAGGTACAATATCGTTAAATCATCCAGCCTGCCTCTGTTTAGGGCTACTATTCCACCTGCTGGCCTTCTCATATAGGACAATGTGTGGTTCAAGGTTGCGCGGTGGACGGATAAAGCCCGAACGGTGCCTGTGACGTCATTGACACCAACCGTACCTCCCAAATACCATTCGCCGTACATGCGAGAATTATTATGCAACCAAGAATACTGAATCAAACCGTGATTCCAGCCAGCAATGCCACCGACGCGGCTGTGTGGACTGTTTATACGTACCGTTCCAGATGCATGTGCCGCCGAGAGGGTTCCAAAGTTTTGGCCGGCTATTATTCCAACGTTCAAGACATGTGGAACCCGACCCATGCCGATATAGGCGTTGGCGACATAAATACCGCGGATGGTTCCCCTGTTGACACCGAACAGTCCTATGTTTGTTTCACCAGTTACATGCATGTTTGTAATTCGCATGTTGTTGATTGTGTGGCCGTTGCCGTCCAGGGTGCCCGTGAAATTTGGGATTGGTTGCCATTCGCGGCCCGCGAGGTCGATGTTGTTCATTAATTCATATCGTGCGCTTGGAATACGTGTAAGGTTTCGTTGTAATTGTTCCGCCGTACGAATTGCCAATGGCAACCCCATCACATGACGGACCGCATTTTCGGCGTTCAAACTGCGAACCTGCATAGGGTTGCCGTGTGGGTCGGTGATTGTTATTGTGTCGGCGGTATCCATCAGCAACACCCGCAACTGTGGCCCCGTTAAATTTGGGATGAGAGATAGCATCAATGCCGCAACACCCGCAACATGTGGGGCGGCAACGGATGTGCCGTTGACGGAAACATATCCCGTCGGGGAAGTAGTCAAAATGTTCGACCCTGGTGCAAATATTTCTATGTTCGTTCCAAAGCCTGAACTTCCTGCGTATACTCCCGCACTATTTCGCCATATTGACCTTTGGCCATTGCTATCAAGGGCCCCAACACCAATCACATTTGGAAGATTTAACGCACCTGGGAATCGGCGATTGTTTTGTGCATTGTTACCTGCGGTTGCAACAAATAACCCAGGGAAATCACGTATAGCCGTTTCAATATCGCTATAACGGTTGTCGCCTCCTGCACTGTAATTCAAAATCGGAATTCCACGACTAGTTGCGTGTATAATTGCACGCACTGCTGCTGTCCTTCTTGGGTTTCCACGCATCGCTACTCTCAATGAGGCAATGCTTGCATGCCTTCCAACACCCGCTATCCCTATGTTATTACCAACACTTGCTCCAATTACCCCTGCTACCTGTGTGCCATGACCAACGATATGCCCTGCGTCATTTCTGCGCTCGTCAACAAATGGGTCGATTGATATTATCTGTTCAGGAAATGGCCAAATTCTGCTCCTGTAATACGTGCCCATACTCAAACTGCGGTCAACTTTGGTTATTAAATCTTCATGATTTGCTTGAATTCCGCTATCAATTACACCTACCGTTACCCCCGCGCCATTTGCCAATCTCCATGCATGGTGGACTCCTATGCTTTGCAACGCCCATTGTTCATGGAAACGTGGGTCATTGGGAATAAATGGAACCGCATCATATTCTATATATGTGTCTGGTTCGGCGGAATAAACATCCGTTCTTTGTTCCAATAATCTAATCGCGTGCAAAATGTTTGCTTTACCTGGCTCGCCTAACTGTATTGTCAAAATTCTTCTGAAAGTTTTTAGGTTGATTTCAAGCGACCTTCCCTCATCCGAAAAACTCCTTATCCCCATCGTCTGGTGAAATGCCAATGCCGTTGTCGGTGCGGTTAATTCTTCAACGTAAACATGCCCCAATTCTGGGAAATCATATGCCGTAATTTCACGAAATTGCATTGTCGCTTGGTGTGTCAACACAACGGAAATGACATGTTCACTGAAATTATCCGCCATTGTCCATCTGCGTCGTCTTGCCTCTGGTTCAACTAATTTTATATCTGTATTCACCCTTGTCGTAAGAGACATTACATTTGTGGCAGACCCTACAGTATCTATCGGGTCAAATTCGTCATAACCCCTATTACGGTGTCTATAATCTATGATGGCCATCGTTCCCCAAAATATGGCCAAAATCAAAATCCCCACAATAATCCATGTTATTATTTGTTTTTTCATATGCACCCCTTTGTTTTAACTTTATCACAATGTCACGGAAACTTCTACTGGCCATTCGCCCTCTTCCTCCCGCGGCCATAAACACCCTGCGAGTATCACGCCTCCAACTAGCAAAGCTAAAATTAAACCAACAACCACACCGATAATTATTTTCTTTTTCATTTGCACCCCTTTACCGTACTCTACCACATCAAAATTTGGGGTGTCAAAAGGTTCAGATTTTTGGTGCGTAGATGGGCGGAAAGGGTGTATGCTATTGTTATGATTCCAGAGGTAATTACGACGGGTTGGATTGTTAGCCAGGTGTTTACATTTTTTGCGTTGATATCCATTATTTGCGCGTACCAGATTAAGAAAAAGAAGTGGACGTTGGTTTTTGTCATGGCGTTTAATGCGATGATGGCGGTTGGGTCGGCGTTGTTGGGTGATTGGTTGTTGGTTGGGATTTATTCGATAGGGTTTTTTCGTGACGGGTCGTTTTTGTTGGTCGAACGGTATGCGCCAAAGAACCGCGCGTTATCGATTTTTGTTGTGTGTGCGTTTATGGCGGGGTCGGTGGTTGTGGCGGTTATTGTTGCGTTGATTGGGAATTGGTGGTGGTTTGACATTCCGTTGGTGGCCGCCAGTATGTTTGTCGATTTCGGCAGTTGGAAGCGTGGGGTTCATTGGATACGGATTTCGCGGGTTACGTGGTGTTCGATGGTTATGGTCAATCATGTGCGGAACCAAAACATCATTGCGATTGGGATAGAGATTTTTATCATTATTAGTGTCGCGGTGTTTTATGTGAAGTACTTTCGGAAAAAGCGATTAGAGTTTAGCCAGTCCAATGCACCCGCAGGGTTAACCGAATAGTTCGGGCAAAATCCGCAGGATTTTCGTTTGGCCCGAAAGCGAAGCTTGGGGGGGGTTATTGATTTTTGTGTTTTTTGTTGGGGGGGGGGTTTTCTAGCCTCCCAGAATCTCGTCAATGACGTTGTCGTTGTCGGACAGGAATGTTTCCGAGAGGGTGTCACCCAGGACGGATTCGATTTCGGTGTCCCCTATTCGGTTGACCGAAATTTCGTATGCAACGCGGGTTTCGACGGTGCCGTCGTCCAGGCGTTTTTGGTATTCACGTGATTGGATACGGCCGGATAGGAATACGCGGTCGCCTACACGAAGACCCTCGGCAAATCTGGCGTTTCGGCCCCATGCGATTGCGGGGATGTAATCGGATTTGTTGTATGCCCGATTGACCGCGACCAGGATATCGGTGATTTCGCGATTGAATGGGGTTGTGCGGTATATTGGGGCTTTGCATACATAGCCCATTAATTCGATGACGTTTGGGTTTTCGACCGGGAGTTCGTCCAGAACCTCTCGCACGAAGACGGTCAGCATGAGTTTGCTGCGGTTGCCGACCAGTTTGTTATAGCTGCGGAATTGGCCGCGGACGATTAGTTCCTTGCCTCGGATAATTTTTTGGTCAGCGATAAGGCGTTCGGACAATGTGATAGGGATAAGGTCAACGACGTTTGACAGGCGTTGGACGCTCATTGTCATTTCGTAGAAGCCTTCGCCGAACATTTCGTGGCTGTACCTTGGGTCGTCGACAATCACCCCTTGTAGCAAGACTTTGTTGTTGTTCATTTGTTCGCCCTCGTTTGTGATTGTGTGTGCCATGTGTTCCATTCGTAATGCCTCCTTGTGTGCTGTACCCCTCTAGATTAGCCGTATCGTGCGTGTTGGTGTAACAAAAATTCCGTCCATTTAATAGAAGTTTTGTCGAACCGCCACGAGATAGTAACTATAGTCATGGGGGTGGCTTGCTATAAACTAACATGTGGTTTTTTTTGTGCAAGGGGGTTACTGACAAAAATTTGTAATTATTTTATAGCTACTTTTTTTTCCGCAAAAAAAGTAGCGCAAAAAAACGAACAAAGGGGGGTTCCCCTTTGTTAATACCCCCACGGCCAAAAACCGTGATGAAAATTTGCGATGCAAATTATTCATCCGCACCTTTGGCCTGGTAAGGGAAAAAGGATTTTTTGGGTGGAGATAAACTATTCGCGAGGAGGCAGTCGATGTAGCCATTTGGCTTACCTTGTTGAATAGTTTGTGATTATTTCGACGATGCGGGCGCGGCCGTTGAGGGATTTGACGGGGGTTATTGTGGGCGCGGATTTGATTGCGGTGATTAGGGTTTCGGGGGTTAAGTCGGGTTGTAGCAGGATTGCTGCGCCGTGGGTGCGGGCGAATTCGGCGTTTTGGATTTGGTCGCCCCGCCCCGCGTGATAAGGGATTAGGACGGCGGATTTGCCGAGGGCGAGGAGTTCGCAGACAGTGTTGGAACCCGCGCGGGCGACGACGATGTCGGCCCATGCCAGGGCGTCGGGGATGTTGTTCATGTATTCCATTTGGGTGTATTTGTCGTCGGTTATGGTGGTTGATTTGCCACGGCCAGTTATGTGCAGGATTTGATAGCCGTCCAGGTTCGGCAAGGCGGTGACGAGGGCGGTGTTTATTGCGGTGGCACCTTGGCTGCCCCCCATTACCAGGAGGTTCCGCGGGCCGCGGTGCGGGATTGTTGTGGGGTCGCCGCGAAAGACCTCTGGCCTTATCGGTGCGCCCGTGTGAATGATTTTTTTGTTGGGGTATTTTTTTCGCAATTCGTCGGCGGTTTGTTCAAATGTGGTCAGGATTGTGTCGGCGTGTTTTACCGACATGCGGTTTGCCAGGCCCATTGACATGTCGCTTTCATGAATGATTACGGGGATGCCCAGTTTTCCCGCCGCCGCGACGACGGGATATGCGACAAACCCGCCCTTTGAAAATACAATGTCGGGTTTGATTTCGCGGAGGAGTTTTTTGGCCTCTCGCGTGCCCCGCATGACCCTAAACGGTGTTGCAAGGTTTTTGGGCGAGAGCGAACGGCGGAGTTTGGCCGTTGTTATTTGGTGGTAATTTTTGGTTATCAGGGTTTTTTCAATCCCGTCGCCACCGATATAATGTGGTTCATCAAAGTACGGCATCAATGCCAAATTCGGCGTGACGTGGCCCGCGGTTCCCCCGCCGGTGAATACGATTTTCATGCCTTACTAATATATGAAAATTCCTAGAATTCGATACTCCATGCCTTGTTCGCGGTTAGTTTGACGTTGCGGAGGCTGTTGTCCCTTTCCAGTTTGATTTCTTTGCCTCGTGGTTTGCGGAAGTCATCGGGGAAGAAAATGTCGATTGTGCATGTTGTTTTTGGAATGATTTTGATGGTCAGTTTTCCGCGGCGCAACGACCAATCCATATTGATTTTAGCCATAAAATCGGTTGTTATGCCAGAGATAGCGCCCTCGTCAAAGCCCGGTAACATGACAGGCAGGATGCGCAGGTTGCGTTTGTCCGATTGAACCAAACATTCGGTGATTGCGTTGGCGAACCCCAGGTTTGTGCCGATGTCGATTGAAGGTGGGGTGTTTTTTGTAAAGCCACTGCCCCGCCAGTCGTTTGAAAGGCCCAGCCCCGATGGCGCGAAACAGTTAAGCAATCGAATAATCGCGTCACGGGTAGAGAGTTCATCGCCCGCGTTTGCCAGTTGCGCCGCATAAATGGCCAGAGTGCGTGCGGTTTGGACGTGGCCACAGCCGCTCATCCTTGCGCGTACCGCGTTTGCCGATGCCGTGCGGACGGAAATTGTTGCGCCCGCGGGTGTTGCGATGGCGGGTTTATAGGCGACCTCGAAATCGTTGAACGAGAAGTTTTTCAGCGGGTACAGGCCATAAGTATGCAGTGCGCCACAGTTGTTCGCGCCGTCGATAAAGGCACTGTTGCTGTACTCGCGTAAATTAGCCTTTTCATTTACCGAAACGACGGGGATTTTGCGCTTCATGTCCGTCCATGTTGGGATGCTGCCCCGTTGCCCCAGGATTTCGGCCGCGTGGATAAGGTTATCCAACAACGCGCCGATGGCCAAGAAGTCAATTGTAGAATTTGTTGCGAATGCAAAGTTTTGCAGGGGTTTGCCGCCTATTATATTACCAGGGGTGCTGTCGGGACTGTAGCTGGGAATAGTTGTATAGAGGCCGGCGGAGTCGAGTTTCAGGAAGTCGGAGTAGAAATTAAAGACCTCGGTCATAAAGGGGAAGATTTTTTGTTTCAAAATCTTTTGGTCGGCGGTGGCCAAGAAGTAATTATAGAACAGGTTTGCAGCCAAGGCGGGTGACGCGATAAAGTGCAGGGTTTTTGCATCGACCGCGCCAAAGAGGGCCGAGCCAGGGGACGTGATGTTTGGAACAAAATATCCCTTTGCGCCGAACACGCGGGCGGCATTTTTTTTCAGGTCTTGGGCATAGCCGTCGAAATAGTCGATGGCGCGCAAAAGTGAGTCGGGATTGAC
This sequence comes from Bacillota bacterium, assembly GCA_009784555.1. Lineage (GTDB taxonomy): Bacteria > Bacillota > Clostridia > Christensenellales > UBA1242 > WRAD01. The sequence goes on along the minus strand of WRBO01000012.1, from coordinate 12,153 downwards.
CGAGAGCATTGTCGAGCCATATGTCAATTGTGCCCCGTTGTTCAGGTTGAATACGGCGTTCGTGTCCGACCCCGCGCCCACCCACAGGCCGCCAGACGTCACCAGAGGGCCGCCAGAGCATATTGCGATGTATTTGGCAAAATTCCACAGGCGAACAGCAAGCCCTGGAGAGAGCTCGTTATCGGCCGCCAGAGCGACAAGCGCGGCGGTATTTGTTTCTTCGCCCTTTTCGGTCGTTAATTCAAACTGGGCCTCGGCAAATAATTTTTTGTGTACGGATTCGTTTGCGGACGCCAATTTATCATAACTGTGCTTGATTTCGCCCAGTTGTTTTCGCAGTTCTTTGAACTGGGCTTCGCGCCCGCCAGAGATAAAAGCCTTTGTAAATATGGTGACCGTGTCAGCGTTGTTAATTGTCATGCCAGTTGCATCCATCGCGGCCTCTCCCCCGCCGACAATTACACGCGCGACGATACCATAATCGGACGTTGCGGTGTTTTTCGCCGCGAACATCAGGTAACCGCCCTCGCATTTGATGGTCTCGCCCGTTTTACCGTCCGAATTGATGCCCAGGCGCATACGGAGCTTTTGCGGGCCCGCGTGCGTTGCCGTGAACGCAATCACGTCGGTTTTACGGTCAACGAACATGCGGCGTTCAAATGTGGTGCCGCTGGCTTTGAACATTACACTGACCTCTGCCGATTCCATGTCGGTCATGCGGGAATAGTCGGCGATTTGCCCTTCTTGGAAAAAATCCATGGTCATGGTTGCCACGGGCAGGGGCAGTTCGGGTGAAGGTTTGTAGTTTTTCTTTGCAAATTCGCCCGCCAAGGTCTTTTCGGCGTCGATGACCTTGCCATCGGCGAAAACCTTGCGCTGGGTTACCAATTTGTCGCTGACGTCTTGCAACACGCCCGTATATCCGCCGTGTTTCAGGTCGGAATGATTGATAAGCAGTCTTTCATTACAATATGCGCCCGTTATTGCCGCGCCCACCCTGCCGTTTCCGCATATGGAAGAATCGAGCCACGGGTTGTGGACGAACATTGACGGAGATGTAGAGTGCAACACGGTCATTGATGTGTTTTTTGCCATATGACATAAACTATAGACCAAAGACGGCGGTTTGTAAAGAATAATCCCTATATTAACGGAAAAACTTTCGTCGAATTTCCCACACACACCACCATATACGGTAGTACGTCACACACATCAATACAATCAATCGACCAAGGAACGGTTTTTTGCCAATACCCCACTGGTGAATGATGTTGTTTTTGTGGCCCGTGACTCTGTGATGGCTTGGGTGACCACCCTCTCGATAAGGGATGTGTACGACACCCCCGCCGCAAGCCACAAGTGGTACGACAGGAACCCCGGAACCGTGTTGACTTCATTCAAATACACCGTTGGGCCATCATCCCCCATTTTGACCAAGAAATCCGCCCGCACAACACCCGAAACATCGAACAGCTCATACGCATCCCGCAATTGCCGTCGGATTTCGTCGAAAATTGCGGACATTTCTGGTGCCTCGGTCGGTGCACCGCCTTTTTTGTGGGTGGCCGTCCCGCCTGCCAGGTATTTTTGTTCAAAATCATACACCGCGTCCTTTTCGATGACCATACATTTTGACAGATGGACCCCCGTCCCGTCGCGATACGCCGCACAGTTGATTTCGATGGGGTCGGCAATCAACTCCTCTGCGATTATCCGCCCATCCAAGGTGGCCGCCAAGTCGACGGCGCGAACCAATTCGTCACGATTTGTGGCGGTGGATATGCCGATACTGCTGCCCAATGCGTTTGGCTTGACAATTACGGGGTACGGCAACACCGATTCAATGGCCGATACGACCGAATCGGGTGATTTTTCATAGTCGGCGACGGAAAAGGAATGAAATTGGGGCTGGGGGAAGCCGTTCGCCGCCGTCAAAACCCGCCGCGTGGTCGTTTTACACATTAGATTTGCCGCCGACACCATGTTTGGCCCCGTCGTCGGGATATCGTGGACACGGAAAAAGGCCGCCAGTTCGCCACCCTCGCCCACGCCACCGTGACAGCAATTCAAAACCGCATCGACATCGCAAATCTTTTTCCCACGGCGAAACATTGCGCCATGGGAAAAATGCACTTCCCGCGCACCTCGTACGCCATTTATGTAAAAATCCAAGTCGGCCAACCGCCGCCCCGTGACGAATACATTATCGCGGGTCAAATACACCAAACGCACACACCATCCCTCTGGCGTATGTTTATACGCGTGCAGGGCGGTCAGGATTGAAATGTCGTGCTCGACACTGCGCCCGCCAAAAACAATCAAAACGTTCTTCATGTGTATACATATGACACAACATGTTGGCGTGACATACCACAACATATTGTGGTATGTGTGATAGGTTTATACAGAATATTGATTTCACGGATGTACGGTGACATTTACAGACATTGGGTTTCCGTTGCGAATTATGCCGAACGTGACGGTTGTTGGCTGATAAACATCGATGAGGGCATCAGGCAGATGGTGGAGGCGGTAGACCTCGCGCGTGACACTCTGGCCGCGGACGACGTATGTTACCGATGTAAAGGTGTCCCCTATCATAAGTACCTGGTTAATGTTAAAGTTCGGGCTTTCAAACGCGCGGATGCGGATTGTTTCGCGGATATACAGGTTGCCGTCCGTATCAATGCCAAAACGTGGGTTGGTTGATTCTTGTTGTATTCCCAAAATTGGGCGGCGCATGGAGAGCGGGGTTCCGTTGAACTCCCCCCTGTTATTTACGCGGTCCAGGATTTGGTGCGTAATACGCAGGGTGATATCCAATGGAATGACGTAACCGATGTTGTCGATAGGCAGGTCACCGTCACTGAACATACGTGCCTGGACAATGCCAAGGAGGTCGCCCGTTGAGGTAAAGACCCCACCGCCACTGTTACCCGGGTTGATTGCCGCCGTTGTTCGGAACACGCGGTATGAACGGCGCACGCGCGGGTCGTCTATGCCCGGCATTTCGATTAGTTCGGATTGGGTGCTGACTACCCCGTCTGTGACACTGATACCAAAATTCAATGGGTTTCCAACCGCCATAACGGACGAGCCAAGCACGGGCACCACATTAGGGGCCAAGGTTGCGGCCAACACAGGCGCATTGCGCAGGGTCGCCGAATTACGCACACGCAGGATTGCGATATCGTGCAATGCGGAACCGCCAAGGAGGGTTGCGGGAATACGCATCTCGGTGTGTTGCATGCCAAAGAGGAAAACGCCGATATTTGTCGAACGGACATAGTTATTGCCGACGAATTGGCCGATGACGTGATAGTTCGTGATTATGTATGCGTCACCCGCGGCATGGTTCAGTTGGTATATAACGCCACTGCCACTTTGGGCACTGTTCCCGCCTGCTACACTGAAACTGGCTATTATGCCTACGGATGACCGAATGGCACGCTGGGCATGTTCGGTCAGGTCTTGACCGCCCCCTTGGGGCCCTGTTGGGCCTTGGAAATGATATGCCAAGAACGAGAGGAAGTCACCAGGCCAATCGGATGCCTCGTACAATTCGCGAATCATTTGCATGAATTCGTCCGTGCCCTGGCCGTCTTGGCCGCCGTTACCCTGCAGGGATGCCAGCCATTCCTGTTCTGTTCCCATGAAACCGTTACGTACCGCGATTTCAAATGCGGATTCGCCCCGCTCGCCCTGGGCCCCGCATCCGACCATAAAGGTCACGGAAATTAACATCACGCACACAAGGGCGGCGGCCTTTAGAAATTTTTTCATTTTTATCTCCTGTATATATATTGTAATCAATTATAGTCGATTCAATAAGGTTGGTCAAAAGAAAAGCACCCGTAGGTGCTTTTTTGTGTTGTATAAAGCTATATTTGCGTACGATTGCGGCGGCGGGCGAACATGTAAAGGCCCCCCATTACGAACAGGAACGTGCCAACGACGATAAACGACCAAAGAACGGCGTTAATTGTTGACGGTGGGTCGACGGGGTCGGTTGGGCCGCCAGACGCCATAATCCCTGGGTTGTTCAACAAAACCAAGAGCGTCCCCGACACAACCATAGCCAACAGGTACATGGCACTTAATACCGTTTTGTTGCGCGACAAAAAAGTATCCAAGAAGCCTTTGAAGCCCCTTGCCCGCGGCGGTTGTGGTTTGAATCTTTCGTCTGTGTCCTCTTCCATATAGTTTTATTATACCATGATTCCACAAATTTCGGCAAGAGGAATCAATACGTCACATTGACCAAACATAGTCCGCATGCGGGCGCGGTCAGACCCGCCGCATTTCGGTCGCGGGCCGCCAATATCCCCGCGATGTCGGACGGGTTGCGGGTGCCTTGGCCGACCTCCAGTAATGTTCCCGCGATTACGCGCACCATGTTTCGCAAAAATCCATCCCCCACAACGGTGATTGTTATTTCATCCGCATGTGCATGAACGTCGACGGCGCGTACGGTGCGGACTTTGTCGGGTTTGTCACAATCGGTACAACAAAATGATGTGAAATCATGGCGGCCGACCAGGTGCCCCGCGGCCTGGGCCATTTTTTCGATGTTCGGCATTTTATAAATATGCGCCATGTGATTTTCGCGCAAGGGACTCCTGTGCGGGTTGACATAATATTTGTATACGTATGTTTTTTGTTTGGCACTCTTTCGCGCGTTGAAATCGTCGGGGGCAACCGCAAAATCCCGCACGACGATATCATGCGACAAAAAGGCATTCATTCCCGTGGCCAGTTTGAACAACGACCGCTCGTTCGCCGAAAAGCCCTCGATATGAAAATTGCAAACCATCCCAAAGGCATGAACGCCTGCGTCCGTGCGCCCTGCGGCGGTAATTTTTATATCCGCGTTGAACAACCGCCCTAGGGCCGATTCCAATTCGCCTTGGATACTGGCCCCGTTGCTCTGCCGTTGAAACCCGTGATAATTCTTGCCGTTGTACTCGCATGTGAATCGGATGTTCATAGGGAAAGTTTAGCACATGTATACAAAAATGTTTTCATTGCGCATGATATACTTATAGGGTATGAGCAAAACAAAAGTAATGTCGGGGAACGAGGCGGCGGCACATGCGGCGTACGCCATGACCGAATCGGCGGCAATTTATCCAATTACTCCAAGTAGTGACATGTCCGAAATGGCGGACGCATGGTCGGCAAAGGGCAAAACCAACATCTTTGGCACCGTGCCGACGGTGGTTCAATTACAATCCGAGGCGGGTGCGGCGGGAACGTTGCACGGATTGCTGGCCGGTGGTGCGTTGGCAACGACATTCACGGCGTCGCAAGGATTGCTCCTGATGATTCCTAACATGTATAAAATCGTGGGCGAGTTATTACCATGTGTTATCCACGTTTCCGCGCGGACGTTGGCAACCCATGCCCTGTCGATTTTTGGCGACCACAGCGATATTTACAGCGTCCGTTCAACGGGTTTTGCAATGATATGTTCAAACAGTGTCCAAGAAGCCCAAGACATGGCGTTGGTTTCGCATTTGTCGGCAATAGAAGCCGAGTATCCGTTCCTGCACTTTTTCGATGGTTTCCGAACCAGTCACGAAATGAACAAAATCACAACAATCGCGCCTGAGGCCATGCGCGAATTGGTCAACATGAAAATGGTCGAACGGTTTCGGTCACGGGCCCTGTCCCCTGCTAACCCGCACCAGGCGGGCACGGCGCAAAACCCCGACACATTTTTCCAAAACCGCGAGGCGGCGAACAAACACATCGCGGCATTGCCAAAGATAATCAAGGGTTATATGACCAAGGTCGGCAAGCTGACGGGTAAAAAATACGCACCATTTGAATATGTCGGCCCCAAAACCCCAAAACATGTCGTTGTGGCGATGGGCAGCGCGTGTGAAACAATCGAAGAAACCCTGGGACGATTGAAAAATCCATCGTACGGATTGTTAAAGGTTCGATTGTACCGCCCATTTTTGGCCGCGGATTTTGTCAAAATGATACCCGAATCGACCGAAACATTAACGGTTTTGGACCGAACCAAGGAAAGCGGCGCGGTCGGCGACCCATTGTACACCGATTGTTGTGCGGCATTGTTGGAACAGGGGCGCATGATGCATGTCCAATCGGGGCGTTATGGATTGGCCAGCAAGGAATTCACCCCCAACATGGTCAACACGATATTCCGCAATATTACGAAAAAACATTTCACCATCGGCATCAATGACGATGTTACGAACACAAGCCTGGCTATAGAAACCGACCCGAAACTGGCGGATGGGGGCGGATATGTGTTTTATGGATTGGGTGCGGATGGCACGGTCAGCGCGAATAAGAACAGCACCTATATAATAGGCGAGAACACCGACATGTACACCCAGGCATATTTTGTCTATGATTCCAAAAAGTCGGGGTCAACAACCATAAGTCACCTGCGGTTCTCGGGTACTGCAATCAAGAGTGCGTATTTGGTCGAAAACCCGTCCTTTGTCGCATGCCATAACCAAACGTTCATCAACCGCTTTGATATGATTTCAAACATTCGGCGGGATGGAACTTTCCTTTTGAATACCTCTATGTCCCATGATGAATTGGCGGCGGCCATGCCAAACCGTATGAAACGTGTTTTGGCGCAAAAGAACGTCAAATTCTATACCATCAATGCGTATAAAATTGCGCGGGAACTGGGCCTGGGCAACCGTATTAACACAATCATGCAATCGGCGTTTTTCAAATTGTCATCCGTCATTCCATATGACAATGCAATCAAATTCATGAAAGACGCGGCAACGAAATCATATTCAAAAAAGGGCGAGGCCATCGTCGCCATGAACCACGCCGCGATTGATTCGGCGAAATCGGCATTGGAACAATTTACCGTTCCCGCAAATTGGGCGAACCTGGGCGATGACAAACCCGAACAAACGGGAAACAAATATTTCGACAATTTCTGTGCGCCTGTTAATGCACTCCTTGGCAATGACCTACCTGTTTCTGCCTTTGCACCAGACGGCCGCGTACCAACAGGGACAAGTCAATTTGAAAAACGAAACATCGCAACCACCCTGCCCCGTTGGATTCCCGAAAATTGCATTCAATGCAACATGTGTTCTATGGCATGTCCGCACGCGACAATTCGGCCACATTTGTTGGCCAACCCACCCGACGGATTTGAAACCAAGCCCGCCATTGGGTTCCCCGACCAACAATATCGAATACAATTAAACCCACGTGACTGTACGGGGTGTGGGGTTTGTGCGAATGTTTGCCCCGCGAAAAACAAAGCCTTGGTCATGATGGAACGTGCCGAGGTGTCCGAGGAAAAAAACTATGAATTCAGCAAAACTATCCCAACCCCAAACATAGAAACAACCAATATTAAGAATACACAATTCAAAAAACCATATTTTGAATTCAGCGGTGCCTGCAGCGGCTGTGGCCAAACCCCATATATCAAATTGGTTACACAACTCTTTGGCGACCGCATGGTCATCGCAAACGCCACGGGTTGTACCAGTATTTACGGAGGCAGCAGCCCCGTCACCCCATACACCAAAGACGAAAACGGCCGAGGCCCAGCATGGGCCAACAGCCTGTTCGAGGATAACGCCGAATTCGGTTATGGCATTAAATTGGCAAAAGACATCACGGGCGACGCGGCCAGTATTTGGATGATTGGCGGCGACGGTTGGGCGTACGACATCGGTTTTGGCGGATTGGACCATGTGGTCGCATCGGGCGCGAACGTGAATATCTTGATTTTGGATACCGAGGTTTATTCAAACACGGGCGGCCAATCGTCCAAGGCAACCCCCGCGGGTGCAATCGCCAAATTCGCCGCAAACGGTAAAAAGGCGAACAAGAAAAACCTGGGCATGATGTTGATGAATTATGAAAATGTGTATGTCGCGCAAATTGCAATGGGTGCTAGCATGCCGCAAACCCTGCGGGCCCTGCAAGAAGCCGAGGCATACAACGGCCCCAGTGTCGTTATCGCATACGCAACATGTATCGCCCACGGCATAGACATGTCAAACAGCATGCGCGAAATGAAATCGGCGGTAGACAGCGGCTATTGGACACTTTACCGCCGTCACCCCGAAGGGGGCCTGACCATAGACAGCCGCGAACCAACAATGGATTTCAAAGAATTCCTGATGTGTGAAACACGGTACAAGACGTTGTCAAAAATGAACCCCGAACACGCCGAGAGACTCTTTAACGAATCACAAAAGCACGCAAGAATCCAGTACGAGAACTTAAAGAAGTTCCTTGACTAGGGTTATTATATTCTGGGCCGTGAAACCGAATTTTTCACGTAACTCGGCCTCGGTTCCGCTGTGACCGAATGTGTCAAAGTTCAATACCCGACCGTTTGCACAAACATACTTTGTCAATTCCAACGCCGTCCCCATTTCAACGGCAACAATAGGCAAATCGGGGCGCAGGACACCCAGGCGATATGCCTCGGTTTGTGCATCGAAAATTCCCGTTGAAGGCATGCTGACCAATATTGACCCGATGCCATTTTCGTCCAAGGTACGCTTTGCCTCCAACGCCAATTCAACATCCACACCGGTCGCCAACAACGTCACCCGCGGCGCATGAACGGATGTCGCCAATACGTATCCACCCCGTTCCACCGCCAGCATCCTGTCGGTGGGTGACATGTCGGAAATTATTGGGGTCTTGCCGCCACCGCGGGATAAAATCGTACACGTTGGGTGCATGTTTTTGTAAACGTATTTGTACACCGCCGCGGTTTCAATATCGTCACATGGCCGCCATACGTGCATGTTTGGAATTATGCGCAAGGCCGTAATGCTCTCGGCGCCTTGGTGCGTTGGGCCGTCGGGTGGGTTTCCAAACCCATCATGTGAAAAGATATAATGCACGGGCAGACCCATCAACGCGGACAAACGCATCGCGGGCCGCGCATAATCGGAAAATACCAAAAAGGTCGAACAGTACGCATGGAACCCATGCAAGGCCAAGCCATTAACAATCGCCGCCATACCGTGTTCGCGTACACCACATGCAATGTCTGAACCGCCCGGGTTCCCCGCGGCAAAAATCCCGCCCTCGCGCACAAAGGCCTTGGTCGTGGATGATATATCCGCATTCGCCCCCCAAAGGCGCGGATTTTGTCGATAGATTTGGTTTAGCATCGAATGACCGGCATCGCGCAGGGCCATTGGCTTGCCCGTTGCATCGGTAAAGTAATCTTCGGTCGGTTGGACGATGAATTTCAAAATTTCGCGGTATTGGGATGGACATGACCGCTTCATCGCGCCCAGTTTATCTGTCCATTCGGAACTGGAACCACTCTTGTCCCGTACACGTTGTGCGTAATAATCCTCTACGTCGCGGTCGACGGTGAAAAACCCCTCGCCCATGCCGAATGATTTTCGCAAGGCAACACATTCGTCCCGCGTTAACACTACCCCGTGCGCCCTTTCCGTGCCCATGGTTTTGGTGCCGTATCCGATTTCGGTGCGGCATATGATTAACGTTGGCTTGTCGCTCTTTTTCGCGTGGTCGATTGCCGACATAATTGGCTCGGGCGTATTTGCATCCTTGACATCTATTACATTCCAACCGCACGCCGCGAAACGCATCTTGACGTCCTCGCCATCCGCGGCATCGCGACGACCGTCCAGGGTTATCTCGTTACAATCGTACAGCATGATTAACTTGTTCAAACCCCACAATCCCGCCAAATTACATGCCTCGTATGAAACGCCCTCCATCAGGCAACCGTCGCCCGCCAATACATACGTATAATGATTGATGATATCGTCGCCGAACATGTGGGCCAAACGACGCTCGGCCAATGCCATGCCAACCGCCATACCAACCCCCTGGCCCAATGGCCCTGTTGACGCATCGATACCGATTTTCGGCTGAACCTCTGGATGACCGTGCAGGCGACTACCTATCCGTCTGAATGTCAGTAACTCTTCACGCGGGATTGGCATGCCCGACATGTGCAAGGTCGCGTACAACAACGCCGAGCCATGCCCCGCCGACATGACAAAGCGGTCGCGGTTGAACCAATTTGGGAATTTGGGGTCGAAATTCATCGCACGATACACGGCGTACATAATGGGTGCCGCACCCAGGGCAATGCCACTGTGCCCACTTGCTGCGTTTGTAATTGTTTCACATGATAAAACACGGAGGGTATTTGTTGCTTTTTGATGGATGCTCATACATTGATTGTACACCAGGTTATTAAAACCTAGTTAACGAAATTCGAGCCACTGTTTCTGCCTTGGCCGCCACCATCGACATTACGAACCTGTAACAAGACGGAACCGTTTTCATTAAAGGCAATCATACATTGCTGGCCCCGCATTTGGCGCGCCATTTGTGCATCGGCCCAATGTTGGCGCATATGTTGCATGTCTTCCATCGCGCCTTTCCAACGTTGAACCATTTCGGGTTTCCATTGGCGGAAACGACGGTCGATATGTGTCATGGACGTGTCAATTTTTGCGCGGCGGCGGTGTTGAACCCCCATGTCATCCGTGAATGTATATTGCGCGCGTATTCCCGTTGTGCGGGTTTCGACCGCGGGACGGTTGTTCATGTTGTTTCGGCCCATATTGTTCCGACCGTGGGGGCCGTGCATGTTATTACGGCCGTGCATTCCGCCGTGACGGTTATTGTTCATGTGCATTCCGCCACCGCTACTGCTCTCTACCGCGTGTGCGTTTGTAACGCGGCCGATTGCGATAAATCCGTTGTTCGGCAAATCCATCAGCAATTGGTCAAATGCCGCAACTGCCTTTCGCATTTTGGTCGATGCAAAAATCATCAGACCACCAATCAACGCAATCACCAATCCCGCGACAATTCCGCCGACGGAACCGTCCATGGCCGTTACAACCAATACCAACAACCCAATGGCGGCAAAGGCAATACCGATGAACAACAATGCCCGCGCGCCCGAACGGGTTCCCTCGCGGCTCTCCATTGTGAATCCGTGACGGCCCGGGTTATATTTTTCAAAATTTGAACTGGACATCAAAAAACTCCTTTGATGTATTATGGGTCAAAATGCATAAAAATGTCAATCGTTTAGTTCTTGTGGCCATGTCCGTGTTCGGGTTTATGTTCCAAAATTTCGTGATGGTGGTGCGGATGCATTGGTTTTAATTCAACCAATACAACGTCATGTCCGATTTTGCAAATTCGTTCAAAGGGGATGAAAATGTCGCCGCGGGGTTTGAAGATGGAAAAGCCACCAGTGCCCGGGACAACAAAACCCAAAACACGTGCAGATTGGCGCGAGAAAATCACGTCACAAATCCGCCCCAGGACACGGCCGTCGATAACATTAATTACCTGCCGCGACCGCAATTCACAAAAAGATAATTCCGCGCCCATACATATATGTATGCAGGCACCTGACATTATTCGACAATTTTGAGCCGCAGCTTGTCTAGCTTTTTATTCAGCTCGAACATCCATTTCCTCAAATTGTCCAAATATATTTCAAAGCTGGCCCTTGCAGCTCTGATTTCTTTTATTAATGCCTTTATGTCTTCGTCCAAATCTCTCCCCCTTATCGACTGCATGCGGTGCAGTAATTAATAATTTAACTGCATACGGTGCTAATTGTCAATCATAATGGCGATGAAAGTTTTTGCAAAAAGATTACACGAACTTCGCACGGAACGAGGAATTGAGATACAAGCCTTGGCAACTAAACTGGGATTACATTATACAACCGTTTTAAGGTACGAACGTAACGAAGCAAAACCATCAATTGAAACAATTATACTGTTGGCCGATTTTTTTGGTGTGTCGACTGACTATCTTTTTGGCCGTGCGGATATATAAATTATTTTTCAAAAAATGTCAGCAACCCCCTTTACATGTGTAAAACCCATGTTACCATAAACTGCAAAGGCGTCGGCTGCCTAGGTAAGCTCTTTCTTTCGTCTGCGGATAAATCAGATGTGTTTTGTTCGCCAGATGTGAGGGAGTCCTCGACGTACAGAAAGACTTACCTGGCGCGCCTCGCCAACATCCATGTATTTGGATGATATAATTTGAAAATTTAATACTGCCACCTCTCTGGAAAACCCCCCCCAGTTAAAAACACAAAATCAATAACCCCCCCCCAAGGCTGACGAGGCAAATACTAATTGCAAAACT
>WRBO01000011.1 GCA_009784555.1 Bacillota bacterium | reverse complement strand
TGCGTATGCGAATTTGTTTCATGAACTGTCGCCCTGCACCGTATCCCAATTGGAACTCGCCGCTTTGCCAAACTCGCGGTTCGCCCAATTGTGGGGCAGCCAGGAAAAAGTGACTGTCATGAAACCGCTCAATCAACAACATCCGCCCCCGTTCAAATAACAAACAATACCGCCCATTCAACGTCCGCGCTGCCAACCACGCCTGGGTCAATGGAATATCAATATCCAACCGCCGTATACGCCCGCCCGGCATACATTCGCACAATCCATCCCATGTTGCAAAGAACACCGAATCACCCAACACCTTTGCCGTGTTGGAAATGATTTCACTCGGACTGTGTGCGTATGTCTGTATACGAAATTCGGCGGGGTCATACAGGGGGTCCAACAATAAAAACCCAAACCGACACACCACCAACAACTTACCGCCCAATATTTCCAAACCCGTCGCAATACCTATCCCATCGACATCAATCGCAATCGTACCCGACAATCCATCGCCCGTTGTAAAATTCGCCGTATGGGGCGCGGTGAAATTAATCTGACGGCCGTCGGGTGATAATTGAAATCGGCGGCTGGCCATATCTCTTGTCCTCTCGTGATTGAACCACGAAACATCTAACGGTGCATTGCCAAATTGGTGACTGCGGTACAGGATATTATCCTCGGCCGCAAAGTTCCCCGTCATGGTTGTGTCAGGGCCGCGCAGGTGCGTCCGCGTAACACGAAACCCAACATTGTGCGCCCCATATATACGATGGCGCAACGGCCGTGCGTTTACGGTGGACACAATCATACTGGCGGGCAAAAACGTTACCGAGCGTGTAGGAATTAAATCCAGGTTATTTAACATAAAAACCCCTCCTCCTAAAACGCACTCGGCATTGTCTTTGTCCGCCCCGTTATCCGCTTTGCATCAAACATGATGTCGGACATCTTTTGGTTCCATACCAATGCCTCGGATGTCATACCATTTATAAAGGCATACTCGGCCAAAATTCCGTATTCCAACACCGCGGGCGGCAAATCAAAGGGATTACGTTCCGCCCCCGTTTTAATCTTTGGCATGTACGTGTACGTGATTGTTACGGGAACACCAATCTCGTGCGGGGATGACGGCGGTGCAACGGCAATATGGTCCAAATGCAGTCCAAATGAAACATTGCGCCCGGCACGCGTTACCGAAACAACGCTGACCAATGGTTGCGCTAATGCCGCTAGGTTTACCCTGTGCCCCAATGGTGAATGAACCTCGGTCGTTTGCAACGCTACATGCTTTGCCGCAATGTTGGCAACAACCAAAGACGCACACCGCAACAACACATCCCAATTCATCCCGCTGCCATTCGCCACATCATCCAATCCCAAAATCACGCCGCAATTCTTTATGATTTGTTTGATTGTCATAAATCTTCTCCTCAAATCCATTCTCTGGATTTTTGAAAGGTAACCTCGTGACCCGCCCGATGTGCGTAATGCATCATGTCGTTCAAACGGCGCAACTGTTCATCCATGGCGTTTTGGGCACTGCGCTCTAACTCGCGATTATGTAGATCGATTTCATTTTCGATTTCGGCCGCGTTGTCCTTTCGCGTGCGGCGTGCATGCAAAATCGTACGTTCATCCAACACGTCATACGGAACAACGAACTGCATCGTCAATACCGTCGGCCGCGTTGCATTATGCACCTCGAACCGCTCGCACCGCCCGTTATAAAACACCCGATATGAATCATCAATATCGCGCAATCGCATCGCAATATCAAACAGGTCACTGGTTACTTCTTCCATCTAATTAACTTCCTCCTTCTCTATGCGACAGCCTACACACCTGCCACTCGCCATGCATTGGTGTGAAAGCCCGTCAACTTGCCTTGCAAGAACGGCTTCTCACAAACCAGGTCGGCATACTTGACCAACGACGCGGAATAAACCGGCTTGCCGTTTTGCGGTCGCAGGATACTTCCGTCCTCGCCTTCTAACCATGTCCAATCACACAACTGGTGCATCGCAAACGACCCGCTGTTCAATGCGTACAACGACCCGCCCATTGCGCGGTTGTCGGCATACAATGGAACACCGTTGAATGTAAAGCCACGGAACCCGCCCGCCAATTCGGCAACGTCAATGTTGTTACGTGTGTCGCGCAGATTTTCAAACAACGCCTTGCGAACCATAGGTGTGGTCATAATGATGTCGGTGGCTTGGCCGTTTGCACGCTCCTCCAATTGGTCGAAAAAGTCAATGACCGTGTCCTCGTTCATTATGTTCAGACTACTTGTGGTGTCCTCCATAACAAAAGGCAGGATTTCCGGATACTCGGATGTCTTCAAGTTATACATCTCTCCACGCGTAAAGACACTGTCAATACCGTTCATTTCCAAACGCGGGTCAACGGCGGCTGGGGTGTACAGGTACACACGGTCGTGCTTTGTCATCCATCCACTGCCCAGGGTCGCGAACACACGCATCCCGCCACCAACCGCGGTGGTAATGCGCAACGGGCCATTGGTGTTCAACTGCTCTCCCGCGGCGGTAAAGGCATCGAATTCGGAATGCTGTGGCAAACGGTCCCAAAACCGACGGTCCAATGTCAAACCGTTGTGGTTGAATTGTGTTGTGAAACCAATCAACTGGCGACCGTTACCGTACAACATGCGGTTCATGTTGTTTTGTGCGGTGGACACCAAATTCGTCATCTCTCCGCCCAACAAACTCGCAAACGCACCCGGGCTGTTCTGTGCTGCCTTGATTGCCTTGTCGGTGATTTGGAACGAACCATAAAGGTTCTTAAGCGGCACCTCGATATCCGCCTGACGCGCATTTACGCTTGATGGCAATGGGCCGTCCTCGGTTCCCGCGGCAACCGCATCCTCTCCGCCAAAGCGCACGGATGCCTTTGCATCTTTTCCCGCAACCGTCTTTGTGTTCGCGGCAATCATCGTCAAAAATGGGTTTGTCTTTGTGTTCAGGTCATTTGTAACTGTCTCCAAATAAATGTTCTTCAGGGCCGATTCGGCGGTGTTAATCGTAATCATACTACTTCTCCTTATAACTAATCTCTAAACCCTAGGCTCTAATCTCTAAACTCTAATAACTACTAGGGGCTCTATCTTTAGATTGAAATAAACTTTGTGCCTCGCGGGTGGCCTGGCTCATCGTTCGCGCCCCGTCTATCGCCGAGGGGGCAGACGGCGCATTGCCGATAACGGCTGGGACGGATTTGTTGCTGGTGGCCAAGCCCTCTAAATAGGCCTTCAAGATCTCCTCTGGTGTTTTGATGGATTCGCGTAATTTGGCTAGCTCTTGCGTTTTTTGTGAAAACGCTCGGCGAAGATTTTCATAAGCTTTGTAAACTTCTTCCACGGATTGAAAATCGCCATACTTCTCGTCCTCCTTTTTTTCGACTTCAACAATAATATCGGCGGAGTCCACGGTATCTGCCACTTCTGGGCGGTCGTTCTGACCGTTATCCATCTGTGGGGCCACGGATTGTTCCACGTTCACAATTTCGATTTCTTCCATTATTGAATCTCTCCCTTAAATTGATTTACTATGTAATTCCTCTGTTCAACAACTTTTGCACATGCCCTGCGCGCCGACTCTACGGTACGGGTCATACGAATGCGGTCTTGTTCGGCCAATAACCCCAACGCAACCCCGGACACATGACCTCCCGCACTGCGCGTTATCTCGCCCGAACCGCTGATAAGTTCAAATTCGGCAAGCAACCTCTCCTCCTCGCGCTCCAACTCGGACGGCAATGTTCCCACATCCATAAACTTTGGCGGGGTCGTGCCATTTCGATATACGATGATTTTCCCTGGAGCCAATCCGTCCGTTTCCAATGCCTCGATATCTACACTGCCTTCCTCTACCGCCAAAACCCCGCACGCCATTCGGTTCAAAAATTCCACCTTGCGATTCTTTACGGTGTTATAGGCACGTTGGACCGCAATGGCACGCTCGACGACCGAGCGACCGAAAAACTGTCCAACCATGGCCTCGGATGTCTGACGCACAAATGGCAACCCCCGCACGCCGTTTATTTCATTAACAAAAGGCAGCTCCGCGTCATGCGAAATCTTCTCACCCTCGATAATAACCAACCGTCCGTTCGGATACTTGGCGGATGGCCGTTCATACCACTCGATAACCTCGCCACGCGCATGAATAATATTTGAAACCTCTGGCACATCACCCGCTACCATATTGTCTGGGTAAATCTCGAACGGGGAAACAACACTAACCTGCACATCTCCCTCGGTGATTTTTTCTTCACCGCCATCCGATTGTATAACCCCAACGGTACGCCCGCCGTTTGGATTCCACCAAACTTTGTAAAACGCCGTCCCGCAAACCTCGGACCACATAATGGCCTGCTCTCGCAATGACGCGGAAATCTCGCCCTCCTCGGTCGCCGCCATAACGCGTGCCATACGCCCCTCGATAATTGGGGCAATATGGTTGAACGAATCGTTCTTCTGCCACGCGTACTGCTTGCCGATTGTTGCAACGGTATCAAAATTCGTCAGCAAGTTATTCTGCCGCCCCTGATAAAAATCTAAATTCAACCGCCATTGCAACTCCTGACTCCGCCGCTTGTACTTGCGGTCTTCAAACTCGGCCTTTATCACCTTGACCAACTCCTTCTCCATTTTGCTCTTACTGCTCTCTGCTTTTGTAATCTTCTTTGGTAATTTGTACAAATGCTCACGCATGTTCCGCCTCCTTTAACTCCTCCAAAACTTTTTCACATTCAACTACTAACTCCTCTTTCGTCATATACACGTACTTGTCCACTACCTTTGTTTGGCTCATCAATCTTTTAATTGGATTCCACTTTGGCTGTGTGGACTTTTGCTCTTGTTTCTTTACGTCCATGTCTTGTTCCTTTTAATTAGTAATTTTTTGTTCCTCTCAATACAACTTGGACTGGCCCGTGGCTGCTCCTTGGTAATTTCGGCCAAGGCATAACGCAACGCATCAATACAATGGTCATTGCGCTTTGTCGGCCTCTCATCCGCGCCCCAATAATACATCCGCATCTCGCGCAACAAATGAACACAACTGCGAAAGACAAACAACCGCCGTACGCCATCACTGTTACAGAGCAACGACTTCACCCCCATCAACCCCTCGATAACACCGCTCCTTGCCACGGGGCGTACATCCACACCGTTTTGCTGGAACTGTAAAATTACATTAGGGCCATTCAGGTTCCTCTGCCCCGCGGCACTATCTATCACCACGGCGGCATTATGCTCTGCGATGATGGGCTGCAACGCCCGCGCATGTTCTTCAACCTGCTTGCCCGCAACGCTGTAATCATCAATGACGTAATAATTCTCACCCGCCCGCGCCACAAACACGGCGGCCGTTGGATGTACATACCCGGGGTCAATCGCACACACCACCTGCCAATCCTCGTCAATCGGAATCGGGTCAATAACATTCTCGTCCGACAACTCGGAAAAGACCATTCCCTCACCCTCGGAAAAATTCCCAAACTTCCGCGACTCCAACGCATCACGGGAAAGCTCTTTTTCCATGCGCGAAACTTCCGACTTCACCAAAAAAGGATTATCCTCCCAACTCATCTGGTGTACGGACGTCGTAACACCCTGGCCCAAATAAATCCGCTCATACAACCACGTCCGTCCCTTTAACGGTGTCATCGTCCCCCATACAACTCCGCCCTTGTCCAACGTCCGCAACAAACACTCCTCATAAACATCCTGCGGCGGCTCCTCGTCAAACCATACCCAATCCAACCCCGTGCCCTGGAACTTCTCGCGCCCCTGGTCACATGACTTGAACCCAATCTTTGATACACCGCCAAACTTGTTACGAACGGCAATAAAATCAATCACCCCCGCCGACGGATTATCTTTCTTGCCACTTCGCATAACTACGTCAACAATCAAATGCGGCGGCAGGTACTTCAACACCTTGGCCTGTGCAACATCACGCCCAACGGCATATGACAAACTCACAACCCATCCCTCGGTGTCGCCCTCTATCTCTCGGTGCGGATGTGTCCCCAACGCCCACCAAACCGCTTCCATGGCCCCACACTCGGTCTTGCCCGTACGGTTCCCGCCAAACACCCAACGGGATGCCGATTGGTCGGCATGAAAAGCCATCTGCTTGTAATGCCGCTTTGCCCCGCGATTGTACGTATAATACGGATACCGCAAACGCCGAAAACTCTCTGACTGAACTTTCGACAATTCCGTGACACCTAAAACCTTACTTCCCGACATGGTTCGACCTCCTTTTACAAATTTCGCACTCCACCATTTGTTAAGGTCTTTTGTACATGGCAATCGTAATATTGGTCAGCATCCTCCTAATCTCCGCACTGGTTCTCTTTGCGTTCTTTCCAATTCGCCCATCCTGGTTCCTGCGCCCATCCAACGACGAACCAAAATCAAAACCCCGGACACGCCGTCGCAAATCCCCGACGCGCAAACCACGGGCCCCCTACAGTAACCCAACATACCCCGAACCCTTCGACGACTACGACGACCCGGAACTCTAATCTTTCGTTTTCACCCCCAGTATAATTCCAAACCAAAACTATACAAGTACGTTACTGACAAAATTTGCTATGTTTTTTCACAACCCCAAAATTATCACAAAAAAAGAACCCCCCTCGGGGGTCTACTCAAACTTCACTATTAAACACCCTACGCGCCTTCTCCCGTTCCAAATATGCCTGATGACGGGCCAACTGCGCGGGTCACGGCTTATCAATTCGATAAACTTTTCATACGTGAAATTATCACGGCATCCCGTTTTTTCTTCCCACTTGCCATTCTCTCCCTCGCCCCGCCCATCGGTTACAACATGCGTGCGCGTCCCAACAATCCTTATTTCTTCACTTAACATTATGTTATCCTCAAAAACCTAAAACAACGGCTTTGTCCTTTGCGATTGCTCGGCGGCTAATTTTCCCGCCATGTCGGCTTTGAATTTTTTCATCATATCTACGGTTAAAATAGTACATTCGCCAGGTTTCTGGTGGGCGGTAGAGAAAGCACTTAACTCCGTTAACTCTCTTCGTTGGGTGTTATTAAGATTTATTCGGTCAGTATTATCTCGCATCAATAAAACATCCATTATATCCGCTATCTGCCCTCGCGTCATACCCAAAAAATCATCTAATTCATACGGCACTTTCCCTTTCATGGTCAGGGTCTTCTTGCCGCACTTGGAACATACCTCAACACGTTTCCCGCCACCAAACAACCCCATAACCACCTCCGCAAAATTTTTAATTATACTAAATTAGTACTAACACAACAAACCCCCAACCACCAAACAAAAAACGGTTACGCTTGTAATTTCATCAAACCCTAATGGAAACCTCGCGCACCCTAACCAATCCCCCCATACCAGGCATCTCCCAAACCAAAGCCATCCCCTCCCCCTTGGGGCCCTCCCCTTTCGTCCGTTTTTTTGCGCTACTTTTTTTGCGGAAAAAAAAGCAGCACGCCCCCCCACCGCGTACCACTAAATCAATTTGAGATTACCAACCTATGTGCTATGGTTAAACTATGATGAAGCGGTCTTTCGTCCTGTTGTTTGGTGTCATGTTATCGGTGGCATTGTTTTGGGGTGGTGTCACGGGCATCACGGGCCTCTCGGCCGCCCGAAACACGGAAACGGTTATCCAGCCTGGCGTTCCCTACAACTACATCTCATCGCCGCGACTCTTGGCCGCCGACGGTGGATTCCTCTACGTCATCAACCAAACACACATCGTCCACCTGCACATAATCGACCGCGAAACCATAGCCGACGTAACCCCGCCAATCCAAATCCCAACCGCATTGGGCATGCCCCTCGACATCCACGTATCCCACACACACCTCTTTATCTTCTGGTGGAACGGCTACCTAACATTCCCAACCCAAACCGCGCGAGAGGGCACTATCGACTTCACCCCCGCCCTAATCCCGTTCTCCGCGGGATTTAACAATCCCTCCTCCATATCAACAACATGGCTGACGGGCACAAACTTTCGCGTCCTCTACACATCGGGCAATACCTACGCCTACCACATCATCAACGCATCAAACCCCGCCGACCGAACCGAGATGAACCCCACCGGCCAAATGGACCCACGCCAATCCATCATGGGAATAACAACGGATAACGCTGGCCAAATTCACCTTCATGCAAGCAGTCCCCTCTCCCACGGAGAAAACTTCTTCATCTACGGCCAACGCGACGGCGGCGACACCCACATCGAAATCAACACCGACCGCCACTTCTTCCGTGTCCGCGACCTCACCTATATTGGTGGAGGGTTCGTGTTTATAAGTGACCGCAGCATCGTCTACCTCGACCTCGCTCGCTCGGCCTACTCCGTCATCCAACCAACCCTAACGGTGGATTTTCAAATGCGTTTAAGCTACGAACCAATCACCCTAACCGTCGACCCCGTCGGCAATGTGCTGGTGATTGATTGGCACAAGCGCAGTATCGACATGTACCGCGTCGTCAACGGCGCACTGATATTCGATTCGATTGCGGTGGGCCACAGGGGCCAGGACCAGGGCTTCCTCAACCGCCCAACCGCAATGACCCTAATTGGCCCGTCCGAGTTCCTGGTCGCCGACTACTCCGACTCGATAAAGCGCGTAAATCGTAACAGCGACATCATCCCCGCCCCATTCATCATGCACGGCGCGGGCGGTAACGCCGCCAATGTTGACGCAATGGCATTCGATAACAGGGGGTTGGTGTTCATCTACGACCGCGAAAACCGTATACAACGTTTCGACCTCGACGCCGAACGTGTCGGAGGCATAATAACCCACACATCTGACGGTGGCCGCTTTGGCAACATCGTCCAATTAACCGCCAACCCCGCCACACACGAAATCTTTGCACTCGACGCCATCCGCAACGAAACCATCTGGATTTTCCGCAACGGCCTATTCATCCCACAAAACATCGGCTTCGCAATAACCCCCCTAACCCGCGCCGCCATCGCCCCACTAACCAACACTATGTTCTTCATCAACGTCCGCATCGGCAACACCAACAACAACCACGTCGCCGTGAACATGACAACATGGACGCACACCGCCCTGACTCTCCCCACCGCCGCTACCATCCGCGACATCACCGTGGACACACTCGGCAACCCAATCGTCATCGGCACCGACAACTCGAACAACGGCGCATTCTTCCACCACACGGGAACACGCACCGACATCCCTAACGCATCGTTCGGCGGCAACCCCTCCCTCTCGTTCGACCGCCTAAACAACACCCTGTACTGGATTGGCCTCCGCCACGCCGTCGAATCGCTCGCCCTGACATCATCCGATGACACCGCCGTCTGGGGCCTCCGCTACCCGCACGCATGGCAACACTACGACTATACTAGGCCTGGCCCAATCCTCGCCCCATCCGAATCCAACCCACTATTCATGGCGGTGGAAACAATTCACAGCCAAGCCCCTCAACTCTTTGAATTCCCCGCATCCGTAAACCCATTGGGAGAGGTCGCGCCTGGCACAATCGTCCAAATCATCACACCACGCGCCATCGGCAATGGTGTGGATTTCCCCTACGCGTATGTAAGGGTAGGCAGCAGCGTCGGCTACATCAACCGCAAATTCCTAACACACACAACATACTCAACAACCCAAAATATCTTCGGCACCGCCACAAACAACACAACAAACACGGGCCGTGTCATCGTGGGCGGGGTTCTCATCTTCCGCTACCCAACATCCACACCAATGAACTCGCCCGTCGGCTGGGGCATAACGGTCGGCTCTGAACTCGACCGCCGCGCAATCAACGACGCTGGCGGACTCTCAATTATCCGCCGCATCACTGTGCCCGATGGCCGCCAACCAACGGGATGGGAATTCTTTGAAATCCGCGTCGACGAAAACGGCAACCCCAACACCGCCGGCCTATACGCGGGCTTCGTCTATACCGGCCACATCATCTACTTCGACGAACCGCCATCCACAATCATCCTCTCCCCTAACGCACGCATAATCCTGCCATCTGGCTACGAATTTGCCCAGGTCTATTTCGACCCACTCGGTGCCAACCCCCAGGTCGACATAACCCTCCTCCACCGCCAACAAATCCGCGTAATCGGGCGCCTAGACAGGAGCCGCCCCTTCACCCGAATTAATTTCGAGGACCCCGACATGGGCATCCGCCACGGCTACGTCGAAACCCGCTTCATCGTCACGGACACCCTAACAACCTGGCAACTAATCGGGATAATCATCGCTGGTGTCGGTGTCGTCGCCGCCGCGTTCTTCACCATCAAACACTTCCGCAAAAAACGCGCCATGGCCTA
This sequence comes from Bacillota bacterium, assembly GCA_009784555.1. Taxonomy (GTDB): domain Bacteria; phylum Bacillota; class Clostridia; order Christensenellales; family UBA1242; genus WRAD01. The sequence continues at coordinate 46,709 of WRBO01000011.1, read as the reverse complement.
ATCATACAAAAGTGTCAGTCCACCCCTTGACCCCCAAAAATCCCATGCTACCCTAAAGGCACAAGGGAGGATATTATATTGCTCGGGATACATACGCACAAGGGCCGACGAGGGAACAACAACTTTTCGCATGTTACAGTAACGTGGGAGGACAGTGTCAACGTGTCGCAAAATAAAAAGTCGACCCCGAGCAAGCTACGCTTGCGAGCGTCTGGGGTCGGGCGTAGGGAAAACAAGCGAAAAGTCGAACGTTTCGGCCTTTTGGCCGAAACAAGACCAAAGCGCAGTTTTCCCAGCAAAACCCCCGCCAGTAAAAAACGCAAAAGTAATAACCCCCCCCAAGGGATTTTCGGGGAAATTGCGCTCATATCTGTTGCCAACTACCATATGTTGTGTTAATATATCTCTATGAAATGTATGTTTTGTGGAAACCCCGACAACAAAGTCGTAGACAGCCGTATTAACGAAGTAGGCAACAGCATCCGCCGCCGCCGCGAATGCCTAAAATGCGGAAAACGCTTCACCAGCTACGAAACGGTGGAACTCATCCCAATCCTGGTAATAAAAAAAGACGGCAGCCGCGAATCCTTCAACCCGCAAAAAATCAAACGCGGAATTCAAAAGGCCTGCGAAAAACGCCCCGTCGGCATCGAACAAATCGACCAAATCGTCAACAACATCGAAAAAACCCTATCGGGCTACCTCGACCAAGAAGTCTCCTCTGTACGAATCGGCGACCTAATCATGCACGAGATAAAGGCAATCGACGAAATCGCCTACGTGCGCTTCGCCGCCGTCTACCGCCAATTCAAAGACGTCTCAACATTCCTTGAATTCGTAAAAGGCCTCGAAGACGAAGGCGCCTCAACAAAAGTATCCTAACCAATGAACAATCACAAAAGAGAGTCAGCCACCCTGGGCTGCTTTCTTCCCCTCCAAGATTAACGCCTCGACCATCTCCTCAATCTCACCATTCATAAACGCGGTGATATTGAATAACGACTTACCAATCCGATGGTCTGTCACCCGCCCCTGCGGAAAGTTATACGTCCGTATCCGCTCACTCCTGTCACCCGTCCCCACTTGGTTCTTCCTCTCCGCCGCGTACTTCTCATCTTCCTGGGTCTGGTAATGGTCGGCCAACTTCACCTGCAAAATCTGCATCGCCTTCTCTCTATTCTTAATCTGACTCCTGCCATCCTGACACGCAACAACAATGTTCGTCGGAATATGCGTAATCCTAACGGCACTCTCGGTCTTGTTCACGTGCTGACCACCTGCACCGCTGGAACGATACACGTCTATCCGCAAATCCTTATCCTCAATCTTAACATCCACCGATACCGCCTCTGGCAATACCGCCACGGTCGCGGTCGACGTGTGAATACGCCCTTGCGTTTCCGTCTCTGGAACACGTTGCACCCTGTGAACACCGCTCTCATACTTCAACTTCCCAAATACACCATCACCACTAATCGTAATCGTCGCGGTCTTCAATCCACCAATCTCGCTCTCTTCCAAATCGTTAATCTCGACACGAAACCCCGCCGAACTCGAATACATCGTATACATCCGCAACAACCCCGCCGCAAACAACCCCGCCTCATCACCACCCGCGGCTGGCCTAATCTCCATAATGACGTTGCCGTCATCACGCTCATCACGAGGGATAAGCAACATCAACAACTCCTCTCGCACACGCTCTAACCCTGCCTCGTTCTCCGAAATCTCCATCTTGGCCAATTCGACCATCTCGGCATCCTTCTCGGCCCGTAACATCAACTTCGTTGCCGCAATTGCCTTCTCCAATGCCATGTACCGCTCATACGCATCTGCGGTCGGTTGCAACTTACTCTGACGCTTGGCCAACTTCTGATACTCCTCGTAATCTGAAATCACCGCCTCATCCTGCAGCTGCTCTAACAATTGATTGTACTCCGCATAAATTCCATTAAGCTTCTCGTTCACTCACTACCCCTCTTTGCGATGACCACACGGTCACGGCTGGCCAAATCCTTGATAATCTCTATGTTACACCAATTATGGGATGCAAGCAAGTTCCTTACATCCTCCGCTTGGTCATAACCAATTTCCATGGCCAAAAACCCATCCGCGCGCAAGTGTCTATGCGCATCCGCCACAATTCGGCGATAAAACCACAATCCATCCGGCCCACCATCAAAGGCAATGCGCGGTTCATAAAACACACCCACATCATGCGCCCCTATCTCTGGCGGTCGCACATATGGCGGATTTGAAACAATCACATCATATACACCCTGACCGTCTAACAAATCACCACAATCAAAACTGACAACAACCTCATTCATGACCGCGTTCTTCCTCGCAACCTCTACGGCCTTCTTTGATATATCTGTCGCAAACACTCTTGCATCCGAATTCTTTGCGATGGCGATGGCAATACAACCACTACCCGTACAAAGGTCTAACACCTGTTCACCGCCACGCAATCTCTGCAACACCTCGTAAACCAAAATCTCTGTATCATGACGCGGACACAATACATGACGATTAACCATAATCGGCAAATCATAAAACCACACCCCGCCCGACACATACGCCAAAGGAACACCTCGGTTAACCTTCTTGGCAATTCTCTTAACTCGCTTTGCGGTCTTTACATCTACTTCATTCAACTTGAATACATCGGAACGCGAAATACCCAAAACATATGAAAGAACCTCGGTCAAGAGGTTCTTGTCAATAAACAATTTTCTTAATTCTGAAACCTTCACGTGGCTTACTTCTTTGCCGTTGCGTAACGCTTGTTAAACTTGTCAACACGTCCTGCGGTGTCAACAAGCTTTTGCTTGCCCGTAAAGAATGGGTGACAAACACTACAGATATCTATCTTGACCTCTGTTTCGTTCTTTGTTGTTTCATTCATCATACGCGCACCGCATGCACATACAAATTCTGCTTCTTTTACTTTTGGGTGAATATCTTTTTTCATACCCCTTATTCTACTCTAACAACCATAAATTGTCAACGCAATTTCCAAATGTGGTGTACAATACAATCATGGTAACAGAAATAATTAAAAAACGAAAAAGCATCCGCCGATACAACCCAAACGGCACCGTCACAGACGCGCAACTGAAACAAATATTAGAAGCAGCAATGCACGCACCGTCCGCATGTAACACCCGTCCATGGGAGTTTACAGTCATACGCAACCGCAAAGTACTGGATAAGTTCGTCGAGTTCCACAGCTTTGCAAAGATGTTAAAAACCGCAGCCGCCGCCATTGTTGTGTGTGCTTTGCCTGACACCCAAAGCGGTAAATCAGGCGAAGGAATGTGGCAACATGATTGCGGAGCCGCAACACAGAATATCCTGCTTGCGGCAACCGAGTTGGGACTTGGAACTTGCTGGTGTGGCCTGCATCCCGTTACGGAATATATGGAGCAAACGCGCCGAATTTTGAATCTGTCACCCGATAAGGTTCCATTTTGCATAATTGCAATTGGTGAACCCGCCGAAGATTTTGGTGGGCGCGGCTTTTATGACGAAGCAAAGGTCACATGGGTTGATTAACAATTCTGCGTGCAATGTCGTCAATATCCCCCGCCCCCATAAAAATAATCGCATCGTATTCACACGCCGCACAACAAATGTAATTACGCAAGTGGCGTTCGGACAGGAGGCAATCTTTTCCCGTGGCCATTGCGATGTCCTCGGCGCGACCGCCTGCTATTGGATTTTCGCGCGCGCTGTATGTTTTGTAAAACACAACATCCACATCATGGAATACGTCGGTGAAGTCCGTGAACAGATGCTTGGTTCGACTGTATGTGTGCGGCTGGTAAACAATTAAGGTGCGGGGATATAATCCGTCAATCATTTTTAGGGTTGCCGCAATCCCGCGTGGGTGGTGGGCGTAATCGGTTATGATATCCGCACCATCAATACCCCCCAGTAATTCAAACCGCCGCGATATCCCGTCAAATGATGCAAGAGCATGGCGTATTATATCTTCCCCGATGCCGAAGTGGCGCGCGACCGCGGCGGCGGCCCCTGCGTTTTCGCGATTGTGTTCGCCCGGAATTCCCAAGGGGAAATCGACTTTTGTGTATTCGAGCACTTTGGGATGTTTGATGGGTTCGTTTGTGACCACAACGTTACTTTGGTCGGCGAATTGTTGATATGTCGCAATCACATCATCCAAGTCACGATAGCAATCCATATGGTCGGTGTCGATGTTCGTAATGACCGATACCATTGGGTGCAGTGCCAGGAAACTGCGGCGAAACTCGCATGCCTCGGTGATAAAGAATTCGTCACCGCCGATGACCAAGTTCCCCGGCCCACCCAATGCCTGTGGCGGCAATGCATCATCAGAGAGTGTTTGCGGCGTCGTGTCCTCGCTTAACGCTCGGGCCCCATTGTGAACGGTTGGATTTAGGCCTGCTGCTATGAAGATTGAGGCAATCATGGCCGTGGTGGTACTCTTTCCGTGGGCACCAGCTACCGCGATTACGTTGCGGTATTCGCGGGCAACCAGGGCCAGCAGTTCCTCTCGCCGAACGATGCGCAGGCCGCGTTCGCGGGCGGCAACCAATTCGGGGTTGTCGTCGGAGATTGCGCCGTTGATGACGACCGTATCCGCATCGGGGGGGATGTTTTCGGTGGCGTGACCGTTTATTGAAATGTCACTGCCGCTGACCTTTTTTCCCCGTGTGCGCATTATTTCGGCCAAGGCCGACATCGAAATCCCGCCTATCCCGACAAAGTGTATGTAATCCATAGCTCATCATATGCGGGGGACGAAAAAAGAGGCATTAGGAACCTCTTTTGTGTTTGTCAGGGATTCATTCGTATAGTTTTGGCTCGTAACCCTAACCAACTTCGGACCACGTGTCATACATGTACGCAGAGCGTACGGATTTAGGGAAAGTTCGGACAAAATTCGAAGAATTTTCGATTGGTCCGAAGCCGTAGGCCTGGGGGGGGTTTTTACTTTTGCGTTTTTTGTTGGGGGGGGTTTTTCTAGATAAGTGCCATGTTGCGGGCGCGTTTTACGGCGACGGTGAGTTCGCGTTGGTGTTTTGCACACAGGCCAGTTTGACGGCGTGAGATGATTTTGCCTTTTTCGGTTGCGTATTTTGTCAATCGACCATCCTTATAGTCAATATAGACACTCTTGCTCATACAGAATGGGCATGGACGCTTTTTAGGCCGTGGGGCTTTTTTTACAAATGGACGGTCTTCGTTTGTTTGTGTTTGTTGTATTTCTTCACTCATGAGATACTCCTTAAAATTGTTTTCAATATTGGGTCCAGGCCCTCGCCTGGTTAGAATGGAAGGTTGTCGTCGGCAACAGGTGCCATTCCGCCGTCGGTTGGGCCGCTGTCGCTCATGTCTGCGCCTTCTTCGGCACCGCGTGGTGACAGGAACTCTACCTCGTCGGCGTTGATGTCAACGGCCGTACGTTTTACGCCGTCTTTGTCGTCGTATTGACGGACTTGGAGTTCGCCGCTGACGGCTACTTTTCGGCCTTTTTTAAGAAACTTGTGGCAGTTTTCGCCAAGTTGACGCCATGCCGATACGTTGAAGTAGTCTACGTTACGGCTGCCGTCGCTGTTTGGGAATTTGCGGTTTACGGCGACACTGAAGCTGCAGACGCTGGCCCCTGTGTTAATTTGGCGGAGTTCGGGGTCGCGGGTCAAGTTTCCTATAATTACTATACGGTTCATATATTACTCCTTTGTTTCTGCGACAGGTGTTGCTTTGCCTTCTTCGTTACCCATGCGTTCCGCGCGTGCGGCCGCACGGCGTGCGCGACGTTCAGCATCAGCCGCCAACATTTTTTCGTCTTTTTCAACGAACATAAAGCGTTCGACGCCGTCGGTGATGTTCATTGCCGCGGTCATTTCAGCGACCTTGTCAGGTGCCGCCGCGAAGTGTAGCAGGACATAGAAGCCCTCTTTGCGGTAATTGATTGGCACGGAGAATTTCCGTACACCCATTTTTTCGACCATGACGTTTGAGCCCGCCATTTTTTGGAAGCGTTTTACAAGCTCTCCCCGCTTGTCCTCGGCGACGTTGCTGCCGATAATCATCATGCACTCGTAATTTCTGCCTGCGGCGGCAATGCTTTGAGTACCTGACTTGCTCGTGACGTCATTCACTTTGTTCATACTTTTTTTTCCTCCCTTGGGCTTTCGTTCCAGATTGAACGCGGCAGAAGTTTTCCTTCTGCGAAAGGCCATGTCACATGATATCATTCGTGGGTTGTCCATGTCAACTGTCGACTGACATTTTTGTTATCTCTTTTTTGGGAAGGCGCGGTTGTAGCGGGCCTTTGCGTCGATGATGATTTTTTCGGCGGCCGCGCGGTTGTGAACGCCGCGGATTTCGACGCGGTTGTCTTTTTCCAGGTCTTTGTACACGCGGAGGAAATGAACGACCTCGTTAATGAAATTTTGTGGGATTTCATTGATGTCCGTGAATTGGGCAAAGTAACTGCCCTTGTACAATGGGACGGCCAGGATTTTTTCGTCGGCCTCGTCATTATCAATCATTTCTATATAACCTATTGGTGCACATTTGACCATAGTCATTGGCTTTACCGTTTCGTGCATGATGATGAATACATCGAGGGGGTCGCCGTCCTCTGACAACGTCTTTGGCATGAAGCCGTAGTTGCCCGGGAAGCGGAGCGATGTCGACAAAACACGGTCCAGTTTTAGCAGGCCCGTGTCTTTGTCAATTTCGTATTTTACCTTTGTGTCGCGTTCGATTTCGGTGATAACGTGGAATTCAGACGGTTGGATTTTTTTTTCGTCAAAGTCATGCCACAGGTTCATTATTATAAACTCCTTTGGTTAAATGGTGTGGAACCATTTTACCATCGAATTAGGTTAATCGCAAGTTTATATTGCCACTCCTGTTCGTTATGCGGATATTTCCGTCCGTGCCGTTGGATTGGACACCCGAGCCGACCCGATTACCGTTGAGGCGCACGAGGCCACTGCGCGTTGTTGTGTCTATGCGATAGTTCGCAACCGTCCAGTTTGGTTCCCATGTGTTGATGTTTGCGTTGACGTTGCCACTCCTGTTATCTATTGTAAGATTCCTGACAGTTGTGTTGCGGATACTTATGTTACCACTGCGCCCGTTTACCGTTAGATTTTCCAGGGTGAGGCCCTCGATATCCATGTTGCCGCTCCTGTTATCCAGCACCAGTGGCCCATTGAAGTTGGCGGGGATGGTTACGTATACGCGCCATGTGTGGGATGGTTGGGCATCGAACAATGAGAATGCCCAGCGGCGTGATTTTTCAAATACCCATTCGTCCCCATCCATACGGTTTGTGACGGTGGAATAGTGTACGTTCATGTGATAGTCGATACGGAAGTCATCCCCCGTGCGGACGATGACGTTTTGCGACCGAATGTTTATGCGGACGGAGGTTGGGGTTGTTTCGGGGGTGGCGTAACCGACCACAAAATGATGTTCGCCGCGGAAATCCGCCGCCATTGCATTGAAGTCAAATCCGTACACGCCCATGCCCGCGATTGCCAGGCCGAGGCCAGCGGCGATTAGTACCCAGCAGATTATTTTGAATCTCTTCATTTATGCGTTCCTCCTGTTTTTACCGATTCGGAAAAAGTTGACGACAATCCAGCCGTATAGACGGATTAGCAAGCGGCCTATCCAGACACCCAGAACCGCAATTATTACAAGGCCGATTAGGTAGAGACCGCTGCTTAATAAAATTAGGCCTATTGGTTCGCTTATCCTTATCATTTCGACGATGCCCAGGCCGCCCATTACCAGGCCGCCAGCCGCGCCGCCCACCATACCGATAGCGACCGCGAACAGGGATATTAGTGTTATCAGGAGTGCGAACGCGAGTGGGATTGTGACAGGTGCGGAAAAGAGCATCAGCAGAACCACCCAGCCCCGTCCGCCGCGTTTGTCACGGGTTTCGGTTTCCAGGTCGATGCGCGCGGTTTCAAATTCGCTGTTGCGGACGACCCGTTTTATGTCTAGGGTTTTTATTACGTCCGACTCGGACTCGCCTGCCTCTACACGGTCACTTATTAATTCGTCATAGTACGCGACCAGGTGTGTGTCGCCCGTTTCGTCCAGCAGCCGTATTAGGAATTCTTTTTTCGTTGTCATTTGCCCTCCCGTATTGAATCCAAGATGAATCTGTATATTTTTTCGATTGCCCCGTATTCCGATTGGAAGTCGCGCAGGCGTTGTTTTCCGATGTTCGTGATGTGGAAGTATTTTCGCAATCGGCCGTTGTGGGGTTCTTCGTAGGTGCGGACACTGTTCCCTGCTTCGAGCCGCCTCAAGACGGGATAGAGGGTGCTTTCACTGACCTCCATTACATCGCCGAGGTCCTTGATGACCTGCCACCCGTAGCTGTCCCCGCGGTTCAGAACCGCCAGGACACACATGTCTAACATATTGTGTTTCACACTATACTATACGTTGCATAGTATCGTTTGTCAACAGTTTTTTGGGAAAAAGTTTTGCCTGGTTTTCGACCACGCCAAAGTTCACCGAGCGGCGTTTGGTTTCGATGGGCAGTTGCTTGCGTCTGTATTGTTCGCGGAAAGCAAATGTTTTGTCGCGAACACGGTTGATGTTTTTGTCTTTTGCAAACCAATCGAATTGGCGGGATAGGAGTTCGTATTCATCGTCGTCGACCAAGTCCCAGTCAAGGGGGTCACAATTTTGTTGTCCGATGATTGGGATTTGGGCCATCAAGACCAGGTAACCCAGTTTTCCCCCGTCGAGTGGGAGAACCCCCGGGCGCAAAGAGCGTTTGAGATTGTAGTTAGATTTAGAAAGCGGGCCGATGTAATCGTGACCCGCAAACTTTGGCAATTCTATGTAAGGGCGTTCACCCTGGTTTTTATAAACGTTATAATCCGCATGGCGGAGCCAATCAATATACTCATCATGTGGGTATACGATTTCCATTACCGATAAATTATCACATGGGATGTTGAATTACAAGTCCTTTTCCATGCGTAAATGTGGTAGACCGACCGTGAGAAACTGCTCTCCCACGGCCCGGTAACCCTGTCGTTCGTAGAATGGTAGGGCCGTTAGCCGTGAGTCCAGAACCATCTTTTGGAAGCCCGTGGTTTTGGCGAATTGTTCGGCGTAGGTGACCAACCGTTTGCCGATGCCTCGGCCTTGGGTTTTGTCATCCACCGCGACCTGTTTCATTTGGATGGTGTTTGGATCGACGGGAACCAGTACCAGGCACCCGATGACGTCATCCGCATCCATGGCGACGATGTGAAAGTATCCCGATTCATCGCCGAGGGTGTCGTAGAGGTTTAGGCCGAGGGGTTTGCGAAGAATCCTGTCCCGTAGTTCCAGTTCACCGCGATATTCATCGTCGGATGTTTTAATCAGCCGTATTTCCATACATCAATTTTAGCACAGGGGGCGGAACAAGGCCCAGGATTTCGTCACGTGCCATTTTTTTGATTTTGGAGGAGCAAATGTCCATTCCCGTTTCAAAGAAAACGGTGTCAAGGTCGAAGTTTTCGCGGTTGAATTTTGCCATTGTTTGTTCGTATTCATCGTTGCCACGGCCGCGAACAAGGATAGCCGCCCCATGTTCGCGTGCCGCATCCCCCGTCATTCCGTCATATATGATGCATTTGGTGTCTATGGTTTCATGGATTGCCGCACGCATTTTGTCACGGTCGAATGCTCGTGTCTTGTTTGGGTTTATGCCTATGCCGATTACCAGGTCATCGTACAGTTCCAACGCCGCACGCGCCACGGCCAAGTGACCGTTTGTGAACGGGTCAAAGGAACCCGCGAAAAAGGCGGTTGTGCGGTGTTCTACCCTGATGACCTCGTCAAAGTCAGCCTCGTCAAAAACAAATGGGAATGCCGCGTCACGTTTTTCGATATATTCGATTGATACGGAATCACGCCGTGCCGCCGCCCGTTTACGTTCCCCGTCCGCGCGCGTAACCAAAACCCGTTTTGTACACATGTCCCAGAATTTTGTAATATTCAAAAAGAGGTATTCGATTAGGATGCCCGTGCCGTTGGTTCGGGCCAATTCAATTGCGGTGTCGATTTGCGGCTCGACATATGACCAAATCAGCAAGTTATATTGGTCGATAGTTTCCCGCGGTTTTGAAAAGACGATTTCGCCCAATTCCCGCCGATTTGACCATGTTGCGTTTAACAGTTTTTGGGCCCGTGTTATGAAGTCGGGGTTGTCGAGGGTTGCGTAGACGAGTTTATCGACCTCGCACACAAAAAAGCCGCCGTCCGATGCCAGACGACGGCAGTATTCGGTTTTGCCAACCCCACTTAACCCCGTTACCCCGATGATTTCCATAGGGTTATATTAACATATTAGTTACGGTTGGTTGTGTCTTTTTTAACGTTTTCCGCGATGTATTGGTTGATTGTTCCCATTACGTCTTTTTGTTGGGCGTAGTTTTCGGCCTCTAGTTGATGTGCAAACATTGCATCTTTGCGGAATTCGTGACTCATGTCGCTTGCCTTTAATTTGCTGACGCCCTCGTATACCCCATTCTTCACGGGGGTGTTTTCGATTTCACCCATCAATCCAGACGCACGGTCGGCGGCAACCAAGTTTGTTTGGACACGTGCCGCAACACCCGCATCGTTACCGAATATAGGTGCAGCAGGTGCAAGGTCGCCGTCGCCCCGCATACGACCGAAGTAGACCGCCTCGGAAGTTGCGAAATCGTGAACCTGGGCCAGGGTTGCATCGGCCGCAGCGTCGGCGATATTACGACTGGCCATATATACCCCGTCCAGTTTGTTTGATTTTGCGATGTAGTCAGCCTCTACCGCCGTTGCCAAGGTTGGAACCATTGGCAGAGCCTTTTCCGACAAACCGTTCAGCATAAGATTCCAGTTCTCGGAATCGTTTGGCAGGTCGGCGACATCACGTGCCGCGCCCATGTTTACCAAGCCCGCACTCATTTCATTTAATACACCTGGGTCGCCCGCCGCGCCCATGATTGCGCGCATGTCATCGGCATCGTTTCCAGTTTCCCGTATTCCATACATTCCAAGGTAGTAATCGATATTGTTTCTGTCCATATTAAAATCTCCTCCAACTATCATTTTATAAATTTCCCATATCAAAAACAATTGCCGCTTTGTGCTTGGGGATATGCAAAACAATAGTAAAAAAAGGCCCGTACGGGCCCCTTTTGTTCGTATTATTCAGCGGCGGGAGTTGTTACTTCCTCGGTCTTTTCAACTTTTTCGGCTTTTGGTGCGGCGGCCTTTTTGACTGGTGCCTTTTTAGTTGGTGCCTTTTCGGTTTTGGCGGGAACTACGCGTTGTTTTTCTTTGACACGTGTAGCGGCCTTTCCCGTCAGGTCGCGGATGTAATAAAGTTTCGCACGGCGAACATCACCATGACGGATTACTTCTATTTTGTCGATACGTGGACTGTGGACCGGGAAGGTTCGTTCTACCCCGACACCGAAGCTAATTTTGCGTACCGTGAATGTTTCACGAATTCCACCGTTGCGGCGTGCGATTACGAGACCCTCGAAAACCTGGATACGTTCTTTGTTCCCCTCGACAATTTTGAAGTGAACCTTGACGGTGTCACCCACATTAAACGGGAACGGTTCCCGTGTAATTTGTTCCTTTTCGATAAGCTCGACCAAATTCATGTTAAAATCTCCACATTAATTATTACGTACCCACCACTATACAACATTGGCATAGATTTGGCAAGCACAATTTCAACAATCACCCTCGGAAGCGTTTGAGGATGGCGTGGATTGCGGGGTCTTCGGCATCCGCCATTGCGGTGCGCGGGCAAAAGGTTTGAACAAGGGGGATGTTCAGTTCACGTGAAAGGAAATCACGGCCGCCGCGGATTGCGGATATTCCGCCGCCACAGATGTACATTTTGCCATCGCCCGTGGCATCAAGGATACCTTCGGCGATTTCGGACAGACGGGCACGGACGATGTCGCCGACCAATTGTGTATCAAAACGTTCGCCCGCAATGTCCAATTCATCCCCATCGGAGGGGGTTAGATTTAACATAAGCGCGCCCATTAGACCGCGCGCAACGGGATAGTCACATTCCAATACGACACAAAGGTCGTTCGCCACATGCGCCATGCCCAACGGCACGGTGTGAATAGCCGACAGGTTGTCCCCCGCCACCGACACCACGGTGGTCGAGAACATGTCGCAATGTAGCATGCGGCAACCCGCGTCGCGGGATTCCTCGTCAATTAAATATAACGCACGTGACAGGGGCGCAGGTACAAATTCGACATCGGTAAAAGGCAAGCCCACCAGGGCGTTGCGGATGATTGAAACAAATGATTCAAGGGCGAAGATGACACTGCGTTTTGCAAACAGTTCGGTTGCGGTTGCGCCGTCGGGGTTTAATTGCGGACGCGCACCATCCAGTTGCCAGTACATTATGTCCATGTGCACGGGTACCATTCCCGCGGCCTCGGCCAGGTGTTCGTTTGGGCGTTTCATCACGCGGTCGATATCCCGTTTTGTTACCCGACGTGGGCGTTCAAATGTGTCGGTTATCGTGTCGACGAAAACACGGCAGAACATTGCGGGAACCTCGATAGTAAGGGTGGTTGTTCGTAGTTGGCCCGTGACCTTTTTGGTTAGTTGTGCAAGGAGGCCAGGCATTTCGGCAGGTTCGACAAATTCGCCGTCGAGAATGCCACTATAATCCAGATTGGCTTGACGCTTTATTGAAAAATTCGCGCCAACGCGTGTTCCGACCGCCATCGCCATTTTCGACCCATCAAAATGTAATATCGCAAATTCGTCTCTCATAATTCCCTACCTTTCCGGCGTCCAATTCGGGTCGTGCATGACCGCAACCCGATTGTTGTGCGCTTGGATACGAACCTCGTACAGGCCCGGGTAATGGGTCATGCGGTTTTCCAACACATCCCATACCGAGGTTAACATTCGGCGAAAGTCGCCCTCGTGTGTTATGCCGCGAATCCAAATGAACGTGTTGGTTGGTCCGCCGCCACTGCCCCGTCGGGTCAGGAACATGTCTTCGGTATTGGCCCATGCGGCCGAGAGGAATGGAAATTCGATAGAGTAAAAGAGGTGGTTGATACTGTCTTCGTAATTATTGCGGGCCCAAAACAGGTCGGCAATTTCAACAAGGCGGCGGGCGCGAAGGGCGACCTCGGTATCCGCGGGCCCCAATATGTCAAAGAAGAAATCCCCAGGCATCAGGGTCGAGAGGTATTCGGGCGTTGCACCCAGTTGCCCCGTTATGTCGATGATATTTCGGTTGGTTGGAATTTGGTTGCCGGGGACGACGTAACGAAGTTGACTGTCAAATATTAGCCTGCGGTTGTCGATACGATATTCAAATACGGGGTATCTTTCACGGACACTGACCCTGATGATATTTGGAAAACGAACCTCTATATTTGTTACGCGGACACGGAAATCCTCGGCCTCTATCGTTGTGCGGATGCGTGTTCGGTCGACGCCGAAGAGACTGCTCCTCCCGTGTTGAAAGGCTATGGACGTGGCGAGGCTGTTTTGAACGGCCGTCCTGTTGGGCTCGCCAATGTAATCCAAGGTGTTTGTAAAGCGGACTTCTATCGTGCGGACACGAAAGATACTGCCGCCCGCGATTGCCAAACCCGCGACGGCGATGAACACGATTAAGACAATCAATAATCTTCGGTTCGCCATATACCTGTTCTATAGTACCGCGCAAACCGCCAAATCGTCAAACGTTTACATCCATGTTATATCCGCACCAAGTTGCGCAAAGTCGCGCACAATGTCCTCGTGCCCGCGGGATGCCAGTTCGGCATTTTCAACAATACATTGCCCGTCGGCAACAAGGCCCGCGATAACAAGCGCGACGGCACCGCGCAGGTCGTGTGAAAATAATTGGATTGGTTCCGAAGATAGTTTTTGCGTTCCCACGATGACCGCCGTACGGCCACGAACGCATATTCGCGCGCCCAGTTTCCGTAGCTCGTCCACGTATTTGAAACGGTCTTCAAAGAGATTTTCGGTGATAGTTGTGCGCCCGCGGCCCATCATCGCTAGGACGGCGTATTGACTCTGGACATCCGTCGAGAAGCCCGGGTATGATGCCGTTTGGATGGACGGAACCCGCATACGTGTTTGGCGGCTGGAAACAACGCGCATTGTGTTCACACCCACACGAACATCAACCCCCGCCCGCACCAGTTTTTGTACCAAGTTCATGTTGTGTTCGGGGCGCACATTCCAACGTTACATCCCCGCCCACCGCGGCGACCGCCAACATATAGCTGGCCGTGTTTATCCTGTCGGGGATTGGCGTGTAATTCGCGCCCGTTAATTTTGATACGCCATGTACGGCAATCACATCCGTACCGTCGCCCGATATACATGCCCCGCACGCACGCAAGAAATTACATAAATCGACAATTTCCGGTTCGCGCGCGGCATTGACGATTTTGGTGACATGGCGGCCAAGGACAGATGCCAGTATCAGGTTCTCGGTCGCGCCCACCGATGGGAAATCCAGATACACGACACCATCCGCACGACGGGCGGCGGCACAGTCTACCCTGCATGCCGTTTCCTTTATTTTTACGCCTATGGTTCGCAACCCTTCTATATGTAAGTCAATTGGCCGTGCCCCGATGCTGCACCCACCTGGCAAAGGCATGCTGGCCCGTTTGAATCGTCCCACCATCGACCCCAAGACAAATATTGAACCGCGAATTTTGCGCGCGATTTCGGGATTGATTTCATTGTAAAATATTCCCGTCGTGTCCAAATGCACATCGCCGTCCCGCCATTCAACACATATCCCAAGACCAGACAGCATCAGCAACAAGTTTTCAATGTCCGAAATCCGTGGCACTTTGCGTATGACCGTGACACCCTCGGTCAATATTACGGCCGCCAAAATAGGCAAGCACGCGTTCTTGCCGCTTTGCAATTTTACCCGTCCAAAGAGGGGTTTGCCGCCCTCTATCTTTATCCTCTTTCCCATGTTCTAGGGTATGTTGATGCTACTCTTCTTGTTCTGTTTATCTATGTTCAGGACGATGCCAATCCCCGCCATGAACACAGCCAGACTGGTTCCACCGAAGCTGACGAACGGTAATGGCAGGCCCGTCGGTGGGATAGAGCCCGTCACAACCGCAATATTGATTGCCGATTGCATGAATATTATCGTTCCGATACCAAAGCACAGGTAACGGCCAAACAGGTCACGTGCGTTGAACCCTATCCGAAATATCTGCCGAACGATAATGCCAAGAGTCAAGATGAACAGCACGGCCCCAACCAGACCGAATTCCTCGCCGATTATTGAAAAGATAAAGTCGGATTCCGAGAACGGCAGGAACATGTATTTTTGGGTGCTGTTTAACCAACCCCGACCGAACAGGCCCCCATTGCCAAGTGCAAAGAGGCTTTGGATAAGTTGAAATCCCTCGGCCCGCGGTGTGGCCCATGGGTCGACAAAAGCGACCAGTCGGCGGATACGATATGGTTCGGCAACCAACATTGCGGGTACGGCAATCAATACGGGAATCATCAAAATGCCGATGTGTTTTAACTTTGCACCGAATAAAAACAGGCAGGTTATCATAGTCGCGCCCAAGGTCATGACGATGGACAGGTTGGGTTGCATTAATATCAACCCGCAAAACACCCCGCCCGCCCCCAATATGGTGACGAATTGACCTTTGGTTAGTTGGTCGTTCTTTTTAGATGCAATATATGCCGCGAATATAACGAACGCGAATTTTGCGACCTCGCTTGGCTGCATCGTAAAGCCGCCTATGCCAATCCATCTTTGCGCGCCCAACCGTTCAATCCCCAACCCCGGCACAAAGACCAGCAACAGCAATACAACCGCCCCGCCGAATATCAGCCACGCACGTCGGCGGTATATTTGATGGTCAAGGTGATAGGTAAGTGCAATCATCAAAATGCCCAACACCAATCCAATTAATTGCCGCCGAAAGAAATGAAATCGGTCATTGAAATAAAAGTCCGCGTTATACCATGACGCGGAATACACCATCATCACGCCAAAGATTGACACCGCCAAAACGGGGACCAATAGCCCCAGGTTCAGGTATTTGGGTTTAAGCCTCTGGATTCGCAGCAGGGTTTTTTCGTAATCAAAAACCCTTTCCCGTTGTACCCTTGCCCGTTTTTTCTTTTTGACCTTTGGTTCATCAAATTTCAGCATACAGACCTACCAATTTAATGAACTCTTCCCCCCTGTGGGCGTAATCGCGGAATTCATCCATGCTGGCAC
The DNA here is from genome assembly GCA_009784555.1 of Bacillota bacterium. GTDB lineage: Bacteria > Bacillota > Clostridia > Christensenellales > UBA1242 > WRAD01. Next base: position 30,406 of record WRBO01000011.1, on the reverse strand, counting down.
AGGCGGGACTTAAGACCACTGCCTTTGGTGATGTGCCGTGTGTGATTGCGTTCCCCAATGCCGTTGCCATATCCGCGCAGGATTCCACGTGGTCATAATCAACGGCCGTGGCCGCCGCCAAGATATCGGCCCGTGCGTGACCAAACACAAACACACGCGACACCTGTTTCGGCATTTGTTCAAAGAGGGTACGAAAGTCCTGGCCCTTTGCCATTCCCCCAACCAACAAATTCACGGGGCATGAAAAAGACGAAAGCGCGGATAATGTCGCGCCGATGTTTGTGGCTTTGCTGTCGTTATAGAATGCTATGTCATTTTTCGTTACGATGTGTTGGATTCTGTGTTCATTGATATTTCCTATATTTAATATGTTTTTTTTACCGACACCAAGGAGCATACACACAACAACACACGCCAACAAATTTGCAACATCATGCGGATTTTTAATCCATGCAAATTCGCGCAGGTGAAATAATTGCACCGCCCGCCCACGTGCGTTCCACATTACATGACCGTCCTCGACATATGCGCCGCGAACACGTGCGGTTTTGGAAAACCAATATATTTGTTGCGATTTCCCTTCGACCAGTTTGCGCGTGTTGGGACAATCAAAGTTCAACACCAATTTGTCGCGGCGTTTTTGGTGGGTGGCAATTTTGTTTTTTTCCGCGATGTATTGTTCCATCGTCCCGTGTCGGTCAAGGTGGTCTTGGGTGATGTTCAATATCACCGCGATGTTGGGGCGGAAGTAACCGGGGGATTCCAGCATAAAGCTGCTGACCTCTGCTACTGCTGTTTTCTTTCGCAACTGGTCACCCACCGACGTTACGGGGATTCCGCAATTCCCGCACAATACCCCACGGTCGCCAAGGGCATTTGCAATCATGTTGACAACGGTGGTCTTGCCGTTTGTTCCCGTGATGGCTATGATGCGCTTGTGTTTGGCGGCCAGGCCCAATGCAAACTCGCTGGTTAATATATCCTTGTACTTTACCGCCAAGGGGTGGGTTATTGGCACGCCCGGACTGATGACTGCTATATCATACTCGCGCCCGTCAAAGGCCTCGACCGTATCTACGGTATCATCATACACACGTACGGTTGCGCCGCGTGCGATTAGGAAATCACGCGCCGCGATACCACTCCTCCCCCCGCCGATTACCAACGCCCGTTTGTCTTTGAAATTCATGCCCTATGTGTATTCGTTTACACAAAGGACAATACCAACCCCGCGCCCGCGATTATTGTAATAATTGTATAGAGCCATACTATCCGTGCCTCGGCCCAACCCCGATGTTCCAGATGATGATGAAAAGGTGTCATCAGGAAAACACGCTTGCCGCCCGTTTTTTTGAAATACAGGACTTGGATAATGACACTGGCTGTACTGACGACGTACATCACACCCAAGACAAGGATGAACAGACCCATAAAGTTAAAAATAGACACCATCGCAACAAAGCCGCCCAAAAATAAACTGCCCGTGTCGCCCATGAAAACCCGCGCCCGATTTGCATTAAAGAGAAGGAATCCACAGAGACCGCCTATAATTATCATAGACAATTGCCCCAGTTCCGCCGATTCAGGGATATTGGCAATGCCATCGACAAAATGCGACAAGATTACAATAAACACCAAAAACACAACCGTCACCATTCCCGCCAAACCGTCCAAGCCATCGGTCAGGTTGACGCTGTTGGTTGTTGCAATCATTATAAAGAAAACCAAGGGCGCAATAAAAAATCCGATATCCCACCATACGTTAAAAAATGGGATTAAAATTCGCCCCTCGGGGTTGACCATGGTATAAAACACGGCGACCAGGATTGCGATACCCCCCTGGCCAATGATTTTTTGATAGGCACGCAAACCCATGTTGTTTTTTGTTTTGACCTTGATGAAATCGTCCAAGAACCCCAGCAACCCATACCCAACCGACCCAATCAATGCGACCAAGGCAAAGGGCGTTCCCCACCGAATGAACAGGGGTGCGAACAATATAACGGGCAGGATAAAGATGATTCCGCCCATGGTGGGGGTTCCGCCCTTGGACTTGTGCATTTCGACGTATTTCAAAATTTCTTGGCCCGCGCGCATACGGCGCAAAAATCCGATTATAAACGGCGCGGCCATTGCCGCAACCCCAAAAGATGCCAAGAAATAAACAATAGCCAATTCAAGACTCACACCCGCCACCTCTTTAACTTATCTTGCCGATTTTTGTCGCCTTCCATGCATCAATCACCGCATAATCACTGTAGGGGGTTTTTCGGCCGCCGATGTCCAGGTAATCCTCGGCCCCCTTGCCCGCGATTAAAACGATGTCCCCCGCCCGCGCCATATCCAGGGCATAATTGATTGCGGCCGTGCGGTCGATTTCCATGTGATATTTGTCGGTGTGGATTTTGACACCCGCCAGAATTTGCAGGGCGATTGACCGCGGCGATTCCATTCGCGGATTGTCGGATGTTATAACGGTAAAGTCCGAGTGGCGAGCAGATACCGTTCCCATAATTGGCCGTTTGCCCATGTCACGATTTCCGCCGCAACCGAACACGGTAATCAACCGCCCGCCATCGTTCAACAATTCGCGACATGATTCGATGATTTTTGATAATGCGTCGGGCGTGTGGGCGAAATCCACGACCGCGCACGCGTCCCCGACATTAATAACATTGAACCGCCCGGGCACGGTTGGCAATACCGCAAACCCGCGCGCAATATCGCGCAACGCAATACCCAATTCACGGCAACACGCAATCACCGCCAGCGCGTTATAAACATTAAACCGTCCCGATGCGGGAATTTCAAATTTAACCCCTCCCAATCGAAATCGCGACCGTTGTGGCAAAAGTTTCAACTCGGTCACATCGCCCAGCGAGTATTTTACAATCCGCTTTGATTTGATTTTTGTACCCTCGATATCATCAATATTAATTATCGATGTTTTGATTTGCGGGTCGGCAAACCAATTGACTTTCGTGTCCGCGTATTTGCGGTATGTTCCAAAAAAATCCAAGTGGTCCATGCTTAAATTGGTAAAGATACCCACACGAAAATTAATGCCGACCAATTTACGTAAATGGATTGCGTGGGCACTGCACTCCATTACTGCTGTTCGCACACCCATTGCAACCATCCGATGAAATGTCTTATGCAATTCGATTGGGTCGGGGGTTGTTAATTTACACTCCATAACGGTTTCGGTGTTTCCGTCCCATGCCTTTGCCCCCAATGTTCCGATTACGCCAACACCAATTCCCCTGGCCCGCATTACATGGTAAATCATATTGGCCGTTGTTGTTTTGCCGTTTGTACCCGTTATCCCGACGATATCCATTTTGTCACATGCATTGTCATAAAATGTTTTTGCGATTTCGCTCATTGCCGTTCGCACGTTCGGGACCACGATATGCGGGATTTTGAAATCCATCTCGTCCTCGCACACCACCGCAACCGCACCGTTTGCCAATGCATTTGCGATATACATCGCCCCATTCACCGTTGTCCCGGGCACGGCGAAAAACAAACTCCCCGCCGTGCATTCGGCACTGTGATGAACCAGGTGCGAAACGCCCGTCCCCAAATCCACCGACCGCACCGTCACATCCAACCCCAGCAACAATTCACGCAAAGTTTTCTTGCCTGCGGCGACAATGCATTGCATACCATCCTGACTAACTCTGTCATTCACTTCGTTCATGTCAATGCGTACGAAAAAAAGAATCGGCCAATGACCGATTCGACAAAAAATTACTCTACGCTTATCAGGTAATAATAAACTGGCTGGCCCCCGTCGATGATGCTGATATCCAACTCGGGATACTTTGCCATCAGTTTATCATGCAGGGCGTTTGCATCCTTTTCCTTGATACCCTCGCCATAAAACAACATGACGCTGGTGCTTTCTTTGTCGACCAATTTCTCGACAACCTTTGTTGTAACATCGGGAATGTTCGCACCCTTTGCGACAACGGTTTTTGAATCCAGGCCCAGAACCTCGCCCTCTTTGATAGAAAACCTGTCTAACTTTGTCGAACGAACCGCGTATGTCACCGAACCGCTCTTGACCGCGGTTGCGGCGGTGTGAAAGCTCTCGGTGTTTTCCTCGATGCTGGCTTCACTTGCAAATGCTATACATGCCGCGATACCCTCGTTAACACTCTTGGTTGGGATTATGATAAGGTTTTTCTTGCAAAGGTCTTGGGCATGACGCGCCGCCAAGATAATGTTTTTGTTGTTCGGGAACACAAAGACCGTTTTCGCATGTACGCGGTCACATGCCTTTGCGATGTCCTCGGCACTGGGGTTCATTGTTTGACCGCCGCGAATAACGAAATCAACCCCCAGGTCTTTGAACACCGTGACAATTCCCTCGCCCGCCGCAACCGCAACGATGCCTTGGTCTTTCATTTCTATGTCACGCGCGGCAAACAGGTCACGGGATTGTTGCAACATATTATCGACCTTCAGGTTGATAATTTCACCCAATTGCAGGGCCGCCGTGATTGCCTCGCCCGGGTCATTTGTGTGAATGTGAACCTTTAACATTTCCAAATCGCCGACACAAACGACACTGTCGCCCATGCGCACGTATTTTTCCCGCAACATATCAACCGCGGCCATAGTGGTTTTTTTGTTCATGTTGGTGATGTTAAATTCGGTACAGTACGCGAATTCAATGTCGATTTCCTCGATACCCTCGCCGTCAATGCCGCCCGTACTTAACTTGCCGTCCGATTCAAAATTGTGCGCAACCTCGATAGTTCCGTCCAGGGCCGACAACATCCCGCCAAAGAAAATCAACAATCCGCGACCGCCACTGTCTACTACCCCCGCCTTTTTCAATACTGGCAACATTTCTGGCGTTTGGGCCAGGATGTTTTCACCCACGGCCAACAACTTTTTGAAAAATTCGACAAAATCCGCCTCTGACCGTGCAATCTTTTTGCTCTCCTCGGCCATTACACGAATAACGGTCAGGATTGTTCCCTCTTTCGGTACGGTAACGGCACTGTATGCGACCTTTGACCCGTTGTCCAACGCCCGTGCAAAGTGTTTTGTTGTAACATCGGTCAGGGGTTTACCCGAACTCTCGTTCCCCGTTATTGCGTTCGCAACTTTTCGGGCCATTTTGCCGACAACTTGGGTGTCTACCGGCTTGGCCAGCTCGGCCATCATACCCTTCAGGATTTGTGACAGGATAACCCCACTGTTCCCCCGCGCGCCCTTTAACCCGCCGCGCGAAACCGCCTGGGCAATTATTGGCAATTCGTTGGACGGCGCGCCCTCGACCTCGCGAATGACACTTCGCAGTGTGCTGGCCATATTAATACCCGTATCGCCGTCGGGAACCGGAAAGACGTTCAAACTGTCTACGTAATCTTTCTTTTCATCCAAACAGGCAAAACCAACCGATATCATTTTCTTCAGCATCACGCCATTTATATTCTTCTGCATTTATATCACCTTTGAAATTACTCTATTTAATGCCGACGACAAACGTGTTTAATTCAACGACGGACGCCCCGGCAAAGTTTTCGACATTATAACGGATTTGGCTGCGCACCGATTCGCATATTGCCTCAGGCGTAACGCCGTATTTCAATATCAATCGGATAACCATTCTGATTTTATTTTCTTCGACATCTATGAAACTGACGCGACCACCGGCGACACCATAACACTCACGCAACGCGGCATTTGCCACGGCGCGAATCGCACGGTTTGTAACGGTAATTTTACCGTAAAGATTGGTCGTACGCGTTGCCATACCCTATATTATACCCCGATGATAATGTGAATGCAAGGAATTGCACCAAAAAAGGCGGTAACATAATAATTACCTACTCCTCCGCTCCGTTGCTTTCAAACGCCTCTTTGTCAAAAGTCAGCATTTCAATCAACATGTTCAATATGTACATCCCGTCCGTCGTTGCCTTTATTTTGTTTTTGGTAATGGTGAGCAGTTTATGCTCGCGCAGTTGCATGATTTCCTTTGTCTTTTCACGAACCAAATCCACACCATACCGCTCCAATTTACGCAGGTCAATTCCATACTTGGTACGTAACCCCAGCATAATAATCTCGTTAACAACACGGTCGCGCGGACGAACCTCTTGTTTAATAACCTTGTTCGGGTTTAACAGGTACATTCCCAAATCATCGGTGTTTGTGTAACGCTCGTCATTAAACAACCCCGACGCATTCAAACCCAAACCCAGATATTCCGCATCGGCCGCCCAATACATTTTGTTGTGGCGGGATTCGTACCCTGGGCGTGCCCAATTTGAAACCTCGTAACGGCGCAGACCCTGGGCATGTATTGCATTGTACAAATCCAATTCCTCGTTAATTGCGCTGTCTTCGTCCAATTCCAACAATTCTTCGTAATCCAAACGCTCCATCATTGGGGTATCGTCCTCGGGGATTAATGCGTACGCCGAAACGTGTTTGATAAATGGGGCCTTGTGAAATATATACCCGACCTCGTAACTGATGTTTCGCCGCATACCACTTAATGCGACCTCGCGCGGTAATGGGATGTTGTAAATCAAATCGATACTGACATTATCGAATCCCGCGTCATTAATCCGTGCCAAGGCCCGAAAAACCGACTCGGTCGTTTGTGCACGGCCCAGGGTTTTTAATTCAAAGGTATCATAGCTTTGGATACCTAAACTTATCCTATTAATTCCAACCCGTTTGTACGTCGTTAATTTTGCCGCGGTTATGGATGATGGATTACATTCAATTGTGATTTCGGCATCGTCCTCGATAACAAAGGCATCGCGAATCGCGCGGAACAATCGGTCAATTTGTTTTGTGTCCAGTAACGATGGGGTTCCGCCACCGACAAAAATCGTGCCGACAACATGGCCCGTACATCGTTCACGATAAGATTTTATTTCATTGCACAATGCATCTATGTATGAATCAATTTGACTGCACTTATCGTCAAAGGAAACAAAGTCACAATAGTCACACTTTTTTGTACAAAACGGGATATGTAAATACAGCGACAACGGTTTTGGCTTCATCAATTTTCTCCTCTCACCTAGGTTTTCAGGATAGATATAAATGCCTCGGACGGTAATTCAACGTTACCCAACATCCGCATTTTCTTTTTTCCCTCTTTTTGTTTTTCCAACAATTTACGCTTTCGCGATATATCCCCACCATAACATTTGGCCAAAACATCCTTTCGCATTGCCTTTACGGTTTCACGGGCAACGACCTTGCCGCCTATTGCGGCTTGGATTGGAACCTCGAACATTTGGCGTGGGATGACGTCTTTTAATTTCTCGGCGATGCCTTTGCCTTTTTCATATGCACGGTCGGTATGCACAATCAACGACAACGCATCACATATTTGTCCATTTAACAATATATCCAATTTGACCAACTTACTCTTGACCATGCCGTGGGGTTCGTAATCCAAACTGGCGTATCCGCGCGACCGACTCTTTAATTGGTCAAAAAAGTCATAAACAATCTCGTTCAAGGGTATCAGGTAACTCAACTTGACCCGATTGGCATCCAGGTACTGCATGTCAATGAATTCGCCGCGTTTGTTATTGGACAACTCCATCAACGGCCCAACGTACTCGGGCGGCGTAAAAATCGCCAGAGACACGTACGGTTCCTCGATAAAATCAATCTCTACTGGCTTTGGTAAATTGGATGGGTTGGAAATTTCCAAGATATTTCCGTCCGTCTTGTGCACGTTATATGACACGGACGGTGCGGTGGTTATCAGGTCAAGGTTAAACTCCCGCTCTAACCGTTCCGTAATAATCTCCATATGCAACAATCCCAAGAAACCCACACGGAACCCAAAGCCCAGGGCCTGGGACACTTCGGGCGAAAATTCCAAACTGGCATCGTTCAATTTCAATTTGTCCAACGCGTCTTTCAAATCGCCGTAACGGTCACCATCCACGGGGAACAATCCGCTGAACACAACTGGCTTTACTTCTTTGTATCCTGGTAACGGCTCTTTGGCTGGGTTCGTCGCCAACGTTATCGTGTCGCCCACCTTGATTTCACTAACCGTTTTAATCGATGCGGTGATATATCCAACATCACCCGCACGCAACACGGAAACCGATTCCATCTTTGGCGAAAAGATTCCAACATCAACAACATCAAATTCTTTGCCCGTTGCCATGAAACGAATACGGTCACCCGCCCGTACCGTACCATCAACGATACGGACGAAGCATATGCTGCCCTTATAATTATCATAAAAGCAATCAAAAACAAGCGATTTCAACGGCGCACCCTCGTCCCCATTTGGCGATGGCAACAACGTAACAACCTGTTCCAATACCTCGGCTATGTTTATCCCTTCCTTTGCGGATATTAACGGTGCCAACCCCGCACCCAGGCCAATTACCTGTTCTATCTCGGCACGAACTTCCTCCGGCCTTGCCTGGGGCAGGTCGATTTTGTTAATAACCGGAATGACCTCCAGCTGATTATCCAATGCCAAATACGCGTTCGCCAATGTCTGGGCCTCGACCCCCTGGGCCGCGTCAACAATCAAAATTGCACCCTCGCATGCTTTCAAACTGCGACTGACTTCGTACGTAAAGTCCACATGCCCCGGGGTGTCAATCAGGTTCAGGGTATACACCTCGCCCTCGTGTTCATAAAACATGCGCGTAGGGGTTAACTTTATCGTTATCCCCCGCTCGCGCTCTATGTCCATGCTGTCCAATAACTGGGCCTGCATACTGCGCTTTGCCACGGTATTCGTATATTCCAAAAGACGGTCGGCCAAGGTCGATTTCCCATGGTCGATGTGCGCCACAATGCAAAAGTTCCTGATTAAATCCTGCCGATTTTTCACTATGGCAGAGTCTATCAGTTTTTTCCGCCTAACGCAACGTATAAGTTAAAGTATCCGATTTCGCCCGTCTTCTCGAAAAGTTTCCACGCCAATTCGGTTGTCATTTCTTTTTCCATATCTATTTATTTGCGGTTGGGGCGAATTCTATGCGATATTATTATGATGAAACCTGTCGAAAAGCTGACCGCCATAATTGTCGCGGCGAATAAACACAAAGAACATGATTTGCGCCTGACCCTGTTTTCAAACGAGGGTATCCGCATCGTATACGCAACGGGCGCGCAAAAACCCACGGCAAAGTTAAAGGGCGCACTGCAGTTGTTCAACGTCTGCGAATTTACAATAACGGGCGCACGCGTTATGACCGCACATATATTACAAGGCGGGATGGGAATCGCCGCCGATTTGAACCGATTTTACCTGGCATCATCCATCGCCGAAACATTGGCAAAATTAATGCGCGAATATCACGAAGACCATCACCAAATCTTCCTGGACACCATCGTAACATTAAACTTGCTTGGAAATTCGTCGGTCAGTTGCTTCAAGATATTTATTCACTTCTATTCACACCTGTTGGTCAATATGGGTTACGGATTGGAGGAAAGCCCACACGCGGACAAACTGGCGGAATTTTACGAAACCGAAAACCTAGACGATGTTGAAATCGGATTGACCGAGGCACGCAACATCATCCGCGAAATCGCCCACGCATTCATGGTCAACATGGATTTTGCAATTCCTCATTTGGACCGACTGACGAACTGATTAACCTCGAACAATCCCCTTGGCCCGCCGATATCGAATCTCTTGGCCTTGGTTTCAAATGTTTTGAACGAAAGTTTATTCAAAACCGACACCATGCATTTGTCATCCGCAATTAAATCAAATACCACGGGCGTTAACAAATACCGCCCACACGCAACCATGTTGGATTTTGGCTCGGCGGGTTTTTCAATAATTCGCCCGTCAACCACAACACCGTATTTGTGCGCGTCCGCCCACGGCACCGAACACACCGAAATCGCGGGCGCGTCAATGGTCAACAATTCCATCGTCGGATTGCCATCACTGAACACATCATCACAATATGCAACGATAAAATCATCTTCCCCCACCCACGACCGCGCGTGCATGATGTTATCCGCGGGGCCCAACGGTTTCGGCACGGTGCGATAAAAAATGTCGACATCGGTAAACCCGTCAAAGTACCTAATCAATGACTCGCGCCCATGACCGATTAAAAACAAAACCTCCCCTATCCCCGCCGCGACCAATTCGTCCACGATGTAATGGATGGCGGGCCTGTCCCATATTGGCAACATCTCCTTTGGCACGCCTCGCGACATCGGCAAAAATCGCGTAGCCATCCCGCCACAACAAATCACCGCTTTTCTAACTTTGTTATCCATATCCTTTTTTATTTCGGCTATACTAGAACTGTGAACGACCGCGTGATTTTGCATTGTGACCTGAATAACTTCTTTGCCTCGGTAGAGATTATTTTGGACCCGTCATTACGCGAACACGCCGTTGCGGTGTGCGGCGACCCCGAGGTTCGCAAGGGAATCGTCCTGGCAAAATGCGAACGCGCGAAAAAGGCAGGGGTTCGTACGGGCGACGCGGTGTGGATGGCCGAACAAAAGTGTCCGGGCATCAAAATCATCAAACCCCAACACAATTTGTACAGTCACTATTCCCGCCGCGTTCGCGAGATATATTACCGTTTCACCGACCTGATTGAACCGTTTGGCATTGACGAGGCATGGTTGGACGTAACGGGCTCGCAAAAACTATTCGGCAGCGGCCCCGAAATCGCCGACAAAATTCGTCAAACGGTGCGGGATGAATTGGGTCTGACCATTTCCGTTGGCGTGTCGTGGAACAAAACATATGCAAAATTGGGCAGTGATATTAAAAAGCCCGACGCCGTGACCGTCATCACCCGCGACAATTACCGCGATGTGATATTCCCTCTGCCCGTGTCCGACATGTTGTTTGTCGGGCGGCGCACGTTGAAAACCCTTAACCAATTGAACGTACACACCATCGGCGATTTGTCGCGGGTGGATGCGGACTTGCTCTCGGCACGGTTCGGCATCACCGCATATAAACTTGTCCATATGGCCGCGGGTATGGACACCGACCCCGTATCCCCCGCAACGGCCGCGGACACGGTCAAGAGTGTCGGCAACGGCACAACCGTGCCCCGCGACATGACAACACGGGCCGAGATTTTCCAGTTGATATATATCCTGGCCGAAGAGGTCGCAACCCGCCTGCGCAAAAAGTGCCTGCGCGGCCGTACCGTGTCCCTGTCTATACGCGATGCGAACCTGGCATGGTGCGGGGCCCAGGAATCAATAGCAATTCCAACCAGCAACCAACAAACCATAACCGAATCGGCGATGCATGTGTTTGACCGCCTGTGGGGTACAAATGTGAATATTCGACCCGTCCGCGGGTTGCGTGTTGCCGTGTCAAATTTAATCGAGGGTGTTTGTCCAACGCAACTGGACATGTTCCATATGACCGAGGCCGAGGATACCCTGTCCAAATTTTCGGCCCTGTTCGACAAAATTCGCATTAAGCATGGAACCGAGAAATTGGCATTCGGGACCCTAATGGGTTCCCAAGTTGGATTGGATTTCGAGGTATTGGATAAATACGACGAGGAAAAAGAAACCGAAGAAGAATGACAAAAAATGTCAGTGACCCCCTTTACATACAAAAACCTCGTGTTACCATAAACTGCAAAGGCGTCGGCTACCTTTGACAACTGAATATTACACCTCGCGGCTCCTTGGAAAAACCCCCCCCAACAGAAATTTCAAAAGTAATAACCCCCCCCAAGGGATTTTACCCAAATTAAATATTTTTCGTCAGAAGAAGAACCAATTGAGGTCGGCCAATATGACAAGGGTAAATAAGAGCAACAGGCCGACGAGGTGAATGCGCCCCTCGATTTCTGGGTTGACCGGTTTCCCGCGCGCCCATTCAATCCCAACAAACACCATACGCGCACCATCAAGGGCAGGTATAGGCAACAGGTTAAACACCGCCAAGTTGACACTTATCAATGGCACCAACAATAGGATATTAATCAGGTTGTTTCCAACGGCCTCGGAAATGACACTTATCGTTGCCCCAGGGCCACCAATACCCGATAATCCCAACTGCCCAGTTATCAGCATCCACAGGAATTCAAGTATAACCCACGCCAATTCAAAACTGAACAAGAAACCACGCCAAAGCGCACTGAAAAATCCCTCGCGCAGGTACACCGATTCGGCATGATAAACCCCAATCATTATACGCCATTCCAGGTCGCCGTCGGCATTACGAACTTGGTCATGTATTACGTACCCGACAATAGTTCGCTCTTGGTCGTTGCGCAAAACGGTAAATTCAACCTCGCGCGTTTCACCGCGCGGGACATTGATGCGACCCATGACTTGGCTGAAACCATTTAGCAACGTAAATCGCTCGCCGTCGATACCGACCAGGATATCCCCCTCCATCAAACGTTCATGTACGGCAACACCCTCGCCCGGGGCATTGGGACTGTTGTCGCTGATACTGCCGAATCCTACCCCTTGGTAATATCCGAACACCATCATCAACACAACGCAAAAAATAATCGCACAGATAAAGTTTGCGAAACCGCCGCTGAATAATACAATCAACCGCTTCCATGGCGGTGCCTGGTTAAATGGAACGCCCTTTGCATCTGGGAACTCGTCCTCGCGCTTTTTGTCCTCGTGCTTGGCGTATGCATTTTCCTCTAGGGTGCCTTCGTCCTCGCGCTCGCGAACCTCGGATTTACCCGCGTCGTGACCGCCAGAACCCGCGGCGTCCTCGCCCTCGAACGCACAATATCCGCCCAGGGGTATCATACGGATTGCAAAAACCTCGCCCGTTTTCTTGGACTGGCGTTTATACAGGGCCTTGCCAAAACCAATGGAAAATTCGTTAATACGAAAGCCCAGCCACTTGCCCGCCAGATAGTGTCCCAGTTCATGAACGGTAATCATGAACATCAGAATTAGTATCGCCAAAAAAATATACACAATGGTCATCAACATAAGAACCTCCCTTCGGGAGAACCTTGGACATTAAAGTTAATTAATACACGTTCGCCTTGCTCACTAGTCATAGTACCCAATTATACTCCCATATAGGGCATAGTAGTCAAGTTATATTCGCCATCGGTACCACGAGCGTCCACGCATCACCCGCCGCACATACGCATTGGTTTCGGGATATGGGGATGTTCGCAACACCGCCCGCCCATCACGCGTAGTCGAAAAGTCATTCATGGTTAGCCAGTTTGATACCCGTCCCTCGCCCGCGTTATAGGCAATCAGCACGGTTTGCAAGTCACCGAATTTATCGAACAGATATCGCAGGTAGGCCGTGCCGAGGGTGATGTTGAAACTTGGTATATGCACGCTCTCGTGCGCGTCCGCAAATCCGACCTTTTCGCCGATATACCGTGCGGTTGCGGGCATTAACTGCATCAGGCCGACCGCCCCGCGGGGACTAACTGCATCCGCGCGAAAACCGCTCTCGGCCCGTATGATGGCCGCAATCAAATCAGGTTCGATATCAAAGCGACGTGCGGCGGAGTTGATTTCATCCCTGTATTTTGATGGCAATGGGAAAACCACGGTGAGCAACACCGCGAATATCCCAACAGATATAAAAATAAAGACCAAGGACAGGGCAAGGATTTTTTTTGCCATGTACTATTGTGTGCAACTATATGCCGAGTTAAGCCTATATCCCGCGTTTTGCAAAGATTTGTCCTTCGGGGATTTGCGAAATTTCCAAACTGGGCATACATGTTCCCAAACCTCGCGAAGCATCGGTGATGATTTTTGGGTTGTTGTAATTTTTGACGGCCCGAACGATTGCCTCGGCACGTGCCTTTGGGTCGCTGGATTTGAAAATTCCACTGCCTACGAATACGCCTTCGGCACCCATTTGCATCATCATTGCCGCATCGGCAGGGGTTGCAACGCCACCCGCAACGAATGTAACAACAGGCAGTCGCCCGTTGTCGCGCACCCATTCAACCAGTTTGACGGGAACGCGCATTTCCGCCGCGCGTTTGGCGATGTCTTTTTCCGTTTTCAACGAGTTAATTTCGTCAGTAATTTTGCGCCAATGACGAACGGCCTCTATCACGTTGCCCGTGCCCGCCTCGCCTTTTGTTCGTATCATTGCCGCACCCTCGTTAATACGGCGCAGGGCCTCGCCCAGGTTTGTTGCGCCGCACACGAACGCGGTTTTGAATTTTGATTTGTCGATGTGGAATTGGTCGTCCGCGGGGGTTAGAACCTCGGACTCGTCAATGTATTGGACGGCCAGTGATTCGAGAATTTGTGCCTCGACAAAGTGACCGATACGAACCTTTGCCATGACGGGGATTTTTACCGCCGCCTGGATTTCGGCTATCATTTGGGGGTCGGACATACGGGCCACGCCGCCGTCACGGCGAATGTCACTGGGCACCCTTTCCAGTGCCATTACGGCGACCGCGCCCGCGGCCTCGGCTATTTTGGCCTCGGCGACGTTCACGACGTCCATGATTACACCGCCACGAAATCCGTTGTTCATGTCCAGAATTTGTTTATCAAGTTTAACCATTTTGGTTCCCTCCGTTTGTGTTATGTATAGTTTCGCCGATTGCGGCGTTCATGTCAAGAGTGCGTGTGCGTTGACAGATAGTTTAGGTAGCTGTCATTAACCAACATGACAATTGTTTTGCCAGGATTTTCGCGTAGCCATTGCACCGCAGCAGCCAAGTTTGCACCCGTAGACAGTCCACCCGCAATTCCGCAGATTGTCGCCAATTCACGTCGCCAGTATGCCCCATCGCGACATTCAACGGCAATTTCACCGTCACAACGAGTATCGCATTTGAATGGGACATCGTGGAAATAGCCGCCGCCCTGGATACTGTGTGTCTTTTGTGCCGGCATGACACGCAGGCATTTGATGTTTGGGTTATGTTCGCGCAGGCGTTTGGCAACGCCCTCGAACGTGCCGCCCGTTCCCACAAAGTCACAAAAGGCATCGAAGTCGCCCGCATCGCGGATGATTTCGTTCGCGGTGTGGATGTGGTGGGTATCCAAGTTTTCGGCGTTTGTGAATTGACCGACCCGAAACGCACCCAGTTCGTCCGCCAGTATATCGAACCGTGCGGCGACCCGTTTAAGGTCTTCGCCAGAGACCTGGCCAGGTTTGCCCGTTCGTGGAACCAAATCCACGGTCGCGCCGAAGTTTTCCATCATTTTGATTCGTTCGATGCTGTTCCCGTCGCTCATGACCGCGACGAACGGATATCCGCGCACGGCACAAACCATGGCGAGGGCGATGCCAGTATTGCCGCTGGTGGCCTCTATTACCGTTTGGCCAGGTTTCAGCCGTCCAGATTTTTCCGCACATTCAATCATGTATTTTGCAATACGGTCTTTTTTGGAAAAGCCAGGTGACAGAAATTCTATCTTTGCCAAGATTCGACCGTCAATATTGTGCCGCGCACAAAGTTTATCAAGTGCAACAATCGGTGTTTCACCGACCGCCGCCAAAATGTTTTCGTGTATCATATTATTCGCCCCTTCTAACCAATTTTAGATTTATCGTTGGTTAGATGCACGAAGTTGTGTGTACCCCGCCAAGCAATTCAATTAGTCTTTTCATTTGCCTGTTCATTACACGAATTTATCAAATCATCCGCATGTGTGTCAAGGGTTTGATTTGTGTGGCATTAGTCTTGGTTGTTTGAACGTTTGCGTTGTTTCAGAAATATGAATGCCGCGACACCGCCAGCGGCCAGTATCCCGATGATGACAGAAATGACTATCGCCGCGTTAGAGCCGCCGCCAGCAGGAGGCGCGCCCGCAACGGTGAAGATGACAGATGGACTGTGCGGTGAATCCAAACTGACCCCTGTTGCCCCGCCCGCAACGATTGTGATGTTGTGGGTGCCAGGTTCCAGTGATGTGTTGAAGTTGTTTATGTTGAATGATGTATAGGTGCTGGGGATTGTTTGGCGGTATACCCCGCCCACATAAATTCGGTAGTGAGTTGCGCCGTGTACCGACGACCATGATAGGAGGCCAGTACCCTGGTTAACCGTGACATTAGTCGGCGCAGACAGAGGCAGAGGGGTTACACCCACACCGATTGTGAATGTTACGGTGTTGCTGGGGGCCGAGTCCAGACTTATCCCCGGTTGTCCGACCGCCACAACACGGATTATGTGTATACCGTCACCCAATGGCGTAGAAATATTATTCAGGTTCATAGATGTCATCCATGTTCCAGACATGCGATGGATTTCACGAAAGCCCTCGTTCCCCGTATTTGCGTAGACCCGATACCCCGTGGCGCCCGTGACAGGGTTCCATGACATTATCCCCGTGTTTTGGTTTAGCACCAATCCAGTTGGTGCGGGGATTGGTTGCGGTTCCACAATTCCTTGTACATGGAATTGAATGCCGTCGATGCTTAATGCCGAGTCCAACCATAGAATGGAAGTGGTTGTTGCGCGCACGCGTACGTTATGTGTTCCGATTGGTAAATCCAATGTTGTCAGGTCAAAGAAGCGTGTAGTGCCGCCCGTTAACGCAATCGGATTAGGGGTACGGCGTAAGTCAACAAGGCCTTGGCGCGTGTAGATGAAGTATCCAGTTGCGGTGGGTACGTGAGTCCAGCTGAGGATACTGCCACTGATTGCTACTCCTGTTGGTGTTGGTAGTGGTGTTGGGTCGGGCGGCATTGTGGTTTCGTCGACCGTCCAGCTGGGTGCAAAGTTTAAGTTAGTTAATGGTGACGGGAGCCAGAGGGGAGAGTTGCTGACGGCTCTGACCCGCAGGATATAGAACCCAGGTTCCAGGCCCAGATACCAGAGGTTAAATTCGCGTGTTGGTGAGGTTCCGCCAGTAATTGGTTCGATGGTGCGACGGGTGTCGATATTGCCCTGGCGCGTGTAAATGTGATACGCATCGGCATTGACGACATGTGTCCAACGCAAGAAGTTGTCAACACGCACAACGTTGGCGGGAGCCAAGAGAGGTACAGGGTCAGGCGTTGCGGGTGTAATGACCAACAAGGGGGCGGTGTTCAGGTCGCTTAATGGAGAGTCGGTGAGATAGTGAGCGGTACTGGTGGCAAGAACCCTGACATGGAACGTGCCGACGGGGATGGTAAATTCGGACATGTTGAAGGTGCGAGTTGGACTGCCCCCCCCCGTTACGGGCGCGGTTGTTTGGCGGATGTCCACCCCGCCAATGCGAACATAGATATGGTATCCAGTTGCGCCGAGTACGTGTGTCCAGGAAAGGATGCCTCCCCCCGTTATTGTCAAGCCAACCGGCGCCGCGAGAGGCCCCGTCACGGTGAATGATGGGCCGTCAATGTGACTTAAGGCCGAGTCGTTCCATTCGATGCTGCCCCCGCCCATTGCACGGATACGGATGGTATAGACGCCAGGCGCGAGGCCGAGGGTTGCCAAGTTAAAGGTGCGCGTGTCCGTTCCAGTTCCTTGGATTGGATTTTGTGTACGTCGCAGGTCTATGCCGTTTTGGTGTGTGTAGATGTGATAACCCGCCGCATTCGGTACATGCGACCATGACAAGTTATTACCATTAACAACCAATCCAGTTGGCGCGGCCAAGTCAACGGCGACCGAGTGGAATTCGACGGTGTTGCTTCTCTGGGAATCCAGGTTTCCGCCATCAATGCCCGCGGCGATAACGGAAATCGTATGGTATCCAATCGGCAGGCGCGGGTTTAGGTCGTTAAGATTGAACGAGCGGTGTTCGGCAGAGACGGTGTGCAGGGCCTCCCACTCCGATGCCCCGCGGTCGACATAGACACGGAACCCGCCCGTGTTCGGGATGTCTTGCCAGGATATTGTGCCACCATCAATTGTTATGACGGGGGTTGCGAATGGTTGTGGGTCAATTATGTGTGTTAAATGCGGGCCAGGGGCAGAGTCAGACGATACGCCCGCGACACCGTTTGCCACGATGCGAATACGGTTCTCGCCGACCGCCAGCCCAGGGTTCAATTCGGATAGTGGGATTGCCGCGGATATTGAATGTCCGCGCAATGTGAACTCGCCTTGGTTGTGGCTTATATATATACGAAAGCCCGCGGCACCAAAGACAGGCGGCCATGTCAGCATATTGACCGAAATGGTTGGTATCCCAGGTGTTGCCAATGGCGGCGGCAGTCGCGTCCATGTTGCGGCCGTACTCTCGGGCGAGTTGGTTCCCGCACCCTCGGGCCCCATTGCAATTACGGTGACCGAGTGGTCGCCATATGGCGGAGGGTTTTCGATTGTGGCCAAGTTAAATTCCCGCACCGCCCCCGATATACGTCCGACCTCTGTCCCGTTTACACGGATTTGGTATTCATGGGCCTGGGGCGATGCCCACCAAGTCAGAAGCCCCAATGGTGTGACCGCCAAGTTAGTTGGCGCACGCAATGTGCGCGGAACGAATGGGAGAATAAAGACCTGGGTCCCTGTATCACGGTGGCCGACCATGTTCGTTGCCTCGGGCGGTGTGTTGTCGGAATTAACCACTCCCAAGGTTCGGTTACCCGTAAATGTTCCCACCACGCCGATTGATGTTATGCCACCGCCTTGGACCGAGCCGACCGAGAAACCGACGCGGATGATGCTGGGCGCGTTGTTCATAAGGAAAGACGAAGTAACAGTTGTGCCAGCGATGGTTATTAGGCCCCCGACCTGGTGCCCTACCAACGCGCCCAAAATTTGGTTAATGCCCGTTCCACCCGTAGACCAAGCGCGCATTGTTCCCGGTTGTATATGTACACCGTCGATGCCAATCATATTTGAAACCGTCAGGACGGCATTACCAACCGCACCGCCAACACGGAGGTGGCCAGTTGTTTGGGCGTCCACCCCAGGTACGACCGTAATGTCGGTGAGGGTTACATTTGAATTCCAAACATCTCCGATAATTCCGCCGACATGTGTTAGGTTCGTTGCCCGTGTATATATATCGGCATTAACCCCCGCGTTCATTATTGTGACCGCGGATGTCAGAACCTCGCCCACCAGACCGCCAGCGTAGCTGTTTGTTGCCGTTGCGGGTGATGATGTTGCATTAATGGAGCCGCCAAAGGCCAGGCGACGACCAGAGGCATCATGTCCCGTATTCATGACAAGGTTTGCCCCAGATTGAACACGGCCGACATTCCCACCGACAATAAACCGTTCGCCGTTTGGTGTGGTTGATTCGTTTATGTTAATTGTCATGTTAGATACGGATTCCATTACAAATCCATTTGACCCAGACATGGCCCCAGCAATACCACCTATAATGGATTCACCGTTACCGCCAAAGGTGTTCATTGTGCCGTTGGTGCGACTGTTCTCTATTCGCATTTCCGCACCCGAAGAAAATCCAACCATACCGCCAGCCAAGACACCGTTCCCATCGCGTGCATCGATTGTTCCCTCGAAGATACTGTTCCGTATTACCAAGTCCGAGCCCGACCCAGATGATTGCGCGACCATTCCGCCAATCATTACCGAGTTGTTTCCGATACTGGTCAATGCCCCGCTTGTTATGTCTGTGTTTTCGATTGTTAGGGTTGCGTTACTGCCTAAAAAGCCCACGGTACCGCCCATCATGATGGAACCACCACCGATGGCTAATGGTTCGCGCTCTCTGATAACTTCAACATTGTCCATCGTTATATCGCGCATAGTGACGTTAGTGCCGCTGAAGGAAACTGCTCCTATTATTCCGCCCAGACTTTGACTGATTTCTTGGGTCGAGCCGACCAAGGCCGAATTACGAATTGTGATATCTTCCACCGTTGCGTTGCCGCGGTTAACCGAACCAACAACAATACCCGCCGATAATCCCGTTGGCCCAGATTCGATGCCGACGGTAGAGTTTTCGATTACCAAGTCCCCGATGACCGCACCATCGCCGATAGTCCCAAACAACCCAATGGCAGACGAAGTGCCCGATATATTCAAACCCGTGATTGTGTGGCCGTTTCCGTTGAATGTTCCGCCAAAGATATATCCGTCACCGATAGGCCGCCACAGATGGGCAGACAAATTTATGTCCGCGCCCAAGCGAACGTTAGCGGTTCGATGTAATGTTACCGTATTAACCGAATGGGCAAAGCCCGCAAATTCGGCGGCGGTGCGGATGACGATGACGCCGTCCTCGGCCAATGGAACGTCCACGCGATTATCCGCCCACGATGTTGTCGGCATTCCAGATGCCGTGGACACACGATTAAAAGCCCCAGGCACAATAGCCAAGGCCATGACAAAAGCAAATGCGACAACAAGGATGAGTGCTCTTTTTATCATTCGTATGCCCCCAAGGTTTCCCTTGTAAATAGTATAGGCATATTTCGACAAATTCCCAAGTAGATTTAGGCCCCTTGTCAGTTCCGTCCCAGAGCCGCAAGGATTTGGGGCAGCATTTTTTCAGCGGCCTCGCGCCCCGCCATTATTGCCGCGTCATTGTCTTTGAATTTGAATGATGATTTGTTTCCCAAATCAGGGACAATCATGATGTCGGCATCCCGTGCCTCGTATTGCGCCGTTTTCCAATCAATTATTTGATAGGCCATGTCAATGACCTTTAGCGCCGACATCGCAACCATTTCTTTTGGCGGGCCGAGGGCATCCACGGCAATCACGATATCCGCACCCAGGTCGCGTGCCTGTTGAATTGGTATACGTTTCAATACACCGCCATCGACAAGAAGTCGGTCTTCGTGTTCGACAGGATGGAAAACCCCAGGGATAGCCATGCTGGCCCGTATTGCCCGCCACAGATATCCCGAGCGGAATTCATATAGTTCACGGTTTCGCAAATCGGTGGCAATGGACATGAACGGTATTTCACATTCCTCGATTAGTTTGTCGCCTATGTAATGTTTATAGATTTTCATTGCACGGTCACCGCGGGCAACCCCGCCCTTTGATTTGATGTTGAATATATCAAAATCAAACACACGGCGGTTAGTTGTTTGATTGGCGATTGCACGCATGGTTTCACATG
Organism: Bacillota bacterium; assembly: GCA_009784555.1. GTDB lineage: Bacteria > Bacillota > Clostridia > Christensenellales > UBA1242 > WRAD01. The sequence continues at coordinate 9,475 of WRBO01000011.1, read as the reverse complement.
ACACACCAGCAACAAATCCGCCGCCGACAACCGCACCCATAGAGCAACCCGTCACGACATCAATCGGTATGTTGTTTTCCAACAATACCTCTATCACGCCTATGTGACAAAACCCGCGCGCACCACCCGCACCCAATGCCAATCCAATTTTCTTCATATCCATATAATATCACATTGTTATGTACTTATGATTGTTAATGCGGCAACGCACGCAACAATCATCGCAATAAAGACAAACGAGTACCACCGCAATCGGTCACGCATGAATACAACACCCCACAGAACGACCAGCGGCACCGAGGCAACACCGATAGCCGTCAGTATGCCTACGTTGTCGATGTGCAGGAGTAACGTGATAAAGAGGATACTATGTACCGCGAATATGGCCCCAATTGCAATCATTATTTTGTTACGCAATACGGTTTTGATTGCGGTAATCCGCCCGCCCCGTTTAAATATCAGGAACACGGTCGAGGCCACCATCAGGAATGTGATGGCACGAAGGGCACTAAACGTTATTGGGTGTACGCCCGTATATGACATGTGGTTTATTATCAAATCCATTGACACGACACAGCATGTCCACAGGGCGATATAGCACACCCCTTTTTTGAAGCAGCCTTTGTCGGCCTCGGTTCGTCCCTGGAAAAATCCCAACGACCCACAGAGCAGGAATATCAGAGTTACAAGCAAAATCTCCCACACCGTCAGCCGCCCGCCGAATATCACCCAAGACAAGAGTGTCAATGGAATGATGCGGAATAGCGATAGCGGTTCGGCAATGGATACACACAGGTTTTGCATGGTCTTTACCCATAACATCACGGCCGATACGCCGAATATATGTAATGTGAAAGTTAAACCAACAACACCCCATGTCAAGCCGTCAAAGACCCCATCACCCATAATTGCAAGGAAGACAAGGAACACCGACATGACGAACACAAATCGCCAAATCGCGTTTCCGATTAAAGAGGTCAGCGGTTTCAGCCGGTTACGTTTCCAAAGAATATTCTCGACAGCAAAGGCCAAGACCATAGGAATAATTAAAAAATACATTTCCCCAGATACTCCCCTTAACCGCTGTTCCGTAGCATTGATGCGATTGCGTTAATCGAAACATGAACCCCCGCACGGATATGGTCGCATGCGCCATCCGCCCCAGCACGATATCGGCGCAGCATTTCGACCTGGACATGGTTTAGCGGGTCCAATGACGGTAGGCGGTCAAGTATAACACGCCGTAACGATGGCGAACGGGCCAATAGCTCCCGTTGCCCCGTTATCGCCAGAACATGTGCGACCGAGCGTTCGTATTCCGCAACGATGCGTGGAAAGATTGATTCGCGTAATTTTACGTCCTCTACCAGTCCCGCGTATGCCGCGGCGATTTCCATACTGGCCTTGGCCAGTACCATTTCCATGTTGGACAAAAGGGTTGTAAAGACACCCCATTCGCGAAACATGGATTGCAATGTGGCAAGACCCCGTTTGCCGTGTTTTGCAATATATGCATCAACCGCAGAGCCAAAGCCATACCACCCCGGCAACATCACCCGACATTGCGCCCACGAAAAGCCCCATGGGATTGCACGCAGGTCTTCTATCCGTTGTCCCCGTGCCCGTGATGCGGGACGTGAACCGATGTTTAATGTTGCAATTTCGGATATGACGGTTGATTGCCAAAAATATTCCTCGAACCGTGGCGTTTCGTATACCAATCCGCGATAGGCAGCAAAGGCATAATCAGATAGCTCGGCAAAGGTTTCAAGGTGTTTGGGGTCAACGGGTTCAGAATGCGCAGGATGTGCGGTTGCGGATAATGTGGCGGAGAGGAGAACCTCTAGATGCCGCCGCCCAACCTCTGGCGATGAGTATTTTGCCGCGACGACCTCGCCCTGTTCAGTTATGCGCAGTTGCCCTTGGACCACGCCTTTTGGTTGGGCCATGATTGCGCGATAGCTGGGGCCGCCACCGCGACCAACAGAACCGCCGCATCCATGGAAGATACGTAATTTAACCCCGTGACCCGCAAAGACCTCGGACAGCGCGGCTTCGGCCCTGTATAATTCCCATCGTGATGTGACATATCCGCCGTCTTTGTTGCTGTCCGAATATCCAACCATGACCTCTTGCACGTCGCCGCGTTTTGACAATCGCGCTCGATAGAACGGGAATGATAACAGGGCCTCCATAATTTGCGGTGCCGCACGCAGGTCGCTTATCGTTTCAAACAACGGAACAATATGTACGTCCAAGCCAGATTCCTTTAGAAGAACCGCCAGTTCCAAAATGTCCGATAATCCATGTGTCATGGAGATAATGGCCGTTTTGATACAGCCGACACCATAGCGCAGTTGTGCCGCACGTGCCGCATCAAAGATTGCCAATTCTTTTATCGTTTCTTCGCTGTACTTTGCGTGGCGTGATATCAGGGGCCGCGGGGTGCAAAGTTCGCGTAGCAATATTTTGACCCGCCCGCCCTCGCATTGCTCCAAGTATATTGTGCCTGGGGTTGCGGCCTCGAGGATTTCGGCGACCGTCCGTTCGTGTACGGCACTGTTTTGCCGTAAATCAAGCGGTGCCAAAGTCCAACCAAATACACGCACAGCGCAAAGCAATTTTCCCAATCGTCCCGCCGCCAGCAATTTGAATCCCTGGTGCCGCAATGATTGTTGAATTGTTACAAGGTCGGCGATGAAATCCGATACCGTTGCGTATGACCCCTCGGTCAATCTTTCCATGACGGTTGCCATTGCCAGGCGATACGGTTCGTCGGCGTGACGGGCACTGGTGTCTGGTGAAACCTTTACCAATTTACGTAAAGCGGGGGTAACGGCATCCAACGGAGTTGAAACGGACAGTTCGTGGTACAGGGCACCTACCTCGGTCTGGTAAAATTTCAATGCCTTTGCCGCTTGACGAGCCAAGGTTTCCTCCAGCACCGTTGCATCCACAAACGGGTTGCCGTCACGGTCGCCGCCAATCCAACTGGCGATTTGTAAGAATGCCGGGGCCTCGCCTTCTTGCTCTCCTATTACCCCTTCTACGGCTTTGTACAGTTTTGGAACCGCATCAAAGAATGTTTTTTCAAAGAAGTATAGTGCGCTCTCGACCTCGTCCAGTACCGATAGTTTCGACACGCGCAAAACACGTGTTTTCCATAATGTTTGGATTTGGGTGCGCAGTTCCAATTCAACCTCAGCATGTTCTTCGGGGGTTTCGGCAAATCGGTCACGTTTTTCAAGCAACGTGGAAATCGCACCCAGAACCCCGCGGATGCTGCGCCGTTGGACCTCGGTCGGGTGAGCCGTTAATACGGGTGCGATGTACGCGGACGCAAAAAATTCACGCAGGCGTTCGTCGGTGAAACCGTGGCTCTTTGCGAATGCGATGCTGCCCTCTAGGCTACCCTCGCCCCCTGCTTCGCCCGCAACCTGTTTTTGGCGGAATTGTCCCAGGTGGTGATGGTCCTCGGCAACGTTGGCCAGAATTGAAAAATATACAGCGGCACTGGTCACCGTTGTCATTTCCGCATCCGACAATGCGTACAGAATCTTCTCCATCGCGACGTGGTCTTTGTCGTGGTAAAACTTTGTGAACAGTTTATGCAATCCCTCGACCAGTTCATATGTTTTCTCGCCCTCTACCTCGCGGATGGTTTCGCCCAACATGCGACGTAATAGGGCCACATCGGCATATAATGCCTCTGTCGCTGTCTTTATGTCTTTTTCGTCTCTTTGACTGTCTAGTAAATATAACATTACTTCACCTCTTTTATTTTGCGGGCAAAAAACCCTTCGATTCTGTCCAGACCCTTTTCAAGTGCCTCCATTGGTTGCGCGTAACTTAAACGAATGTGCCCAGGTGCGCCGAATGTTTCGCACGGAACGGCGGCGACATCGGCCTCTTGCAATAACTGTTGCGTTATCTCGAACGCTTCGCCAAATTTACTTACATCCACCAGGGCATAAAACGCGCCCTCGGGTTCTTGGAATTTGACCCCAGCTATTCCGTGCAATCGTTTGACAACGTAATCCCTGCGTTCTTGGAATGATTGGCGAACCATTGACACGAATTTGTCATGCTCGGTTTTGTTGGACAGAGCCTCTAGCGCGGCGTATTGCGAGATTGTACAGATGCTGCAGGTTGTGTGGCTTTGGAACCGTGTCATGGTTGCCGCAAATTCGGCGCAACACGCCGTCCATCCAACACGCCACCCGGTCATCGCGATTGATTTTGACACGCCGCCCACCGTGATTGTTTTGTCGTAAACCCGGGCAATTGAAAAGTGTTTTGTTTTGCCATAGATAAGTTTTTCGTACATCTCGTCACTGATGAGCCAAATTCCCGACCCCACCAAATCTTTTGCCAGGGCGCGCAGTTCCCGTTCGTGAATTACCTTTCCATCCGGGTTGTTTGGGGTACATAACATGATTACGCGGGTTTTTTCGGTTATAGCCGCCTTTATTTCTTTGGTGTCCGAAACCTCTACCACAACCCCGCCAGCCAAGCGAACTAGCTCGGCATAGGTCAGCCAATATGGCTTTATCACGATGACTTCGTCCCCTTCGTTGACGACACTGTAGAGGATGTTCCAAAGACTTTGTTTTGCACCGTTTGACACAACAATTTGGTCGGGGGTGTATTCCAAACCGTTGTCTTCGCGCAGTTTTTTACAAATGGCTTCGCGCAACGGTAATATCCCCGCAATCGCGGTGTATTTTGTGTGGCCCGCATCTATTGCCACCTTTGCCGCCGTCTTTACATATTCGGGTGTTTCAAACCCCGTTTCGCCCGCACCAAAGAGCGAGATGTCCCGCCCCTCTGCCCGCAGCTTTGCCGCCTGTTCACTTATGAAAAATGGAATACTGTGTGCGACGTCCTTTACCCTTTTTGATATAAACATGATGAATTTCTCCTTGATTATTTTATGTGCACGTGCGCAAGCCCGCCTATGAAATTGTCCTTACCGCCTTAAAAAACTCTGTAGCCCGTTCTTTGTGAAGTTGGGTTACAGAGTTTAGGTAAGTTATTCGTTGATAGTGTTATTTAACTAATTGCGATTATTATTTGCCACCACACGAAAACATACACTCGGTAACCCGAATGTATTGTTATTATTTGTTGCCACGAAAGTTTTTGTGATATGGCTTGCGTCCATGGTGATATTATATGCCCGCAAAATCCCATTGTCAATAAGATAATTGACGGGAATAATAAAACGATGTAAAATGGTCAAGTAACCACTATTACGGGTGTTTAGCTCAGTTGGTTAGAGCAACCGGCTCATAACCGGTCGGTCCGCGGTTCAAGTCCGTGAACACCCACCAAGAAATATGTCGAACTGTGGTTTATTGATGCTATAATCTTTTGTGGGTAGATGGTCGTATGTAATTGCAAGCATCATAACCGTTGCGTTGATACTTTTTGCAGGGTTGATGGGTGGCTGGACAAATTGGATTTATTGGCTTGCGGTGTCAAGCACTGTCTTATCTGTATGGTCGTCTTTCTTGTATGGCAGCAGAAAATGGCAAGCGCTTATTTTTGATATTCTCGCATATGGAGCATATATATATTTTTGTGTCGCCATGCTTTTTTATGGCGAACTTGCTCTTTCGGTCGTTGTCATTATCATAAGCACAATAGCACTTTTCAAGTACAGGAAACGAACGCACAAGGTAGAAAAAATAGTCATACAAAGTGGGCAAAGTAATCGTGAATTATCGATTGTCTTGGCAGGCGCAATCGTTGTTGCCATTGTTTCATGGGTTGTGTTTTTCTTGCTTGATGGCAATCTTGCCATTCTAAATGCAATAAGTTTGTCATTATTTCTTTCGGGTTTATATTTAACCTATCGTGTGTCAAAATGGCAATTCCCTATCTTTATTGTTCATAGTCTTGTCTTGCTTGCAATTTGGATGTTGGCAGTCTTTGTTGAAGGTGCATCGTATGGACATAGTATTTTTGCAATAGGCGCAGGCATAGAGGCAGTTATGTATACGATTGCTTTCTTTCGCTGGCATAAGGATAAGCGCACGCACTAACGCATTATGTGTATTTGATACAAATTACATATTTGACCAGTGGCGAAATCACCTCTTTGTCGAGGAAGTCGACTTTTTGTCCGTATGTTTCAAGCAGGGCTATATCGTCACTTGTTCGTTCTTCTATTGGTTTTTTCTCTGCTGATTTCTTTACCATAGACATCATCATTTTGTGCAACATACTTAATTCCTTGTAGTCGACTCCGCCCCTGAAATGAAAAAACTTTATTTGCCCCAACTGTTCTTTATTGAAGTTCTTGTTAAGTATTTCGGAATAATCGGTTATTGACGGGTCGGCCAAACCAACGGTAAACACGACAAGGTTTTTGGGCATATTTTTTGACACCATTTTAACACCAAGGATACCGCCCGCATACAGTCCGCCGCCATAAACGACAAAATCATATGGGGTTATGTCTTTTGGCTTTATATCTTTGACGTTGTGCAAATCGGCACCTAGCTCTTGTGCAATCCATTCCGCATATTGCTTTGTTTTTCCGTGCTTCGTGCCAAAGATTACTGCAATTTTCATATCAGAGTATAACAACTAATTCCCGATTTACATCAAAGAATTCTTCTTCCACGTTATATTATCGTTATTAGCACGGTCAAAGTCAATGGTGCCCCCTAGTTCGGTTTTTCGATGCTGGCCCCTTTTGGCAGGCGTTCCATCTTTTCGGCTTTGATTTGTATTGCGGTCGCCAAGATATTTTTTACATCCGCCACCGTTTGGATATCTTCCAACACCGCACGCGTTTCGTTTTCAATTCCATCAAAGTTTGTAAGGGCCTGGTAATCAATCGCCGCCAATTCGTATCTAATCATCTTGGCGACGATACGCTCCAACTTTGCTTGGGGCATGATTGTGGCGACTTCGTTGGCTTTGCTGTCCGCCGTTATTTTTGCGACCTCGTCCGCTATGATTTGTTTAATCTCTTTTAATTTTTTGACAAGATAGCCTTTGCGAACCAACAACACATAGAATACGACGATGGATACGATTTTTGCGACCTCGATTAAAATGCCCATCGGGTTAAATGTGTCCAAAGGTGTGTTAAGCAGCAACACGGCAATCGCATACAGCATTGCAAACGCACGAACATAGTGTTTGGACGGCAGATACTGTCCAACCACAAATAACAACGCCGTTACCAGCATAACTATTTGCAACCAACGGGTTTCTGGCGTTGCGTTTATGACGCCGATAATTGCCCCGCCCAATCCAATGGCCAAGGCAACGTACAAAAACACCCGACCGCCTACACGACGCTTTTTCGTGTCTTTTGCAAAAATCCACCAAAACACCATCCCGCGCAATACACTAAAGGCCGCCGCCAAAATTATCGGAACCTGGGCCCCCACCGCAATGAACATCAACATCCAAAACAAACTTCCAATAGAAAACACAAGCAAATACTTTCGTTGGTCTTTTATTTGATAAGACCAAAAATCAAAGAAAATTGTGATAAGGCCGAGTACCTGGGCAATGATGAACCATGGCAAGGCGACACTTATCTCCATACCGAGAAACATGTTAAAAAACCTCCAGAGCTATTTTTATATTTATTCTATTTTATATTGCAAAGGCTTTGATATGACCTAGTCATGTATGGTAGCATATGATTATGATTAAAGATAGTAAAATTTGCAAAATGCTGGGTATAAAATATCCGATTTTCCAAGGGCCCATGGCATGGATTTCCGATGCGCCATTGGCGGCGGCGGTTTCCAATGCGGGCGGATTAGGGATTATCAGTGCGGGTATGGCACCCCCAGAATGGGTACGCGACCAGGTAAAGCAAGCAAAGAAATTAACAAAGAAACCATTCGCGTTAAACGTATTGTTGGTAAACCCCGATGCCGACAAAATCGCCGACATAGTTATCGAGGAAGGTGTGCGGGTTGTTACTACGGGTGCGGGTTCCCCGGCCAAATACATGAAAAAATGGAAAGAGGCAGGCGTCATTGTCATTCCCGTTATCGCATCCGTGGCATTGGCCCGAATGATGCAACGCAGCGGTGCCGACGCCGTCGTCGCCGAAGGTATGGAGGCAGGCGGTCACGTCGGTGAAACCACGACGATGTGTTTAATTCCGCAAGTTGTTGATGCCTTGGACATACCCGTCATTGCCGCGGGTGGAATTGCCGATTGGCGCGGCGTTGCGGCCGTGCGTATGCTTGGTGCCGATGCGGTACAATTGGGCACGCGGTTTTTGGTCGCCGCCGAATGTCGGGTTCATCCAAATTTCAAACAAATGGTTTTGAACGCCAAGGACATCAGCACAATTGTCACAGGCAAACGATTGGGTCACCCAGTGCGAAGCTTGAAAACAACAATGAGCCGTGATTTTTTCCAAAAGGAATACGATACAACCATTTCTAACGAGGAATTGGAAGACATGGCAAAGGGCACATTCCGAAAGGCCGTAGAAGATGGTGACGAGGAAGGCGGATGTTTCCTCTGTGGTCAAATCGCGGGGATGGTAAAGCGTGAACAAACATGCAAAGAAATAATAGAGGAGATTTTCGATGAAGTACAAAAAAGAGGAATTGCATAAGCTACTGCCCCACCGCGATGACATGTTGCTTATCGATGATGTGGAATTGGTCGATGACGGTGAAACCAGACGGGCGATTGCACATTATACGGTACGCGGAGACGAGTTTTTTTTGCGCGGCCATTTCCCTGACTTTCCCGTTGTTCCAGGGGTAATATTATGTGAAATGATGGTGCAATCATGCTGTGTGTTTTTTGCCGATGAAAATCAAACGGAAGACGTCACGACATTTTTGACATCTCTCAACAACGTCAAGTTCCGCTCTCCCGTTCGCCCAGGCGACACCGCACGATTTGAATGTACAATGACCAGGCAAAACCGAATCTTTACATTTGCCGAGGGCAAGACATTCATCGGGGACAAGTTGGCGGCGGCGGCAGAGTTTTCATTTGCCCTGGCACCCACCGAAAAGGTAAAGGGCTAGCCAATTACCTAACATCACAACTACAATGAAAAACGAACCATCACACGGTTCGTTTTTTTGGTTGCATTACCATTGCGGCGGCCCAGACGGAGGTGTAGAAGCCGTTGGCGGTTGTGGTGCCATCGACGGGGATTGTGGGAATGGTGATGGCGGAGCAACTGGCGGCGGAGCCATCGATGACTGTGGAGGCATTGGAGGTTGCGGCGCAGGCATTGGTCTTGGGGCCATTGGTTGTGGTGGCGCAGGAGGAGGAACAGGTGCAGGCAGAGGCTGTGGCGCAACAGGCGGAGCAGTTGGCGTTGGCGGAGCCATCATTGGAGGTGGCGGTGGTTGTGGAAATGGTGACTGTGGCGCGGCAGGCGACGGCGGAGCCATCGGAGGTTGCGGTGCAGGCATTGGTCTTGGTGCCATTGGCTGGGGAGCCATAGGTTGTGGTGCCACAGGAG
>WRBO01000010.1 GCA_009784555.1 Bacillota bacterium | reverse complement strand
TGGGCACCATGACCGATGTCGCCGAATTGGCCGCCGCTATTCATGCAATCGACATGCAAAAGGAAACAGGATGGCGCGAAGAATGGAGTTCAAACCCGCACCAATGGACATCACACGTTGTGGGACAGTTGGATATAGTCAGCCTAGACAACGCACGATTGGTATTGGCGAACCTGATGCTGGCTAATGTTAACCGTGACGAGTACTTTGCCGAACGCGCGGCCGAATTAATTACTATCGAAGGCATTATGAACAGTACATCGATGTACGTTGCCGAGGAGATGCGAAACGGTCTGGCGGGCGCACGTGGACACTTGGTAAACCAAATGACTGCATCGTTGGCCGCCCCCGGCACAATCACAACCGCAGGGGAATTGGCACCCGCGTTGGAACGTCTGCGCCTAATTGAATCCGTTATCGGCAACCGCACGGACGAGGAAATTTCCACCCACCCAACGAACATAGACATGCCAAGTTTAACCAACGCACGCATCCGCATAATCAACAGCATGATTATCGTAGCCCGTATGCACATCGGCGACCAGGGTGCCCTTGACGCCGCTATCTATGAAATTGACGCGCAACTGGCTAACCGTGCGGAAGTAATGCAGAGCAGCTACTTCTTCTATCAACAACTTGGCCTCCTGCGTTCTGGAACCCACTTTGATTACCCATTTTCATATGACGCTGCATAACCTGTAACAATGAAGACATTGTTTCTGAACCTGGGGTCGGTTGACCCGCGGGTGGCTGAATTGAAAAAACTGGCCATGGCCGAAGGCACTCGCGTTTACGATGTTATGCGCGGGTGCCTTTCATGTCGTCCCGTGAAAAATCCGATTGCGTTTTTTGAACCCAAATTCGTCGACCTGAACCGCGCCTTGCGCCGCCTGCCACGCGGAACGGTTGCATTTGGGTTCACGGCCGATGTCGAACCATTACCGCATATTAAATACATCAACCTGATGGACGACCCCGAATTCACTATGGAGAACAATTATCTAACGGCCTTGGCAATGAAACAAATTATTGGCGACGGGGCAAAGAACATTTTAATAATCGGATATGGGAAATTATGTTCACAACTGGAACGGGTTTTTGATGACATATCTATCCTGGATTTCAATCCCAAAAAACAAATCGAGATTAAACGAAAATACGGCGACCGTGCGTATTTTCAATATGCCGCACTCTCCAAATTCAATATCATAATCAACACAATTCCCGCGCCGATGGTGGGCGAGGGGCTGCTGCGCACCCTCTTGTTCGGCGGGGGCGGGGACACCGTTATCTATGACCTTGCATCTGCGCCCTATGGCTTTGATTGGGGCAAACTTGACCGTACACGATTCGACTATCGAATTGAACCCGCATTGCCGGGTCGGTACTTTCCACGGGATGCGGCCGTGGCTGTCAAAAAGGCAATGGAACGAATATAACGACATATGGAAAAACAGAGCATAGTCCTGGGCATATGTGCCAGCAGTTGTAACTTCGCCAAAATGGAACCCGTCTTGCGTAACTTGGTCGCCAAATACAACGTCATCCCCGTTATTTCGTCAAACGCCGATTTACCAAACAGGTTCGTCAGCATGGCCGAATTCCGCAAACAAATAATTGACATCACGGGCAACCCAATCATCACGGATATCGCGGGGGCCGAAAAACTGTCATCCACCCCGGGAATCGTGGCAACCGTCATCATGCCCGCAACGGGGAACACCATTGCAAAATTGGCCCACGCAATCACCGACACATCCGTCACAATGGCGGCAAAGGCCCTGTTGCGTAACGGCATCCCATGCATCATTGGGTTGTCCACCAACGACGCGCTCTCGGGCAATGCCGCGAACATCGGAACCCTTCTGAACCGTCGCAACTATTACTTTGTCCCGTTCAACATGGACGACCACGAAAAAAAGCCCTACAGCATGGCTTGCAACTTCCACCTGGTCATTGAAACCATTGAATACGCCCTAAACGGAAAACAAATTCAACCAATTATTGCCCGCAAAATCGTTTGACTCTTTCGACAAAATCTGCAAATATTAATAATAGCGCAATGATATAGTGCAAAGGAGGAAAACAAATGAAAAAGAAGTTGGTGGTGGCGGCGGTAATGGCGATAATCATGGTCGTGCCGATGGTGATGTTGACGGGTTGTGGGCGGGGGCCATCGTCCGAAGACCTGCATGGTCGTTGGGAATTGACGGAAACACGCCAAGGCCCAAGCAACAACGAACAAACCTTCCGACCAGGAAGTCTTACATGGCTTGGCGGATATTTCATTGAATTCCGTGCGGACGGAACATTTACAGAAGTTGATTTTTGGAACCGTACGGCTGGCACAATTCCACCCGAAGGTATCAGTATCGGCACATGGTCAATAAACAACCGAGGCCGTTTGTCAATGACCCGCACGGGCGGAATAGCAACATTGCCATTCGTATTCATCGGGACAAGGGAAGTAAGTCTTGACGGTAACACCCTAACCATGTCATACCGTCGTCGTGTACCTGGCACATCAAACAACTACTGGAACTATACCCACGTATTCACACGTGCTGCGGCATCCGCATAACAAAATAACCAAAGATTAACGGCGGGCTCCACACCCGCCTTTTTTCGCTTGCCATACGGATTGTGGGGCGGTATGGTATAACCATGAAAGAAATAACACAAGACGAATTTGCGGGCGAGATAGAGCGTTCAAACGCCCTGGTAATGTTTTCCGGCCCTGGGTGCGGCAACTGCAAGATGCAGGAACCCCTTATCAAACAACTGGTAACCGAATTTGATACCGTCAAATTCCTGAAACTAAACTCTTCCGAATCCATGGACTTGGTCGAAAAATATGATGTACGAACATTGCCGACTCTGTTGCTTATAAAAAACGGTGATGTCGTTGAAACAATGGCGGGATTAAAGCCAAAGGTCTTTTTGCACGGCCGTTTAACCGACCTGGTCACCGCGTAATGTTTGGTAATTTTACCAAAGGCTTTCATTGACTTTAATTTTCAAATCGTCTATAATTATCATATGAATAAAGTCTATATGGATTTTGCCGCGACAACATTCACATCTGCAGAGGTGCTGCAGTCCATGTTGCCGTACTTTACCACCGAATTTGGAAACGCCGCCAGCCAACACGGCTTTGGCCAATCGGCCGAGCGTGCCGTTGCCCGCGCACGCGAACAAATCGCAACCGCAATCGGCGCGCACCCGTCCGAGATATACTTCACGTCTGGCGCGACCGAGGCCAATAACTGGATAATCAACGGGGTCGTCCGTCGCTCGGCGTCGAAACGCGTTCTTATCTCGGCCATCGAACACCCGTCGATTTATGAAACCGTTGCGCACCTGAAACGCGAGGGTTTTACCGTCGAATACATCAACGTCGACCGCGACGGGATTATTTCGGTTTCCGATTTGATACACAAACTCTCGAAACCATGCGCCCTCGTTTCGGTCATGACCGCGAATAACGAGGTCGGCACCGTCCAATACATAAACACCATTTCGCAAATTTGCGAACAACGGGGCGTGCCATTTCACACCGACGCAACCCAGGCCATCGGCTCGGTGTACATCAATGTAAAGGAAATGTCCATTGACGCACTGTCATTAAGCAGCCACAAACTCTACGGCCCAAAGGGCATCGGCGCATTGTACGTGCGCAACGGGCTCCAGGTCGATAAACTCCTCCACGGCGGTCACCAAGAACGCAATCGCCGCGGCGGCACACAAAACGTACCCGCAATAGTGGGCTTTGGCACGGCGGTAGAGGTCGCAATGCGCGACAGCAGCGTAAACAACGCCCGCGTAAAACAACTGCGCGAATACATGATTAACCAAATCGAAACCCGCATCAAAAACGTAACCCTGAACGGTCACCGCACACAACGCTTGCCAGGTAATGTCAACTTCAGCTTCAAAGGCATAGAGGGCGAGAGCATCCTCATGATGCTTGACCTGGCGGGCATAGCCGTCAGCACAGGCAGCGCATGTTCATCCGGAACCCTAGAGAGAAGTTACGTGCTTGAGGCCATGGGTGTAATGCCGGAACTAAATAACGGCAGTATAAGGTTCAGTATAGGCCGCAGCACAACCAAAGACGAAATAGACTATACCGTAGGCGAACTGGAATCAATCGTAAAACGCCTGCGCTCAATGAGCCCCCTAAAGAGCAGTTAAGAGAAAGAGAGGAATAAAAAATGTACAGCGATAACGTAATGGAGCGGTTCCGCGCCGCAAAGAACGCAGGAACCCTAAAGGGCGCAAACGGTCGGGGAGAGGTCGGCAATGTAACATGCGGTGACATCATGCGCATGTATTTACTGGTCGATACCAAAACAGATATTATTCGCGACGCGAAATTCAAAACCTTTGGGTGTGTGGCGGCAATCGTTTCAACCGACATCGCCTGTGACCTTATCAAAGGCAAAACAATCGAAGAAGCTCTCTTGGTCAAAAACACCGATGTCATCCGCGAAATGGGCGGGTCAATCCCACCTAAAAAAATCCACTGCAGCGTCCTGGCCCAAGAATCAATCGAAGCCGCCATCGCCGACTACAAAAAATTCAAAGCTAAATTGGAAACAAAATAGGGCAGGCTGCTATATATGATTTATATTCTGATACCAATGATAATCCTTGTCCCTATAATAGTGGCAGGGATTTTTTTGTATAAACGGCATTTGTATCGAAAGGAAGAAAAACGAAAGGCAAGTATTGAAAATGACCCAACATACCGCGCCTTGGTAGGCGATATGAAGGCAAAGGTTACATTCATAACAAGCAATCCCGAGTATTATCTTGATGCATCCAAAAGAAAACAAATAAAAAGTCATATTACGGGCTTGGTCACTCTTGTTGAGGAATATGATATAAGAGGCGATTACTATGGCTATCCCGAATACTACACACTAAAAGTCGCCCAAGTTGACATCGCCACAAAGCTAAATGAATTCAACCAAGTATTTGTCCAACAAGAACTTGAAAAATACAAAGACTTTTTCGACAAGATTGATGGACATGGTTTGAACGAGCAACAAAGAAAAGCTGTCGTCATAGACGAGCTTTGTAATCTGGTAGTCGCAGGGGCAGGAAGCGGGAAAACAAAAACTGTTTTCGGCAAAGTTTCTTACTTGCTAGAAAAAGGAGTCCTGCCAAGTGAAATACTGCTAATCTCGTTTACAAAAAACTCTGCAAAGGACTTGGTAGATAAAATTCAAAACTCCGAAATAAAGGCATCAACATTTCACAGCCTAGGGTTGAATATAATTCAAACCCATAACAAAGGAATGAGAATTGATATTGATGACAATATAGAAACATATATCGAAGATTACTTTACAAAAGAAATAGTAAACCACCCAAATGACTTACAGGCATTTCTTGAATTTGTAGGCTGCTATTTCAGCATCCCTCAAGAAATCAAAGATGGCGGTTGTTTAGGCGATAAGATAGAAAGCGAGCGTTACATCGATTTTGAAACACTCAATGGCAAATATCAAAACATAACCGCAGGCGAAAAGAAGACAATAAAAGGCGAACGTGTCAAGAGCCTAGAAGAACTCATTATCGCCAACTTTTTATTTATGAATGGCGTTCATTACGAATACGAAAAACAGTATCCACATGATACCTCAACGGACAATTTCAGGCGTGTTTACAAGCCTGATTTCTTTTTACCTGATTACGACATATACCTCGAGCATTTTGGAATTAACAAGCAAAACCGTTGTCCATGGCTCAGTAAGATAGAGGAGCAAAAATATCTCGAGGGCATGGCTTGGAAGCGTGAAATCCACGTCGCTAACGATACAAGACTAGTTGAAACATATTCTTACTACCAAGCTGATGGCAAATTACTTGTGAACCTTGAAAACATTCTTCTGGGCAATGGTGTGACCCTAGAGCCTGTTTCTTTTGATATCATGAAATCTCTTGTTGATGAAATCCAAGCCGAAAGTACCAACAAGGAATTTATCAAATTGTGCTGCACGTTTACATCATTGTTCAAAGCAAATGGTTTTGCTGAAAGACATTTTCATTTTTTACGTGAAAAATTTCTCCAAAAAGACAACAGAGTTAATAATCCATTTGTTTCAACGAGAACTTTGCAATTCATAAACCTAGTGGAAAAGGTTTACCTTTACTATCAATCTCGCCTTGCCGAAAATAACGCAATTGATTTCACCGATATGATTAACAATGCAACGAAAATTGTGCATGAGTATGGTTCTCATCCTTACAAATACATAATCATCGATGAATACCAAGATATTGGAATGGACAGATTCAAATTGATAAACGCAATCATCGAAAAAACTTCCGCACATCTTATGTGTGTTGGTGATGACTGGCAGTCCATTTTCAGATTCGCGGGCAGCGATTCAAATTTATTCACAAAGTTCCAAGAATATTGGGGTGAAACAAGTATTTCAAAAATCGAACAAACCTATCGGTACTCCCAAGAATTGATAAACATTGCTGGTGCGTTCATCATGAAAAATCCAAATCAAATTCCTAAAATCATGCGGTCTGGCCAACCCAAGTGTATGAACCCTGTTTCTTTGCATTTTTACAAGGGTAAATACAAAGAGCAACATTTCACAACCGTCCTTGGTAAACTGCTTGAGCACATCGACAACTTGGGCGATGCTAATAAAAAAATAAAATTATTGTTGCTGGGTCGAACGAATTACGATGACCCGCAAATAGCATATGGTAAATACAAAAATCTCGAAATAAAGTTTTTGTCTGTTCACAAGTCAAAGGGCCTCGAGGCCGATTATGTAATCATTCTTAATATGAGAAATGACCGCTTGGGCTTTCCAAATAAAATATCTGACGACCCTATATTGCAACTTTTGTTACCTGCCGAAGATAATTATCCATATTCGGAAGAGCGTAGATTGTTTTATGTCGCATTAACAAGAACAAAGAATCAAGTATTTTTGCTTGTTCCTGAACGTGATGCCAGTGCCTTTGCGCACGAGATAAAACCATTCTGCCACTTGGAAATACCTAAAGGCGAAAACCTAATGGTAAATAACCCAACTTGTCCTAAATGTAAATCTGGGCGTTTGGTAATAAGACAAGGAAATGAGAGTGGTAACTTTTTTGTGGGTTGCTTGAATTTCCCTACGTGCGACTTCACCAATAAAGATACTTCGATTATTGAAAATCCTATAAAATGCTTAAGCTGCGGCGGCTTCCTCGTTGTCAGAAATGGCCAACAGGGTAAATTCTTGGGTTGCACCAGTTATCCAAATTGCCGTCATACCGATACCTTGCTTGACGATAACTGACTCATCATGTAATTTAATATAATGATTGACCTGCGCATTGTCACCGACAACCTATCGAAATTAAAAAACTTCTCCGCAATGATTCGCGCGAGAGAGGAGGAGCTTTCACAACTGCAAAAATTACAAGAAGAAGATTGGTCGGACATCGCCCGTAACAAAAAAATCACGGCCTTGGATGACTTTATAAAAACCTATCACAAATTGGTTGATGCACATGCCGAATTCCCCGAAATGGCTAAACTGTTCCCCGAATCGGAACTGGCCGACGAATACAAACGCATGAGCACGGACTTTACCGCGTTTTACATGAAAACCCTGTTGTCCGAAAAATATGACGCCAACGATTGCGTGATAAACATCACGGCGGGCGCAGGCGGGACCGAGGCCCAGGATTGGGCCGACATCGTAATGCGCATGCTGTGCCGCTTTATCGAACAATCCGACCTGGATTACGAAATCGAGGACAAACTGGACGGCGACGGCGCGGGGATAAAGGGCGCGACCATCAACGTCCGCGGCCACAACGCGTACGGCGTCCTAAAGGGCGAGGGTGGTGTACACCGCCTGGTTCGCATTTCACCATTCGACTCTAACGCTCGCCGCCACACATCATTCTGCGCGGTAGAGGTCGTTCCCGTCATCGAAAAAACAAACTTGGTAATCGAAGACAAGGACCTGCGCGTAGATGTCTATCGCGCCAGCGGCGCGGGCGGTCAACACGTCAACCGAACCGAATCGGCTGTGCGCATAACCCACATCCCAACGGGTGTGGTTGTCACATGCCAAAGCGGGCGCAGCCAAATCCAAAACCGCGCAACCGCAATGTTGAACTTGACATCTAAACTTGAATTCCTGCATTACGAAAATGAAAGGCGCAAGGCAAAGAGCCTCCAACCCGTCCAAATGAAAATCGAATGGGGCAGCCAAATCCGCAGCTACGTCCTCTGTCCATATACTCTGGTCAAGGACCACAGAACAGGGCACGAGACCAGCAACGTTCAACGCGTTCTCGACGGCGACCTAAAGGGCTTTTCGGATGCCTACCTCCTGCACTCGACCGAGGGGGCAAAATGAAAATTGTAATGGGCATCGAAACATCTTGCGACGAAACCGCCGCGGGCATCGTCACCGCGGACGGAAAGATACAGGCAAATGTAATCAGCAGCCAAATCCCAATCCACAAAATCTACGGCGGCGTGGTCCCCGAAATCGCATCACGCAATCATATTCGGGTCATTAACGTCGTTGTGGCCGAGGCCATCGCGTCCGCGGGCATAAGAACCCCTGCGGGAACCTTGTGCTCCGCGATAAAACTCTCCGATATCACCGCAATTGCGGCTACGGCCGAACCTGGCCTGCCTGGGGCCGTTATGTTGGGCCGATTGTTCGGCGAATCCCTCGCCCACGCGCTGAATATACCATTTTATCCCGTGCATCATATCTTGGGCCACATCGCATCCGTCCCACTCTCGAACAACATCCCGCTGGCCGCGCACCTGTCATTGGTCGTGTCTGGCGGTCACACCGCATTATATGATGTGTCGGCGGGGGCGGACGTCAAACTCCTCGAAACAACCACCGATGACGCGGTGGGCGAGGCCTTTGACAAGGTCGCTCGTGTCCTCGGCCTGTCATATCCTGGCGGCCCCGAAATATCGAAAATGGCCGCCCAATACACGGGAACGGACCACACCCACTTTGTCGCAAAGCCAAATTACCATCGCAATGGTTTTTCCTACAGCGGCCTTAAAACCGCCGTCATAAACTACCTGAACCGCGCAAAAATGCGGAACGAATGCATCAACATTCCACACATCGCGGCATCTTTCCAAGCCGAGGCCACTGCCCAAATCCTCTACAAAGTCCGCCGCGCCCTTGACCTAACCAAACACAAAACTCTTTGTGTCGGGGGCGGGGTATCGGCAAACACCTACCTCCGCAACGAACTAACAAAAATGTGCACCGAACTCGGTGTCACCGTCCTGTTCCCAAAACTCGACCTCACCGGCGACAACGGCGCAATGATTGCCGCCGCCGCAATCCACGGCCTGCGGTTTATTTAATTAATCTGAATCCTCTGTCTCCTCGACTTCCTCATCCTCATCCTCATCTTCCTCGTCACCTTCATCAAACTCAAAATTCCCATTTTCCAAAATACGCTCAATCAATATATTAACATTCGGCGCAACCGCACCACTGGCAAACAATGTCTTACCATCCTTGCATTGGAAAACCAAAATACTACCATGCTCGGTACTTTGTTCATGAATATTGTATATCTCGCGAATGTCGATGGTCTTTGGCCGCCTGAACATACGGTACATGGTAATGTCGTTCATAAACACAACAACTTTTTGATACCGCATCCATATCGCCAGGAAGATAAATATCGCGGCGAAACTGGCCAACAATACAATGCCAATCATCATCGTAGGATTATCAGGATTGTACGCAAACCCCAAAATAACCAAAAACATAATCCCCATCCCGCACGACAGCCACGAATACCTCGCCTTGATACCCATGACAAAGTTATACTTGTCCGTTGTCGCGGCATTTCTCTGGTTGTTCTTTGTGCCCGCGCGCCCCATCCACCAAACAACTACAATGGTGATGATGGGAACTACAACGGCCGACAACACTATTCTAATAACAATTTCACTCATAATCAAGGCCAGTCTACCACACTATAATCATTTGACAACTTGCCCCTCGCCTTGCGATACTGGAAGTATATTCTTGGGGAGAAGACAATGGCGCAAAAGGTCGACATTAATAATGCGGGCAAACCCGCAGGCCGCAGACCATCCGCAACACGCGATGTCAAGTCCATGTCGGACGACGAACTCGCGGAATTTATCGCGGCGTCAAAACCCCTTCCCGATGTATCGGGTCGGCCAACAACTCGCGCTGACCTGAAACCCCTTACCGCACGTGGCACCGCCAAAACCGTCCCATTTGACGAGGACAATTACTGGCAAAAAAACAAACGCCCATTCCCAAACCATAACGTGGCAATGGCCCGCCCTGTGCGCAACCGCGGCGACCGCATCGCGGTGTTCGTGGACCTGGATAACACGGGGGCCAGTTTGGATAACATCATCGAAATCTTCTCGTCCCTCGCGGGGCGCGGAGACATCGTATACGGCAAATTCTATGGTTATGGCGATGACCGCGTAGACATGTTCGAGGAATTTATCGCCGAACACCGCATCGAAACAACGGGCCTGCAAAGATTACGCCAAAACGGGGTCAGCGTCGTTGACATCCGCCTGGTCGTCGATGCATTACGAATAACGTCCGAAAACCAATTCGATGCCGTCTTCGTCTGGGCGGGGGTGGGGGATTTAATCCCGCTGTTCTCGCAACTAAAGGACATGGGCACCCAAACCATCACGGTGGACATCCCGCAATTCGACACACAAAACAAATTTGTCGACACAAAACTCCGACTCTTTTCAAAACACGAAATGCATGTCGAGCCAATCGCCCGCCCACGCACGGGCCGCGCCGCCCCAACACCGCAACAGCAACAACGCGACACCCTCGTCCTGCCTGATCTTGCAACTGGGCCAATCCCCGTACTCCCTAAAAAGGGTGAACAATTCCCTCCGCCACAAACACAAGAGGAAGACAGCGACGAAATCCCCGAGGGCGCGGACATGTCCCACCTCGGCGCACCACTGCAACTCCCGGGCGAGAGTGACGACGACTACATCGCGCGCCTTGCCGCCGAAATGTTCTCGTCCGAGGAACTCGTAAACTCAATGAAAGAATTCGGCACCGCCGTTGCTCCAACGCGCACAATCGAACCCACGGCCGAACAACCCGCGCCAACCCCTGCACCTGCTCCCGTGCCTGCCGCCGCACCGATTCCTGCGCCCGCGCCTGCACCAATGCCCGCGGCACCTGCGCCTGTCCCATTGCCGCCACCCCCTCAAAACCTCATGCCTGCCGCCCCCGCCGATGATTTTGACTTCGGCGAATTGGCAACTATGTCCGACGTCGGCACCCCTGTGGCTACATACACATCCGCAACCGCCGCACCATCCGCACCCGCTTCTGTTGCGCCGCCCGCCGACGCGGTAACGGACGACTTTGACTTTGGCGCAACCGACGATTTCGGCGGCGATGATTTTGACTTCGGCGAATTGGTCGATGTTTCAAACGCACCTAACACCGCCTCACCATACGGCGATGGCTTCAAAGAAACCGTGGCCTATGACCCAAATGAAAAACCATTCGTGGCCCCACCAACCCTGGTCGAACAATACGTCGAAAACGTCAGCGACTTCGCCCCGCCCAGCTCCTTCGCGGGCGCTGGCGCCCAAGGCACGGATTAATATTAAAGGAGCTAATCGATTATGGATACAAACGGCATACCACAACACGACGACGAGGAAGCACAATTACTGCAAACAATGACACCATGGTCAAATGAATTGCTAGAAGACTTTACAAAGTCGGATTTGTGGTGCGGCGGCCCCACAGAAACAAGCGCGACGCAAATAAAAGTCGCAAAGGCACTCTTGGCCCACCGCACAGAGGCCGAAACCGAAAAAGCACAATAATTTTAGTTACACCAACCAACCGCCTTTATGCTATAATTCCACTATGAAAAAACTCAACTATAAACAACTGCGCGACATGTGGCTGGACTTTTACCGCGAACGCGGACACGCAATAATCCCTTCGGCATCTGTGGTGCCCGAAAACGATGCCAGTGTCCTATTTATAAACAGCGGCATGCACCCCCTGGTACCATATTTAATGGGCGAGGCACACCCCGCGGGCGTCCGCCTGGCCAACGTGCAAAAATGCATCCGAACGGGTGACATAGAAGAGGTCGGAGACGCAACCCACCTCACATTTTTTGAAATGATGGGGAACTGGTCGCTGGGTGATTACTTCAAACGCGAAAAAACCGCATGGAGTTATGAATTCCTCACCGACAAAAAATACCTGGGTATCGACCCCGAACGTATCTATGTCACATGTTTCGAGGGCGACGACATCGCACCACGCGACATCGAATGCGAACGGTTCTGGCTTGACATGGGCATCCCCTCCGAACGTATATTCTTCCTGCCTAAATCCGAAAACTGGTGGCAACTGCCATCTGGAACCGGTCCATGCGGCCCCGACAGCGAAATGTTCATGGAACTAAAACCCGGCGCATGCGGCCCCGATTGCAACCCGTCATGCTCGTGCGGACGATTTGTGGAAATCGGCAACGATGTTTACATGCAATATGTAATCCACAACGCGGGCGAGCGCGCCGTCCCCGCCAAACAACAAAACGTAGACACGGGCATGGGCCTTGAACGCCTCCTGTGCCTGTCACAAGGTAAAAAGAGCGTATACGACACCGAACTCTTTGTCCCCGCAATCAAACTAATCAAAGACACCGCAACGAATGAAATCGACATGAACGCCGTCCGCGTTGTTGCCGAACACGTCCGCGCCGCAATGATAATCATCTCGGACGGTGTAACCCCGTGTAACACGGGGGGGGGCTATGTTCTGCGCCGCCTGATGCGCCGCGCCGTGCGAATGGCACATAAACTGGGCTGCCCGAACGACATCTATGCGGGCCTGATTGACTCGTTCATGGGAACGTTGGGCGAATCATATCCCGAGTTACGAACCAACCGCGAAATGATTGTGCGCGTGTTTATGGAGGAAGTCGGCAAGTTCGACAAAACCCTGCAACAGGGTCTGCGCGAATTCGACAAGGTCGTGACCCACATCAAAACAACCGAAATGCCGGGCAAGACCGCATTCCGCCTGTACGAAACATACGGCTTTCCAATCGAACTGACCACCGAACTGGCGACCGAGCGCGGCCTGACCATAAACATGGACGAATACGCGGCCGCGCGGGAAAAACACGCGGCGGCATCCAAAACGGCCAACGTCGGCGCGTTCAAAGGCGGTCTGGCCGACACATCGGGCGAGACGGTTAAACTGCACACTGCGGCCCACCTCCTCCTTGAATCCCTGCGCCGCGTGTATGGTAATCACGTAAATCAAAAGGGCAGCAACATCACGCCCGAACGCCTGCGCTTTGATTTTAACCTGGACCACAAAATGATGCCCGACGAACTGCGCGTAATCGAAGACATGGTCAACGACGCGATATCGCAAAAACTGCCCATATCATTTGAATTAATGAAATACGAGGAAGCCAAACAGAGTGGCGCAATCGGCGTGTTTGGCGACAAATACGGCGAAATGGTCAAGGTGTACCGAATGGGGGATTACAGCCACGAGCTCTGTGGCGGGCCGCACGTGGACAACACGACCGAATTGGGAACCTTCAAAATTATCAAGGAAGAATCGGTCGCCGCGGGAATCCGCCGCATCAAGGCAATTTTGCAATAACACCAAACATATAATGTGACATGAAACGTGTGTCCGTAATTGCTAATTCCTGTATTGCTTTTGTGCTGGTTGGGTTGGCGGTGGTTGTGTTCTCGGCCGATTTGTCGGGCGTGTTTTTGACCGTGTCCGCGCCGATGCGCAACGGCCACCGCGATCGCAATGCCGTTGCAATGATGGTTGTTGTGGACGGTGGGGGGGCGCAAATCGAATCCCTGATGAATACCCTTGCCGAACGCGGGGCGGCGGCGACGTTTTTTGTTAATGATGCGTTCGCCCTGCGCAATATGAACATGGTGCGCCAAATTGCCGTTCACAATGAAATAGGCAACGCAGGAGCAAACATCGGCGACACGCACACGATTTTGTATGGCATTTTGGGTGCGCGCACGACGTTGTTCACGCCGCCGAATGGGTCATACACGCGGGGCACGTTGCGCACGGCCGAGTCCATGGGGTACACGACGATAATGTGGTCGCGCACCATCGAACAATGGCAAGCGGTGATGGCGGGGGACATCATCAAAATTTCCCCGTCCGAGGTTGCGATATTGCCCCAAATCCTGGACGATTTCCTAACCCGCGGCCTCTCGGTGCAATCGGTGTCGGCGGTGATAGGGTAGGACGGCCGCCTTGCAGGGAATTACAAGTATAGCCGTTTCCATTATGCCGTGGTTTGTTTTTCATAAGGATTTAGGTCTAGCGTGCCGTTAAAGTAATGATGGAGTAGTCGGAAGTTCGGCGGATAGTAGCGGGTTTTGATTAGGCGGCCATTTTTTACGATGTAGGTAGGTACGGTGTGGCCGAATAGGAGTTTTCGGACAGCAAGTTCGATTTGCATGTCGTCATCCCAGTCGTGGGCGGTGTTTACCTGTTCCGTTTGGGAGAGGGTGTAGATTGAGTGGTCGTTCTCGTGAGAATTTTCAGTATAATCATCCGTAATAGTTCGGGCCGAGTCCGCAGGACGAGCGTTTGGCCCGAAGGCGAAGCCCTGGGGGGGGTTATTGCTTTTGTAATTTTCGTTGGGGGGGGTTTTTCGAGGGCGGCCGCCGAGTTTTCCGAATTCCGCGCCGAGGTGTCCGAATGCGGCACCGAGATATCCGAACTCTTTGCCTTTTTTTCCGTTTTCGACACATTGGTCATAGCGTTTGATGCGGGCATCGATATTTTCCAGTAGTGGTTCGATTATGTAGTTTGTTTCAGCGGTTTCGGTGCCCGAGAGTTCCCCGTTGAGTGCATAGTTACATAGGGCGGTGATGACGGCTTTGAATAGTTCGGGGGGCAGGTCGGCGGTTACATCAAAGAATTCACGTTGGAATGCAAAGGCGTCGCGGGGGATGATTGTTTCGTTTGTGATGGTTTCCGTGTGTGTTTCATTTGTGGAGGAATGTGTTTGGTTGGTCATAGAACCTCCTTTGTACCCCCAAGGTAACATGGGGATTTTTTTGTGCAAGGGGGTTACTGACAAAAAAAGACAAGTTTTTTTTCTTGAGGGCCGCCTTGCAGGGAAAACTAACTTTCCTTGCCTGCGGAGGAGAAAAGACCACCATGTATCGTGGTGGTCAAAGTTTAATAAATGGGTAGGTCATTTTCTCTGGTCCTCGGCTACGTAAAGTTGTTGTTCCCTCGGCGGCCGTAAGTTATTCGCCAGCATACAGTCGATGTAACCATAGAGATAGTCAACCATGAAGCGGGCGGAGGTGAAATCGACACATAGCGATTTAAGAGTTATGCCGAGTGAATCGGCGATTTTTTCTATACGAGCCATGGCTTGTGAAAATTCGTGCAGGTCTTCGGTGTATTGGTCTAGTTCGTTCATGATTGCAATGTAGCTCCTATTTACATGTCTGTGTCAGTATGGGTAAAAATTACCCATTGGGGTATGTTTATGTGTATTGCACATAACGGATGGGGAAGAGCCGCCGAGGGAACAACAACTTTACGTAGCCGAGGACCAGAAAAAGTGGCCTGCCACGCAAGCCGCCTTTTATTGTTTGCTTCTTGGCGGTCCTTTTTCCTCCGCAGGCAAGGAAAGTTAGTTTTCCCTGCAAGGCGGCGTTACCAGTTATTCGGCCTTTGTTTAATTATTTAAGAATTTTGAGGGGTTTGACGTCAAAGGTACGGCCCACCGAGGCCACGACGATGTTGTCATAGTTCAAAAATTCATTCGCCACGCGATTGACATCCGCCACCGTCACCGCATTGATACACGCCAAATATTCCTCGGGCGTTTTGATGTGGTTGAATTCGGCCAGGCTGCCTACGTTGCGCCCATTGGTACTTGTCACATTCTCCGCGCTGAACATCTCGCTGGCCATTCTTTGATTGCGAACCTTTTCCATTTCTTCGGCTGTTGGCCCCTCGGTTTTGAACCGTTCAATTTCGCTGGCAATTGTCTTTAATACCTTTTCCGTGTTGTCGGGCGTACATGAAAACCATACGTAAAAATACCCGCCGATGTCGGCCATCGACACCCCACCCGAAATGGTGTATACCAGACCCAACTTCTCGCGCACCGAGAGGAACAAACGGCTGCTCATCCCTCCGCCCAGAATTTCGTAAATATACGCCCACGCATATCGGTCGTCGTGCACGTTGTTGGTCGTCGGCCAAAAGATGGTGACGTTGTGTTGTTCAATATCCTTGACCTTTGTCACCGCCGATTGTTTAGGGCGCAGGATAAGGTCGGTCGACGTGTCCTTTATCCGTGGTTTGGCCGTCCCGGAAAAGTGGGGCAGAAAGTATTTTTCGACCAATGCCTCGGCCTCGCCTACGGTAATGTCGCCCGCGTACGAGATAATTGTCTTTGGCGCGACATAGTGCTTTTTGATAAAGTTACGGACGTCGTCCGGTTTGTAACGCCGAATGTCCTCGGTCGTGCCCGCGATGTCATGGCCCAACGGGGTGCCCGCGTAAAACGTTTCGCGCGCCAGGTCGAACATGGAGCTGCGCGGGTCGTCTTCGTGCATGATGATTTCCTGGACGATGACCTCGGCTTCTTTGAAAAAATCCTCGTCGCTGAATTTATTGTTGAAATACATGTCCGACAGGATATCCGCACACACGTCCATGTTTGAACGCAGGCCGCGTGTCCAATAACACGTCGCGTCCTTTGACGTAAAGGCATTCACGTCGATACCCAGGCCGTCCAGGGTCTCGGCGATTTCCTCGGCCGTGCGGGTTTTGGTTCCTTTGAACAACATATGTTCAACAAAGTGTGCCAGGCCGTGTTCGTTGATTTCCTCGTCACGACTGCCCGCACAGAGGTAGACATTGGTGCTGACACTCTTGAAATTTGGCATGTTGCGCACAATCAGGCGCAGACCACAAGGGTACGTTTTTATTACATTTTCCATCTCACTAGTATACTCTTTATGATGGAAAAGACAACTATAATCATTTGTCTATAATCGTGATGAGGTGTATGCTTTAACTATGTTGGAACAACCAATTTATCGGGCGCGCGGTCGGGCCGCAAAGCCAAACAGGGCAGGGATAATCGTCATGGTCGCGGCCATAGTTATTTTGTTGATGATGGTCGCGTTGCCCGGATTTTTTGTTTCCGTGTTCTTTTTCGCCGTGTTTGGTGTGTACGCATTCGCATTGGCAAAGGCCGCGTTTTTCATCGGCTTGGCATTGCACAAGCGCAAGAAGTTTAGGTTGAACAAACGTTACGTCGCATTAAGTGGCATGTTGATATTTTGCGTGTTCACCGCCATGCACATTGCCTTTACACATACGAATTTGGGCGAGCAATACTTTGGCGAGTATTTGGCGGGTAAATGGGGAACACAAACCCCTGGGGGATTGGTGTTCGGAATTCCCGCGTACATTATGCATGCTGTGTTTTTTTTAGAGGGGTCGTTAATTGTCCTGGGCGTAAAATTTGTTATCGTTGCGGCGTTCCTGACGACCTATATAGTTACCAGTGTCGGCGAGAACAAAGTGATAAAGAAGTTGCCGAAAATTGTCGAAGAGTTCGAGGTGATGCATGTCGCCCAAACCAAAGAGGGAACGTTGGATGCACGGTTAGAGGCAACGTACCAAGAATTGATTGAAAAGCAATCCCGCCGCCAGCACGACCGCAACAAGAGTTTGTTGGGATTAATCCCCGATACCGACACGCGACGCAAGGGCGGTAACGCGGTGACGGAATATGACCAACCATTGACAATGGCAGAGTTGCCACCGCGTGATTCAATCGACCAAATTAACCAATGGTCGACCAATGCCGCGAATGCGTATAACAATGGGTTGGCACAAATGAACGGGGCACAGGGAGCCGCGGCAAATGGGTTGTCGCCCCTGTATTACGATTTGGGGCCGAATTACAAGCCGATGTTAAGTTCAACAAAGGCACACGAAACCGCGGCCGCGCAATCGCCGCTGTTCACGCCCGAGCCATATGTTCAACCACAGCCATACCAACCGCCGACGGGATTGTTTTCACAACCGCAACCATATACACCGCCGCAGACACCCGCATATACGCCTCCGCCGTTCACATCTTATCCAAATACACCACGGCCAGACTTTTCGGATAACACACCGCCACCCCCACCGCCGCCACCAATCAGCATCATTGACCGAGGCAGTTCGTTCGAGATGGCGGGACGCGGGGCCCAGTTAGAGATTGATACATCATCGGCCAAACGTCAAAAGGCGTACAAGCGCGCGCGTTATAACAAGCCTCCGATTGATTTGGTGAGGACAGAGTCAAGTGGCCACCCAGACGAGAGCGAGGCGATTGCAAAGCAGGAACTTTTGAACAATAAATTAAAAGAGTTCGAGGTCAATGCAAAGGTCATGAATTACATCGTTGCGCCCGCGATTACCCGTTATGAAATCCAGTTGGCGACGGGAACACGTGTTGCGGATGTTACGCGATTGGAACAGGACCTGGGTTACGTATTAGGCAGTCAGAACATCCGTATCGAAACAACCATCGAGGGAAAGAACGCGATAGGGGTCGAGGTTCCGAACGCAAAGGTCGGAATGGTGTCGATAAAAGACCTGTTGAAATCCCAGGAATTTATGAATCACAAATCGCCCCTGGCATGTTGTATTGGTAAAAACATTAACGACGAAATGATTGTGACCGATTTGGCAACGATGCCGCACCTGTTGATTGCCGGTTCGACCGGTTCGGGTAAGTCGGTTATGCTGAACACCATTTTGACGTCCCTTGTATTCCGCGCGCATCCCGATGACGTCAAGTTGCTGTTGGTCGACATGAAACGTGTCGAGTTAAACATGTACAATGACATTCCGCATATGTTGGTGCCAAAGGCCCTGTCCGAGGTTGCGCACACCATCAACGCGTTGAATTGGATGGCCGACGAGATGCGCCGCCGTTACGAGTTATTGGAACAAAACAACGTGAACAATATCATCATGTACCAGAGCCTGCCGGCCTATCAATCGGGCACGTTGGAACGTATGCCGTACATATTGATGGTTATTGACGAGGCGGCCGATTTGTTCGCCCGCGGCAAGAAAGACGTCGAAGAGGCAATCAAGTCTTTGGCGGCGTTGGCACGTGCGTGTGGTATTCACATTATCTTGGCCACCCAACGGCCGTCCACCGATGTTATTACGGGTGTTATCAAGGCGAACTTTCCGTCCCGTATCGCGTTCAAGGTCGGCAGTATGCATGACAGTAAAACCATCATGGATGGCGGCGGGGCCGAGAAGTTGGTTGGCCGCGGTGACATGTTGTTTATGAAAGAGGGTCGGGCCACCCGTGTCCAAGGTGCGTTTATCGAAAACGACGAGGCGCGTCGCGTGATGTGTTACATTCGCGATAATAACGAGGCCGAGTTTGACACGGCCATCGAAGACATTATCAAAAATGGGCCGCCCGTCAACAACAACGATGCGGGCATTACATTCGGTGATGAATCCAAGTTGCGCGCGGCGGGGCAATCCGACCCCGCGTTCCTGCCTATATTAAAATGGATTGTGCGTGACGATAACATGCAACGCACCGTGTCTATTTCCAATATCCAACGGCAATTTCAACTGGGGTTCAGTCGTGCGGGGAAAATCATCGACACGATGACGTCCATGGGATATGTTGCGGCCAGCAACGGGTCAAAGGCCCGTGATGTGATTATCACCCGCGAAGAAGTCGAGAGATTGTACGGCGAGTAAAAGGAGAATGTTCATGAGCGACAGACACCAAAACACAGCAGGCATGGCGGGCATTCAAGACACAGAGAGGTTGTATATACAATTTACTTCTTGGCGAACCGACAGGTTGGAGGAGTATATTGCCATGGCATCGCGTAATCAGGGCGGTGTAATAGACGATGCAAACAGTCCATTGGCAGTGGCGCAAAATGTATTGGAAGACCGCCAAAGGGAAATTGCGATAAACAAGGCGTATATGGCGGAGCGAGGCATCCCGCACCAGCCGCATTATTCCGAAAAGCCAGGGTTCGGTCAAGTCGACCCAGAAAAGGAAAAGGTACAATAGGCACGAGGGGTTTACATCGGGCGGTATCTTTGGTATCATTAGGGTATGATTGAAACGAAAGAGTTGGATGCCGCGGCATCGGCTGCGGGTGTCAATGGTCAGGATGAATTGATTGCGTGGTATTTGAAAATGTATCAGATGCCAACGGGACAGTTGCGCGGTATCGCGGGATTGGACGAGGAGAAAGAATGTGGCACAGGTGCGCCTGTGGTTGCGAGGAGCCTCCTTGATGCGCGCACAACAGAGATAGAGTTATTCAAGCAAGAGGGCAGGGAAGACGTGCATTATTCCCAGCAAGAGTCATTTAACCGCAGGTACGTTAGTCCCATTGCGGATAGAATGAATGCGTTAGAAGAGTCATTCAACCGCAATGCAGAGGTAAAAGAGTTAGCATGAGTACATTTGAAATTGTATTGGGCATTATCCTGTTGTGTGCCGTTGTTGTTTTTTGGTGCGCGCGGTTGATTGCGGGGAAACGTGACAATTTGATGTTGGGCATAAAGATTGTGTCGGGAATTGTTGCCTTTGCTTGTGTAATTATCGTTGCCCTGTTATAACTCGCTTTGCTCGTTGTAACATTATGTTTATTTAATATATTGTTCGCGTTGCGAACTGTGTTATAATAGCCCATAATGGACAAGAATTTTGATTTCAAACGGGCCGAGGCCGAACACAACGCAAAATGGATTGATAACGCGATGTTCCGCGCCGTCGTCAACCCCGACAAAAAACCATATACGATTATCATGCCTCCGCCGAACATTACGGCGCGTTTGCACGTGGGGCACGCACTGACCTATACTATCCAGGACGCAATCATCCGATTCAAACGGATGCAAGGGTTCGAGGCGTTGATGTTGCCCGGGGCCGACCATGCCGCCATCGCGACCGAGGTCAAGGTTGCCGAGGAATTGAAAAAGCAGGGGATTGACAAGCGGGATTTATCGCCCGAGGAGTTTATGGTGCATATCAACAAGTGGTATGTTCATTACACCGCCGAAATTAAAACCCAGATGAAGCGGCTGGGGCTTTCTTGTGATTGGTCACGTTTTGGGTTTACCATGGATGACCAGACGACGTTGGCGGTTAATACCGTGTTCCATAACCTTTATGCCAAGGGGTTGATATACCAGGGCGAGCGGATGATAAATTACTGTACGACGTGTGGTACGGCCGTCAGTGACGCCGAGGTTGAACACGAGGCGCGGAGTCAGACCCTGTTTACCATTCGATTCGGGAACATCGACATTGCCACCGTGCGACCCGAAGCGATTTTCAGTGCCGCCGCCGTTGCCGTCAATCCACGGGACAAGCGGTATGCAAAGTTAGTTGGAAAGATGGCGACCATTCCATTCATTAATATAGAGATTCCAATAATTGCCGATGAAACCGCCGAGATGAAGTTCGGTACGGGTGCCGTCCAAATGACAGCCCACAGCACCCAGAGCCACGAGTTCACGACCAAATATAACATCACACCAGTAAAGGTAATTGGCATGGATGGCAAAATGTTTGGCGAGCGTGTTGGTGAGTTTGCGGGGATGACGGTTGCCGAGGCCCGTAAGGCGGTTGCAAAGAAGTTAAAGGACGAAGGTTTTTTGGTTTCGGAGAAGAAGCACACCAGTAACGTTGGAGTGTGTTATCGTTGTCATGTCGAGATAGAGCCTTTTGTATCGTTGCAATGGTTTGTCAAAATGAAAGAATTGGCAAAGCCCGCGATAGAGGCTCTGAACAATGGGTTAATGATTGTTCCGAAAAAGTTCGAGAAGGTTTACTTGCATTGGTTGAACAATATTCGGGATTGGTGTATTTCGCGCCAGTTGTTGTCGGGGCACAAGATTCCGATTGATGGGGTGGATGATAAACTGGATACCTGGTTTTCGTCCGCGCTTTGGCCGTTTTCGACATTGGGATGGCCAGACAAGACGGACAGCCCAGATTTCAAGTACTTTTACCCGACCGATACGTTGGTTACCGCGTATGAGATTATTTTCTTTTGGGTTATTCGTATGGTGTTTTCGGGGATTGAACACACGGGGCAGCTGCCTTTTCATACCGTGTTGATGCATGGGTTGGTTCGTGACAAAATTGGTCGAAAGATGTCGAAATCGTTGGGCAATGGGATTGACCCGTTAGAGGTTATCGAGGAGTACGGTGCCGACGTTATGCGGTTCAGTTTGATTGTCGGGACGAAGCTTGACCGTGACCCGCGGTACAGTATCGAAAAGGCGGTTTTGGCGCGTAATTTCATTAACAAGATTTGGAACGCGGTAAAGTTTTTCAACGTGATGGCGGCCGATGGAATTGATGACGAGATTAACCCAAAGGCATTGTGCCATGCCGACAAGTGGATTTTGACAAAGTTGAATGCGATTATCAAATCCACGACCAAAAAGCACGAGAAGTTTGATTTCGGTGTTGCGGCGAACGAGTTACAGTCTTTTTTCTGGAACGATTTTTGCGATTGGTATTTGGAAACGGTAAAGGTTTCGGGGAATAAACGGCAGAGCTTGGCGGTGTTTCGGCATGTGTTGGTGAATTTCCTGAAACTGATGAATCCGTTGATGCCTTATGTTACCGAGGAGATTTATTGCAATGTCTTGAAAATGGGTGAGACGATTGCGTTCGAGGCGTGGCCAGTTTCCGAATTTAACTTTGCCCGTGAAAAGCGCGAGTTTGATAGTGTTATCGAGGTTGTTGAGACCCTGCGCACGAATAAGTCGGATGACGTTACGGCCGTTGCCGTTGATTGGGCGTTTGCGGCGGAAAACGGGTTGGTTGAAAAGTTGTCGGGCGTTAAAATCGAATGGAGGCCAGTTGCCGAGCCGACGATAACGACCAAGATTTCAAAAATCCACCTGGTGGTTGACGAGGATGCGCGGTGCGCCAAGGTCGAAAAGCAGATTGCGCATATCGATATGGAGATTGAACGTTGCCGCAAGATGTTGTCTAACCCAGGTTTTACAAACAAGGCACCCCGTCAAAAGGTCAAAGAAGAAGAGGATAAGTTATTAGAGTTAGAACGCCAGCGCGAAATATTGGCGGGAGGAAAGTGATGGAAAAAAATCTGCCGGACTATACCCCCGATGATATGGGCAAGAAGCTGATTTTGCTCTTTATCTTTGAAAAGATGGAGTTCCCGTTAACCGACCACAGTCTGGCCGAGATTATTTCGTGCAATCCAAATTGGCTGACGTACATGGATTTCAAAGAGTCGTTGTTTTTGTTGGGCGAGGCACGGTTTATCCACCGCACCAATCATGGCACCGACAGTTTGTTTTACCTGACCGATACGGGCAAGCGGTGTTTGGCGCATTTTTATACAAAAATTCCCGCAAGTGTGCGCGAGGATATCACCGCATATGCAAAGGGCAACCGCAACCGTTTCAAGCGAAGTCAGGAATACACGATTGATTATTACAAAAACAGTGACGGAACCCACACCGCGGTGTTCCGTATAAAGGAGAACCAGGTCGCGGATAACCTGTTGGAAATTCGTATGAAGGTTCCGACGCGGAATGCGGCGAAAAAGGCCACCGCAAAATGGCGGGACAAGGCGGCGTATGTTTACGAGAGTATATTCAACACATTGGTAGACGAGGAGGTACATTAATATGAAAAGAACAGTTCAAACACGCGGGGTATGTGCGCGCGGGATAGAGTACGAAATTGATGCGGACGGATTGGTTCGTAATGTGCGGTTTTTGGGCGGCTGTGCGGGGAACGCAATTGGCTTGGCGAATATGGTTGACGGCATGACACCGGCAGAGGTTGTAAAGCGATTAAAGGGTGTGCCATGCCAAATGCGCGGGACCAGTTGCCCCGACCAATTGGCAAAGGCATTGGAAGAAGAAGGCAAATAGGTGGCGACCTCCTTGCAGGGAAAACTAACTTTACTTGCCTGCGGAGGAAAAAGGGCCGTCATTTGGCCAACAGTAAAAGAGCTTTTGGGACAGGCCACTTTTTCTGGTCCTCGGCTGCGTAAAGTTGTTGTTCCCTCGTCGGTCGCTTTTCATCTTTTTACATTGTAGGCGACCCCGAGCAAACGAAGTTTGCGAGCGTTTGGGGTCGGGCGTAGCGAAACCAAATGAAAAAGCCTGCTTTTCACCAAAGGTGGAAACAGGCTCTTAATGCAGGTTTCGCGGCCTAAACCATGGCGGCTTGTTTCGCCATTTTTGCCTTTGCGCGGGCGGCTTTGTTTGCGTGGATAACGCCGTCTTGGGCGGCTTTGTCAAGCAATGATGTGCATTTTGCCTGCATCTCGGCAACACCCGCCTTGTCCTTTGCGGTTATGGCCGCGTTGAACTTTTTGACATAGGTGTTGATTTCGCTCTTTTGCGATTTGTTTTGGACGCGCTTTGATTCCGCGACGCCGATTCTTTTCTTTGAACTCTTTATGTTTGCCATAGTGTGGATTATATCACGGCGCACACGGATATGCAAGCGGTTTTTGCCGAACAATAGTGTCATGAGAAGGATAACCGACATGGCGCACGAGATTTTCGAGGAAATCGACCACAGTATCGACGGCGTAACATTGGACATCGAGGAGGTTGGGGATGTTACACGGTACCTGACCCATATTACCAGTGCGCGTGGGGCAAAGATTATGGGACGCCCGCGTGGAACGTATTGCAACATAGAGATTAGTAAATTAGAAATTAGTGATGAGGTAGTGCAAATTTTGGGTCAGACAATTAAAGAGTTTATGGGCGGCCCAGCAGAAAAATTGTTAATAGTAGGATTGGGGAACAGTCGATTTGTCGCGGATTCATTGGGGCCCCAGGTCGTGAAGATGGTCGACACAGATAACAGGGTCGCGGTATTCGCCCCAGGGGTCAGCGGGGTTACGGGCATAGATTCAACAACCGCAATCCACGCAATCGCGCGGGCGGTACGGCCCAGCCATATTATCATAGTAGACAGTTTATGCTGTCACGAGAAATCGCGGTTGGGAAATAACTTTCAATTAACGTCAACGGGGATAAGCCCAGGCAGCGGTGTCGGACGGGATAACCAGAGATTGGATGCCGAGTTCCTGGGTGCGCCCGTCATTGCAATTGGCGTGCCGTTAGTGATTTACCAGCCCAGTTTGCATTATGTCGTCCCAAAAACTATCGACGCGTTGGTCGTTAAATGTGCGGATGTTATTGTGCGGGCAATCAGTATTTCTTCATCATCTTGCGATTGATGGATGCGGTTGACATGAAACGCGCAAAGAATCGGCGCATTTTGTTTTTCCCACCAAAGATTATCATTGGGCGTGGGTTCTTTTGATTTGAAAGTTTGAATATACGGCGCGCGATTACCATTGGGTCGGCACCGATTTGTTCGTTGAATTCGTATTTGGCAACCGATTTTGCTAAACGGTATTTGTATGCCTTGTCGTCGTTTTTGTTGCGGATGCGGTGGTCGGAAAAGTTCGTTTTGATTTCGTTGAACAATACCGCGCTGACCTTTATTTTGAACTCGGCAACTTCTGACCGCATTGCGTTGGTGTATGAAATTATCGCGGCCTTTGACGCGGAATACAGGGATTGATAGGGCAGGGGGAAAATCCCAGCCATGCTGGCCACATTTATTATTCGACCGCGCCCCTGGTTACGCATGTATGGAATTACACACGCACAGGCATTTGCCATTCCCATAAAGTTAACGCGGAAGATGTAGTCGATGTCTTCGGGTGTTGCGCCCTCGGCCGTTCCCGAAAACCCGACGCCCGCGTTGTTGACCAAGACGTCGATTTGACCTTCTTTTTCGTAAATTTTGGTGATGGCGGCGCGCAGTTCCTCGGGTTTTGACACGTCGCATTTGATAAAGTTAATGCTCTCGTCTTCTTGGCGAGTACGACTCAGGTTATATACGATGTCCGCATAGAGGCTGAAAATCTGGGCGGTTCTTTCGCCTATGCCGCCACTGGCCCCCGTTACCACCACAACCCGTTTTTTCCATCCCGCCGATGAAATTTCGTCTTCTTCGTAAAGGGCGGGCAGGTTACTGTCCAATGTGTGTTCGGCGACAACCAATTCTTTGCCAGTTTCGACCCCGGGCATGCAAACCTGGTCAATGCCGTCGATGTTCACCGATTCCAAATCGATTTCGACGATGTTATCGTCCGCGGGCGTTTCCACCGTTTCCGCGGGTTTGTCCGTGATTATTATTTCGACCTCGACTTCGGGCTCGGTCGTTTCGTCCGCGGTTTCGATATCTTCGGCCTCGATTATTACCTCTTCGACATCGGTGTTTTCATTTTTGTATTTGTTTTTACTCATAATAATTATTATATATCATCCCGTATAATAAAACAAGAGATTTGCCGATTGCGGTGGGAGAATTCTCTTGCCTAAATAATTAAAATCAGGGTAGACTATCATCATGAAAAAATTTACAAAAATGATGGTGGCCGTGTTGGTGTGCGTGGCCGTGGCATTACCGTTGTCGGGGTGTTTGTTCAACACCCGCGAAGATGACGGGGGGCGTGACCGTGTGGGGCGTGCAATCGTTTTGATTGTTCCGCATCAAGTCGAATTGGCCCAGGTAGTTAATGCAGGCGGCGGGTGGCAAGACCCAGGGCCGTTGACATTAACGGAAACCGCAACGGGGTACACGGCGGCACCAGAGATTTATGTCGGAACAACGATAGACATGGAGTTCAGTATCCGTGAAGAATACGTTGGTCAATATCAAATTGATAATGTTACGGTTAACGGACAACAACCCCATGATTTGCGTGCGGAATGGGCACGTTTCCAAATCCCAGAGGGAACGGGTACCGTCACCGTCGAGTTCTTGGTTGGTGAATTTATCGAAATGCGTACCGTGAACATTAACGTACCAACCGATGTTACATATAATGTCGTGCCCGCACGTGTTAACGGACAATCCGTTGTCGGGGAAGAAATAGAAATTACATTAACAGATGTTCCCGCGGGGCACACCGTGCAATCAAACGTTGGTACGGTAGATGGAAACGTTGTGACCGTTGTTGTCCCGGCGGGTTTCGGTGCGTTCAACATCAACATTACAACGGGAATCGCATTGGACGCGCCATCAATTTCCGCCGTTGGTAATTTCATTGTATGGGAACATATAGAGGGGGCAACGGGGTACCAAGTTCGCGTTAACAACGTATTGCAAAGTGCATCGCAATGGGTTCCCGCGGTTTACGGCGAATACCGTCGTGTGCCATTGTCGAACTTCTTTATATTTGCCGCGGGCACAAATAATGTCGTGGTCACCGCAACGGGCCCCGCGGGTTCGGTAAACGGTGTCGGCAACACTTTGCCTATTGTCGTGTCCCTCACCACGACCCCAGTTGTTACATTGGTCGCCCAGGGTGACGGAACATCAACATTAAGTTGGGCGGCAATCCCGGGTGCAACATTTGAAATTTTTGTCGGCGGTATCCAAACCCAGCACAGCCGCATGACAACAACACAAAACACAATTAATACGGGTGATATCCCAGGTACATTTGCCCAGGGGAACAATCAAATCCGTATCAGGGTATTGGACAGAATTGACGGAACAAACATACACCGCATGTCGGGGCACAGTACGACCGTCACACATATTCAACGCACGGTGATTAATGCCCCGGGCAACCTTGCATTCACCGCGGGGGTTTTGAACTGGACTTTTCCAACAAACGCAACCGCGGCACAAAACAATGGTTTTGTTGTAACCGTAACGCCCGCGGGCGGCGCACCAACAACTCACACATTGGGACGTGTTGATGTGTTTATGGTTCCTGGCCTGGCATTAGACACAGTATTCACCGTCACGGTGGTTGCGACGACAACAAACGTTAACTTTATGAATTCGGCCCCCGCGACATTGACGTTTACAACCCCTGTTGTGCCATTCACATTGGCCGCACCAGTATTGACATTACCAACCGACCCATGGGGTGACCCAATCACATTCGCACCAATAGCGGGGGCAACCAGTTACCGTATCATCGTTTCCCGTAACGGCGGTCAAAACGAACAAACGTTTGACCGTGTGCCTGGCGATTCTGGTTTCAACCAATTCTTGTTTGTCGGAACGCATCACTATACGGGGCTGTTGGTTATTTCGATAAATAACCTGTTGATGTCATACGCAACTATGACGGGTGCATCACACTTTGACACAATCACCATTCGTATCCAGGCATTGGGCACAGGCCTATTCGCAAACAGCGCAATAGGCAACGGATTGGAAAGACAGCCAGGCGGCGGTTCAAGTTTCAACGACAACACATGGGTCGTTCGACCATAACATTTCATTTGCAAATAAACGGACTTTGGGGGTAATATAAAGTTATGAGTTACAGATTTGAAAGAACAACATTAATCAAGGGCATAATGATACTTGGGGGCGTTTTGTTGGCTATTTTTGTGTGGCAAGTTATCCTGTAAACACCCCATCGCGATTGATGGCTTGACAAAATGGCGGATATTTGATATCACATTTTGTTAGGGGAGGATAATGTTGGCAAACCACGAAAACGAACAAACCCAGGTCACGAATGACATTTCCGCGTTGGAACTGGAATTGGAAATGGCGAAAAAGGCGGCCGAGGACAATTTGAACCTGGCCAAGTATCACAAGGCCGAATTGGATAACTTTCGCAAGCGCAATGCCGAGGTTTCACAAAAAGCATACGCCGACGGGCGCGAGACGGTTATTGTCCAGATTCTGCCCCTGATGGATGCGTTGGGCGAGGCATTGAAAACAGTAGAAACAGAACACGACCGCCAAGGCATAGAAATATTAATACGAAAGTTCGGCGCGGCCTTGATATCTTTTGGGGTAGAGGTCATCGACACAACCGACGTGTCGTTCGACCCGCGTATGCACAATGCCGTTGCGGTTGAAACACGCAAAGGTGTAAAGCCCGACATGGTGATAGAGGAGTGGCAGCGCGGCTATACATTGAATGGCAGGGTAATAAGACCCGCCACAGTGAAAGTTTCCAGTTAAAATAAATACAACATATTGTAAGGAGGATAAAGATGGGTAAAATAATAGGAATTGATTTAGGAACAACAAACAGTTGTGTCGCCGTTATGGAAGGTGGCGAGGCAACAATTATCGCAAACAGCGAAGGCGCACGGACAACCCCGTCGGTTGTTGCGGTGACCAAGGGCGGCGAGAGAATCGTGGGCCAGGTCGCGAAACGCCAAGCGGTTTCAAACCCGGAAAACACAATCATATCCGTCAAACGTTTGATGGGTACCGACAAGAAATTGAAAATGGGCGGCAAAAACTATACTCCGCAAGAAATCTCGGCTATGATTTTGTCGAAATTAAAGGCGGATGCCGAGGCATACCTGGGTTCAAAGGTAACCCAAGCGGTCATCACCGTGCCCGCATATTACAACGACAGCCAACGCCAGGCAACCAAAGACGCGGGTAAAATCGCGGGGTTGGAAGTTTTGCGTATCATAAACGAACCAACCGCGGCCGCATTGGCGTACGGCGTGGACAAAGACGAGAGCGGCGGGAAAATCTTGGTATATGACCTGGGTGGCGGAACGTTTGACGTATCTATCTTGGAACTGGGTGACGGCGTGTTCGAGGTTCTGTCTACCGATGGTGACACAAAACTTGGCGGTGACGATTTCGACCAAAAGATTATTGATTTGTTGGTAGAGGACTTCAAGACCAAAACGGGAATTGACCTGTCCAAAGACAAAATGGCAATGCAACGTTTGAAACAAGCCGCGGAAAAAGCCAAAATCGACCTCTCGGGCATGACCAAGACCACAATTTCCGAGGCATACATTACCGCCGACGCCGACGGGCCAAAGCACCTGGAATTTGAACTGACCCGCGCGAAATTTGACGACATGACATCCGACCTGATTGCGAAATCTTTGAAATCCGTCGACGTCGCAATGAAAGAGGCGAAATTGAAATTCGGCGACATCAAAAAGGTCGTCTTGGTTGGGGGTTCGACACGTATCCCTGCCGTCGTCGAGGCATTAAAGAAAAAAACAGGCATCGAGCCGTTCAAAGGCATCAACCCGGACGAGTGTGTTGCGGCGGGTGCGGCGATACAGGCAGGGGTTCTGGGCGGAGATGTCAAGGATGTCCTGTTGCTGGACGTTACGCCGTTATCATTGGGGATTGAAACCCTGGGCGGTGTTTGCACGCAATTAATCCCAAGAAACACAACAATCCCAACGAAAAAGTCACAAACATTCAGCACAGCCGCCGACAGCCAACCTGCCGTGGATATCCACGTGTTACAAGGCGAGCGTAACTTTGCCGCCGACAACAAAACGTTGGGCAAATTCACCCTCACCGACATCCCGCCCGCACCTCGCGGCGTTCCACAAATAGAGGTCACGTTCGACATCGACGCAAACGGTATCGTCTCGGTAACGGCAAAGGATTTGGGCACGAACAAATCGCAATCCATTAACATCACCGCATCAACAAACATGTCAAAAGACGACATTGACAAGGCAATCCGCGAAGCAGAACAACACGCCGAGGATGATGCAAAACGCAAAGAACTGGTCGATGCAAAAAATACGGCCGACAGCGCAATCTTTGGCATTGAAAAGCTGTTGCGCGACAACGGTGACAAATTGGAAGAGGGCGACAAAACAACATTAAAAGACGCATGTGAAAAATTGAAAAAAGACATCGACGGCAACGAAGACATCGACAGTGTTAAAACCGCAATCGAAGAATTCCAAAAACAAACCCAAGAGGTCGTCGTCAAATTGTACCAACAGGCAAAACCAGGCGAAGATGCATCACAAGAGGAAAATACGGAAGAATAGTATTATAGGACGCAATGAAGGATTTTTTCACACGAACCGAGGTCAAATACATGATGGACGAGGTGACCCATCGTTCTTTGATGGCCGATATAATCCCGCACTTGGTTCATGACAAATACCACCATCAACGCATCCACAACGTATATTACGACAACGACACGGACGACATTATTCGTCATTCCATTTCAAAACCCGTGTTCAAAGAAAAGTTGCGGGCCCGTGGATATGAAAATTTGGCGGACGAAACTCCAACCGTCAAAAAGACCTATATGGAAATCAAACGAAAGTACAAGGGCGTTGTATATAAAAAGCGCGAATCTGCTGCATCATTGGATACATTGCCCGACACCAAAACGGCCGTGGAAATTAATTTTTTTGTGCAAAAGCACAAATGCTATCCTAAAATTTACGTGGGATACGACCGATTTTCATATGCGGCGTTGGTCGAAACGGCCCTGCGCATAACCATCGACACAAATTTGCGCAGCCGCCGCAATGATTTAGGCTTGCATTCACACGAATCTGATGTAAACTATTTTGACCAACCAACATTTATTATGGAGGTTAAAACGGGGTACGGGTATCCGAATTGGTTGTTGCGGGCATTATCAAAACACCGCATTTACCCGACGTCTTTTTCAAAATACGGAAAAATATTTGAAAAGGTCGCGGGTGCGTAATAAACGCCCCAAAACAAAGGAGAGGTAATGTTCACGTCCGTTTTCGCGTATGGCTATACAATTCCGTCGACCCTGGCGGCTTTTGCGATTTCGCTGCTTTGCGGACTCTTGGTTGCGGGTTCGTACATATTCAAAAACGAAAGGGCATCGCGCAGTCTCATCGTGTCGTTCTGCCTCCTGCCTATTATCACCCAGGGCGTTGTAATGATAATCCATGGCGAGGCCGTGGGCATCGGTGCGGGTTTGGCAATTGCGGGGGCATTTAATTTGGTTCGTTTCCGTTCCATCCCCGGCAATGCGTGGGACATTACTTCGGTTTTCTTGGCCATGGCCGCGGGAATTGCGACGGGGACGGGGTACATATATTTCGCCCTTATCTTCACCGTCATTGTTTGCGTGGCATTTATATTGGTAAAGATGGTGCCGATGAGTTTTTTAAGCGACGGGGCCGAGCGCGAATTAAAAATCACC
This sequence comes from Bacillota bacterium, assembly GCA_009784555.1. Taxonomy (GTDB): domain Bacteria; phylum Bacillota; class Clostridia; order Christensenellales; family UBA1242; genus WRAD01. Next base: position 26,832 of record WRBO01000010.1, on the reverse strand, counting down.
GTTCCCGACGACCTGGATTATTACACTGAATTGGCCCCAATTTTTGAAACATATGCAACGGGGGTGATTTTAACACAAACCAGCACAACCAAAATGGGCAGTCTCTTCACCCTACGGTACCGTTTTCGTCTGCGTTCACCCGAATTGGAACGCAAAATGATTGATGAATTGCGAACAAAAAACAGCAACCTGCCTATCGTTTGCAACCGAATAATGTCAAATTCATCGGGGGAGGAATCACTTTAACATGAAAAAGCTTTTAACCGCGGTATGTATCGCCGCATTGGCAATGGTAATGATTGCGTGGACACCGTCCAATTCCGCGCCCGTGCGTGCGGACGACGTGGATGAAACGGTCGAATGGGCGGGGGCGGGCACATCCGCAAACCCATACCAAATCGGAACACGGGATGAATTGGCATTATTGGCCACCCGTGTCAACGACGGCGAAACATTCACGGGAAATTATTTTCGATTAACAAATCATATCGATTTACGGGGCACGGATTGGACAAGCATAGGCGGCCACAACCGTCCTTTCGGCGGAACCTTTGACGGGGGCAGTCACCACATAACCCTGCCGACAACTATCCGTAACCCAATCGGTCTGGGCGACCACAGCGGCACGGCCCTCTTCGGTCGTACAGAGGGTGCGACCCTGCGCAATTTTGAAACACACGGAAATGTAACGGGTTTCGTGGCGGGCACGGGCGGCATAGGCATCAGCATCCGTGCATCCGTTGTGGGCAACTCCCTGAACTCGACATTGCACAATGTCGTAAACCGCGCGAATTTGACAACGGCGCGCAATGCCAACAATATGCTGGGCGGTGTTGTCGGTGTACTTCGTGACTCTCGCTTAATTAACGTTGCGAACTATGGCACCCTTGGCATGGCGGCGGGTACAGGAGCGGGCGTGCGCCAGGTCGGGGGATTGGCATCATCCACCGCAGGGCAGAACAGCTACGTTATAAACAGCTATAACCGCGGAACCATCGATATCACGGTCGGCGCGGGTGCGGGGTTTGCCGGGCGCGGCGGTATCGTCGGAATTATGAATTTGAACGGCGGCCAAATAACATTCGACAACGTGTTCAATTTCGGTGTCATCGGCACGGGCAACACAACGGGCCAAATAATGGGGGGCAGTATCAACGCCGCCTATACAATCACCGCAACATCCGTATTCGGCCGAACGAACACCCCCGTGTTGTTCGCAACGGGTACGGGGACGATGGGACAAAACCGCACATTGAATTTGGACACCGCGGGGCATTTCCAGCCATCGGGAAACTTTGGCATCACATGGACACATCCTGGCTTGGGCACCACCGCAACCCTTGGCGCGCAAATGAACGCACAACGAACGGCAATGCCAAACGAATACCGCGATTTGACCGTCCCATGGAACACGGCCGCCGCAACATTCCTGCGGCACGAGGTCAACTTCATGAACACGGGCACCGACAACACACAACTGGTCATGGACGGCTTTGGTCGCATAATCCAACCCGAAAACCCAACACGCAACGGTTTCACATTCTCGCATTGGACATGGGGTTCACATCCCGCGGGCGTTTTTGACAATTGGGCAACGGCCGTTGTGTCTTCTACAACTGAAATCCACGCACATTGGGACCCAAATACGGGCACATTTGAATTTGCTTCCGAATTCCAGTTCGAGGGAGACCTGCCTGACCCCATCAACACATACACCAACGCGCAATTGCCAACCCACATCACCCACACAATGACACGTGACGGCTACGACCTGGTCGGATTCTACTTCACCCAGGGCGTTGTGACCCGCGTGTTTGATGCCGATGGAACCCGCCGCGGTTACCCTCTGCCTGGCGTAACTTTTCTATTCCCCGAAATGGACACGGTTTGGACATTGTACGCCATATGGACGGAAGCCACGGATTACACCCCCGACCCGGGCCCAGGTGAAAACGGCAACGGCGAAGAACCAGGCAACGGTAACGGAGGCGAAGAAAAGCCAGGCAACGGCAACGGCGAACCCACCGAGCCAGGGGAACCAACCGAACCCGACAATGGCAACGGTGACAACGGTGTCGGCCCACCGGGAGCCAAAGGCAGCAGCATCTGGGCAATCATACTAATAATCCTGGCCATTGTAATCGCTTTCGGCGTAATTTTCATAATGATAAAACAAAGAAAAGACAGAGAGGCGCGGAATGAGCAGTAAAAATCCATACGAAACCCTGGGCGTTGCGAAAACCGCAACCCCCGACGAGATAAAGAGTGCCTATCGCAAATTGGCCAAAAAATATCACCCCGACCAAAACCCGGGCGACAAAAACGCCGAGGCCAAGTTCAAGGAAATCTCGGTCGCGTACGAGGTTCTCTCCGACCCGCAAAAACGGTCAAATTTTGACAAATTCGGTTCGGCCGAGGGCGGAATGGGTGGCATGGGCGGTTTCGGAGGCGGCGATTTCGGCGGGTTCGACTTTGGTTCCATGGGCGATATTTTTAGCTCTTTCTTCGACGGCGGTATCGGTGACCTCTTTGGCGGTGGCGGGCGTCGTGGCACTCAACGCAACCACCGCGGCAACGATATCCAGGTCAATGTAACTCTCTCATTCACCGAGGCCGCATTGGGCGCGAAAAAGTCCGTAACATTCACGCGGTTTGAAAAATGCCATGACTGTAACGGGTCGGGCGCGAAAAACGGCACCGCGGTCGACACATGTTCGTATTGTAACGGGGCAGGGCGCGTCAAGCAAACCAGCCGCATTGGCCGTTTCGGCGTAATGGAAAACGTCGTACCATGTTCCGCATGTAACGGCACGGGCAAGGTCATTCGTGACAAATGCCCAACCTGTTCGGGCAAAGGTGCTAACAAAAAAACAATCAATTACGAGGTCAACATCCCCGCGGGTATCGCGGACGGTCAAATCCTGAACATCTCGGGCGAGGGCGATGCCGCAACTGGCGGCGATGGTGTTTCGGGCAACCTCCTTATCGGTGTGCGCGTTGCATCCCACCCAATCTTGGTGCGCGACGATTTCGACCTGCGCCTTGAATTACCGATTTCATTTACCCAGGCCATCCTTGGCGACCAAATCCGTATCCCGGGGATAGAGGGCGAGATTGACTTCACAATCCCGCCATACACGCAATCGGGCGCGGTACACCGTCTAAAGGGCAAAGGCATAAAAAAACTGCAAGCCATAGGGACCGGCGACCTTATCGTAAAAATCATCGTCGAAACTCCAACAAAGTTGGACAGACACGCCGTGGCCGCAATCAAATCACTTGACCGCGACATCGGCGACCGCGAATACCCAAAACGCACGGCATTCCGTGACAAAATGAAAAAGATGAAATAGCCCCTTGAATTTGCAAACCCATCTCTATATACTTTTAACATGCACAAAAACATACTTTGTCCGATTACTGCGGGAATTTTGCGCCATACCTACACGGGCATGCCTCTGGACGGTAACAAACCTGACATTATTATCCCATTGGCACAAAAACTCTTGTACGAAACACCCGAAGTACTTTCGCAAAAACCCTATTCGGCGGCGGACGCACAACTGGCCAACGTAATGAAAAAGGTCAATCCCCAAATGTCGCAAAAACTCTCGGCTTTGGCCTCCGTTGAATGGGCCCTTGTCCGCGGAATGCTGAACACCTATGCCGCCGACCAATACAGCTGGAAATTCGGCGAACTAACCCGCGGCGAATGGGACGAAATAAACCCTGACGATGAAAATTGGGCAAAACGCGGGGCATTCAACCACGCAATAACCCAAAAGCGCGAAATGGCGGTATGGTTTGACAACATCCTGCCGAACGGTCATTTTGAAACAAAGGCAACGGGTCGGGACTATTACGAATACATTACAAAGCTCTTTGGAATGTACGATACGGTCGACACGGTCATGGTCAATCCATACAACACGAATGCCCTCGGCACCGTCACCAACGCCGCCAAAAACTTCCACACCGCAAACTTTACCGACCACGATATCATGTCCGCAATTCGGGCACACGACAAACTGGAACGCTACTAGTACAAAAAGGCCCTCGGGCCTTTAATAAACTCCATAAATAATTGAAAAAGTGGTCAAAAGTGGTTGACTCGAAAATTTTCTTATGATAAACATAGATTAGGGGAAACAAGCGGTGGGGTGGCATATCTTGGGGGACGCCGCCGCCGCTTGCTCCACTTCCACTAACACCAAACAAAAGGAGGGGCGGAACATGATGATACTTGGCGAATACTTTCACCAAATCGACCAAAAAGGCCGAATGCGCATTCCGCCTAAACTGAAATCCGCCCTGGGTGAAAACATCACCATAACCAAGGGAACGGGCGGATGTTTATTCCTCTTTGACCAACGCACATTAGAGGACAAAGTCCTGTCTCGGGTCGACGCGGTACCAATGTCCGACGGCGCATCGGCAAAACCACTGCGGATATTGTTCAGCAGTGCCCAAGAACTAGAAGAAGACGCCCAGGGCCGAACATTACTTCCACGAAATCTGCGCGAATTTGCCAACATCCAAAAAGACATCGTGTTCATAGGGGTGGGCAGTCGCGCCGAAATATGGTCGCGCGAGGCATACGACAAATACATGGACGAGGCGGATTTCGATACGGCAATGGAGGAATTGAAACGGCATGGAGTTTAACCACATTACGGTCATGTTAAACGAAGCGGTCGAGGCACTTAACCTGCGACCTGGGATGACCGTGGTTGACGCAACATTCGGTGGAGGGGGGCACAGCATGGAAATAATCAAAAAAATCGGCCCAACTGGTACTCTTGTCGCCATTGACCGTGACATGGACGCAATCGAAAACGCAAAAAACTTTGTCCTGACAAATAAAAACGTGCACCTGGTACAAAGCGACTTTGCAAACCTTGACCGTGTACTGGACGAATTACAAATTGAAACCGTTGACGCTGTTCTGGCGGACCTGGGGTTAAGCAGCCATCAAATCGACACCCCCGACCGCGGTTTCAGTTACATGAACGATGCGGCATTGGACATGCGTATGGACGCAACCCAAAAAATGACCGCATACACCGTTGTTAACAAATTCGACGAACGAAACCTGGCTGATGCCATCGCGGAATTGGGTGACGAACGTTACGCCCGCCGCATCGCCGCCGCAATCGTATCGGCACGGCCAATCGACACAACATTGCAACTGGCCAAAATCATCACCGACGCCGTTCCGGGAAATTACTTCAAATTCTTTGGACACCCCGCGAAAAAAACGTTTCAAGCCATTCGCATCATTGTTAACGGGGAATTGGACGGATTGGAAAAATTCATCCACACCGCACACGACCGATTGGCAACGGGCGGACACATGGCATTTATAACATTCCACAGCGGCGAAGACAGGATTGTAAAACACGCAATGAAACACTGGGCATCCAACTGTACCTGTCCGCCGAAAACACCAATCTGTATATGCGGGCATCGGGCAACTGTGGAAATCCTAACGAAAAAGCCACTACTGCCATCCACGGCCGAACAAAAAAATAATCCAAGGAGCCACAGCGCAAAGCTACGAATCGCAAAAAAGATGTAAAAGGGGATTTACAGAGTGAGCAAAATTGCAGTCAGACGAGGAAAACAAGGAGGAGATGAGGGAGTTTACATATAGGTAAATGACCGAATCGACGACGCAGTTTGACGAAGTATCACTGCAATTTGGCCACTCTGCTAACAAATGAACGGGGGGAAGGAAAATTATGACAACAAGCACACAAACACGATTCACCGGCGCGATTACGACGGATGACGCACACACACTGCTTTACGGTAATGTCGAGGCGGTTCCTTCACGCTGGGCTGGGTTTGAAACCGCCCACGACACAACCAACTATGACAAATTGGTCGAAACCAAATACGCGACAACAATCGCAGATGTAACGGCGGCCCAGCCATCGTACAGCAGCATGGAGGCAAAACTCGACAGTATCTTTGGCCCTGCGGCATCATTACAACAACAGCAATCAACCTCAACACCCGTCATCAACGCGGCACCAAAATCCGTATTTGAACAATACGTAACCCCATCAAACCCGCCATCCAACTACACGGGTCACGCATTCCGCCCAAAAATCTTTGACAAAAACTTGGCGGAAATCAACACGGCCGAACCGGTACAAATCATCGAAACGGTATTCGCGGAACCTGTTGTTGAAACGCGGGCCGAAATCAAACAAATCAAACGTGTGGAAAACGACCCAGAGGAAGAAGTCAGCTACAGCCTCAACGCACGCGGTGTAATCGCCGTCGCGGCATTCTTGGCGGTACTTGCCTTGGTCACCATCCTGATTGTTATCAACGCAATCAACCTGGGTTCAAACACTGCACGTATCACGTCGCTCCAGGCCCAAAACACAATCCTCTCTAACCAGGTAAACCAAGCCATGGGCGAACGCAACGAAAGGCGTGACGAACTCTCTAACGAAATCCGCAACGAATTGGATGCAAACGGAACAATAAGAGGCGAGGAATTCATCCCCGTGCCACCTCCAACCGAATTACCACCGCAACATGTGTGGCAACCCGCCCCAAACCCCGACTACTCATCAAACTGGTTCGACAGGTTAAGCCAATGGCTGGGTGGAATTTTCGGCCGCTAATAACAGTAACTATTGTGTATGCGATACACAAAAACCAGCATGCTACGGCGCACCAAGGTTTTCCTGGTGGCCGTTTTATGCGTCTTAACGGCCCTGTCTGGACGATTATTCTATATCCAATTAATCAGCTCCAACATGCTGCAACTGCGCGCATCCGAACAATGGTACCGTGACCTGCCACTCATGGCCCGCCGCGGAAACATCTTGGACACGAATGGACGGATAATGGTCGAGAGTGTCCCAACCTACGCCGTCTACGTCCGACCCGTGGCCGTAACCGATGCCGACATGGTGGCACGGGTTTTGTCTGGATTGCTGCCCGTATCATTCGACACCGTGTATACGCGCGCCACAAACCGCCGCGCGTCCGAATGGATTATAAAGATGCAAATCGACCGCTCGACCGCAATCCGCATCATCGCCCACAACCTGGACGGCGTGTTCCTGTCCCAAACCTATCGGCGGCACTACCCAATGGGCGTGGTAGGGGGCCAGGTCCTGGGTATCGTCAGCGTCGACAACCACGGCCAAGAAGGGATAGAGGCCTTCTACAACGACATCCTGCGCGGCCGTGACGGACGGTTGGCAACCCCCTCCGACCTGCGCGGCGTTCCATTGCGCGACGGCGTGGACTTCTTTGTACCGGGTATCCCTGGCCGTGACCTCGTTCTAAACATCGATGCGGGCATTCAAAACATCGTCCAAGCCGCAATAACACGGGCATACCATGAACAGGCGGCCCAGGCCGTCGGGGCCCTCGTCTTCGACATCCAAACGGGCGGAATCGTCGCCTCGGCCTCGGCCCCCTTCTTTGACATGAACGACCAACCGCGTGACGACATAACCCAACTGCTCGCCCAAATGCGAAACCTGCCTATCGTCAACGTGTTTGAACCGGGCTCAACGTTCAAGGTCCTGACAATAGCCATAGCAATCGAAGAGGGCCTCGTCGACTTCGACGAAACATTCAACTGCCCGGGCTTTCGCATAATCAACGGTGAACGCGTGCGATGCTGGAAGACAAAAGGCCACGGGGCCCAAGACCTCGCCGCCTCCGTCCGCAACAGCTGCAACGCAACAATCATGGACCTCGCCCTGCGCATCGGCGTGGATAAATACTACGAATACCTGCAACGCTTTGGCATCGGTATCAAAACGGGTGTGGATTTCTATGGCGAATCGGCTGGCCTCGTACTGCCTAAACGCTATATCCGCCCCGTGGACTTGGTAAGAATAGGCTTCGGCCAGGCCATCGCAACATCCCCAATCCAACTGGTCACCGCATTCGCCGCCATCGTTGGTGACGGCATCCTGCGCACACCACGATTTGTCCGCGAAATACCTCACGCAGGCACAACCGTAACATCGGCGGAACGGGGCAGGGTCATCAGTCCCGAAACCTCCGCCCGTGTCCGCGAATTATTGTATGGGGTGGTCGAAACAGGCAGTGGCAAACGCGCCGCCCAAAACGGCTTTGCAATCGGCGGCAAAACGGGAACGGCACAAAAATACCTGGACGGTGTAATCGCCCAAGGAAAATATATAAGCAGCTTCTTAAGTTTCATCAGCGTCGGCGGAACCCCACGCTACGTCGTCTTCCTATATGTCGACCAACCATCACGCCAGGGATACTACGGCGGTATCGTCGCCGCGCCATACGTCGGCCAAATCTATGCCGAAATGATACGATACCTTGGCCTGCGCCCCGACCCAAATCTGGTAACGGAAACACCCGCCCCCGTCACCATCCCATCGGTCGCGGGCATGGCATTGTTCGATGCTATGACATTACTGCGGTCACATGGCTTCTTTGTACATGTGTCTGGGGATGGACTAACGGCTCGTGGAACACATCCTGTTGTGGGCGAATCTCTCCCACGGGGGAGCCCGGTGGAGATACGGACTTAACGTTATAACCAACCAACTCTTCAATCGACGCGTTCATACGCACCAACCCCGCCTTGGTCTCCTCCAACTTTTGCACGCGCATGTCCAAACGGTCCATAATCACGGTGTACCGCATATCGGTCGCATGAACATTCAACTCGCCCTTTTGCTTTGGCAACGCCTTCACGCGCTTGTTAATCGAATTACGGTCACGGTGCAAACGCGTAATCTTGTCCTTGGTCGTGTCGTTCGCACGGTTAAACTCACGCAACTGCTTTGCCTTGACCTTATGCGTCGAAATCTTTGCGGCATTACCGCGCAACTTCATCGTCTCCTCGCGAATCTCGCGCACCAATGTATTTTGCTTCGCATTAACTGCGCTGATATCGGCACAGAGTGCATAAAGGTTATCCAACCGCTCCATATACTCCATACGGCTCGGATTGCTCTTATTCAACATCTCCATGTCAAAGTACCTTGATTGATAACGGCCCGCCCAATTTGACGTAACGGGCCTGTCCATTACCTGTGCAACCTCATTCGGGTTTGAAACAAAAAAATCATTACCAAACGCGGTGGGAAAGGCAAAATTCGCATCGTCAAATGTATCTAACTTCCGCACAACATTGTCTGCACGGCCTGCCGTCTTGTATGACTGCCTGCTGGCCGCCCCTGCGGTCTGGGCGTTGTTCGTCGCCAATAAAACACCCCCAACGGCAACCACCGCCAACGCGGTCACGGCCCCCGCCGCAATTATCCGCTTGCGGCGCGCACGCCTCCTAATCTGCATATGCGGCAAATCTTTGTGTTCCATACTCCCTCCATTCATTGGTATTATTGTGTTGAATACACGCCCCTTTATTCGTCAAAAATCACAAATATGGAACGGGAAAAACTGCACCGCGAAAACTACGCGAACTACGTCCGCCGCATGGCAACCCCCTCACGCTATTGGCCATCCCTCCTATGGGCCTTTCTCATCGGCGGCCTAATATCAATAATGGGCCAGGGGCTCTACCACCTCTACGACCACATCACCGAATACGACCCCGCAAAAATCTCTGGCCTGGTCGCCATAACCCTAATCGGAATCGCCGCAATCCTAACCGGCTTCGGCGTCTACGACCGCATAGGCAACGTGGCAGGCGGGGGCAGCATCGTCCCAATAACGGGGTTCTCAAACGCCGTAACCGCCGCCGCCATGGAACACCGAAAAGAGGGCATCATCTTCGGCACCTGCACAAACATGTTCAAAATCGCGGGCCCCGTCATCGTCATGGGTGTCTTTCTCTCCATGCTCGTCGGCACCGTCTACTGGGTCATCTCCCTATTCTAATCCGCCGCCTTATCCAAAACCCTCTTCTGACGGTCGGCCATACATTGCACATACCCCTTCAAAAATAAAAGCTCTTCCGATATATCCCTCAAATAACTATGCGGCACCGAATGTTCCCCCAACAACTTAATCAACTTCCGCACGGATACCGATGCCTCAACCAACGCTTTTGCAAGTTCGTCCATATTATACAATACTCTAACTAAATTTAGAGGTCAAGCAATTTCTAACAAATGTTAGATAATCAGAGTATGGAACTAGAAGTCTTCGGCGAGAGGTTACGTGAATTAAGATTGAGAACAGGGTTGAGTGCTGTAAAACTCGGAAAAGCATTGGGTGTAAGTGATGTGATAATCGGCCATTGGGAAAAAGGAGAGCGGTCACCATCAGGGGAGAGCCTCTCAAAAATCGCCCAATTCTTCGGTGTATCAATGGATTACCTCGCGGGACTAAAAGACAAATAATGTCAGCAACCCCCTTGACCATAATTTTTTCCATGTTACTGTAACATGGAGGGACGAAACATATGGAGCAAATAATTTTCGCCAGGCCGAGGACCAGCGGAAACGGCCTACCCACAAATGAAACTCATTTCACCATGACCATGGTGGTCTTTCCGCCTCCACAGGCCAAGAAAATTCATTTGTCCACTATGTTTCGTCTCCACAACGCCACACGTTCGGAATTCCGAAAACCCCCCCCAGTAAAAAACGCAAAACAAATAACCCCCCCCAAGGCCATTCGGTTAAAATTCATAAACCCGCGCAAAATAATCAAATGACAAAACGCCAAACAATCACATTCAAAAACCCCGCGTACATAGCAGGCAGCTACAGCATCGCAGGCAAAAAGGAGGCCCGCGGCCCCCTCGGCAAAACCTTTACACAAATAATGGAAGACGAATACTTCGGCGAAAAAACCCACGAAGGCGCGGAACGCAAAATGTTTGAAACAGCAATAGCAGGAGCAATAGAAACAAGCCCCCTCGACAAAGACGAAATCGAAATAATGTTCAGCGGCGACCTCCTAAACCAAATCACCTCATCAACTTTCGCCGCCCGCACATTCGACACAATGTTCATCGGCATCTACGGCGCATGCTCGACAATGGCACTCACCCTCGCCATGGCCGCATGTATGATTGACGCGGGGCATATCCAAAACGCAGTAGCTAGCGCAGGCAGCCACTTCGCCACCGCTGAACGCCAATACCGAACCCCCCTGGAACTTGGCAACATCCGCCCACCCACCGCCCAATGGACGGTCACGGGCGTTGGGGCTACGGTACTAACCGCCACACCCGACCCCGATATGCCACGCATAACATCGGTAACATTCGGCCGCGTGTGCGACTGGGGAATATCCGACCCAAATAACATGGGCGCGGCAATGGCTCCCTCGGCCGCCCAAACATTTGTCGCACACTTCCGCGACACCAAAACAACCCCCGCCGACTACTGCCACATCTTCACGGGCGACCTTGGCAAACTCGGCGAAAACATCCTGCGCGACCTCTTGGCCGACGAAAATTACCCCGTAGACGCAAACTACACCGACTGCGGTCGTCTGGTGTACGATACCACCCAAACCCAATACCAGGGCGCGTCGGGCTGCGGATGCTCTGCCATCTGCCTAAACGGATTCATTCTGGACAAACTACGCTCGGGCGAATACAAAAAAATCCTCCTGCTGGGAACGGGCGCACTCTTAAGCACCACCTCATCGTTCCAAGGCGAAACCATCCCTGGCATCTCCCACGCGGTGGTAATCGAATCTAATTAAACTGTATCGTGTACTCGTCTGGCCGAAAAACCTTTCCCTGCATGGAAATATAAACACCCGGCCCAACATTATGAAAAGCCGAAATCGCATACCCAATGTTAAACGCGGCATCCGACACGCCGCCCGCAATCGGGTACAACGCACCCGTCAAGATAATTTTCTTGGAACACTCCTTGCCGATAAAACGTTCAATCAACCGTGCGGTACTAACGATATTGTATAACCCATGCGTCACCAGGATATTCTCGTGCTTGGACTCCAAAATAATCTTGACCAACCCCGTCAAATCCTCCTGCAACAGCTCGCGACTGTCCTTCATCGCAATTTGACTCTCGGTCACATGAAAAGACGGTTTGATGTAATTCTTCAAATAATCGGTAATCGCTGTCTTCTGCCTCGTAACAATTGCATCCTTGGTTGGCGAAATCTCACCATCTATTGTCCCACCCGTCGCAATCAAATGTATCGCAACAATTTCACTCGGTTGCGGCTCATCGGCCAACGACAGCAACTCAATACTCCCCTCGATAAACGAAATCTCGTTAAACAACGGATGAATACGCTCGTACAATCGCGTTGCCTCCATCGTCGGCGCAACTCCGCGCGAATGCGGGGTAAACAACTTGACCCCCAACTCGGTTTCCAATGCCTTGATGTTCTTACTCACACTCGTATGACTGTCATACTTTAACATCTCGGCGGCATCGCTCATCGTCCCTGTCTGGTACAACGCAAAAAACGACGCATAAAGGTTATAGTTCCGTTGATTGTTCATAAACCCATGATGCCACCCTTTGTCACAAATGTCCACCGATATGTTCCAAAAAGTAACAGGTTATGGGCAAATCAGAGCATTGCAGGCCCCAACAAACCCGCGTAAGATAAATGTAAACCAAAAAGGAGAATTGTAATGAGCAAGAAAACCACCACCGCCCAATTAACTGGAAACCGCAAATACTTCGACCAAACATGTCTGGAAAAGGCACCGTCGGGCCTCCTTGTCCCGCGTCCAATTCGGTCAATGGAGATTATAAACTTTGGCGGCACGGCCAACTCGGTAATAAACCCAAAATTCGACGGGATAGAGGTCACAACAACCCCATACTACCGCGACCTGCTCACCGACCCGCGCCGCTATGTCTTGCCCGATTACAAATCAAACATCCACTTTCGCACGGTAGCGGCAAAAAACAGCACAGATATCAGTGCCAACGACATCATGCTGCTGGCCCAAGCTATCAAGGTCTCTACCCAAGATGTAATCATCATCAACTGTGGCCTTTATAACATTGACAAACTGCTGTCCGACTTGGGTAAAAAATTGGACGGATTCATCAGTAAAAAACGCGTCGTCCTCTGGGGCTCGCAACTGTCACCCGAATTGGCGCACTCTGACGCGCCCGCAAACTTCGGCGCGGCGGTGGCGGCGGGGCAACTTGTTCGCCCGGGCATCGTCGTATGCATGCGCAACGGCCTCATGTGTACGGCGGATGACTTCAAAACCCTGGACGAACAACGCCGCGACGACGATGGCATCGCTGTGTTCGACATGGGCGGAACAATAGAGGGCACTTGGAACGCGGCAAAAGACACGGCCTCGACGGTGTCTGGCGTGAACTCTTTCGTGGAACAATACATCCGCGGACAACTGCGAATTGTCCAAGACCTGCGTTACAAAGAAATAATACGTATGGACAGCCGTGACCTCAACGACCTGTGGCGAACACAATTGGTCGAGAGCATATCAATAGAGGTGCGCGGGGTAATAGGCAGCGACGGCGTAAAAACAATGTCCACCAAAAACTTTGTCATCCCGCACGGAACATATACGATTGCGGAAACGGCACGCTTTCTCCAAGACAACGCGGACGAACACGTAAACAACGCGACCGTCGTGCTACTCTCGGCTATGGTTCCGCTCTCGTACGGGGCATACAACGGCGACGCGGGTTTCAATGTCGGCTACGCGCTCATGGCATCAACCATGCTACCGCCGGGAATTTACCTAGCCGCAAACAGCCGCCTCTACGACCCGCAATCAACCGACAAAGACCTCTCCAACGCGCGCTTCATGGACAGACGCTATACAAAAGAAGAAGAGGTCGTCTACCGCCGCGCAATCAACAGCTATCCCGCAAAGGACAAGGTCGTTAATCTCGTCGCACAAATTCTGGGTGAAATGACCGACAAACAAATCGAAGACATAAAATACATGAACCCCGATGCCCTTAAAAACTGGGCATTCAACCCAAATTTCTCAAACCCCACCGCCGCGGCGCAAAAGAAACCATTGACACCCGCAAATTAATATCATATGTTATGAACATGAAATACAATGTCGCAAACAACCCCGTACCGCCAATGCCAACATCACGGTGTTTGTTTTTGCGCGCGTAAATAATCAATCCAGATTATTGGACAAGGCGACAGGGGACAAACACCCTGTCGCTTTTTTTGTGTTTCAAGATAGAGGAGGGGATAAAATGAAAATCGTAATCAAGGTAGGGACAAGCACACTTTTCAACGGGGGACTGCGCGAGCCTGTTGTGGATGAACTCGTCAAAACAATTGCCGAACTGCGCGACTCGGGACACTATGTGGTCTTGGTATCCTCGGGTGCCATTTCGGTGGGATGCCATCGCTTGGGCATCCCCGAACGGCCGAAAAAACTGCCGCATAAACAGGCCGCGGCGGCCGTCGGCCAATCCCTCCTAATGGCAATTTACGAGGAAAAATTCAAAAAGCACGGAAAACCAATCGGCCAGGTTCTCCTGACAAAAAACTGCCTCGACAACGACGAAAAGTACCAACACACGGTAAATACCTTTGCCGCCTTGCATGAACTGGGCATCGTCCCAATCGTCAACGAAAACGACACGGTGGCGGTGGACGAAATCGTCGTCGGCGATAACGATACACTCTCGGCATATGTCGCGAATATCATCAACGCAGACCTGCTGATTTTATTGTCGGATGTCGATGGGTTCATGATAAACGGGGTGGTCATCGGTGAAATAACTTGCCTCGCCGATGTATGGGAACACGCGGGTGACGGCCGTTGCGGAGGCATGATAACGAAACTGCGCGCCGCCGAAATCGCAAATGCAAAAACAATAATCATGATGGGTTCAAACCCAAAACAAATACATGATGTTATGGGAGGGAAACAAATTGGAACACTTATCAATCTTGGGTAAAAAACTACGCAATGCAAACATAGACTTGGATTTGCGAAACGATGCACTTCTCGCAATCGCCGCCGAACTGGAAAAAAACATTGACTCGATAATCCGCGAAAACAACACGGACATGGCACGTGCAACATCAAACCACGACCGCCTAATGCTGGACGATGCGCGAATCCGTGCAATTGCGGCCGCCGTGTGCGATGTCGCAAAACTGCCCGACCCTCTCGCGACCCCCTGCGAAACACTCACACGACCAAACGGCATGCAAATTGAAAAACGCCGCGTTCCCCTCGGTGTCGTCGGCATGATTTACGAATCCCGCCCAAATGTCACGGTGGATGCCGCGGTTCTGTGTATCAAATCGGGGAACGCGGTATTACTGCGCGGCGGGGCTGATGCACTTAACTCTAACCGTGAACTGGTACGTGTGATGAAATCGGCCCTAAAACCCTATGGTATGCATGACATACTAGAACTTGTAACCGACACCTCCCGCGAAACCGCATCCGCAATGATGCGCCTCGACAAATATCTGGACGTGCTAATCCCACGCGGGGGCGCAAACCTCATCCGCACCGTCCGCGAAAACGCAACCGTCCCAATAATCGAAACGGGCACAGGCAACTGCCACGTGTACATCGACGAACACGCCGACTTGGCAATGGGCGTGAAAATTTTAATAAACGCAAAGGCACAACGCCCATCCGTCTGCAACTCGGCCGAAACCCTCTTGCTACACAAATCCATCGCCGACAAATTTCTGACAATGGCAAATCTGGAAAACCACGGCATCGAACTCCGCTATCCCGCAACCGAACACGACTTGGCAACCGAATTCAACGACCTAATCCTCGCCGTGCAAACGGTGGACAACATTGACGATGCAATCACCCACATAAACGAATACGGAACACGGCACAGCGAATGTATCGTAACACAAAACAAAACGAACGCACAAAAATTTCTCTCACGCGTTGACGCCGCTTGCGTGTATCATAATGTATCAACACGGTACAGTGACGGTTGCGAATTCGGCATGGGCGCGGAAATAGGGATAAGCACCCAAAAACTCCACACTCGCGGCCCATTCGCATTGGACGCACTAACCACATACAAATACGTCATCACGGGAAACGGACAAACCAGGGGGGAGGATAACAACATGAAAATCGGCTTCATCGGCCACGGCAACATGGCACGCGCAATGATATCGCGCATAGGACAAAAGGTCGAAATCTCCGACGGCGAACGAAACCAAGCCGTCATCGACGCCTCCGACATAATCTTTTTAACAATCAAACCGCAAATTCACCACGCCGTACTATCAACACTAAAAAATCTCAACTCCAAGATTCTGGTAACCGTTGCGCCTGGCATAACAATCAAAACTGTCATGGACTGGTCTGGTGCGCGTGTCATCCGCACAATGCCAAACACCCCCGCAATGGTAGGCATGGGCGTAACTGCGATATGCCGCGGAGACGAAATAACGGACACGGAGTTCAAATTTGTCAAAGACACTTTGGAAAAATTCGGCACCGTCTACGAACTCCCCGAACCCCTAATGGACAACGTAATACCAATATCCGGTTCTTCTCCCGTCCTCGCGTACCTCCTCGTCGATGCCATGACAAAATTCAATCACGGCCTCGACCCCAACACCGCCAAACGCATGGCCGCCCAAACGGTCATGGGCGCGTGCCAAATGATTTTGGACTCGGACGAATCACCCGAAACCCTAACCGACCGCGTGTGCTCGCCCGGCGGAACAACCATTGAAATGGTAAACACCTTGCGCACAAACAACTTCACCGAAATCATAATGGCATCAATGGATGCCTGCCTAAAACGCGCCATCGAAATGCGAAAATCTTGACTTCAAACATCGAAATTTGCTATAATGATGGCGTGAAAAAGTACCGTGTTAACTTTACCGACTTTGCGATAAACCCATCCGAGCGATGTAATCTAAAATGCAAAGTATGCCAGGTCGGCGAACCCTCAAATGCGGAAATCGACGAACCAACGGCCAACGCGGCATTCCGCGACATCGAACACATCAATAACTTGGGTATCGTATCGGGAGAGGTCATGATGGCACCCCGCGCACTCACGGCAATAAACGGGGCATTGGAGAGGAACGGAACCAAATACGACCGTTCCAGCGGCTATCTAAACGGCACCCTATACAACGGTGCGGCCATGGCCCAACTGGTCGATATGGTCAAACGCGCCCAAAACGGCCCCGAAAGCCGCAGTGGCTGGGCCGTATCATTCGACGAATGGCATGTCGAAGATGCGCTAAAACAATACGGCTTGGATAAATACGCCGAAACATTCTATAAACTCTTCACACATCCAATTATAAACGGAAGGATTATTCCCAGTTCCTTTATCTTCTCCGAGGGTCGCGCCGAAAACCTCACCGAGGCCTACGGTCTACCAATCTTCCCCCCAAACCCCGAAATGGATATCCCGCACGCACACATCGACCGCGAAAACGGAATAATAAACGCATCATTCATGCTGATGAACTGCCACGGCGACGCGGTAACCGGCGGCAACTATGCAAACCACAAAAAGACCAAATACGGCAACGTAATCTCCGACGACGGGGTGGCCAATATCCTACTGCACTCGGACCGGGTAAAAAGACACAACAGCTACAACGAAATGGCAACCGCATTCAATGATATCTATGGGGCGGAAATGTTGCGCCGCCAAAAATTTGCCAGTACAAAGGAATTCGCCGATGCCCGCGCCAAACTTCTTAACGACGCCGCAAACGACCTGCTAAACATCGGCGCAATCAACGAACGCAAAAAAACGGATTAAAATTAACTGTTGACAACCTTTACACGCATGTTGTATATATTGGTATTATGAACTGCACAAACTGGCTTGGTTTCCACCATCACCACTTTACATCGGGTACCCGCATGTAAAGGTTGTTTTGTGAGGATTTAATACATTCCATAAGAATAACTCGGTTACCCAGATGTACGAACGTATGGGGGAACCGAGTTTTTTTGTGCAGTGTCATTAAAACTCAAAACAAAAAAGGAAACATAAAAAATGAAAAAGCTAAAACTTCTAATGACCGCGATAATCGCAACCACGGTGGTGGCGGGGGGACTCCTCCTGACTGGATGCCGAAATCGGGACACCGACTACGACTTTACGATTGGAATACTAAACACAGCCCAGGTTCCTGCCTTGGAACAGGGGCGCAGGGGATTTGAATCGCGCCTTCGATTTTTGCTGGAATCCGAGGGCAAAACTGTCCAATTCGACTACCGCAATGCGGGCGGTGATTCGGCGACCCAAACAACAATAGCAAACAGCTTCGCTGCACAAAACGTCGACATGATGTTCACATTGGGGACGGGCGGGTCACAAGCCGCGCGTGACATCGCTTCCGTGGCAAATATACCCCAGGTCTTTGGTGTCATAACCGACCCGGTCGGCGCGGGCCTTGTCACGCCAAACACATCTGGAAGCAGCAGTGCGGCTCCAATGGAAACCCAAGTCGGCCTAATGGCTGACATGGTGGGCGGTCTTTCTGAACTGCGAAATGTCGCATACATCTACACGGCATCCGAAGACAACAGCCGCGCTACGGGCAACCGCCTCGCTGCCGCGGGCGACGAAATGGGCTTCACGGTAACACGCTTCTCAATAAATCAATTAAGCGACCTTAACTCCATCTTCATCTCAATCGCCGCCAACCCTGAAATCCAACTCATCTACATCGGCCAAGACAACCAAATCACCAACAACATGCAAATGGTTCAAAACTTAAACCGTTCTTCAACACGTCCATTGCCAATCGTTGTTGCCGACCTGCCAATCGTGGGCATGGGGGCTGTCGCCGCACTTAACGTTGATTTCTGGACTAACGGCGTGCGCGCCGCCGACATCGCATTCCGCATCCTCATCGACGGCGTAACCCCTGGCGACATTCCATTCTACCGACCTGTCGCCGAAACCCTCTCACTCTGGGTCAACCAAACCGAGGCCGCGGCTCTAAACTTCACCGTCCCAACCACGGTCACCAACCGCGCCGCCCGCACACTATAAACCCACCAATTTTTGTCAGTAACCCTCTTGATTAAAAAAATTACCATGTTACTGTAAAGTGGGAGGGACTCTAAATGCTTCACAAAAAAGAAGTTCGGGCCGAACAGGCTGTGCCTGTTCGCGTCTGGCCCGAAGAGAAGCGGAACCAAGCAATAGATGAGCGTTTTGCCCCAACGGGGCGAAACCGAATCGGCGCGCGGGTGACGCGTAAAAACCCCCCCCAGTAAAAAACGCAAAATCAATAACCCCCCCCAAGCTCCGCTTTCGGGCCAAACGCTCGGCCTTTAGGCCTCGGCCCGAACTGTTCGGAAAAATTACCCCCAAGGCCAAAAAAGACATTGACAATGCACCTCTCCATATGCATAATAATTGCTATGGACTGCATAAAAAGGCTTGGTTTCTTTTTTGGCTTTACGACGGGTTACCCTGCGTAGAGTTTTTTCCTGTAATTCACCTTCTTTACATTAAACTCACGACTCGGTAACCCAACGTACGCAAAAAGGGAAGCCGAGTTTTTTTGTGCAGTTCAATTTAATCAAGGAGAAATATCGTGAAAAAATTAAAAATATCTATATGTGTGCTGACCGTCATGGTCATCGGAATGTCTGGCCTTATGCTAACTGGATGTCGTAACCGCAATAACTACGACTTCACCGTGGGAATAAATCAATTCTTGCAACACCCCGCGCTCGACCTCGCTCGAACAAACTTCCAATCACGCCTAAACGAATTGATGGGCGCGCGTGGCTACACGGTACGGTACATCTACCAAAATGCAAACGCAGACCGTGCAATCGCAACTACGATTTCTAACAACTTCCTCGCCCAAAATGTCGACCTTATCCAGGCAATAGCAACGCCCAGTGCCCAGGTCAGCCGCGACGCCGCAATCGTGGCAAACACACCGGTGGTCTTCAGTGCCGTTACATCCCCATATACCGCGGGACTATACGGACACGCAAACATCACGGGGGCATCGGACGCGCTGGATATGAAACTCCAGGTCGAACTTATCCGTGACCTCCTCGGCGGCGAAATCAACGGGGCAATCGCATATCTGTACACGGGGTCAGAGGACAACAGCCGTGTCCAAGGCGACATGCTAACAACCGCGGCAACCGAAATGGGGATAGAGGTGCGTCGTCACAGCATCAACACAATCACCGACCTGCAAACCGTAATGACTGCAATTGCTGGTGATAACGAAATCGTCGCAATCTACATCGGCCAAGACAATTTGCTCGCCGCAAATATGCAATCTGTCGCTAACCTGAACTACCTATCACCACGCTCGCTCCCAATTGTAACGGGGGATACGGCAATGGCAATCGGTGGCGGCATCGCCTCGGCGGGAATGGATTACGCGGCAATCGGACGTGCGGCGGCAAACTTGGCCTATGAAATTTTGGCCAACGGTGCAACCCCTGGCGACCTGGAAATCTACTACCCAACGTACGAATCCCTATCGCTACTAATCAACCAAACCCTGGCAACACAACTGGGTATAACAATCCCCGAAACCCTTCTCGCTCGCGCAGACAGAATTATTTGACAACTTAATAAAAATTAGTGATTGACAACCTGACGGCCTCCGTGCATAATTATTGATATGAACGGCACAAAAAGGCTCGGTTTTGCTTATCACTATATTACATCCGGTTATCGCATGTAATAGTTTTCTGTACGGCTTTGAATATTCTACAAAACTAACTCGGTAACCGGATTGCAATATGCGAAACGAAACCCGAGTTTTTTTGTGCAACGTTCAAAACTCAAAAAAGGAAATATTTATGAAAAAGATACTTACCGCCGTCGCCATCGTTGTCATCACTTCTATGGGAATCCTCCTAACGGGATGCCGTAACCGCGACGACCACGACTTTACAATTGGAATTTTGGCAAATTCACAAATCCCCGCATTTGAAATGGCAACCCCTGGCTTCCGCGACCGCCTAACCGAATTGATGGACGATGCTGGGAAAACCATCCGCTTCACCTACCATAATGCGGGCGGTGACATGGCCGCCGCAACAACTATTGCTAACGGCTTCGCCGCCCAAAGGGTAGACCTGATGTTCACGCTTGGTACGGGCGCGTCCCAAGCCACCCGCCCAATCGCAGAAATTGCAGGCATCCCCCAGGTCTTCGGTGTCATAACCGACCCCGTCGGCGCGGGACTGGTGGGACAAAACTTAACTGGTTCGTCATCCGCACTCCCAATGGACAGCCAGGTCGAACTACTAACCGAACTTCTCGGCGCGCCTCTGTCCCCAACAAACCGCGTTGCATTCATCTACACAACGGCCGAGGACAACAGCCGCAACACCCGTGACCGATTAATCGCCGCGGCCCCCACCGACTCAATCGCAACGTTTGGTATAACGTCCCTGACCCCCGACCTTGATGCCGTGTTCACAACCATCCGTTCACGCTCGGACATAACGGCAATCTACCTTGGTCAAGACAACCAAATCAGCAGCAACATGCAAATGGTTCAAACCCTCAACCGCTCGCTGACCCAACTGCCGATTGTCGTTGCCTCACCAACCCACGTTCCGTCGGGTGCGATTGCATCCCTCGCGGTGTGCTTTGCGGCGAACGGTGCGGCCGCCGCCGACTTGGCGTTTGAAATCTTGATTAACGGCACACAACCTGGAACCATCCCATTCCATGTCCCAACCGCCGACTCGCTGAACCTATACGTCAACATAACCGAGGCCACCGCAATCAACTTCACCATTCCCCAAACTCTACGCAACAGGGCAGACCCTGACCGCACGTTCTAAAAAACCTGTTGACACACCCACCCGCAAAGTGTATATATATGAGATATGAACTGTACTAAAAAGAATTACGGCTTGGTTCTCATTATCGTCACTTCGGGTTACCGACTGTGATGACTTTTTGTATGATTTGAATTCTACTAAAAAGTAACTGCTCGGTAACCCTTGGAAATTAGAGGAACCGAGCTTTTTCTTTTGTGTACAGTTCATATCACAAAAAGGAGACAGCAATGAAAAAATCTATAAAACACTTTGCAGTAGTAACAATGGTAGTGGCGGTAGCAACAATGGGAATGTTCATGACGGGATGCCGCAATCGGAACAATTACGACTTCACAATCGGCCTTAATCAATTCTTGGTATTCCCGGCCGCCTGTGACTCAACCGAGGGCTTCCGAACTCGTTTGACTGAATTGATGGACGACGCGGGGTACAGCGTGAACTTCCTGTACCAAAATGCGAATGGAGATGCGGCAACCGCAACAACAATCGCAAACAATTTCTTGGCACAACGCGTTGATATGATGTTCTCGGTTGGAACGACCGCTGTCAACGCAACAATCGCTGCGGCTGCGGGGGCGGGCGGCACGACACCTGTCGTATTCAGTTCGGCCTCTAACCCCACCGCATCACAAATGTTGCACCCGTTCACAACGGGGACAAGCGACGTGGTGGACATGACGGCCCAAGTCGCACTTCTGCGCGAACTGGTTGGAATACCTACGGGCGGATTCTATGTGGCATACCTGTATTCATCTGACGAGGACAATGTCCGTGCCCAAGGCGACATGTTGGTCGACGCGGCCGCCGCAGATGGAATAACTGTCACACGTCACGGGGTAACGGACGTGGGCCAGGTCACTACCCGCATAACCGCAATCCAAGGCAATCCACGTTACAGGGCAATATTCACGGGCCAAGACAACCGTCTGGGAACGGATGCGGCGTTCCAAATGATAGGCGATTTGAATGCTAACGGTTCACGTCCATTGCCAATCATGTCATCATTCGCGGCAAAGGTAGCGGCGGGTGCGGCGGTACTGTCCATGGCACCATGCTATCTGCACTTGGGTGCAATGACGGCTGAATTGGCATTCCGTGTCTTGGTTGGCGGTGAAACACCTGGCGACATACGTATAAACGGAATGCGATACTACCGTTCACCGGCAACGGCATTGGATTTGATAATAAACCGCACCCTGGCCGAATCATTCGGAATGACCATCCCGCAACGCATGTTGGATGCCGCAACCGAAGTTTACTGACAAAAAGAGGAGAATTAAAAGAAAGAAATGAGTATAGATGTTTTTCTGACTAGTATCTATGGCGCATTGGGACAAGGGCTGCTTCACGCCCTTGTCGCCATAGGTATTTTCTTGAACCTGCGCGTTATGCGGAAACCCGACCTGACGGTCGAGGGGTCGTTTGCATTCGGCGGGGCAATCGCAATGACGATGCTGGCTGGTGGTTCACACTTTGCGGTTGTCCTAATGATTGCACCTCTCGGTGGTGCGGCCGCAGGTATGGTGACGGGGCTTATCCACACCAAACTTAAAATTGATGGTATTATCAGCGGCCTTCTGGTAACCATGGCTTTGTTCTCTATAAACCTGTTTGTAATGGGCAGCAGCAATATCTCCGCCCCTCTCGACACATTCGTGAACACACCAATACGGCTATGGCTTGTTGGCCTTGGTATGCAACCATTCAATGCACTTCTGACGTCTTACATAATTGTTGGAGTGATTGTCGTGGCACTTGTTATAACCGCGCTGTACTTTTTGTTCCGTACCGAATTTGGTCTATCCATACGTGCGACTGGTTCTAACGAATACATGGCGCGGTCAAACGGGATAAACACCGACAGCCGCAAAATCTTCGTCTTGGTTCTCTCGAACGCCATCATAGCATTGTCAGGGGCCCTAGTTGTCCAGCAACAGAGTGGGGCCAGTGTCCACAGCGGTGCAGGCATCCTCGTCATCGGTTTGGCGGCATTGGTCATCGGTGAGGTGATAACGCCGAAAAAGGCAAACATGTTGATTAAACTGCTGTTCGTGGTTGCGGGTGCATTTATATATTTCAGCATCATTTCAGTTGTAATCATAAGTGGCCTGATGTCCACAGACGCCACACGATTACTGGCGGCTGCGCTAACATTAATCGCACTTTGCATACCAAAAATCAAACAACTATGGAAAGACAGGAGGGCATATGGTAGAACTTAAAAACATATCGCAAACGTTCGATAACGGCATAGAGCGTAACGTGGCCCTTAAAACAACTAACCTTACAATCGGTGACGGTGAATTTGTTTCAATCATCGGTGGTAACGGTGCGGGCAAATCAACTTTGATGAATATCATCAATGGCAACCTGCGCCCGACTACGGGTTCGGTTGTTATCGACGGCGTGGACATTACGCGCCGCACACGGCACCAACGCGCGAACATGATTGCATGTGTGTTCCAAGACCCGAATACGGGTGTGTGTCCAGACCTGACGGTTGCGGAAAATTTGGCAATTGCTTATAACCGTGGACGGCGGCGCGGATTGAAACTGGCACTACCGAAAAAGAATCTGGATTTCTTTCGTGAACGTCTTGCCGAATACGACTTGGGTTTGGATACCTGTTTACGCCGTCCTGCGGGGTTGTTGTCGGGTGGCATGCGCCAGGTCGTTACACTCTTGATGGCGACCTTGCAGAAGCCTAACCTGCTGTTACTCGATGAACATACATCGGCCCTTGACCCGAAAATAGCAAAGCAAGTCATGGAGATTACAAACCGTCTTGTCCGCGAAATGGGTATCACAACGATTATGATTTCGCACAACCTGACCGATGCAATCACGTACGGCGACCGTATGTGGATGATGCAGGGGGGAGAGGTCACAATG
The DNA here is from genome assembly GCA_009784555.1 of Bacillota bacterium. Lineage (GTDB taxonomy): Bacteria > Bacillota > Clostridia > Christensenellales > UBA1242 > WRAD01. The sequence continues at coordinate 2,240 of WRBO01000010.1, read as the reverse complement.
GATGTTTCGGGCGAGAGTAAATCGTCCCTGACCCCCGCGAAATTAATCGCACGATTCGAGAAGTAATCCAAACTGTTGACATTGCCGAGCCACAGGAGTAAACCAGTAATATGGACGAAACAAAGCGGGTGCCCGAATACGGTACGGATTGGTCATATAACGACACGGTGACGTACAAGTACGATGACGGTACGGTGGGTGTTGCGCGTTGGATGGATGGCTTGGCCGCCGATACCCCCGGTTATGAAAACGGCATGGTTCACATCGATGGAACCAACGATTTGATATCGCAACCAAAACAAACATCCGTTGCACAAATGGCAACATATGTCGGTGAACATCAACGGAACGCAGACCTGTATGGAGAGGTCGCGCACAACTATGCACAAAAGGCCAGTTTCTTTTTCGGTGGGCGCATGACAACAAAGGTCAACGAAATGTTCAAGTTTCAAGACGCGGCCGACAACATGCGTGACAAGATGGAAGAAAAAATAGACAGATGGGTTTATGAGGCATTGGAATGGGCCGATGCAAAGCCCCAAGCAAAACAGAGCGGCAGGAAAGTTTGCACCACGTGCACAGGATATATCAAACACATGAATAACGAAAAAGCACTTTCGGATATCAGGGCCGCTGAAGCCATGGCCGCGGCGCGCGTACGACGTGGTATGTCAGAAGTCGCTGTGCCCGAACCCAGTTAATTTTTCCGAGAGCTTCCATAAGTCGCGCTGGAGCTGGATGTCGTATGACATGTTGGTTGAACAAACAACAACGGGGTAGCCGCGATGTTCCCGTCGGCCATGCGGCCCATAGTATTGGCCGCCCAAGACCGATGGGTCGGTCGCCGCACGCAGGATGGGCAACGCGCCCATCTTTGTTTTGGCCATGACGAATTTTGCCAAAAATCGTACAAAGCGCGGAAAGTTACGCGTGATGTCCGAGTTCGCCAACCCAGGGTGTGCGGCAACGCATATCGTGTCCGTTCCGCGCAACCATCGTTGCAGTTCATATGTAAAGAGCAGGTTGCAGAATTTGCTGCGTGAATATGCCTGCATAGACCGCAGTGATGTGTCGGTCATGTCCATTTTCAGCCAATGCGGTTTCATCTTTCGGTGGACGACACTGGCTACGTTTACAATTCGTGATGCAGGGGTTTGTTCCATGTGTTTCAGCAAATGCATTGTGAATGCAAAGTGGCCAAGGTGGTTTGTTCCGAATAGTATCTCGTAACCCTCTTTGGTTTTTTGGCCTTTGCTGGTAATTGACCCCGCGTTGTTCACCAACATATCAATGTGCGGGAACTTTGCCATTATGTTCCGGGCCGCCGTGTGTACAGATTCCAGCGAGGATAAATCAAGTTCCTGGACCGTTATTGTCGCGTTTGGGTGTTGTTCGATTATTCGGTCGCGGGCCGCCGAACCACGTTCAACCGAACGCACGGCCATAATAACGTGTGCGCCGCGAGCGGCCAGTTCAAGCGCGACCTCGAACCCCAGACCCGTATTTGAGCCAGTAACAATGGCAACGCGTCCCGTTTGGTCGGGAATGTCGTTCGCCGTCCATTTGGTTATTTTTTTCATGTTTCATTGTATCACATCTTGTCGAAAATTTATATATGGATATCCTGATTAAATTTTCCAATAGTCTGCGTGCCCTGCACGCGTTCAATAACACGGCGACGGTCGGGCAGGGGGGTGAGTAATGGAAATTTTGATTAAATTCCTATTGGCTTTCCTTGTTGGTGGGGTGATTTGCATGATTGGGCAAATCCTTATCTTGCGTACCAAGTGGACGACGTCCCGCATTTTAGTGATATTTGTAACGGTGGGGATATTGTTGGGTGCGTTCCAAGTGTTCGAGCCAATTCGCAATGCGGTTGGTGCGGGGATAACCGTACCTATTGTTGGGTTCGGTGGGGTATTAGCCGAGGGCGCGATCCAGGCCGTAGAGCGTGACGGGTTCATAGGGATTTTCACAGGCGGTTTGGTGGCCGCCGCGGCAGGTGTTGCCGCCGCCATAGTTTTCGGGTTTGTTATTGCGATGATAGCCCGCAGCCGTTCCAAAACATAATATAACATTTTGCTGGAGAATCCAATGCACCCACAGGGTTAACATAATAGTTCGGACAAAATCCGCAGGATTTTCGTTTGGCCCGAAGCGAAGCCTTGGGGGGGTTATTACTTTTGTAATTTTTGTTGGGGGGGGGGGGTTCGGGGGGGGGGAACGTGAAGTCGGGGCGG
>WRBO01000009.1 GCA_009784555.1 Bacillota bacterium | reverse complement strand
TTTTCCATTAGTCCGTGAGCTATGCTCACATTTATGACACGTGGTCCGTGGTTTGGTGGAGTCATGAGCGTAACAGTTCCTCCTGCGGGAGGCGATTTAGATTTGCTGGGGGTTTTTCGGCATGGCGAATGCGTGTATCGAAAACGCGTGATTGGGTATGGATTTGGTAGAGCATACGACCTCCCTTTGTATGTTAGGGTAGCATGGGTTTTGGGGGTGTAAAGGGGGTTGCTGACAAAATACGCAACAAACTGTTGCTTGCGTGTTGCGGGGATTTCTATTACAGTACAATATGAACATACAAAAAGCAATTATGGAAATACGAACAAACCAAGGTTTGACACAAGAGGGTTTCGCGGAAAAATTAAATGTCACACGACAGGCGGTATCGCGATGGGAAAATGGCGAAACGACACCTACGATTGATACCCTTAAGGCTATTACAGATATTTTCAAGATAGATATTTGCGAAATGCTTGGGACAACTTGCCAAAGTTGCTCGTGGATATTAAATGAGCCAGATGTTTTGGGAACCAATGCCGATACAACCGTTAATGTGGATTATTGCGGACATTGTCATAGTGGCGGAAAGTTTTCGCCAGAAAAGAGTCCAGCCGAGATAGTAGAAACCATCATAAGTTTTTTAGAGGATTACAATTCCGCCAATGGGACAGGGTACACAGCAGAAGAGGCCAGAGATGTCCTGTGCCAACATATAGCAACACTTAAAAGATGGAAGCAGTAAATTTTTAATTTAACCCAAGAGTCGTTGCAGACTGATTGTGTATGCGGCCTTTCGCATTGGGACGGATTTATCAATGTGCATTTGGTAAACATTTTCAAATGCGGCCGTCATGGTATTGCCGAGGGTTTCATTGACGCGTGCTTCGGTCCATTTTTCGTTTTCCAAATTTTGCAGCCATTCGTAGTATGAAACAATAACTCCGCCAGCATTGGCCAGGATGTCTGGTACGACTGTGGTACCTTGTTTTTCCAGGATTACATCGGCATCGCCCGTGACAGGGCCGTTTGCACCCTCTACAATTATTTTGGCGCGGATGTCCGCCGCATTTTTTATTGTTATTTGATTGCCCAAGGCGGCAGGGACGAGTACATCACATTCAAGAGTCAATAACTCTTCGTTGGATATATTGCGCTTTGTTTTGGTCAAATCAAGATTAGGAATGTCTATGCCCGCAGGATTGTGATATCCGCCGTCTATGTCGCTTATCCCTATTATCTTTGCCCCAAATTCGTGCAGAATTCGTGCGGCGTAATATCCTACCTTTCCAAAACCTTGTATTACGACCGTAGCCCCCACAATGGATTGATTGTTTTTTGCCAAAATTTCTTTTGTGATTATTGCAACTCCGCGACCCGTGGCTTCGGTGCGGCCAATTGAGCCGCCGTTATCGACCGATTTCCCAGTAACAACGGCAGGGGAGGGCTTGCCTATGATTTTGCTGTATTCATCCACGATTATATCCATTGTTTTAGAGTCGGTATTTACGTCAGGGGCGGGGATGTCAACATGCGGCCCAATAACAGGGGCCAAGGCGCGGATGAATGCCCGTGTTAAACGTTCAAGTTCGCCCGATGAGAGTTGTGATGGGTCAACGGCGATACCGCCTTTTCCGCCGCCGTATGGAATATCAACAAGCGAGCATTTGAACGTCATCCAAGCCGCCAAGGCCCGAGCATTTTCGATGTCCAAGTTGGGATGGTATCGTAAACCGCCCTTGTATGGCCCGCGGATACAGGAATGTTGGATGCGGAAGCCGTCAAAAACCTGTTGTTTGCCGTTGTCCATTTTTACAGGCAGGCTGACGGTTATTTCGCGTTCAGGTTTCATGATGTGGGCATAGGCGTTTTCATCGACACCAAGGATTTTCGCCGCCGCGTTTACAAGATTACAAATATCATCAAATGGATTATACATAATGATTAAGTGTAGTCTATTTGACGGTTTACGTCAATCTTGTGCGGTGTCGACGCGTACCAAAACACGCCTGCCGATAACATATTTATGTGTAGGAAGGCGGCCTTCCCACAGTAAATCGGTCAGTCTGTCGGTGACCTTTTTTTCCAGTTGTTTCATGTCCATTTTCTCGTCAATCTCGTAATCTTCTTTGTACCGTTCCACAATCGTTGTAACGGGAATTTCATGGTCGTCAATTTCGTCGATTATTTCCAAGACAGAGTCTTTTTCATATACACGTGATTGTGATTTTAGTACCAATGCGAGTACGGTTATCAAAAGACCGAAGGGTAGTATAATAGCCCGCGGATTTTGTATGACGTTAAAGGCCCCCATGCCAGTTACGCTGGCGATTATTATAAATACCACAGAACCGACAAACAGGGCCAAGGCAACATAGGTTGCGATGCGCCTGGTCATGCTGGTTTCTTGGTTGACGACGTCTTCGTTATTGTGAATTTCATTGGGGTTGTAGTTTATCTCGGGTGAGTTGTTCATATAAAATTATACAACCTTATTGTACGAAAAGGTTTCTTTTTTCGCGGAACTTTCGTATTTCTTCGGATACGATTTTTCCTTCCTTTATGACTATTGCATTTTCAACTGGTTTGGAATATTTGGATTCCAATATTTCGTCGACATAATTTGCAAAAACAGATGACAGTATCAAGGTAACCGTGTGCGGATACATAGCAGGGGTGTTGTCGACGGCATAGTGAACGATGCCGTCGACGGTGTACACAGGGTCATCAATTGTCGTTGGGCGCGTGGTTTCAACTTCCAAGTTTATATTGCATGTCACATCGATGATAAGTGACCCTGGCTTGAATTTCTTTAACTCTTCTTTGTAAATCAATCTATCCGTTCGTGTGGTGTCCCACATAACACAGTTCACGATTACATCATAATCAAACATCTTTTCGCGGAACAGTTTTTCAAATTTGCGTGGATAGATATCCAAATTTTTTGTCCCCAAGCCATGCAGAACGCGCAAGGCACCCTTTGCCGTCTGGCCGTTTCCGACAACACACACATTCGCATCGTATGGCATTTTGTTGCTGTAACGAAAACCGTGCATGATTGCGGCTTCACCCGCAATTTCGCGGTTGCGATAAAAAATATATCGGCCGCCCTCGTATATTTCTTCCCATGCGATAATAGTGTGTCCGCCTTTCATGGCGGCACCGGCAAACTCGACCTGTTGCGTTGCGTGGGCCCAGCCAACCAATGTTTTGCCGTTGGAAATTTTGTTCAGGTAGTTTGCGCTGTCCAGTTTTACATCAACCAAGATGTCACATTTCAAAACGTTTTCACGGGTGTCGATTTTGGCCCCCGCCGCGATATAGTCGGCGTCATCAAATCCTAGGCATTTGCCATAGCCACTCTCAAATACTAATTTGGACTTATTCTTGATTTTTGAAATATCTTCGGGCAGCAACGCACGGCGCAGTTCGTTGTTTTTGCTGCTTATCAAAAACCCCATTGTTTTTTGTTCTTTGTTTGCCATTTTTTACTCCTCTCTGTATTTTTTATAGTTTACCATGTAAAGTACAATCCCCTTGGGGGAACGCTGATGTTTTTCCCTTCGTAAAGTACGGTACATTTATTGTTGTTTCGTCTTACCACCTCTAGGACGGTTCCAGCCGGGATTTCAATTCCTTCGCTTGGGACGACCAGTTTGCTCTTTGCCTTTACCCGCATAGTAAACCACCAGCCATTTTCCAATACATCGTTATAGAGTTCGATTGCAGAGGTTGGGAATCCATCCCGTTTGGATAATTTCTTTTCCAAATGCATTTTGTCAAAGTCCATTTTAGGCAGGAACTCAAGCGGGTCAACCGCATATGTCCAGTGGTTTTGACGAATACGAACCTGGAAGTGGAGGTGGGGGATTTGGGCATCACCCGACATACCGCTTAAGCCTATGACTTTTCCGCGCGCGACTTTTTGACCTACTTTTACCGCGACACTGCTTAAATGCTGGTACGATGTATAAACATCTTCGCCGTTAAAGGTTGTGTTGTGTTTGATAGTGGCATAGTTTCCACCGCTGTCGATACGCTGTTCGTCTTTTGGACAATCTTTTCGGACTTCTATGACCGTGCCGCCGTCAATTGCGACGACCTTTGTTCCTATTTTTGCGATTATATCCAATGCGCCATGGTCAGATGCCTCAATGGTAGAGAACTTTCTCAAACGTGTATTTCCATTGTTATGTGTCAGGCCCGAGTTCTCGTCCTCGCCGCCTATTTTATGTTGTCCCTTGCTTACATAATAGAAGTCGTGGATTGTTGGTTTGTATCGAACCTCTATCGGCCAAATTGGCTCTATCTGTTTGCGTTTTGTTGTGCCAACAATGCCAAGTTTTTCTGCCAAGTGCCGAAAGTACTGCATGTGGATGACCTGTTCCTCAATTCCCCAAATGTTTCCGCCACCCAAGTCCACATTAATTTCAAAAAACCAAAACTTGTACCCATCTTTGGTTTTCTCTATTCCAACGTCTAGCCCAACATCGAAAATATCCACATCAAATAGCCCTGCATAAAACTCGGGGAATTCACGGCCCAATTTGTCCAGGTGGTTAGAAATCTCTTCTTGGTCTTCTTCGGGGAAGTTGCTTTGGATGAACCCGTCTATACTCAAGGTATAGCCTCCCTTGGACCAATTGGACATAATTCCTTTGGAACTGCCTATTCTGGCATAGTGCTTGAACGCGAACTTGCCGCCATCCCCTCGGCGACATGAAATACGGATATCAAATGGCGAGCCATGTTTAGTCTTTGATACAATGTGCGGTTGCCAGATTGTGACGAATTTGCCTATGTGTTGATTATAATACTCTTCCAATTGTTTTTTTGTAAATTCAAATTTTTGTTGCCCCTGGGTCAGGGTATATCCTTTGCCAACCTTCTCAACACCAAAAACACCTTCTCCGCGGTCAATATTTGCGTGTTTAACAACAATACGTTTTGAATTGGTTGTTTCAACTGCCTTGATAATATCGTCAAATGACTCGACCAGGGTAGACGGTATCAGGTACTCGGCAAAACGACCAGCTTCTTGAACCTTCTCGAATGCCTTTAATTTCCCTGTGTGCGTTCTGTACTTTGTGCGGTATGTGTGGTTGTCCAGTTTTCGGAAAAATGCCTCGGAAAATCCTGGCAATTTATTATCAACGATTTTCGGAATGGGGCAGGCAATTTCTTCTGGCTCACCATTGCGCAGGATTGTTCCATGTACAGTATTAGATACAAAATCAATATCACTTTCATTAAAGAGAACGAGTTGAAACCCAAATTGGGCTGCAATGTAAAATAGCAACTCGTCATAACGTGTGCCTTTCCATGTATATACGGATTTGTCTTTTCGCAATATGCCAACCTGGATAAGATTATTCGATGGTTCTTTCACAATATAACAGGTTACCATATCGGATTGTATAAATCAATGAGAGTTTACTTGAACCCCAAGGTTTTCGCACCATATAACAGTTCTTTGAACTGTGTCCTGTATTCCCCGCGTGGAACAAAAGGCAATGTGAGGATAACCAAAGCTATAAAAGCAACGGGAACAACGGGCAGCATATACACCAATGGAACTGGCCACCATTCAAACAATATGTCCAAGAACGGATAGCCATGGTCGTGTATTACGCTCATGTGATTGGCCGATGCCCCAGGAAAGAGGGCAATGTGATTAAGCCAACTGACTAGTCCAAATACAGCCGAAGCAGTTATAACGAGTAGCACCGAGGCCAGCAACGCATCCTTTATTCTGGGACGATACCATCCACATGCAACGAAAGCAACAGGAACAACTATCAATTGCGCATGGACAAAGTAATAATCCAAAAACTCCATGGACACTAAATTATTCGGATACATAAATGTTGTAGGCCAAACAGCCAATCCAACAATTGCGCCAATGATGTTCAAATAAATCGCAAAGACGAGTAACGGTCGCTTCTTGAATATGGCGGCGAACAAAATCATGTACGCCCCAATATTGCAAAGCTCTAATGGTATCACATAATATCCCGTTCCCCATATCCATCGCAGCGACATGAACAAGGAGCAAATTGCGCCCAGTATTATAAAAGTAATGCGTTGGGTTCGTTCGGTGCGTTTTCGCATTATGGTTGCAAAAACAACGGTCCACAAAACCACAATGCCCAAGAGCATTATGTGTTGCCACGAAAACATGTGCGGAACCCGAAAGCTCATAGCGATAGTGTAACATCTTTTTGGCCGTGCTCATATATAAATTGGTAACTAAAAAGTGTTGACATGTGCCTCGTGTTGGTGTAAGATATACCAAGATGTTGTAGGCAACATTAACACAAAAGGGGAGAGGCATGGAAGAGAACAAGAAGAAGGGAAACAAGTCACGCGAAAAGGCAAAGAGAAGGTCATTCTTTTCAAAGGCAATCGCAGGGGTTGGTGTCTTCGCTATCGCTGCTGTAGCTGCTGTTGGTTTGACAGGATGTAACCGTGACGAAGTTGAGTGCGACCTGGAAAACTGTGAGTGCGAAGTCTGCGAATGTGAAGACTGCTCAGGTGGCGAGTAATCTAAAAGCCTCCTAGCACAATGTATTGGACTGTGGGCTTGCTCTTCGGGGCAGGCTTTTTCTTGTCGTTTTGTGTTTATGTCATGCCTTTACCATAATCTTGACATGTATGCCGTATTTATGTAATCATGTGGTTATGAGAGTAGGCGTTCTGTTGGGTAAACCAAAAGAAGAAATTAGTGACAGTTATTGTAAACTGTTATATTCCATGTCTGCCGCCCATGGTATTGAGCTTTTTATGTTCGAGTTAAAAGATATAGACTGGGAAAGAAAAACTATTAACGCTTGGTTTTATGATGCCAAAGGGGAAAAGAGTTATCGCAAAGAAGCATCGTTTCCTTATATTGTTGAAATTTATGCAAAGGCGGTTGCAGTCTTGCCGCAAATCATTTCAAAGGGTATGTACATGGAATGTCTGTTGAGTGCCTTTTATGCCATGAGGGATAAAACACAGGTGCAGGAACAGATGAGAAAGGTGGAGTTGGATAAATATTTGATTAACACTCATCTTTTCAAGGAGATTGATATAGAGATAATGTTATCTGGGTATAAAACATTGATGCTAAAACCAAACATATCCAATTGCGGCAGGTCAGCGTACAAACTCTTCCGAGCAGGTAAAAAGTACACTCTCAGTCACAAGCATAAATCAAAGACTGTATGTAAGAAAAAGTTCTATGATATTTATGCTCCAGTATTTTCAAGAAATAACTATATACTCCAACCGTTCCATAATTTCACGACGAACTCTGGTAATCCATTTGTATTTAAAATATTATTGCATCGCGCCGAAAACGGAGAATGGAGAAAAATAAGTGTAAATGCCCATGTTGGTTCGCCAGAAGGTATTATGTCAAAGACATCTGAAGGCGGCTATATGGTGACGGAAAATCTCCATGAATGGCTTGAAGCCGAGGTTGGGGGTGATGCGAAAAACATAATCGCAGAAGTGGATGAAATTGCAGCAAAGATTGGCGATGCATTGCAAAAGCAGCATCGTTTACGAATAAATTGCTTGGGCCTTTCCTTGGGCATTAATCGCGACCGTGATAACGCATTGAAGATAATAGAGATTGATGCCGACCCTGAAATATATGCTCATCAAGAAGCTGATGTTGTTGCCGCAAAGGTTCAAAATTGGAAAGACATGTATTCAAAACGGGAGGACCTCTTGGCGAAACAAAGGAACCACAAATTTATATAACGTGTTCACAAAAGGAAGGAGAGACACAATGCCAACATCGCAGAGTTTCATAGACTATGTGTGCGAGCAGCTAGAGGGGGTGGGCACAATCCGATGGATTCGCATGATGGGTGAGGCCTGTGTCTATGTCGATGAAAAGCCAGTCGTCCTGATATGTGATGATACGGTGTACCTGAAAAAATTGCCTTGCTTGGACGAATTTCAAATACGTGAAACTGGGATTCCATACAAAGGTGCCACGGAACGTTATATAATAGATGTTGATGATACCGAACTTCTGCGAAACTCTGTGAGAATCGTTGCGGACAATACGCCACCCCCAAAACCAAAGAAGAGGAAGTTTTAACGTGGATATAAAGGAAGTCGAAAGAACCATACAAAGGCCAAAATTCGCCCGCGATGTTAAAAGGTATCAACACCTAATAAAAAATCTGCACCGCGTAGATGTTTCAACAGACACAACATTCCAAAGAGTTTACAATGGCTTTTTCCAATTACGACGGAACGAGGCATACCGCATCAAGCATTTCAAATTTCTAGAAACAAACAAGTCCCGGGCAAATATTGAATTAAAAGAAATTCTAGTGTATTTGTCCAGTATTCAGAACAGCATAGAGGCATCATTTGCAACCAAAATGCTCTCGACCATTAACCCCGATATGCCTGTACTGGATTCAAAGGTCTTGGCTAAACTAGGGCTCAAAAAACCATCCGCCAATTCCTTGGCACGTATTGAAGAAACACTACAAATATACGAACGAATCTGCGATTGGTACCGTGAATTCTATACCAAATCGGATTTCACCGAATGGATGGGATTATTTGATAAATACTTTCCCAACTCTGGGATTAACCCTGTCAAAAAAATCGACTTCATCCTTTGGCAGATGGATAACTAACTGCCCGCGCACACGCTACCGCCGTCGAGAACGCGATTTGTAAATTAAATCCGCCCGACAATCCATCAACATCTAAAACCTCGCCAATGAAATAAACATTGGATGCCAATTTGCTCTGCATGGTATTCGCATCTATTTGGCTGACATCAACCCCGCCACGTGTTACCGTGGCGGTTTTAATATCCATGAAATCACGTATAGGAACCCTAATGCTTTTAATGTCGGCGGGTTTATCGCCGCGGGCCGCCAGCCAATTGGCAACCTTATCTGGCAGATATTTCCTAAATGCATAAAATGGTTTGTCCTTTGCATCAAAAACTGGCCTATCAATATGTGGAACAAAATCAATCAACATTTCCCGCCCATGAACAGGGCCGTTAATCAAAGATGTCAACTTGAAAATTACTGGCCCGCTGACCCCATCCTTTGTGAACATCATATCACCAACTGCACTTACATCACCAATAGCGGCGGAAACATGCACACTCGTGCCCATAAAGCCTGTTGGGATTTCAAGCAGTAATCCAGTCAAAGCGGGGCGGGGCGGCACTATATCATGTCCAAACTGTTTCGCGAATAAATAACCATCACCTGTTGACCCCGTATTCGGAAATGAAACACCCCCAGTTGCGATAATCACCACGTCAAAAGACGTATCTATATTCCTAACAATGGTATTAAATTTGAAATTAACTCCGCGTGACAAAGCATGTTTTTTCAACGCATCGCGAACGCCTTTTGCTTTATCCACGGCGGGAAAAACCCGATTGTTATTCTCGATTTTGGTTGATATCCCAATACCCTCGAAAAATGCAACCGTGTCGGCGGGGGTAAAGGCCTTCAACGACGGGGTCAAGAATTCCGCATTACGCGGCACGGATTTCAAAAATTCATCTACCGAAACCAAATTTGTAATGTTGCATCGCCCATTACCCGTCAACAACAATTTTGCCCCCGCGTCCGAGTTCCCATCAAACACGGTAACGTCATATTCGACGGGCAACATACATGCACACATCAACCCTGCGGCTCCCGCCCCAATTATCGCAATTTTCATCTTTTTCATTATATCATGACTGCTTTAATGATAGGAGATTTCGCAAATGTATGTTAAATATAATATTACAAAGGGAGGCCGCAATGAAATTTACACTTATCGTTGACTCATGTGCCGATTTGAAAAATTCTGATTTAACCACCGACAAACTTGATTTTTTCACCGTACCATTAACATTGACTTTGGGCGAAACCGACTACGTCGACGAAGAAGACCTTGATACACGTGCATTCACCGAAAAAATGCGAGCCGCAAAAACCTTGCGCTCGGCTTGCCCATCGCCCGAGGCCTTCATGGACATAATGCGAGAGCGGGACAATATCATAATTGTTACATTAAGCTCGAAATTATCGGGAACCCACGGCAGTGCAGTATTGGCGGTCGAAAACATAATGGCCGAATTCCCTGACAAAAAAGTCTATCTCCTGGATTCGCTCTCGGCGGCCGCTGGTATGGCGAATATATGTATGCGTATTGCCGAAATGGTTGAATCGGGCGAATCATACGAGGAAATTATTGAAAAGCTACCCGCTTTGCGTTCTGGTACACGTGTCCGATTCCTGCTCCAGGACCTTTCAAACTTGGTCAAAACTGGACGAATGAAAAAGACTGTCGGGGCTGTTCTTGGTGTAACCCCATTGAAATTGGTCTGTGGCGATAATGGCGAGGGCGAGATTAAAAAATACGGAATGGCCCTGGGCACACGAAAGGGTTTGGCGGCTTTGGCAAAATTCGTCGACACCGACACGGTTACAATCGCCCACGCGAACAATGAATCGGATGCGAATGCCCTGCGTGAAATGCTTGAAAAAAACGGTGTTAAAAATATAAAGATACTGCTTATGCGCGGCCTGTCGACCTTTTATGCAAATGACAAGGGGATTGTAATTGCGTTCTAGGATATGGTAAACTATTACCATGAAAATATTTTTGATAAGGCACACCGAATCGGTGGCCGACATAACAAACACGTACGAGGGAATCGCAGACTTTGACTTGACCGATATGGGGCGCGCAGACGCACAAAAATGCGCCGAACGTTTATTGAATGCGGGCATTCAAAAGGTAATCACCAGTCCCTATAAACGTGCCAAAGGTGTTGCGGCAATTCTGTGCATGAAATTTGGTATCCCAATGGAAATTGCGAACGAAATCCGCGAAATCAACGCAAACGGTATCATGAGCGGTGTTAACCGTGAATTGGCATCGGACATTTTCGCAATGCAACTGGCCGACGAAAATTACTTCCCATTCGGATACTACCTCGGGAAATCTTTCATGGGGGGCGAGGACGTTGCCGAATTCGACACGCGCGTATGCAACGGCTTTACACGTATCGCAAAACAACCGTACCAAACAATCGCGGTGGTAACACACGGCGGAGTCATTCGCAGTGTTTATAAAAACCTCCTTAACCGTTCTAACGAAATAACCGAAATCGCCGATGCGGCAACCGTTGAAATAGATGTCGCCGATGGGGTATTCAAGTTGGTAACATCTCGCGGAATTAAATGAAAATAAAAGCGGCAATTGCCGCTTTTTTATTATGTATGCCTCTATCGTATGGATATCTTATCAAACAACTTTATTCCATGTGTCATCAACAATGTCACCGACCCCGCGGCTATGGCGGCGAAACCGCCGACCATTATCCATGCGGTCGCCGTTGCACCCACATTGATGACCAACAACAATACAAACAGGGCAGGTATCAACAACATATTACAAAGAACCAATACCAATGCGGCGGTAGAATTTCGGATTGCCTGGGCCTCGGAATCCCAGTTCAGTTTCGGCCACACCAGGTTCAAATAAACACCCAAGAAACTTGAAAATATTGCAACGAAAATCGGTGCTAATAAAATCGCCAAAAACCATGGAAAAGAAATACCCCATGCAATCCATGTCGCAACCGCGGCGATTATGACGAATGGAACACTACTTATGATATTGAACATTGTCTTGGCAATCAAAATTTGGCGGGTGTCAACGGGCATGGTCTTCAATACCCAAAAGCTCTTGCCCTCTAATGATATTGCTGCGGCCGGGCCGGATGACAACCCAACCAACATCGCAAATACCATCACCAACATTGCGGGCGCAAATTGCTCGGCATCGTCGGCCCCTATGCCCAAAAATCCCGCAACCGTTTCCATAGACAGGAAAAACACGGCAATCGAGAATATAAACAACATCAACACACCCAAGAAAGAGTTAATCATATACGCGGGGGATTGAATATACTTTTGTGTGTCTATCGACAGGATTGAACGAATTGCGCCGCGATTTTCGCCTGCACGAATATCAACCTTGTGCGCTCGCCCCGAGGGGTTTTGCTTGCCGTAGGTCAAACTGTTCAAATATAACCCCAATATCAACGGCAGCACGGTTACTGCCAAAATAATCAACAATGCCGTAATATCAAATGCGCGTGCAAAATCCAACAACATCGCAACGGGAAAGGAATCCAAGTGTCCTGGCCGCCCTGTGTCTGGGTCGGGTGCGTTGTTCGTGTTGTTCAATGCAAAGAAATAAACACCTAACAATGCCAACGTCAAAATAATAACAAACACCGAACGCAAGATATTGGAGAACGAACTGTTACGGAAAAAAGTGACAGAGAGGAAATCCACAATCAAGTTAATCGACACGGCAATAAAGGGCAGAACCAAAAGCAATATCAATGTCGCAAAGAACACGGTCGCCGAAAATCCTGCAACCATCATGTATGCCGCGGTATAAGGCCCCAAGAATAATAGAATCACGGCAAAAGCAAACAGGTATCGGCTTATCGCTCGGGATGCAACAATTGCAAATCGCGATATAGGCAACGCCAGCAACATGTCCGCATCCAAAACACGCTTTCCGCCCGACACGACTTGCAAACTGGTAAAAATACTGGCTACCAATGCCAACATATATCCATTCGCCAAAATCATGTCACCAAATCCGGCTGGAACAAATAACTCGGCCGCATGGTGTGCCTGGAATGTCATCAAGGCCATAAATGCCGCGAACAATACACCGATAACAAGGATGGCCGACATCGCCGACCCGCGCTTTTTATCTTTTTTCCAAAGCAAGGAACCAAGGGCACGGTCAAATTGGTTTTTTGTAAGTATCAAAAAATTTCTCATTCGTCACCCCCTACTCCAAGTCGAGGAAGACTTTTTCCAAACTCTTGTCTTTTGCAATTTCCGCCATCGTACCATCCGCAATAATCTTGCCGCCCTTGATGATGGCAACTTTGTTACATAACTTCTCGGCAATATCCAAAACGTGGGTGGAATAAAATATCGCCCCGCCGTTTGCGACAAATTCCTTCATAACTTCTTTCATCGTAAATGCGGCTTTTGGGTCTAATCCAACAAATGGCTCGTCCAACACTAATAACTTTGGCTCGCGCATGAACGCGGAAATCAATACCAACTTTTGACGCATCCCGTGACTGTACGAACCAATCGGCATCCCCAACGCATGGTCTAATTCCCACACTTTTGCGTACTTTTCGACTAACTCGGCCTTGCGTGTGGGATTCAATTTCGTGATGGACGCGATAAAGTTCAAATACTGCATCCCTGTAATAGACGTGTAAACATCTGGGTTGTCTGGGATAAAGGCTGTGATTTCTTTGCAACGACGCGAATTTTCCTTGACTGAATTACCGTCAATTGTAATCTCGCCCGAATCAAACCCATGTATCCCAACGATACATTTGATTGTCGATGTTTTCCCGGCACCGTTCGGCCCGATAAAGGCATAGATATCACCCGCCTCCACCGTTAAATTGACATCATCTACGGCCCGCTTGCCGCTTGAATAAACCTTCGTCAGGTTCTGAACCTTAAGCATATACTCCCTCCACACAATGTGTATGCAGGGAGTATATCATACCTCTTCAATTAATTCCAGCAACTCATTATGGCTCAAAATGTACAACCCGCCATTCTCACGTAAATACTCCTCGTTATGCGCGCTGTGTTCGTCTTGGATGATAACGATATTATCCTGGGGAATATCGGCGGCAATGGCACTCTGTAACCCTGTCTTCACATCCTCCATAACTAATGTCCCATCTGGGCTCGCACCCATCAACTCCATAGCCATTTGATATGGGTGGGGGAATGGTTTTACCTTCTTCACCTGTTCGGATGTAACAATATGTGCAAATGTCTCAAACGGCGCGGCACTATTTTTGATATTCGGACTCTTGGCTATTATGCTGACATCGTCCATATCCGAACTGGTCACCAACGCCACCGGTATGCGTTCGGCTAACTTGGCCAAGAATACATCCGCCCCTGGCTTGTACGCAACATTCTCTAACAACTCGTGCTTGCGTTTCTTGCCCTTGGTCTTGTATTGTTCCAACGTTAATGGCAGCCCAAACATGTTAATGATGTGCGTTAAAAAGTCATCAAACTTCGCCGTTGGGTTAACGGAAAAAAACTCCTCCCAAAACTGCGTAGACGAACAGGGCAGCATGTGTCCATACTCTCCCAAAATCTCGTTATGCAATTCGCCGTAAATTCCTACACTATTGACATTTGAACCATCCATGTCCACCGCCGCCCAACGATACTCGCGGCCACCAATTCTAATCATATGACCAAGCATATCACATCATAGCCACAAATGCTATATTTTCGCGTGTCGAATTTTGACACCCAATTTTTGCACTTGTCGCCATGCACAAAATCATATATAATAACTTGTCAACCACGGAGAGATGTCAGAGTGGTCGAATGTGCCTGTCTCGAAAACAGGTGTCCCAAAAGGACCGGCGGTTCGAATCCGCCTCTCTCCGCCAAAAAATCATTTTAGAGGCAACACAATATTTTTTCAAAATTTTTGTCATCCCAAGGAGTTGTATCTTTTAATAATGAAAGATACAAGCGTTCATCCGTTTGAATAGAAAGGAATATATGCTCAATATCAGGGTCGTTTTTTGGTGCATATTCAAAAAGTGTGTCAATTAATGTATCAACATAAAAATGCAAATTTTGCAAAATGATAGTTTTATAAGATGAGTTGTCAGAACCGTTATGCGCTATGAGATTTCTGTGTCTGTAAATACGGCGTATGTGCCAATTCAAACGGTTCTTATGTGACTCAATCAATTTGAGAATATTTTGCTTGTCACTAAAAAGCTTACGGTAGCGCTTGGTTCGTTGTACTAGAAGGGGGTTTCCATTTATTACTGTTAGTAATTTTTTATAGTCAGTTTCATCTGGCAAAGTCAAAAGTTTCAATAAATATGTTTTCTTGGCAGTCGCTTTGCTTCCTAGTACGTGATGTTTTATATCATTGAAATATTGATTGAATAGTGAAGGAAGGTATTTTATTGTTAGTACAGATGTAAGAGCATTACAAAATTGATTTATTTTTGCAAAGCCATTTGGTTGTTCTGTGGGTATCATAATCTCTATTATTGTCCATAAGTTCAACAGTTGGTTATCCATGGAGTTTGTCACGAGAGCAGAGGAGTGTAATTCCATAGCCCCCACAACTCTCTTGAGTCCCAGCGCTTCGAAATGTTTAAATATTTCAGAGATACGTCTTTCAATGTCATTGTGTCTTTCGGAACCTCTACGTAGTGGGCAAATAGGTTCATTTAGTTCATAAGTTTTTTTGTTTGACAAATCAACTACTATTGCACTTTGCGGAGAGAAGCGAGTGCCATCATGGCACACATAATCTACAAATGAGTAAAATGATTTAATATATTCTAGGGCATCTTGTTTCGCATCAAATGGGTTGAAAACTGTACCATCTTTTTTAAGTTCAAATATGAGTACTTTCTGAACGTTTGGTATTGTACTATTACACGGGAAAAAGGCTTTTCCATCTTCCTTCGTGTTGTCTGCAATTGTTATCGACTTGAATTTTTTTAAGTAGTCTGCGTGTTTCCCATCGAATGGGAAAATAACTTTATATTGTTTCGGCTTATAGTCGAATTCTGCAATGAATTTTTCAAATTGACCAAGGCCATTATTGTTCTTTTTGGATTTATTAAAAAAGAAAAAGGAAACTAGTGAATAAATGAATTCTTGGCAGTAACTAGTATTTATCAGATAAGTTACAAATGAGCGAGTGAGCGCATAAAGGTCATCGGCCCTACTATCATCGAAAGATTTTACATGGTTTGTTATTTCGGCAACCAACGCGTTGTAGTATTTGTTCATCATTATTTCGTTGGAAAGTAGGTCACAGACTTTTCCAACATGCTTTGTAAACTTATCGGAGTTTACATGTTGTTTTTCGTATGCATTCTTCGTTAGTGTGATGAAGTTTCCATTTTCATCTTTCATTGAAAAAAGTGCAAAAAAATTAGAGCCAAAAACTGATTGTGCAACTTTGTCAGTATCAAAAGATGTTTGTAGCTCTTGGAATAAAGCTGGAAAATATCCTTTATCTCGTAGCTCTTCGTTAAACATGCGTCGTATGGTAAGAACCATCTCTACACATAAAAAAGGGAAATTCAACGCTGGAGCCTTTAATGAATCATGGGCGTGATGAAATAGCATTTCTTCAATAGCCTGTGCAAAAAATATAACTCCTCGATTATTTTCAGCCCATGTGGGAAAGTCATTTTCTTTTTTCATAATACACATTATGACTTATTTTTTGACGTAAGGGAATATGTTTTATTAACCCCCACACGGATTAACATGCACATTACAATGCTTAATGCGTAGCTCCGCCGTCCCCTCTAACACATCGTGAACTTCTTGCGCTATATCATGCCCGGCGGTAACGGTTAGGGCCCCATCAACCAATATTTCCAGGTCAACCAATATCGAATTCCCAAAAATCCGCGTGCGAATATCATCAACGCGAATAACTCCATCAATTTCTTCGGCAATCGCAATAATTGCATCAACATCCCGTTTGTCGGCGGCACGGTCAATCAACTGGTCAACAGACGGCTTGAAAACCTCCCACGCGGCCTTGAAAATGAATAATGAAACAATCAAAACCGCAATGCTCTCGACAATGTTCGTGTCCATAAACAATGCACATACCAACCCAATCAACACGGCAACCGAGGCCAAGCTATCCGAACGGCTGTGCCATGCATCGGCTTTCAGGATTTCCGACTTGGTCTTTTTTGCGTGATGCATTCCGTACCAAAACAACGCTTCCTTGACAACGATGGATAGCACAGTCACAGACACCAAAAACCAATTAAACTCGGCCGTGGTAGGGGATACCAACCCCTCAATCCCTTGCCACACAAACAACGCGGCAATCCCCGCCAAAACCAAAGCGAAAAACAAAACCATCAACGGCTCTATCTTTTCATGGCCATAGTTATGTTTTTTATCTCGCTTGGGACTGCTGATAAATACCGCAACAACAACAAAAAGGGAGGTAATCAAATCCGACGCCGAATGAACCGCATCCGAAAGCACCGACAAATTCCCAAAAATCAACCCAAAGGTCAATTTTGCCGCAACCAAAACAACATTGGCAACAATCCCGACAATAATAACGCGCAACACGACCCGCCGAATCTCGGCATGTTTTTCCAGGAAGTTTTTCTCGGACATCGACACCCCCATAGGCACTACTTCCTTTTGTATACGTTACGTTTATATGCAACCTGGCGGTCTTTGTGTGTTGCGGTGAAATCCTCGCTGGACTCTATTGTCCATTCTTCACGGTCAAAGGTCGGAAAATGTACGGTCGCATCGGCAAAGGTATCATCAATTTCGGTCAAAATCATTTTTCCGGAATGGGGCAGTAATAACCTGTAAATCATCCCGCCACCGCAAACAAAGATATCCTCGTCCGTTGATTTTGCAAATTCAATAAAAGATTCTAAATCGCCGAACACCTGTCCCTCGGGAATAGATGAGAGGTTCGGACTTAAGACCAAATACTTGCGCCCCTTTAACACAACGGGCAGGCTCTTGTACGTGTTTTCACCCATTACAATATAATGGCCCATCGTTATGTTTTTGAATGTTTGCAAATCCTCGCGGAATGTCCATATTAAATCATTCTTATATCCTAACTCATGGTTTTTACCAATCGCCGCGATAGTCACTAAATTTTTCATATGGCACACCTCCCAATCATTAAACGGCAACAGGCATGGAAATCTTTACGTTATACTCGTAATTTTCCAATTTAATGTCTTTTAATTCTTTACTGTTATCAAACTTGAAAAAGTCCGTGACATCGGGATTAATCCACAACTTTGGCACGGGTTTAACACCCATCTCCTCGTACTTTGCGATTTGTTCGTTAATACCGTCAATTTGATTTTCGTAAATGTGTACGTCGCTGATGACATATAACATTTCACCAACTGGGATTCCCGTGTCACGGGATATCAAATGCGCCAACGTCGCATATTGCGTAATATTAAATGGCAAGCCCAACGCAACGTCACACGAACGGTGCGAAACAACCAAATTCAATTTGCCGTTTGTAACGTTCCATTGCGTATTCCAAACACAAGACGGCAGGGTAGCCGTGGGAACATAATCATCCTGCCACAATGACATAATCATACGGCGGTCCATTGGGTTGGTTTTCAATGTTTTAATCAATCGCTGGGTCAATCCAAACTTCTTTACAATATAACCGTATGCCGTTCCGATGGTGTGGGCGTATTCCTTACCCAACTTCTTACCCATATAATCGCCGTTTTCATCGGCAGCCCATTCATTCCAAATCTTCACCCCGCGGTCTTTTAACCATCGAACATCGTTGGACTGTTCTTGATAAATCCACAACATCTCGATAATCGCACTCTTCCACGAAACGAATTTAGTGGTCAGGATAGGAAACTCCTCGGCCAAATTGAACCTGAACGTATGCCCAAAGATTTTTCGTGCATTAACACCCGTCCGCGTTTCAACATGCTCGCCATCGGCCAGGATTTTTTTACACAACGCAATATACTCTTTATCAAATTGGTTACTCATATCTAAACACTATCATATATAACAACACATAACAAGGAGGTTTTTTATTATGCAACAAATTCATGACTTTGGGCCAATGCCATACGCGGTGAACATCGACAATGTGACAACGGCCAATCGGACATACCGAACGGCGATTTGGACGGGCAAAAATCTCCAGGCAACCGTAATGTGCATCAACCCTGGCGACGACATCGGCCTTGAAATCCACCACGACACCGACCAATTCATTCGGCTGGAGGAAGGCTGCGGCCTAGTCCAAATGGGTCTGTCCCGCGATAACCTATATTATCAACAACATGTCCAGCGGGATTGGGCGGTCTTTGTTCCGGCGGGCACATGGCACAATATTACAAATACTGGCCATGGCCCAATGAAGGTCTACACAATCTACGCACCGCCGCACCATCCATGGGGAACCATCCACCAAACCAAGGCAATCGCCGAACAAATGGAAGGAAACGCCGACGCAAACGGCTAAACATCGTGTACAATAATACAAATGAAAACACTCTTGATAATCTGTGTCGTCGCGATGTCACTCGTCATTCCAACCCCAACATCTGAACCAACTATCACCGAAATACGTACCGTCTCCGAATTGGCCGCAATCAATGGTTACGGTCATTTTCGGCTGATGGCCGATATAAATGTGACTGGCTCTTGGATACCAATTAATAATTTCGCGGGCACCTTTGATGGTAACAACCATATAATTACTGGATTAAACAACTCACTATTCGGAACTCTCTTTGGCCCGACAATCATCCAAAACGTTCACTTGCGCGACGGAACTGACAACCTCGTCAACCACATTATAGGCCTTGATGCTAATGTAATAATAAGAAATTCCAGCGTCCACGCAACAATTGGAAACACGGGCGGTATCATCGGCACGATATCCGATAATCGAAATGCCCCAGTGATAATCGAAAACACACATTTCTATGGCGCGATAAATATCGTTGCCGACACCTCTATCACACTTGCTATTGGTGGGATTGTCGGTTCTATGTATCGCCAAGCCGAAGAAACCACGGCAATAATCCGTAACAGCACCGCTGAATTCACATTAAACCTAACCCGCCAGGTCGGTGGGAGCTCTGTCGAATCATACATCGGCGGAATTGTTGGCCGAACAAACATTGACGGCGAAAACACATTGCAAATCGAAAATACCATGGCCGTTGCAACCATCAACATAGACGGAATAACAAACAATATGTACGTCGGTGGGGCAATCGGTGATGTCGAAGACACGGCCCATCGTCTGCATAACGTATGGACATATGTGCAAATGGAGGGCGAGGATATATTCCTCTTTGGCCGCGAAACGTTCTTGGGCAATGTAACTGGTGGCTCTGGCAATGCGCCATTCACATCATGGCGTATGACCGAACCAACCGAAATTCCCGAAAACCCTGGATACGAAATTGCACGCTGGTCACGTGTTGGAATAAATGACGAAGACTTCTTTCGCCTCTCGCCATTACTGGCTTTCCCCGTGGACTTGGTCCCGCATTGGGTTCCAACGGGCGATAACACCCCCGACCCTGGGCCCGACCCAGATGAACCAACGGACCCAAACAACCCCGACCAACCGGGCACAGGCAACCCCGACGAAAACGAAAATGACGATAACGACGACAAAGACCTCGACGACGAAACATACGATAACGGCCCTGGCCGAATCCCTGACGAAGATTTCCCAACATGGCTGATTGTTTTGTTTGTTGTTTTTGGGGTAACTTCAATCGGTGTTGGTGTTTTCTTTACATTACGTAAACCTAGAAATCAATCGGGGCCTTATCGTTTGCCTCCAAAAACTCGTTAATTTTGGTGAAATGTCCGCAACCAAAAAATCCATTATGCGCGGACAGAGGACTGGGATGTACTGTTTCCAAAATCAAGTTGCCGTTTCGTGTGATGACATCTTTGAACTTGCGCGCGTGCGAACCCCAGAGGACAAATACCACGCCGCCACGTTTTGATATTCGCTCGACCACCGCACGGGTGAAAACCTCCCACCCCATATCTTTGTGCGACAGGGCGGTGTGTGCCCGCACGGTCAAACAGGTGTTCAGCAACAATACCCCCTGTTTTGCCCAAGGCGTCAAATCCCCGTCCCGCACGTTGCACTTGCCAAAGCAATTCTCGACTTCCTTTATAATGTTGCCCAGTGACGGCGGCATGCTCTTGAATTCGGGCCCGCGCGAAAACGCCAATCCGTTCGCGGCCCCCGGTGTGTGATACGGGTCTTGGCCCAATATCACCACCGACACGCGGTCGGGCGGGCAAAGGTTCAACGCGGCAAATAAATTTTCCTTTTTGGGAAAGACTGTATGACGGTCGTACTCGGCATAAACACGTTTTGCCAGGTCGCGCATAAACGGCGTGTCCAACACATCGCGCAACTCTTCCTTCCATTCGGTTGACAGCAACTGGGGATTATTCATACACTACAATAGTAACACACGGGGGCATTATGTCGCAAAGGAGAAAAGAAGGGGTTCGGTCATTGCGCCAGCTGTATCGCATTGGCTATGGCCCGTCTTCGTCACATACGATTGGCGTGGGCCGCGCGGCCGAGGCCTTTCGCAATGCACACCCATCGGCACGACGGTTCGAGGTAACGCTTTACGCATCCCTGGCCTTGACGGGTGTTGGGCATGGCACCGACGCGGTTATAAAAAAGGTCTTTGCGGGGCATGCGCCCGTGGAAATAATATTTGACGAAGACACGATTACCGATATCAACCACCCAAACACGATGGACATGCGCGCGTATCTGTCGCACGAACGCGTTTGCCGTGCACGTTTTATATCCACGGGCGGCGGAGCAATAACGATGGAGAGTTGTGATTGTCATGTCGAAATTTCATCCGACGGGGCGACGGTACGCTATCCACATTCAAAATTTACGGACATTCGGCGGTATTGCGCGGCCAAGAAAATTCGGTTGTGCGATTATGTTTATGAAACCGAGGGGGAATCCATCCGCGAATTCCTGGCCCAGATATGGGAGCAAATGAAAAAAACAATATCGGCGGGGATTACCGTTGACGGGGTGTTACCAGGCGGATTGAATTTGCAACGCGAGGCAAAGGGCCTGTTTACGGGTGTCGCGACCGAGAAAAACCCCGAGGCATTACGCAAACGAATTGTTGCGGCATACGCATATGCAACGGCCGAGGAAAATGCGGGCGGGGGATTGATGGTTACCGCGCCGACATGCGGGGCATGCGGTGTTTTGCCTGCGGTTTTGTTGTATTTGCAACAAAAGAACGGATTTTCCGACCAAAAGATAATTGACGCATTGGCAACGGCGGGATTGATAGGGACGTTGATTAAAACCAACGCATCCATCAGCGGGGCCGAATGCGGGTGCCAAGCCGAGATTGGTTCGGCATGTTCCATGGCCGCCGCCGCGGTTGGGGAATTGTTTGACATGTCTTTGTCGCGAATTGAATATGCGGCGGAAATAGCGATGGAGCATCACCTTGGATTAACATGTGACCCCGTGCGCGGATTGGTACAAATTCCATGTATTGAACGCAATGCGGTTGCGGCTATGCGCGCATTGGATGCCGCGTCATTGGCCGATATGCTTTCGGATACCCGTCCTATATCATTTGATATGGTTGTTGAAACGATGTATCAAACGGGGTTGGACATGCATGCGGATTATCGCGAAACCGCCCTTGGCGGTCTTGCCAAAGTTTTTCGCTCCTAAAACACATATTTCGGGTAAAAACCGTATGATGCACCCGCAGGGTTAACCGAATAGTTCGGGCCGAGGCCGTAGGCCGAGCGTTTGGCCCGAGGGCAAAGCCTGGGGGGGGGTTATTACTTTTGTATTTTCTGTTGGGGGGGGTTTTTCCAGGGAGACGCAGGGCATGTAGTGTATTAAGTTTTCAAAAAACATCATCCCGAACACGGGTGGAGTAAGGCAGTCGATGCCTTTTCACCTTACGATAACATGGATAATTTTTTGTGCAAGGGGGTTACTGACAAAAATTTCCATTAATATGTGAACTATGTTCACATATATGACACGTGGTCCGTGGTTTGTTTTTCATGGCAGTGATGGGAAATGTGCGGTTGGGCCGCCTTGCAGGGAAAACTAACTTTTCTAGCCTGCGGAGGAAAAAAGACCGCCATGTTACATTATGTTAGAAGTGGCTTGTGGGGCAGGCCATTTTTTCTGGTCCTCGGCGTCGAAAAGTTGTTGTTCCCTCGGCGGCCCCGAGTTGCCGTTCGGTGGGAGGTTGTTAGCGATGAGGCAGTCGATGCCTTTTCACTTTGCGATTTTTAGATATCTGTGCGGCCGTAGAGGTAGTCAGTTGAAACACCAAATAAGTCAGCGAGTTTTGAGAGTATTTCCATAGATGGTTGAGAGTGGTTGTCTTCGTATCGTTTGACAGATTGCCGCGTTATACCAACAGCCTTGGCGACCGCGGAAAGTGTCAGGCCTTTTTCAGTACGTAGTTCGTAAAGTCGCTTTGCAAAGATTTCCATGTTTATATAGTTGACAACTATCACATGGTACCTGTAGAGTGCATATATGCACTCTGGGAGTGCGCAAGGGGGCACACGATGGATGAAGTTATTAGGGAGTTGTTGGAGATACTGCGTGGCTATATGGAGGATATGGCGACATTGCGAACAAGGATGAATGAAACAATTAGGCGTATCGCCGAGTTAGTTGCCGACGAGGGCAAATAACTTTTCGCATCCGAGGACAAGAAAAAATGGCCTGCCACGCAAGCCATCTTTCTTTGTTATTTTCTTGGCGGTCTTTTTTCCTCCGCAGGAAAGAAAAGTCTATTTGCCCGAAGGAGGCAACTTTAAGATATCAAGCATTCTCGATAATCAATCTCTCGGCCAAGAACGAAACGAATTCGCCATTTGTGGGTTTGTCATTCCGATGGTCTTGGACAACCCGAACCCCGAAAATTTCATTCAAATTGTGAAAACGTTCCCGATTCCATCCCGCATCAATCGCATGACGAATCGCACGTTCAACCTTTGACGGTGTTGTTTGAAACTTTTTCGCAACCATAGGGTAGAGCCGTTTGGTAATTTGGTTCGACAATGCCTGGTCTTCTATACATGCAATAACGGCCTCTTTTATAAATTTGAATCCCTGGATATGTGCGGTAATTCCAATTGTCGTCAGGACATTGGATAATCGAACCTCTAGCTTTCGTCGCGAAATTTGCGGAAAATCCTCCATCACCGTTGCCGCCCGCGTCATCGGCTTTGTTCCCGCAACATTCGCCAATTCGCAAATGTTTTTAATCAAACACTCGGGTTCAAATGGACGGATAAGGTGATGGTCAACACCCGCCTCTACCATTCGTTTGACGGTGTAATCGGAAAAGGCACTGGACATTACTATTACCCGCGTTTCGTGACCCGATTGTTTCACCCGTTCGCACAATGTCACACCGTCGGTGTTTTTCAGGGCAAAGTTACAAATTATCACATCTGGCTGGTGTTCCTCGACCAATTTTATGGCTTCGGTCCCACACTCGGCGGTTGCGGTCAATTCAAAATTGTCCTCGGTCATGAACAATTCGCGCAGGCGTTCTTGTTCCTCGAAATTACTCTCGGCAATCAAAAGTTTTACTTTCACAGCAGCATTCCTCCCCAAATATTGTTTTGTCATTACATGTATAACAGGTCGTATTCATGTGGTTTTTGACATGTTTCAGTTGTTGATGTCGCACATTGTCGAAACATCGAAAACGATATTAAATTAACAAAAACCATATGTACATTTCAACTAAAAACGAGCGACATTTTTCGACTTCTGGCGACTTTTACCGACCTTTCGTGCAAAAAAGGGGTTAAGACCTAGGAATTATCGCAGATAATTCCATGTAATCTTTTGGATACCTTAATGTCCAAAAAATGCGGGACACGTGAAACGTGCGTTGGGCGCGCATTTTTTATTTGCGTAATTTGACCAGCAAAATTGAAACATCGGCGGGGCTGACGCCGCTTATCCGTCCCGCCTGGCCAATTGTTTGTGGGCGAATAGAGGACAGTTTTGTCCGCCCCTCGGACGACAGTCCTGCTATTGCGGCATAGTCCATGTCGGCGGGAATTTGCATGCTTTCTTGGCGTTTGACCATTTCAATGCGCGCGGATTCTTTGGCCAGGTAGCCCTCGTACTTGATTTCAATATTCAGGTATTCCAAAACCGCCATCGGAATTTTATCAAATAATCCCAATTCACGCGCGACGATGGGCAGGGACATTTCGGTTCGTTTGACACGTTCAATCAGTTTCGGTGTCAGTTGCCGGCGAACGGTATCAATTTGGCGTAACTTTTTTTGGAACAATTTCCACCGTTTGTCACAAACCAATCCGATGTTGCGGCCGATTTGGGTTAGGCGAATGTCGGCATTGTCCTGGCGCAGGTGCAGCCGATGTTCCGCTCGCGATGTCATCATTCGGTATGGTTCGTCGGTGAATTTGGTGACCAGGTCGTCGATTAATACGCCGATGTAACTCTGGGTTCGTGACGGAACCAACGGGGCGCGACCCAAAACACTGTTTGCCGCATTGACGCCCGCGATTAATCCTTGGCCCGCGGCTTCTTCGTAACCGCTGGTTCCGTTGACCTGGCCCGCGAAAAATATGCCCGTGGCCGATTTGTGTTCCAACGATGGGAACAGGTTCGTTGCATCAATACAATCGTATTCAATCGCATATGCATCACGTGTGATGTGCGCGTTTTCCAACCCAGGCACCGTTTTGATGAACTCGCGTTGTACGACGGGCGCCATCCCGGTGAACAGGCCCTGGACATAGACCTCGTCCGATGACAGGGTTTCGGGTTCCAAGAACAGTTGATGGCGTTCACGGTCGGGGAAACGGACGATTTTGTCCTCGATAGATGGACAGTATCGCGGGCCCGAGCCCAACAGACCATCGCCGTTGTAGTATGGTGTTTGGTGCATGTTGGTGCGGATAACATCGTGCGTTTCATTGTTGGTAAACGTCAGGTGACATACGGCGATGTTCTTGATTGGTTTAGATGTCAAATTTGAAAAGGGAGTTAGTCCATCGTCGCCCGCTTGGATTTCGGTTTTGGTGTAATCAATCGTTGAACCCGAAACACGGGGCGGGGTATTGGTCGAAAATCGGCGGAAGGTTACGCCCAGTTTTTCCAAACTGGATGATAATTCATTCGCCCGTGCAAAGCCCGCCGGTCCCGCCGCGAAGGTTTTTGTTCCCATCAAGATGTTGCTGCGTAAATATACGCCGCATGCAATAACGACCGCGTTGGCCGAGATTTGTTCGCCCGTGTGTAAACGGACCATCAAATCGGGGGATATTTCGGTGACCTCGGCCTGGTAGATTGTTAGGTTTTTCGTTTGTTCCAATAGCTGTTTAGCCGTTAGGTGGTATTTGACCTTGTCCGATTGGGCCCGCAGACTGTGTACCGCCGCGCCTTTTCCCGTGTTTAACATGCGGACTTGGATGGCACTCCTGTCGGCTATTATCCCCATGATACCGCCTAGGGCATCGACCTCTTTTACTATGTGGCTCTTGGCCGTTCCGCCGATGGATGGATTGCATGCCAAAAAGGATATCGAATCCAAGTTCATTGTAAGCAACAACGTGTCACAACCAAGGCGCGCAGATGCATGGGCCGCCTCGACCCCCGCGTGGCCCGCACCGACAACGATAACGTCAAAGTGTTTTTTCATTCTGGAAAGAGTATACCAAATTTAATGTTTCCTGTACAATGGGGTCATGGACCACGTACCCGCAACATGCCCGCGATGCGACATGTTAATAGTTGTCAATCTACGCGATGTATTCGCGCGTTGTCCGCATTGCGAGAAAAATATATCTGTGGAAGATGCTATTCGCATCATGCGCGATATAACATCACGTCCAACGGCTATTACCAGTTTGATTGCACGATGTATAAAGATAGAGGCCGAGTACGGGCCCGAGGTTCCAATTGCCGTATTAGCAATGGTAGAGGAGAATTTTCCATTAAACGAAGAAGTCGGGTACATGATTGTAAAGATGTCCGATTTTCAGCCGATGGTTGTTCGCAATTATTTGGCAAAGTTTCGTAATGCCGAAAAGAAACAGGTTTTTGTTGAAGATTTCTTGCAACGTGCCTTGAACGTGCGTAACATGGAATATGCAAATCAGTTTGAGGAGTATATCCGAAACCGCCTGCCGCAAAAGCGTCAGCATACCTATATAGAATTACTGCGCGAGTTACGAGAACAATACACAAAGACCAGTAACAGTCCGACCGCGATGACTTTGTTGTATACCTTTTACGCGGTTTTCGCAACGGTGAACATTGCTATGGTTGCATTGTTCATCATCGCGACGTTGCCCCTGTGGTTGATGGCGATAATATGTGTGACCGTATTGACGGGGCAAATCGGATTGTTGTATTTACACAACAAGGTGTATGGAAACCGAATTGATATAAGCGATACCGAACGATTGGTAATGGTGATATACATGAGCACATTGATTATTGCAATTGGCGGAGTATTTTTAGGGTGGGGTATTTCATTATGAAGACAGAGAACTTTACGGTGTCGGGCGATGCAATGTTGGTTCCTTTTATCAAGGCCAATATTTTTGGTGCGGGATTTGCCTTTTGCACGCGTGTGTTGAAAAACAAAGATGTGCGTGTAAATGGCGTGCGGGTATCGGCAAACATGCCGTTGAAAAAAGGGGATATCGTCCAAGTATTTTACAAAGAAACGGATATAAAAGAATACCGTCCATATGACATAATTTTCGAGGATGCAAATATTCTGGTCGTATTCAAAAAGCAAGGAATAGAAACAACCAGTCCAAAGAGCAAAAATACCCTGGAGGCCCAGGTCGGATATAAACCAGCCCACCGTTTGGATATTAACACCGAGGGGTTGGTCATTTTTATAAAGGACGAGGACATCGCGGGCGAGATTCGTGCGGGGTTCGACAATGGTTGGATTGAAAAGGAATATACGGCCCTTTGTTTCGGTGAATTGAAAAAATCCCCGATAACATTGGTGGGGTATTTGCGTAAAGATTCACACACAGGTACCGTAGAGGTGGTAAAAGAGCGCAGGGATAAACAAGACCAGCAAATCAAAACCCGTGTTGAGAATATCCGTATGGTAGATGACCTGTCGTTATTACGTGTTAATCCGATTACGGGGCGTACGCACCAGATTCGCGCGCACTTGGCATCTATTGGCATTTACATCGTTGGTGATGGTAAATACGGCAATACCAAAATGAACAATGTATATGGATATAACAAGCAATGTCTTTGTGCAAATCGTTTGGCCTTTAATTTTCCAAAAGAGTCGCCGTTGTTTTATTTGAATAAAAAAACTTTTGAGGCCAAGCCAACATTTTTGAAATGACCTACGAAAATTTGACTTCTTTGTCGAAAATGTAGTATAATAAATTTATGATACGAATGATTATTGGGACGATTATTTTAATCTTGACCCTGACCGCGTCTATTCTTCTTTACATGTGGATTGGGGGAGAGAATTTTGACACCAATTTTGACATGTGGTTGATGATTGCGGCGGTGACATTCATGTTGGCGGCCGGTATCGTTATTGCAGGGATACTTTTCGAGCGGGGATTACGCAGTCGCCGCGAAGACTATTAATTACGTTAATAAACCATTCAATTTTCGCCCGCTTGCACTGTGGGCGTTTTTTGTGGTTGTTACGGTTGTGGTTTGTATAAACAGCATGCGTGTTGGGTTTTGGATTATCCCAGTTTGGCTGGGGTTGGTTGTATTATTCTTTGTCATTTTGAATGCGCGCAAGAGCAAATACAAGGATACGGTTTTAGAGAACCTGGCCACCAATCGCATGTTTTTTGTTGTGACGATTGTGTTGTGCATTATGGTGGTGACATCATTTGCCATAACAAATTTGGCATTCACAAATCAAAGACATTTCGAGGGCGAGGGTGAAGTTCGCGGTGTAATTCGTTCCATGCGTATAAATGATGAGGAGGGTAGCGGTAACATCGTCCTGGCCAATGTTACATTCGACGGTAATAGTGTGCGCGGACGTGTTCGGGTAAACATATGGAATATTGATGAAAACCCATTGCGATTGGGTCAAATTGTCGTAACGGAAACAACCATCAGGCGAACCGAGCCAACGCCGTTTAACGTGAACAACCACATCCGATACACGGCGGCCGTGAATTTGAATCGCGGAACCATTGCGGTGGTGGGTGACAGCCGTGATTTACGCAGTGTTATCCTTCGCCATACCCATGATTTTTTCCATACGCATATGAGGGGCGAGAGTGCCGAGTTATTGTATTCAATGTTGTTCGGCGACCGCAGTAGTTTAGACGGTGAATTGCAAGAGACATTTCGGTTAAGTGGTATGGCCCATGTTTTGGCGGTGTCGGGGTTGCATGTCGGGTTGATTGTTGCGATTGTGTTGGGACTTTTATCTTTGTTGCGTGTGAAACGAAAGCATCAAATCATTGTCGTGACCATGGTGTTGCTGTTTTATATGTATCTTTGTGATTTTCGGGTGTCGATTGTTCGGGCATCAATTATGTTTTTTGTCATTATGTTGACTGGCCTTTATGCGCGCCGCGTGGATTTAATATCGCGGGTGTGTTTGGCGTGGATTATCGTTTTGGTGATATTTCCGTATCAAATAAATTCGCTGTCCTTTCAGTTATCTTTTGGGTGTATGTTCGGGATTGCGTTCTTTTATCGGCCTTTTACGCATTATTTACAACGATTGTGGCCCGAAACACAAATCAAGCCCATTGCCAAATTCCGCAAATTTAGTATTGATTCATTGTCTCTGTACACCGTTACCGCGATAACGACGTTTCCGTTTTTGATTATAACCTTTGGGTTTTATTCGGTTATCGGATTGGTTACGAATATTTTGTTGTTGCCATTTTTGATTATTGCGTTTCAACTGTCCGCGATTGCACTCTTGACAGTTGTCGGATTTCCGTTGTTGTATCTGGCCGATGTCTTGGTTCGATTTGTTGCGATTACATCCGATTGGCTGGCCCGTGCGCCCTTTGCCGTAATTAATGTTACGGCCGCGGGGTATTGGTATTTGTTTTATTTTGTTGGGTTGATTTTGTGTACGCGGTTTATTTTCATGCGGCGGCGGTATCGGGTTGCGGCCGTTGCGGTCTGCTTCTCGATTTACTTTTTATCACTTGTGATTTACAATACATAGTAATGGATTTCGTACAACTGAAGACATCTTTGCGCGAACGCATCGAACCCGTGTACATTATGCACGGTACGGATGTTTTTTTGGTGTCAAAGGCCGTTGATTTGGTGCGCGATTTTTCACAGTCCGCCGACGTTACAAAGTTCGACGAAACCGCGACCCCATCCGCGATTATGGCGGCGTGTAATACATTTTCGATGTTCGGTGATAAACGCGTTGTCATTGTACGGGGCATCATGGATGCAACAATTCGTGAAATGGCCGAGTATATTAAAAAGCCAAATCCATCTTGTGTTTTGATAATGACACAATATACCGAGAAATTGACAACAAAAATACAAATGACCGCGGTAAATTGCAATCCGATTGCACCAGACATTTTGCAAAAGTTAATAATAAAGCAGGTTGCAGATATCGGTGGCACGATAACACCAATGGCTGCGGCGACGTTGGCGAAATATTGTAACAATAACTTTTCGAGGATTAATAACGAGGTCATCAAGCTGGTGGCCTTTTTGGAATCCGAAACCATTGAAGATACACACGTGCGGGAATTGGTTTCGGCGGACGAGGAATTTCAAATATTTGAACTGGGCAACGCATTGTCCAAACGTGACATGGTCACGGCGAAACGCATCCAAGAAAAACTGGCCGCCACGGGTGCCGAGGGATATGCGATATTCGGGAGCTTGGTTTCCACCGTAAGACGTCTTTATTATTCATTGGCGACAACCGCCCCCAACGATGCGGTGGCCGCAGTATTAAAGTGCAGTCCATATGCAATAAACTATGCCCGTCGTGATAACAAACACCTGGCCCCGCGTATTGCGCGGATATATCGGTTTGCCCTGGATTTGGAACACAAAATCAAGAGTGGGGGTGTTTCCGTCGATTCCGCGATAACCTTGCTTGCGATGGCTCTCGTGGTATAATGATTACATGCCCGTGAAAATACTAAAGAGTGAAAATATATCCAGAACGATTGACGAGGTAATAAAATGTGCACGCATCGAGGCACAGAAGTTCGAGCGGCCCGTATGGGTTTTGGTGCCCGACCGTTTCACATTGGAATGTGAGCGGCGGTTGTTGAGGGAGATACCCGCCCTCCTTGACACACGTGTTGTTACGTTTTCGATGTTGTTTAACATTATTACGACCGAGATGGGGCACAAACCAATAATTTTGGACAAGACCCGCGCCGTCCTGTTTTTATGGCGGGCCATTCGCGATGTGGCGGACAAGTTGGTTTGGTTTGCCCAGAGTGTCAATAGCTATGGCTTTGCGGAAAAAATGTTTAACGCGATAAACCAACTGCGTTCCAGTATGGTTGATTTTGACACAATCGAAAAAAATGCCAAGACCGAGATAACGCGCAAAAAAATGCACGATATCGCGATAATTAATCGCCGATATCGCGAATTAATTGCGGAACACATTGATACGGGCGGGATGCTGTCTTACCTGATTGATAATGCGGGGGCCAGTAAACTCTTGCGTGAAACCGCATTATTTGTTTGTGGTTTCGACCACCTGTCGCCCCAGCGTCTGTGTGTCCTGGAACATCTTGTCCAACATGCTCACAGTACAATGATTGGGGTTCAATCAAAGGGCGAATTAGAGTCTCAAATTATGCCCACCGAAACACATGAAATCAAACAAAAAATTAATCATGTAATTCCAAAAATATCCAAACACAAAAACGTTAATGACGAGGCGGTGTACCTGGGCAATAAAATCCGCGGGTTGTTAAACGGCGGGGTACCACCGACCGACATCGTTGTGTTGCTCTGTGATTATAAAAATACGGCAAAAATCTTTGCCCAGACATTTGCCCAAAACAACATTGCCGTAAATATGGATGTGGGTGTGGATTTGTTGGAAACGCCCATCGCGGCCTTTGTGACCGACATGGTGCAATTGTGTCAATATGACCGTGCGGAAAACCTGCTGGCGGTTTTGAAAAGTCCGTTTGTTTTAATTGAACAAAGTGAACTGTTTGCCATCGAGGGATTTTGCATAAAAACCAATGCGGGGATAAAACGCGTCCATGATGAATTCGGATTGGGAAAAATTCATGTACACATAAAAGCATTGGCCAAACAAAAAACGGTTAAAAAAATATCCGAAACCATTTTGACCATAATATCCGAATTTGTTGACCCCGCGGGGTTATCGATTGACGAGGGGAAAATCTTTGCCAAATCACGTGAGAGGGTTTCGGGTTTGTTGGAGACAACCGCCGAGTTAATCGGCGACATGAAAATGAATGCGGGAGAGTTTTTGCAATTATTTTCGACATTGTGCAATTCAACGTCCGTGTCCATTGTTCCAACATTTGCCAACCGCGTTATGGTTGCAAATGCCGCGGAATATCAATCGGCGTTTGTTCCGCATATTTTCATCGCCAATACGACCGAGGCCACGTTCCCGGCAACCGGGTCGGATACGCAAATATTGACCGAGTTCGACATCAAGCACATGGACAGGGTGCGAATAGAGCCAACCGTAACAATGCAAAACAAGCGTGCACGAACCGCCGCATTTAACATCATGACATCCGCCACCACGGGATTACATATTTCACACGTTGCAACCAGTGCAGGCGGTGAGGAAGGGTACACCAGCGACATCATTGAAAAAATCCTGAAAAAATATCCGAAATCACTTGAAAATGATTTAACAATTAATTCGCGGCACTTTGCAACCTCGCGTGTTTTGTCGGCGATTACGTCGGGTATGGCATTTACCGACCCTGTTTATTACAATTCGTTGTTGGTGGCCGCCGAGTTAAATTCACTGCCTATTGTTGATTTGTCGCGCGTTCAAGGCAATATCGCAAACGGTCGTGAATTGTTCTTTCCAAAGGGACACACCAGTCCGAGTACAGTCGAAACGTTCTATGCATGTCCGTATAAGAATTTCCTTGAACGTGGATTGAAATTACGTGCCCGTCCGCGATACCGTGTTGGGGCGGACGTGATGGGAACATTGATACACCGGGTAGTGGAATTGTACACCCAAAGCATCGTTGACAAAAAAGAACAAAGTATCGAAAAGGTTTTGGAGAGCGTATTACAAGAACGCGAATTTTCGTACTTTGCAACCGACCCGATAAATCGGCCCCTGGTTGAAAATTTACGGACAGAGGTCATTGGTGTAGGCGAAAGAATCAAGCAGGGAATCGCCGACGGCCCGTTCGCCCCAATCGCGGTAGAGCGGGGGCTAGAAGAACAACGTGCCGCGGTGAAACTCTTTGGAAAGGTTGACCGTATCGACATGGCCGACAACATGGTTATGGTTGTTGATTACAAGACAGGTTCAAATGTTAAATTTTCCGAACGTGATTTGGCAAACGGTACAAAGGTACAGTTGCCGTTGTACCTGGGCATGGCGGCGCGTGAATATAATGCGGTGCCGCACGGGGCGGTGTACTTTCCGATTTCGGCGGGGTATGACCGTGACACAAAACCAAAGGGCATTTTCGTGGATAAACATCCGATTGGTGACATGATGGATTATGCGGGGCAAATGGTTGATTTGGCGGCAAAACACATGTCGGATGGATATATCCAATGTTCGCGTGTTGATGCGAATGTTTGCGGGTATTGTGTGTATGGTGCATTGTGCCAACACCGCGACAAAGCCCGCGGAGGTGCCAAATGATTAAATGGACGAACGAACAACAAAGCGTGATAACAACGCGCAATGCGGATTTATTGGTCAGTGCCAGTGCAGGCAGCGGCAAAACAACCGTAATGATTGAACGCATAGCACAAATGATTGCGGGGGCCGAGGTCGACCTGTCGCAAATTTTGGTGCTGACCTTTACACGTGCATCCGCCGCAGACATGCGGGCAAAGTTGCGAAGAAAGTTAGAGGAAACGGTCAAAGAAGATTTATCCGCGCAACTGGGTGCCGCCGCAATAGGAACCTTTCACGGATATTGTCAAAACCTTATCAAGGCCAATTTTAACGTAATCGGCCTGGACCCCGCGATGGCCGTATTGGATGATGTGGATGCGGGCATTTTGAAATCGGAATTACTTGACCAAATTATTGCCGAAAATTATGACCGATGTCGGGCGGCTATTGATACGTTCTGTGTCACCCGTCGCACCGATGGGTTAAAGAACCTGGTCGGTGAAATCGCGAATTTCCTGTCATCACGCCGTGACGCGATTGAATGGTTGGAAAATATTGCCCTAGGTGCATATTCGGATGATTTTGAAAACAATCCCGCGGTTGCGAACATCTTGAATTTTTACAATTCACTGGGTGAACATTATCACGGAATATTTCAATCGTTTATGATTGCGGCCGAACACGAGGGGGCCGCAAAGGCAATCCCATTCATTGAACACGCAAAAGAAATGGCCCAGAAATTGCGTGATGCGAAACGATACGAAGGTTTGTTGCTGGACAATACCTTCACGACATTGAATGCCCGCGATTTTTCCGAAAAAGAAGAATTCAAAAAAAATCGTGACGAGTTCAAAAAACATCTAAAGAAAATTTGGGACGATTTCCCAAAAACAAAAAAAGATGTTATTAACGGCCAAAAACGCGACAAACGTGTGGTGGGACAGGTAATTCACCTGGTCAAAACATTCATCACACGATACAACACGGAAAAGGAGCGGGCGGGGAAAATAGACTTTTCCGATATGGAACGTCATGCCTTGGCAATTTTGGCGATTCCCGAAATTGCGGAATGTGAAAAATCGAAATTCAAATATATCTTTGTTGACGAGTACCAGGACACCAACCCGGTCCAAGAGGAAATCCTCTCGCGCATTGCGGGCGACAAAAACACATTTGCGGTGGGTGATGCGAAACAAAGTATCTATGGGTTCAGGGGTACCGAGGTCGCGATATTCACAGGCCGCTTGGATGACAATCGTTTGCATGTGATAAAATTAAATGAAAACTTTCGTTCCGAACCGGGAATCCTTGATTTCGTTAACCGTGTATTCGGGCGGGTAATGACCACCGCGTTGGGCCTGGATTATAATTTGACCAGTCAATTCAAAATCCCGCCCCAGAAAACGGATGCCGTTCCCGTCGAGATAATTTTGTTGGACACAAAAAAAGATGACGAGGATGAGGGGGAACAAGAAAAATCAACAACCCCGTACGACATTACCGCGGACGAACCGCGTGAACCCGACCCGGGCAAAATCCAAATCCAATGCGAAAAGGTATCCATGCGCATTGCCGAATTGATGAAGTCCGACCCGCGATTGAAACTTTCCGACATTGTAATTTTGGCACGTAAAAAAACACACTTTGCTGCGTTGCAGCAAGCTCTGGCAAAACGCGACATTGAATCGGCGGTGGAGCGTGAACAAAACGCGCATGAATTATTTGAAATTGCGGTGTTGGAAAATTTCCTTTTCGCAATATCAAATTTTGAAAATGATTTGCCTTTGGTTCGTACAATGACAACGTTCGTATTCGGATTCACGGCGGATGAATTGGCGCAAATCAAAATCAATGGGGCGGGGGACAATTGGTATCAACGGCTTCAAAATGACCCAAATGAAAAGGCAAAAGACTTTCTCGATGTATTGAGCGAGTTTCATATACTGGCAAAACGAAATGATGTTGCGGATTTGTTGAATATGTTTATTGCGCGATTTTCAATTATGGAAAAGCTCCTTTTGTTGGAAAACGGCGAGGAACGCGTACAAAACGTCTACAGGTATCTGAACAAACTGCGCGGCATGTCGGTGGCGCGATATGTGTATTTGGTTGAAAATGAAATGCTGCAAATAAAATTGGCGGCGGGTGGCGGCACCCGTGACCGTGTCCAAATAATGACCATCCATAAATCAAAGGGGTTGGAATTTCCGATTGTAATTTTGTTCACAACCGAAAATGACCTGGACGACCCGCCGATGGAAAAATCCCGTATCATAATGATTGACCGTGATTGCGGCCTGTGTATGCTGCATACGGATTCCATCAGCCGCACAAAGTCCAAGAGCATTGCAACAATCGGTGCGAAACATGCCCTGGACAAATTCAAGGTGATGGAGGAACTTCGTTTGCTCTATGTCGCCCTGACCCGTGCAAAGGGCCGCCTAATCATAGTCGGTTCGTTAAACGTCGACCGTATACGGCAAAATATCCCAACAACCGATTTTATGGTGTCGCAGTCTAAATCATATTTTAATATGATGGCCCCCACCATTTTCAAAACAATTCCCGATTGTGAATTCAAATTGACGGTCACACCGATTGATGATATTAAAATAATCGAAACGCCGCACATTCCGCGGGCATTGGGTAACGAAACATGTGCCAAAACCATATCCAAATACAAACGGATTTTTGACCATGAAAAGGTGGAACATGTCGGCACACACACGGTGTTGAAAAACTCGGTAACATCGTTAACACGGGCCGAGGAAGCCACGGCCGACCACACCGCCGAAACCATGCCGTTTGTACGGGACAGGGGTGCCGATTACGGTACCGCATTTCACAATGGAATGATGATGGCAATCGCGGGGCGGACGGATATCGACCAGTTGGTGGGGTCTGATGTTGAAAAATGTCTGGGTATTATACGCGAATTCCTCCCGAACATGAAATTACATGCCGAGGTTCCGTTTATCCAACGGATTGATGACATTTTGGTCCAGGGGGTGATTGACCTCTTGGCGACTTCTGCCGACCGCACGATTATGATTGATTATAAAACAACGCGGGCAAACGAGGCCGAATTGGTTGAACGGTACGCACCGCAATTAAACATGTATAAAAGCGCAATAGAGGCGGCCACAGGCAAAAAGGTCGAGGCATATATATACGGTACTCGGCTTGCCAAATTGATAAGGGTTTGATATGATGAAATCATAATGGTGGGGGAAAAGAAAAAACGCCGCATACCCAATCGGTACTTGGTGCTTTTCAAGGTGATTACGGCATGCATGCTGCTTTTTATGTCGGCCATGTTCTTTTTTGACCATCTCTCGGTTTTTGCCGACGATTTCCGTGCATGGAACTTGACGCCCATTATTTTCTTTTTGGGCATTATCGCGGTGATGGCATACATCGGTTATCTGGTCTATCGGATTTATGATGAAACGTATTATCGGGCCGAACGTTGGGACCTTGTATACAAAATCGTATTCTGTGTGGTTTTGTTGTACATTGGCATCCGCAGTTTATTCCTGTACCCATATCTGAACGTCCACATACCGACAATTATAATAATTTTAATCAGTGGTTTGCTGAACTGGCTTATCCCACCTATTACCCTAAACGATTCCGAAGAGTTTTAAGCGGGGGAGCCCCCGCTGGCGTTATGACTTGTCTTTGTTAGATACTTTCTTTGTCTTGCCCTCGTTAATCATTTCTTCGCCTTTGATGTTGATAACACCCAATTCGGATTGACCGTCCCGCATCATGTCTTTTACAAATTCTTCTAATGTCTTTGCCGCGAACTTGTCTGTTCGCCTGTTGAACTCGGCCATCTGTTGCAGTAGGGCACTTCTGGCATCGCCCAAATCGATACTGGTTTGCATGACGCCTTTGACCGGGTCATCCGTCCAAAATAACACGGCGGAATTACTCATGTCGTTGCGCTTGATAAATGGCCACAATAACTTGATGAAATCCGATTCCTCCAATTCATGGCCCAGGGTAATAACCGTACAATGCGACAGCGATAATTTACGTCCGCGGTTTTGCCCGATGATTTTCATGGCCGCAGGAATTGTTTCGGCGGTGGCAAAATGAATCTCGCGTTCGGGCACGCCAAAGGGGTCAAAGTTAAATATCAATGACTCGGTATACACCGTGTACCCGTCGTCGGCTTTGTCTATTCCCATTGCCGTGACAATGGTCTTGGTGATGACAACTGTGGGTTTCGTCAACGCAAAAGGCAATAACGCAACCGTCAACACCAAAGCAACAATAACAATCTTTTTTTTCCATATCCACTTAATCACAAGCGGCCTCCTTTTTCTGTGAAGCCATATCGCCAGTGGGGGTACCCCGCGCGCCCCTTTTTTTGTTCAACAGGGCACACACAATAAACACAAACGGAATCGCAAAGTACAGGACGAATATAGGTATACGCAACGTTCCGATTACATCGTTGTTTATGAAAACAAAGTAATAAAGTGCATACAACAAAACCGCAATGCCAAACCCAATATATCCCGCACGATGTTTTACGTTGAAAATATATCGCACCGACGCAAACGCGCAATAGAACGTAACGCCAAAACGAACTAACAGCAACAACAGCCATATGCAAATCAACAACCAATCTAACCGCCCTCCCTGGGTCAGGAAAGCCGAATAAACCGTCAGGTTCGCCACCGCTACCGTTTTGTATGATGCCAACGGGCCAAACAATGCGGTAAACATAAATACAAAGAAAACAAAGAACACCGCCAGTATCGCCGCCACACCCATGAATTTTTTGCGGAAATCCTTTTTGATTTCAACATCGCCCGAAAAGATAAACAAAAATGCCGCCGATTCAAAATAAATCATATTGCGAAACAATGTGGTTAAAATCGGTCGTAATCCATGTTGCATTACGGGCGTGACCTCGGATACTTTCATCTGGGTAATGACGGGTAATACCGACAAAACAACACCAATAATAATCAGCAACCAAAAAACCTCGCCCCCGCGAAAGATTGCACGTGCGGGAACGAAACAAAATAAAATACCCAACAACATCAACGGCACCATAAATTTATGGATGTTGAAATCGGTAAATAAATTTTCGGAAACCAAGGCAAATGTTGACTGGGTCAATATCAATAGCTGCAACATGAAAACAAACAACATCCCCAAAACAATTATCTTTGCGCCGATGCCCGTTATATTCTTGCGCAGGTCGGAATACGAATCGCTGTCCCGTCCCGCCATGATAATGTTTAACGCGGCAAATAAAACCAATAACTCTACCAAGCTGCCAACCGCCGCCGTAATCCACGCATCACGGCCCGCCCCCTGGGACAACAACATAGGCAGCGACAAAAATTTAATCGAAAAGCTGTAAATACAAAAGAAAATAATTAACTGGCGCGTTGAAATCTTTTTCATGATTTTTTGTTACCCCCTTTTTCTCGCGGGGCCATACCGCCACCGGGGGTACCCTGGGCGCGCGTTTTGTTGCAATTTGGAATGCTACCTGGTCTCTTTGTTCGGTCTTTGATGTTGGCCATGATAATTGCATCTTTGTCATCGCCCGCAACATGCGGTGCAAACGGTGCCATGATAGGCGTGTCAAAGTTTTCCAACGAACACAAATAAATCACCAACATAATCCCCAGCATCACAATCCCGTACAACCCCAGTATCCCCGCGGCAACCAGGAACGCAAAACGCAGCAACGAAATCTGGGGTGCCAAAGAGGGCAGGATATACATCGTAATCATCGCCAACGCAACAACCAACACGGCTGGCGCGGATAACAACCCCGCCTCGACCGCGGCACCGCCCAACACCAACGCCGCGACTAAACTTGTCGCCGCGCCCAAATGCCGCGGCATACGCAAACTGGCCTCGTACATTATTTCAAACAACACCAATATAATTAACAACTCCATCATCGGCGAAAACGGCGTGTTTTCGATGCTGTTGGTAATCATAAACAGGGTGTTTAACGGAACAATATTGTAATGGTACAGCTGCAACGATAAATAAAGTCCGGGCAACACAATCGCCAAAACAACACCGAATAACCGTATAACACGGCGCAGGGTGACAATAGTGTTGTTCGTGTAATAATCGTCCGCGGCCTGTAAATCTTCCAAGATTATATAAGGCACCGTCAAAACAATCGGACTGCCGTCCACGAATATCGCAACACGGCCCTCCAACAGCTTTGATGCGATGATGTCTGGTTTTTCGGCACTACCTACCTGGCGAAAGATATTCAATGCCTCGGATTGCAAATACTGCATTACGTAAAAGCTATCCAATATCCCGTCAATTTCAATGCTCTTTATCCGCTCGATAACACGGTCAACAATCTTTTGGTCGGCAATGGATTTGATGTACATGATTGTAATGTTGGTATTGCTGTATTTGCCAACAATTTCATTGGTAAAGGTCAGGTCAGGGGTCTTTAACCGCTTGCGAACCAAACCAATGTTCATAACCAGGTTTTCTGTAAACCCCTCGCGCGGGCCCATAACAACACTGTTTGTCGGCGGTTCGGCTACGCCACGCCCTGGCATGATGGTGGTGTCCAGGGATATATAAACACCCTCCTGGCCCTCTATCACCATTATGGACTTGCCGTTTAATAATTCCTTTGTTGCATCCTCGTATGTTTCCTTGACCTCGAACGAACATATATGAACCAATTCTTTTGTAACAACGTCTACAATATCGCCTTTTGGTGATGGTTGTATTTTGACTAATGGCAACAATATCTCGAAACTCACCCTCTGGCCGCCCGCAATCGTATCAATGAAATACACAACGGCGGGGTGTTTGCCCGCAACCGTAAACTCTCGCGCCTTCAAATCAAACGGCGCGCCAAAATCATCTTGCAGCTTCTTTGTCAACTCTGCGGTTTTCACCTTGGTATTGTTTGAAACCATTGCCGTTTTATACGAAATTGTGTATACTTGCAACCTATGGAAACAACGGAAATAATTGATACCGCCGAACAGGCCAGGGTACGGCGCGAGAAACTCGTCAAGCTCCAACGTGAGGGGCGCGACCCATTTCACCAAACGGTGTTCAACCAAACTCACCAATCGGGCGAGATTATCGATGGCTTTGAAAAACTTGACGGCAAACCCGTAGCAATTGCTGGGCGCATTATCCTTAAACGTATAATGGGCAAGGCATCGTTTGTGCATATCCTGGACCGCGTTGGCAAAATTCAATTCTATATTTCAACCAACGATGTTGGTGCGGATGTATACGCCGCATTTTGCGATATGG
This sequence comes from Bacillota bacterium, assembly GCA_009784555.1. GTDB lineage: Bacteria > Bacillota > Clostridia > Christensenellales > UBA1242 > WRAD01. The sequence goes on along the minus strand of WRBO01000009.1, from coordinate 18,520 downwards.
ATTTGGGCGATATCGTTGGTGTCAACGGTACCGTATTCAAAACCAAAACGGGCGAGGTTTCCGTCCACGCAACATCAATCGTCTTGTTGTCAAAGGCCCTGACCCCTCTCCCTGACAAACATGCGGGCCTGCGCGACCCCGAAATGCGTTACCGCGACCGCCATGTGGATTTGATTGCCAACCCCGAGGTTCGCGACATCTTCCGCACCCGCAGTCGTGTTGTAACCGCAATCCGCGAATTTTTTGACGCACGCGATTATCTCGAGGTCGAAACCCCCGTCCTGCAAAACCAGGCGGGTGGGGCAAACGCACGTCCATTCATAACTCACCACAATTCATTGGATATGAAAATGTTCTTGCGTATTGCGGTCGAATTGCACCACAAACGCCTCATCGTCGGTGGCTTTGACCGTGTGTACGAAATCGGGCGGGTGTTCCGTAACGAGGGTATTAGCTATAAACACAACCCCGAATTCACAATGTTAGAATATTACCAGGCATACGCAGACAGGGCGGTAATGATAGAGGTCTTTCGTGAACTCATCCAACACTGTACCCAAAGGGTAAAGGGCACACTTAAATTTGAATACCAAGGGGTAAAACTTGACCTGTCTGGTAAATGGAAACGCATGACAATGATTGATGCGGTGCGCGATGTAACGGGATTGGATTTTTCAAAACTGGATGTAACGGCCGCAACCGCGGGCATGAAAAAACTGGGCTTGGAATTTCCACGTTCAATAACATGGGGAACCCTCCTGTACGCAACGTTTGAACAATGCGTTGAAAAAACACTTATTCAACCAACATTTATAATCGGCTATCCGGTCGAAATCGCACCACTTGTAAAACGTGACAAAAACGACCCGCGATTGGCCGACATGGCGGAATTGTTCATCATGGGGCGCGAAATGGGAAACACGTACACCGAAATAAACGACCCAATAGACCAACGCGAACGTTTTATGGCGCAATCGGCCGAACGCGCAAAGGGCGATGACGAGGCAATGCAAGTAGACGAGGAATTCCTCTCGGCTCTGGCATACGGTATGCCACCATGCGGGGGCCAGGGCCTTGGCGTCGACCGCCTTGTAATGCTGCTCGCGGGAACTGACTCTATCCGCGAGAGCCTGCTTTTCCCAACAATGCGAAACAAGTAAAGCAATTCCCTGTGCCTGGAATGCCTTTCACTTGACTTACGAATTAATGCGGTGTAGCATGATAATGCTTAAATGCAAGTTACAGCAGGGTCGGAAAACGACCAAGAGCTGCGGAGGTGTATTGCAATGGTTTTTTTTATCTATGTCAAGGTAACATCAACATCATGAATATCTGTCCGTCCATGCAATGGATTTTGGCGAAAATTTGTGCCCAGTGGGGCTAATCTTCTTTATTTGAACATGTACATTCAAAACAAAAAGGAGTTATTTTAACATGAAGAATTTTTTCAAAAAACCAATAAAGGGCTTTCGCAAGATGTTCGGTGTGCCCGACATGAATCCAAATGTTGTCTTGGTCGTTATGGCATTGCTTATTGCACTGTTCATTATTCTTGACGGGCCCGCGGCCCCCGCCCAGTTTCGTGCATTCGGACGAACGGCTCGTGATTGGACTTTTGCCCCCGCCGCACTTATAATCGCTGGTTATGTCTTGGGGCCGTTTGGCGGTTTGGTGGTTGGTGCCTTGGGCGATATTATAAGTGCGATAATCATGCCACGCGGTGCATATTTCCCCGGGTTCACGGCCAGTTGGGCCTTCTCGGGATTTGTCTTCGGATTGCTTTTGTTCCGCAGATACAAATGGAACAAAAACAAAGTAATGTTTGCCGTTTCGCTTGTAATCGCATCGTTGCTATCTCTTTTCGTTGACCGAATTTTCGCCGTGTCGTATTGGCTCTATCATCTGGGATTTATCGCCAGCTTCTGGGTCGTCCTTGTAAACCGAATAGTATTATTCTCAATCCTGTATGCAATAATGGTGCCTGTGATGTATGGGGTGTTATTGTCTTTACGAAAGCCAATAGACAGATTTTTGTTGATTGATATCCCTCTTGATGATGCGGACGATGACGACGAAGAAGAAGTCGATGACGACGAAACCAATGGGTGAGGTCTATGGAACAAGAGAAAATAGTTCTGGACGGGGTGTCGTTTCGGCACCGAGGGGCAAAGAAAAACGTATTCACAAAATATAATCTTGTTCTCGAAAAGGGCGAGTTTATTGTTCTGTCCGCAAAAAACGGCGGCGGAAAGAGTACGCTTGCCCGTCTTATCTGTGGCTTGGTTGCGCCTCGGCGCGGAAACATCCATGTCGATGGCATCAATACAAAAAACGGACGGCAATTTTACGAATTGCGAAAAAAGATAAGTATGGTTATGCAAAACCCCGAAAACAATCTCTTGTTCGACCGCATTTGGGATGACATGGTGTTTGGGTTAAAAAATCTTAAAATCCCAAAAGAAGAATACGAGGAACGTGTCGCAAACGCACTTGCACGGGTAGGGATGCAAGGCTTCGAGAACAGAAGCACTTACGAGTTAAGTGGAGGCCAAAAACAACGCATAGCAATTGCGGGTGTGCTTGCCATGGGGACCGAGTACCTTGTTGTCGACGAACCAACATCAATGCTTGATACCCAGGGGAAAGTTGAAATATACGAACTACTCTGGAAACTTAACGCACGGGGTACAACAATTATTCTTACGACAAATATACTTTCGGAAAAACAACGGGGGAGGGTAATAGAGCTATGACCCTTGTTAAAAAAGTCGCATTGACCCTCTATATACTATTTCTCTTTACTATTTCAACTGCGATATTTTTTTTGCCACATATCTTCATTGCCCCTTATGCGGTATTTACATTGCTCTATATGCTGACATTGCGCTTTGTTTTCAAAAGAAACATGTCGACGGTTATCCAAAACGCAACGGCACTTATTCCATTTTTTATTTTGGCCGTCTTGTTTAATATGTTTTTTATTGATTGGCAAATCGCAATGCTGAACGCTTTGCGGATTGTTGTAATAGGCATCTTCAGTTTCGCCTTCGCCGCCAGCATCAGCACCCTTAACATAGCAACGGGTATCGAAGGCTTATTGTTTCCATTACGGTTAATCGGAATACGAACGGCAAAGGTTTCTTTGCTTATTGCTATTTCCGTTACCTTTGTTCCGATACTTCGCCAAGAACTGAAAAACATATCCGATGCAATCAACTTAAAGGGGCGGCGCAGGTGGACGGCATATATAAAATTAAAGGTAATTACATATCAAATTTTCTATCGTGCTTCTATTCTTGGTGACACATTGAACACAAAAGGGTATAAATAAGTTTTGCAAAATTTGACAGATGGGGCATACTAAAACTATGGCGAACAATATGGGGACGGATTGGGACAAGTACTTTGCCCAGGGTGCGGGCATGTTTCTGGGCGGTGTCATCGCGGGAATAGGCGAGGACAAAGACGCCCGTGATGCCAAGGAAGGCAAAGGAAAAAACACCCTCGAGGCTGAACAGCATGAAAATCGGTTTAACCCCGATTGGGTTAACCAATATCAAAATGCGTTCGAGGCAATGGGCATGATGCGGATACAATATTATGACATCGCGCACAAACCCGAACAATTAAAAGAAAAAATAAACAACCCCAAAACCACGGAACTGGAAAGGATTGAACTCACCCGTCAATACGACCGTTCGGAATCCGCGCGCCTATCGCTCCAGGCCGCATATATAATCCAAGAAGCCCGTCGCAAGGGCCAACCACATCCAACCCCCGACCAAATACAATCAATCATTGTCAATGACCAAGACATGTTTCGGAACCTTGCCCCCGAACAATGGGGAATTGTTGCCAACACCGAGTTACAACATATCAACGACCTGCATATGCGCGACCTTCGTGCAAACCTGCCCGAAAATGAACAGCTGCATTTCGGCACACGGCTCCAGGGGGTTGAACACGCCCTGACGGGAAAAACCGACCAAATAGGGGATTCAACTAGCCCCCTCTACGCAACCGCCGACTCGGGCGACAAGCTTTGGCGCAATGTTCGCGATGGGTTCAAAAAACCATCGGCGGGCAACGACCAACGCGCATTGGAAGACGCAAACGTGGCCGAGGTTCGCGGTACAATTAAACTGGTAAAAGACCTCCTCGGCGATGATATCAGCCCCGCCGAAATAAAAGAAATCGGCGATGCCATGATTTACGGCGCGCGCGACGATACAACCAGCACCCTTTTGGGCAACATGAAAATCGGGGCGGAAGCGGGCGTCGAAGACGACCCCGGGGGCGAATTCCTGGGCCAGGTCATGACAACCGCCGCATATCCACATGCCCAAGGCGTACGAAAAGAAAAAGACGGTACAATCAGTGCAACTGGTTTCACCCTCGCCAATGCACGTATCGCCGACATATATGCCCGCAAAATGAATCCAATCCTTACCAATGCGGGGAAAACAATTTTGCAAATGATAACCGACCCGTCGGTTGTCACGCAAAACCCTGACGGCACCACTGACATCAAACTGGACAAAATCAAACACAAACTCGGCGGAGATATCAAACATCTAAAGGAAACCAGTCCCTTCCTCTGGCACGAGGCCCAACGTCAAATCGGCAATAAATTAAGCGAACTGTCCACCGAAGACGGATACGCCCGTGTCCATGCCGAGCTAGAGGCAACTGGCGGGGTAATCGAAGAAGACGGTCAATGGATGGGTGTACGCCGCAATCCAAAGGACGAAAAAGGTGTCGACCCAAAGGTTCGCGAACTACTGGGCGGCAGCTCCTTTGCAGATATCTTAAGCAAAAAACGCAACAGCATGCGCTCAAACAACGGTCTTCTCTGGGCCCTGAAAAACAAAGACCGCATAAATGAAATCAGCGACAATATAAGTCTGGTCGACGCCCCGGGCAAACAAAGATTAATCGACAAAAACAGTGCCCTTCATCGAGAGATTTTAAGCCGCGAGCCCGAACTTGCGGATACGGTAACAAAACAGGAAAAAGAGGTCGCTGATGCCAAGGTAAAGAAAAACAAAAAAGGCCCGTGGAAAGACCAATGGGAGGCAAACGTCGCGGATATGAAGGCCCCGTCGCACGCCTATCGAAAACTGCGCCCGCTCTACCAACGTATGAAAGAACACTTCATTGGTATCATGAACAAAATGACCCAAAACGTCGGCCGTTCTTTCATGTTGATTAAAAAACTCGGAAAAGACCACGGTATCGCCAACTCGCAAACAACACCAGACCAACGTGCCTTGGCGGAACAATTCGGTCACGCGGCCAGTGAACACTATGTCAAGGAATCCGATTTCGCCCAACCCGAGACTCTGCTTCGGTTCGAGGAAGACCAGCGAAAGGCACAAGAACAATCATCGGCCGACGGCAAAAAAACACAGAGAGGCCCCGAGGCAGGCGACCAGGGTGGCCCAGACGGTCAGGGAGGAGGCGGCTCTAACACAAGCCCAAACGTATATACGGATTACAGCGGCCGTCAATACCACATGCAACAGGGGCCCAACGGCGGCAACTTTGCATGGGACCCAATGATGAACCAATGGATTCCCGAACAATGGATGCGCTACAGGGATGAACAGGCCCGCTATCAACAACAAATGATGCAAGACGCATACGGCTTTCAACAATTCAATCCACCGTTGGCTGGCATCCACGACCGCAACCAACAACAAAACCAATCAAATCAACAAGATTACAATAAAACAGCATAGATGACAAAACCAATCTATTGGGTTATACTTTCATCATGAACAAAAACAAAGTAATGAATTTTTCGGCAACATGGTGCGGGCCATGCAAACTGTTTGCACCAATTTGGAACGATGTCGCCGCACAACTGGGTGACAAATTTGAATTTGAAAAAATAGACATAGACGAGTGTGAACCTCTCTGTGAACAACACGGCATTGCATCCGTTCCAACAACGATATTGTTTCACGGGGGCACCGAGGTCAAACGACGGAGTGGCTCATTCCCAAACGCAAACGCATTTATCGAATGGCTCACACAAAACTAACAAACTGGAAACTTGACATATGACAATAAAAGAACAAATTGAACTGGACTTGGCCAAGGCTTTTCCTGGCTCGGCCGCTGACATCACCATCTCATCATCCTCGGTTGCGGGAATTGACTATCAATGCAACGCATGTTTTGCCTTGGCTCGTGAACTGGGCAAAAACCCTCTGGAACTGGCCGAATCTGTCGCAAAATCATTCAAATCAAAAATCGCAACCGTTACGGTATCAAAACCCGCGTTCCTCAACTTTGTGGTAAATGACGATGCGCTTGTGAAAATGGCATCCAAAGTTCTGAAAACCAAAAAACTAAAACTCCCAAAACAAAAGCAACGAACAATCTTTGTCGACTATGGCGGGGCAAACGTGGGCAAGGAACTCCACATCGGCCACTTGCGCACTCCAATAGTGGGCGAGGCCGTCCGTCGTGTCTTCAACGCATTCGGGCACAAGACAATTGGGGATACGTTCCTGGGCGACTGGGGCCTACAATTCGGCCTTATCATCGCCGAATTGGAACTGCTCGGCGACCCAACAAAAATGACGGTGACCCTGGACATGCTGAACGAGGTCTATCCACGGGCAAGTAAACGCAAAGAAACCGACAAGAAATTCTACGCGCGGGCCGAGGAAATCACGGCAAATCTCCAACGTATGGAGGAACCGTATCTGACCCTGTGGAAAGGCATAAGGGAAACCAGTGTCGCCAGAATCCGCGAAAACTACCTGCGACTAAACTGTACCTTTGATACCTATAACGGCGAGAGCCACGCCCAACCATACCTCGACATGGTTCTCGACTCCATGACGATGCGGGGTGTAACATACATGGACGCTGGCTGCCTTATGATAGATGTGCGCCAAGAAGGCGAACACGTCCCAATCCCTAAAAAAACCCCCGACGAACCGCAACACTACCTCCGTCCAATGCCACCCGTTATATTGAAAAAGGGCAACGGGGGACACCTGTATCTGACATCCGACTTGGCAACAATGTACTACCGTAACCGCGACTTCAAACCTGACGAATTTATCCACGTCGTGGACGCACGCCAGGGAATGCACTTCATCCAACTCTTCCGCATCGCCAAAAAGGGCGGTATAATCCCCGCCGAAACAAAAACCGTCCACGTGGGAATCGGAACAATCAACGGTCCGGACGGCAAGCCTTTCAAAACGCGCGCGGGCGGCACGGTAAAATTGGAAGAAGTCATGGACACCGTCGTCGAATTTGCAAAACGCAAAATGGTCGAATCTGGGCGCGCGGCATCCGATGATGTCGCCGAACGCGTGGGTCTTTCGGCCCTGAAATTTGCCGACCTATCAAACAACGTCCGCCGCGACTATATCTTTGACTTGGAAAAATTCACCGACTTTAACGGTAAAACCGGCCCATATCTGCTATATACCGTCGCCCGCATAAATTCTATCTTTGAACGTGCTGACGCGGCCGACCTCAAACTGGGCACCGAAAACCGCGCTGTGCTTGCCGCCATCATGAAACTGGTTGACTCCTACACAATTGCGCTGACGAACTACACTCTCAACGCCCTGTGTGACGCGGTCTACGACCTGGCCCAGGAATTCAACAACTTCTACGCAACAACCAACATCCTGCGTGAAACGGACAAAACAAAGCGCAACAGCTACCTCGCCCTCTGCGCGGTAACAAAATCCGCAATCGAATTTGCACTAAACACTCTGGCCATCGACACGGTCGAACGAATGTAAAAGGGGGGAAACACACATGACACCGCCATTCGATAAAGACGAAATCTACCCATGTATCCTATGTGAACAACCAATCGAAAAAAAGAGCATCCAAAAACGCACCCGCCCCCTCGCATGCAAACCCTGCAGGGAAGAGGCCGAACAAATCACCCCCGAACAACTCGAGGAATCTATAAAAGCCCTCAATGAACAGGGAATTGTAATATAACACTCAATATGATACAATGATGCCATGGCACAAAACGCACAAACGGCAACATCACGCACACTCCCCAACAACCTCGAGGCGGAACAGGGCGTCCTATCCTGTGTCCTCATCGACAACGACACAACCATCTCGGCGTTCTCCAAATTGACCGAACATGATTTCTACTCGCCTGGACACAAAATAATCTTCGCCGCAATGCGAACATTATTTGAAAAAAACTCGCCCGTCGACTTCGTCACCCTGGTGTCTCACCTCGATGGTACTGGTCAACTGGAAAAGGTCGGGGGCATAACATACGTCGGAATTGTTCGGGACGCAGTTCCGGGCAGTGCTAACTTCCGCCATTACATCGAAATCCTCCGCACCAACCGCGTCCTGCGAAAACTCATCGGCGCGGGTAACACGATAATAGACCACAGCTTCCAAACGGCCGACGCCCAAACCGCCCTCCAACTGGCGGAAAAAGCCGTCTTTGATATCAGCAAAGAAGACGAAAGAAAAGAACTAACCCCCCTCTCGGGCGAACTCCCTGGGGTCATCGAAAAACTAGACTCCATCCAACGTGACCCGGCATCTGTCCGCGGTCTGAAAACTGGTTTCTGGGCATTGGACAATCTTACCAATGGTTTTCAACGGGCTGACCTCGTAATCATCGCCGCCCGTCCGTCGGTCGGTAAAACGGCCTTAAGCATGAACATCGTCCTCAACGCCGCTCTGCGATACGGGGCAAAATGCGCAATCTTCAGTCTGGAAATGAGCAAACAATCCCTCGCCATGCGCGCACTCTGCAGTGTCGCAAAGGTCAGCCACACTCGCGCAATGAAAGGCGACATGACGGTCGACGAATGGAAAAGGGTCTGGGCCGCGAACAAGGCCTTGGCCGCCGCCAACATCTACGTCGACGACAACTCGGTTATAACCCCCGCCGAAATTACGCGCAAATGTATGCGGCTAAAGAGGGAACAGGGGCTCGACCTCGTAATGATTGACTACCTCGGTCTTATGGCTGGAACGGCGGGACGGCGCGAGAGTCGCCAAGTAGAGGTCAGCGACAACAGCCGTATGATGAAAATCATGGCAAAGGAACTGGACATCCCCGTCCTCCTGCTCTCGCAATTAAACCGTGGTATAGAGGCACGTAAAGGCGCGGACGGCAAACCAATGCTCTCCGACCTGCGTGAATCTGGCGCAATTGAACAGGACGCGGACATCGTCATGTTCATCCACAAAGAAAAAACCGAAGACAACACCCCGGTGGACGAGGCCGAACTAATCATAGCCAAACACCGTAACGGCCCCCTCGGCAATATCAAGGTCGGCTGGGTCGGCGATTATTCGTCATTCACTAATTTAAGCAGGGAACAGGCCGCCCAAGACGCCCTCGACGCCCGCACCCCAACGCCCGCAACACCACCGCCGCCAACCCCCGAACAACCCGCCCCGAAAAAACCAAAGAAAAAGGACGAAGACGCCCCAAAACCAATCACCAACAACCCCGACCTCCTCGATGTGTTTTAACTATGATTATCCGAATACATAATTGGGGAGCAGATATCCGTGACCGCCGCCGCAACAAACGGCAAGTTCCATCGACGTCGGTTGACGTTGTGCGTGATATTAATTACTCTAATTCTAACAACCCACAACAAACATTGGACATCCATACACCGCGCGACACTAAATCTCTCGGTCTTGTTATAAATGTTCATGGCGGGGCATGGGTATATGGTGACAAATCACTATACAGTCACTACTCCGATGCAATAGCCGAACATGGATTCACGGTTGCAAACATCAACTATCGGCTGTCACCCAAAAATAAAATAGAAGACCAACTGACCGACCTCGCCGCTGTTATGGAATATTTCGCCGATATGGAAAATATATTTTTGGTTGGCGATTCGGCTGGGGCGCACCTGATTTCGGTATATCTAACGCGTGGGGTATCCCCGAATATTCGCGCGGCTGCGTTCAAATGCGGTGTATTTGATTTCACAATGTTGCGGCACGAAATCCGATGGTATATGCGGCCATTCGTACCTCGCTTTATACGGGCGGCAACGAACAAAGGTGATTTCTTGGAAAAATATTCGGCTCTGGAAAATATGAATCTAAATTTTCCTCCAACATATCTCATGACATCACGCGGAGATTACGCCAAATTCATGTCCGTTGCATTAGGTGAAAAATTGGCCGAGCACAATGTCCATCACAAATACGATGAATACCCTCGCGGACGGCATGTTTTCCACCTAGACATCCGACGCGATGACTCAAAAAAATCGGTTCAAAACATGGCCGACTTTTTCAAAAAACATATAAACTAACACGGGCAATTTACTCCCCAATCCCAACTTTCTCCCCGCGCGCCGCCAACCCGCAATCTGGTCTATACCCGCTACCAAAATGCTTGCCTGGGGCCTCGCAAAAATAACATGACCCATCATTCGGATTATGCGGGTCATGGTCGGGCAACGACTCGCTGGCCTCGCTCACTTCCTTTGAACAATTAACACGGTCAAACGAAACATACTTCCCAAACTGCCTTAATTTTTCCATACCGCCCATTATATCACACCCCAACTAACAAAGTGAATAGGCAGTTGTGTTGTTTATTCTATCCTGGAACACCACCTAACCTTACCATATCCGAACACAAAGTATTGCATTCGCTATACGACTAGACGCAATTTAATTGTATGTGTTTTTTGCAGTCAAGTATTTACTTGACTTTTCGCTCCCGACCCACCCGAAAAACCAAGTTTGTTGCCGTATCGACATTTTTCTGATATGCTTTACTATTCTAAAAAGGAGGCGGAATGTCGCTATCAGAGCAATTAATAAAACATATATCTGAAAATCCCATTTCAGTTCCGCAAATTCCTAATGATTTTATAGTGAGGGGTCTTAAATCGCTACCAGAAAATTTAGTGTTTACAACGGCGCAACTCTACGAAGAATATTTAATATCTGAGCAAGCATTTTGGAAAGAGTATGAACAACACCCCTTCTTCTCTCAATATTTTGCCAAAGTGAATGTAGCAATAAGTCATTTCAACACAGCAAACACAAGGCAGCAGTGGGATTTTGCCAGCTACCTGACAAATAGCACTAACGCACTATTAGGTGTTCCAAGTTCAAAAACAATTCTTGCACAAGGCCTTGTAAATCTAAAAGATGAAAGTCAAAACTTTATTAATGGCTATCTAGATGGAATAAGGAATACAGATATTGCAATGCCAAATCGCATACAAAAAGACTATTATCTTGGCTTTCGCAGAGGTCTTGAATATATGGGTTACATCAAGAAGATGCATAGTGTTTCAAAGAAAGAAAAGGAAACTTTTGATAATATTCACGCTATGGTTACTAATAAGAAAAACGCAGTTGTCAAAGAGTTAGAGGATTTAGGTACAGAGAAAAAAACGGAAGTAGAAACATTCAAGAAAGACATCGCAGATTTCAAAGGCAACATTACAAGTGAATTTGCAACTCTTAAAAAAGTTTATGAAGAAGATTTGCGATTGAAAAAACCTGCTGAATACTGGACGAAAATGAGCAAGCGATATTCTATTTGGGGTTTCGTATATATGGGACTTGGTATGCTTGTCGGTGCTTTAAGTATATGGCTTGTTTTTCATATGATTTCTCTTATGGCAAGAGGTCTGAACGAATATAGCGAGTGGTTTAATTACTTCCACCTTACAGCAAGTTTCGCGGTTGTAACTGCTATTGCAGTTTATTTAATTAGAATTTTTGTCAAGTTATCCATGAGTTCGCATCACTTGGCTCGTGATGCACGAGAACGTGAACAACTCACATATTTCTATTTATCTCTTATGAACGAGGGAGCAGTTGAATCTTCAGAGCGTGAATTAGTATTAAAAGCATTATTCAGTCGCTCCAATACTGGTCTCGTCAAGGGCGATGATGCGCCAGAAATGCCGAACTTTGCTGACATACTTAAATCTAGTAAGAAATAAATATTAATCGATACATTTTGGACAGTATTTTTATCATTCTCCTATATCAACCTAATTTACATAACTCCTTTGTGATATGTCCGTCATTAGAGTAAGGGTGTTTGACCAACAAAAAGACGGGCAGTTAAGCCCGTCTGATGTGTTCGGATACGAACGGTCTGGAGCTTCCGGTCGGACTCGAACCGACGACCTGCGCATTACAAGTGCGCTGCTCTACCAACTGAGCCACGGAAGCACGTAACAACAGATTATAACAAATATCACCAATATTGTAAACGGGTTTTTGAAAAAGATGCTACACTAAACACATGAGAGGCCTTGATAAAAACATCACACAACTTGTCCCATATGATGCAACCTGGGAAGAATATTTTGAAAACGACAGGGCTGAACTGGAATCCATCTTGACAAATATGGATGTCGAAATCCATCACATAGGCAGTACCGCCATCGTCGGAATGCCCGCAAAACCTGTTCTGGGCATCTTGGTCGTTACGAAAAATTGTTCACACGCACACCACGTCGCCGACGAACTCTTGAAACACGGGAAACAATTCAACATCAAATGGCATTATCGAGCCGCGGAAATAACCGGGCGAATAAATTTCATGAAAGTCGACGACTCGGGAAACTCCCTCGCCCACATCATCATAGTGCCAAAGGGAACAAAAGAATACAACGAACGCATCTATTTCCACAAATTCATAACCGAACACCCCGAATGGGCGGCACGGTACCGCGAACACAAACTGGAACTGGCAAACAAATATCCAAATGACCGAAAGGCATACAAAGCCGAAAAAAAGGCATTCTGTGACATGATACACAAAATGTCATATCCTCTGTACAACGTTTCGGACGATTTGACCGAGGGCAATCAACTGGACTTAATAACCCTTGGCTACTCACCAGAGAAAAAAGGATAACCATGGAACAAATTAAATACAGCGGCAAAATCATAGAAGTCATCGAATCCACACACCCGCACCACGGCAATCGGGTGCTCGAAATCGCACGCAGAAGTCCTGGCGTGCGCGCATTGGTGGTGCATGATAACAAAATACTACTCACCAAAGAATTCCGACATGAAACGAACAACTTCCAATACCGACTTCCCGGTGGAAAAGTATTCGACACCCTGGCCGAATTCAAACGGGCACGGGATTCGGATATGCACAAATTCGCGGTCACGGCGGTTATAAAAGAGGTCTCCGAAGAAGTCGGCCTAAACATCAAAAACCCAAAACTGATTAAAATCTCATGTGCTGGGGCAACGATAAAATGGGACTTGTTCTACTTTGAAATAACCGAATTTGAAAAGAATCCGCACGGCCAACATCTCGAAGACGGCGAAGACATAACATTCGCATGGTTTTCATTCCCAGAGGTTATTAAACTATGCAAAGATAATAAAATAGACGAGGACAGAAGTGTAGGGGTTCTTCTAACATATCTGCACAATTTCCATGCAATTATCGTCCATTACGGCGGCCGTTTCCTTGACCGTTCTGGCCGCAATTTCCATTGCCCAATCCGCAACGCTCGCCGTTACGCTGGCAATTCTCGCCATCGCGCTCGCATACGATGCCATCCTGACGCCAACATACGCGATACCCGCTGTCGCCGTCCACGTTACGCGCTTGCGCATTCGGGCCGGCAAATCCTGCCAACACTGCACCCGCGCCGACCAACATGACCAACGCAACAGCCGACAGCATCACTCGTTTTCCAAACCGTTTCATATTTTTCCCTCCCTGAACTTATAATGACTTTCATGCAACTTTTGTTGGAACTTTTTTAATTGCTATTGTTGTGGTTGCCGTTCCCATGTCCTTGACGATTGCGGCAATGCCTTATCGCCGCATCAACACTCCTATTGACACAACCACGCAAACGTGTCCGCCCGCTCTCGCTGGCCGTCTCAATGTCAAAGGCAATTTGCCCGCTCTCTAATCCATCCGAATCAATAAATCCCAAATCAACGGCAACAACCAACAGGGCCGACAAAACCCCCTCAAAATCACGCCTAGAATAATCAACCTTATCCAAAACCGTCAACCCGTCTTGCGTTTCTGTGGCAACGTCAATAACGCGCGAATCCCTGTTCACATTAATTGCAAAGCCTGGCCCGCCCGTCACATTAATCGTCGCATACACATTACTGTCAAATGCAAATTGGTTCACCATGATTACCGAACCCACAACCAACACGACCAAAGCTGCTACGGCCAATGCAATACGTATCCAAATGGTTCGACCCCCACGAAAGGGGATAACCGCATCCTGCACAACCGACCCCCGCTGGTCCAGGGCCGTATGCACCTCACCCAAAACATTCGGCACTTCCACATTGTCCGCTTCTGTCTCCAACATCTTCATGATTTCATTCTCGTTCATAATCCCTCCTCCATGTATCCCTTCATCTTCTTAATCGCCCTGTTGTAAATCCATTGAACCGTACCCATCGGCTTGCCAACGATTTGCGCTATCTCGCGGTGCTTGTAACCCTTAATCGAAAACAATACAACTATCTCGCGCTCATCCACTCCCAACCTCGCCATCGCCCCGCGCAACGCATCATGCACTATCCAATTATCCTCACCATTTCCATTACCGCCAATGTCATCGGGGGATGCAATCTCGACGGTGCGCTTGCGAACGTTGTAATGGCGCAAACTCAAATTCCTGGCAATCACATTAATCCACGCATTGGCATTCGTGTTCGGCTTGTACTGGCCAATGTTCTCGGCAACTCGGACATACGTCTCCTGCAACACATCCTTCGCCTGCTCCGAATTCCTCAAAATCGCATACGCCAAAAGATAAACACCTCTCGATGTCAATCCAAAGACCCCGTCCAAAGCCAATCGGTCACCCTTGCCAAGGTCTTGCATATGGCGTTCCAGCAACTCTCTATCCACTACACAATTATAATACCGAACCCCCAACTTTTGTTGGCAAAAAGTGTCAGTAACCCTCTACACAAACAAAAAATCTATGTTACAGTAATATGGAGGAGGCAAGGCAATGGAGCAAATAATTTTCGCAGGGCCGAGGACAAGAAAAAGTGGTCTGTCCCCAAAGTCACTAATGGGGCATGTTTTTGACGACCCTTTTTCCTCCACAGGCCCAAGGAAATTCATTTGTCCATTTGCCTTGCCTCCAACTAGAAACCCCCCCCCAACAGAAAATACAAAACCAATAACCCCCCCCCAAGGCAAATACCCTGAAAGGAGAACAGCAATGCCCGACTACCACCACTACAAACACGATATGATTGACCCAAAAACGGACAGGGTCGCGGTGTACGAACGGCATGTCGCTGACTTGCTCCTGAATAATAAACTGGACGATACAAGGGGCAACAGCAGCCTCCTCTTTGAACTAAAACACAGCCACGGTGCCGTCCAATTCGGCCGCATCCTGGCGCGTAAACGAAACCTGCCCTCGGACATCGTCGCCCTCGCAATGTTGCTGCACGATATCCACGTGGGACTAACTGGATGCTACAAAAATCACGCCGCCCGCTCCGCCGAAATTGCCTCGGAAATGCTGAACGAACTCGGCCTATTCTCGGACACCGAACGTGAACAAATAATCAAAATCATCGCAAACCACAGCGACAAACACATAACTTCAACCGACCCATTCTGCGAAATCGGCAAAGACGCGGACATCGTCGACTGCTTCCTATACCCAAATGTCATCGCGGGCTACAAATTCCAAAAAACGCCCGAGATGTTCGACAAATATATCGAACGCGCCCGCCGTGTCTACGACGAACTGGGCATCCCATGGACGGGGGAGGACATATGAAAAGATACATAACCGACAGCGGCTTTGGCCTAACCCAATCGGCCGCCGAACGCATGGGCTTAATCTACATCCCGCACAATATTCTGTACAACGGCGAACCAATCGAAGACATCGAAGGCGTTGTCCTAAACGAAACCTATCTAAAGGTCGCGGCTCCAAACGCGGAACAATACCGCGCGGTCTTTGAACAATACCCAGACGACGAGCTGATTTATATAACATGGTCTCAACGGACAAAGGTCACTCAAACCTTCGACCAAATACGAAAACTAAATATCCCAAACCTAACAATGGTTGACAGCGGCTTCATGGCCGAGGCCCAACTCGAGGTCACAAAACGCATAATGGATGGAAAACCCTACGACGACATCAAACACTTCTTCATTGTAAAAAACACAACAACCGGCTGGATTCCAATCGTTCGCGACAAATTTTGCCTCTTCACCATGGACAACGGCCAATTCAAACTCCTCGAAACATTCGACACACGGTTCGCGGCAATCGCCAAATTAAAACGGCACGTCAACACGCGCCTATACTATCGACGTGAAATGAACTCCGTCATCGGTCTGCATTGTGGTGCCGATTACGTCGGGGGAATGCACATCAAGGGTTGAAAGGGGGAAAATGTAGATATAGGGTCTGCGCCAGCGAGGACAAGAGAAAGTGGCCTGCCTAGATATATCTAAAAACACAACATGAATTCATGGCGGCCCTTTCTCCTCCACAGCCAGCAGACCCTATATACACATTTTCCCCCCTAACTATAAACAATCCTCGTGTGCCGAACAATCCACTTCTTCATCCGCAACGACAGCCACGCGGTAAACAACGCAAACAATATCGCGGTAATCAACGGCAATAACGCCATCCCTACAATCGGCAAATCACCATCACCGCCCATCGAATCCCCGAACCACCTGAAAAACAATCCAACTGCGGCCGCAATCAAAATCGGCCCAAATATCAAAAACACAACCTTACGCAAAAACAACACCCGCCCACGCCCGAAAAACTCCAACTGCTTTCCATTAATCGTCGTGTGCTTGGCAACCCATCGCTCCCGATAACACATGGCAAAGGGCAACATCAACCCCGCAGTAAAAATAATAGACGCAAAATACAACCCATTCACCCAAACATATCCCAACAATCCGCCCGAAAACTTTGATTCAATCGTTGTCATAACCCAATTATATCACACCCACTGAACAGACTGGACACTAATTTCAAAAGACAAATCTGCCGCATCCACATTCCCTTGATGCCACGACTCCACAATGTCAAAAACTGGTGCGTAATAAAATGATATCTCACCCGCGACAACATTCACCGACCGAAAAAAAGGATTTGAATTCTGTCCTGGGGCCAATAACCATTGGACACCATTGCGCAGTATTATAATCCGAAACTCCATGCCTACCATCGTCTGATACTCGTCTTTGTTTTCAACTTCCATGGTCAATGCTATCCGAAATGTATCACCGCCACTCGTTGTAATACGGGAAACGTCCGAACTTACCACCGAAACACTATACCGCGGCGGCTGCGGCCCATCACCACTCGGCCAAAAGGCAATCATCAACCCAATAATCCCCCCAACAATCACAATCGCAACAATGAACAACATCGCCACACCCGCACCCTGACCCCGCTCGCGCGACTGACGGGGTGGGGGAACGGCGGAACTCCTCTGCGAACTGGATTGCCACCCGCTGTCATTCCGCTGACTTGTACTCTCAATCCACTTGCCACAATTTGGACAACGCTCATCCCCGCCACGCAAGCGCGCATTACACATATGACATCTCATAACAAAAGTCTACCACACAATCCGCCAATAAACACGGGCCATTTTGCAAATTGGCACAAGCCACAAAAGATATCCAAAATATAAAAACTGCATAAAATCATTTGACAGTACGAAGACTAACCAATATTATCAAAGTAAGACGAAAAATATCGAAGATATCAAAGAAACACCACAAAGGAGACGATATGGAAACGAGAGAGAACAATTGGGGAACGCAAAGCATCGCCAGGGGTGATTTGAACGCGCCGCAACCAAAGGTGATACGGCCCGTCACGGAAAAATCCGACTCGCCCCCGCGCAAAAAATCCCGCGGCCCATACAAACCCCGAACCCCAAAGGTAAAAACATGGAGCCTCGTCATGGTCGGGGTATTTGTACTGTCTGTACTGGCTACCAGTATCGTTTGGGCAATGAGTAGTTCTAACCGTGACAACGATGTTGCCGCGGCGGTAAACATCTCTCTGTTCAATGCCAATGGAACTCTCAACCCAACCCAATCCCAAAACATATTGAACACACTAAATGCCGCCCGTAACGGGGTAACGAACCGAACGGCGGAATTCCGTCTGTTCCCGGATGTGGGTGCGGGACAAGTATTGGCTACCTCCCGATTAAACTTCCGTGTAGCCCATGTAAACGGTGACCGTGTCACCCTCTGGGCATCTACCGCATCCCATAACCAAGTCTTCAACACTAACACAGGAACAATGTCAGGAATAGCTGGTAACGTATACTGGAACGCCGCTCGTTCTTCCTCTCTACGTGATAACGTAATCACAAACTGGAACGGCATAGCCGCGGGCATCCCTGGAATAAATGACCATACCCACACCCAAGCCGTAACCACATACAATGCAAACCAAAATGACAGACTATGGATACCATCCGAAGCCGAAGTCCGTGACGGTGGAACATGGGGACT
>WRBO01000008.1 GCA_009784555.1 Bacillota bacterium | reverse complement strand
GGATTTGGTAGAGCATACGACCTCCCTTTGTATGTTAGGGTATCATGGGTTTTTCATGTGTAAAGGGGGTTGCTGACATTTTTTGACAGGTTATTTTTGATGTGGTAGATTTAGATATAGGGGTGCATATGAAAAAGAAAATAATTAACTCGTGTGTTGCGCTGATGCTAGTTTTTGTCACTGTGTTCGTGATGGTTGGGTGTGGTAGGAATGAGTGTGAGGAAATTGAATGGCCAGATTTACAAGGTGGTGAATGGTATGGGAGTGTATATGTCAATGATATAACGCAATGGCGCGCAGAGGGGTGGGAGTTTGAACCACCGTGGCGGACACGTACAAGAGTCGAGAGAGACATGCGTGAGTCGTTTTCAGTTGATGTTAATATCGACATTTATTTAGGAACATACAATGGCGCAATCGCAATGATTTGGTCAGGCAATACAGGAACAGATTCATGGGAATTTTGGGAAATTGAAGGTGTACATTTTCTTTTTCCAGGTTCGGGTAGGCGCATAAGGGTCTGGTATGTTAGCCAATTTTACTATTTTTTCGAAGCACATGAAAAGGGAATTATAACGGTTGCGAATTTGCGAAATATGGCTTTTATAGGAAGAGCATTGTTAGAAATGCAAGGGAGTAGCTAATGAAAAAGGCAATTATTTGTTTATTGGTATGTGTTTTATTTGGAACCATGATAGTCATGCCATCGTCACCGACAGGCGTTAATGTTCGTGCAAGTTCCATGTTGCATGATGAGGAACTAATTGAAACAGAAAATAGAGCGGTTGATTTAACACAAGATTTTGCATATGATTCCGTTTTGGTGATGCTTGACGAAGAGGCGACAGTTGGTTTTCACGAGTACACGCAAAGAGATTTTCCAGAATTAGGGAACGTTCACGTCGAGGAATTAACCGCAGAAACAACACAAAGAGTGAAAGCACAAATAGAGCGAAATTCAAGAAGAACTGGTGGAACGGATGAAGAGGCAGAGGATTTCAGAAGGGTTTTGCGAATAGATTTTGAAGATAAGGGTCGGAACAATGTATTGCGTAAGATTAGATTGTTAGAGGAGAGAGAAGATGTTCTCTTTGCAGAACCAGACTTTGTGATGACATTGGATTCGGTGATTTTGCCAAATGACCCAAGGTTGTCGGATAATCGTTGGGCAATAGATATGATAAATTTGCCGAAGGCATGGGGGATAACAACGGGTTCGCCAGATGTTACCGTAGGTGTTATTGATAGTGGTATCCAAGTAGATAATTTCGGAACGGCGTGGCATGCGCACCCAGATTTAGTAAACAGAATTAATCGTGCAGCCAGTTATGATTTCACGGGTGCAGGCCAACAATCAAGTCCATTTATAGACGCAAACCCTCGTGCTCATGGGTCTGTGGCTGCGGGAATTATTGGTGCCGCGGGAAATGATGATTTTGGGATGGCGGGTGTTGGATGGGATATAAGGTTGGCATCGTTAAGAGTTTTTCCAGTTTCAGGAGCTAATGACGCGGAAAGGGATGCAGTAGCTACTTCTAGAGTGATTAGCGCAATCGAACATGCAGGGAGACACGACATTCGTATTTTGAATTTCAGTGGCGGAATGCATTCATTTAGTCATATTTTGGAAGATACGATAAGGCGTTTTGATGGACTCTTTATATCAACAGCAGGAAATAACAGCGAAAATAACAGTAGATTCCCAGGAGCATTTAACTTGCCCAATTTGATTGGTGTAGGAGCAATAGATAGTTTGGGAAATCTGACGTTCATACGTGGTGGGATGGGTGTCCCTTCGGGAACATCTGGGTTTGGAAGTAACATAGAAATTTTTGCGCCAGGCGGAAGCGATGATGCAGGAGGAAGAGAAGAACATATTTGGGGGCCATACAGAAGCAATGGCGGTTTCATTGGACATATTGGAACATCAGTTGCGGCGCCATTCGTTACAGGTGTAGCAGCACTGATTATGTCAATCCGTCCAGGATTAGCCCCAGAGTCGATACGCCAAGCAATAATACAGGGCGCAGACCAGATAACAATAACTTTGCCAATGGGACAGGGTACCCAGAATGTTCGCAGGTTGAATGCCTATGGGGCACTTCGCGCGGCAGAACATATGAAAGACCAGACGCGTTGGAGCCAACCAGGTTTTAATGCAACCACAAACCAACATGGCACAGTAACAGGAAGTGGACAAGAAAGTGGTAGGTATCCATTCCGTGCATTCAACAGAAATACAGACGATAACCAATGGTCAAAGCAAGCATCAAGCGGGCACATTCAGCTAACTTTGAATTACTATGTTTATGTCCATCAAATAGAATTTTTCAACCGTGTTTCAGGGTCAGGGGCGCGAACACGTTATGCCGAGTTTACAGGGTCGAATGGTATTAGACTAGGGTCGCGGTTTCGTGCGGTTGATTCAAATCGTGGTCGTTCAGTTATTGATGTCGGTGGTGTTCGTACACGGATTATTCGATTGAACGTTGATGGGTCGACAGCGGGGTGGCTGACAGCCAACAGAATTGGAGCATCGGAGATACGTATACACGCAACACGAGATATAAATAATATTCAGGTCGGAACATATACGATGGATGCGGTTGGAGCGCGATTAGAATTGCGCGGTAATGAAAATAGTTTCACATTTAGAATGCATAGGCCAGATGGTAGCTCGTTATGGTTTGGTTTTGATGGAAGAGGAACACAAACAGCTTTGACAGGAACATGGGCCGCGGGGCGAGGAACTTTTAATATTAACACAGCGGTAATTTACAAGGCCACCGTTGGCCAGGTTAGGATTTATATTAATGGGTCGCGGCTTTTGACGGGTGATATCAACACAAGTAATCCAATCTCTCATATAACGGTCGAGGTCACAAAATCTGGGGGTTTGCCGAGAAATTTTATCATTGCAACAGGTTTACAATTTGCTCCGCCACCTTCCCTTACATCTCTTTTTGATAGTTATGGCACCCTCAACCCCGATATCGCGGCGAGTATTCTCTCGTCCCTGAATCCGAGCAACACGGCCGCCGTTGACCGCGACACCCAATTCCGATTGTTCCCCGATGTGGGCACGGGTCACACGTTGGCGTTGAGCCGTTTGAACTGGCGCATTGTCCACGTTAACGGTGACAGGGTGACGCTGTGGGCGTCGCAGGTTTATCGCAACAGTATCTTTCATAGCCGCGTGCATGACGTTGTGGGCAATCCGAATACGGATTGGCGGGTTCTGCCGTATCGGGATAGTATGTTGCGCAGTAACCTTTTGGCGGATTGGAATGGGATAGCATCGGGCCTGCCGAATATTGGTAACCATATCTTGCCGCATGGTACAACTGCTCATGGTGCCAATGCAAGCGACCCATTGTGGATTCCGTCTTTTTGGCCGGGGTCGGGCGGTGAATTAGATGTTTGGAATTTGCCGCAGGGTCTGATGACGGCCGAATGGTCGGGTGCCATTGCGGGTACGTGGTTGCGTGATGTTTCAACTACTCATCCGAATAACGTGCGAGTCGTTCTGGCCAATAATGGCACCACAGCCTGGATTTGGGGTGACAACCAACGTTGGGTTCGGCCTGCGATACATTTGTCGTTGAGTTCGTTGTTGGCGGCGGCGTAAACACGTCGCTTTTTTTTCTTGGCGGGGGTTTTTCAAATTGTTTGAAATTTACTGGGGGGGGTCGGTATGGCGAATGCGGGTAGGGGAAATGTGGGTTAGGGTATGGATTTGGTAGAGCATACGACCTCCCTTTGTACCATATGGTAGCATGGGTTTTTCATGTGTAAAGGGGGTTGCTGACATTTTTTTGAACCTTTTGACACCACGAATTTTAATGTGGTACGATGGGATATGAAGAAGATAATAACATTTTTGGTTTTGGCAGTTATGTTGATGATTCCAGTTTTGTTGGTCGGTCAGAGTGAGAATAATATAGTCGT
The DNA here is from genome assembly GCA_009784555.1 of Bacillota bacterium. Taxonomy (GTDB): domain Bacteria; phylum Bacillota; class Clostridia; order Christensenellales; family UBA1242; genus WRAD01. The sequence continues at coordinate 55,914 of WRBO01000008.1, read as the reverse complement.
TTATGCGGGAAGCCAGTCGTGGATAGAGTTAGAACCGTTGGAGATTGATAGGACAAGATTACGTAGCGCGGCGACCATTGAGGATGACTTTGCCGATGATACGGTGTTAGTTGTATTGACCAGGCAAGCAAGTAGAGATTTCAGGGTATTAACGCCGTGTGATTTTCCAGAGTTTGCATTTTCAAGTGTGGAGGAATTGACCCCAGGGTTTGAATTGGCAGAAACGCAAATGGAAGAGAGGAGTATGTCGCGTATGCGGTCACATTCAGGTGACATGGTTATAGAGTACGAGCCAGAGTGGAGTGTTGATTTGGATGAATTTAGGCGGATTTTAAGTTTAAGATTAGAGGAGCCAAGCAAAGAAAATGTCTTGGAGGCCATTAGTTTGTTGGAAGGTCGGGCGGATGTGTTTAGTGCAGAGCCAGATATGTTCGATACAATTCCGTTGATGGCAACCCCGACAAGTTGGCCGCAAATACCGTTAGACCAATGGAATTTGCACAGCATTATAATGTACGGTACATTGGGGACAACAAGGGGTTCAAGGGACATAGTAGTAGGTGTATTGGACACGGGAATTGATGCACACCACCCAGATTTGGCGGGGCGTGTGAACCTTGGATTATCACGGTGTTTTACGGGACAGGGCTTTCCGATAACGGATGACCCACGCATAAATACCAATCCTATAACAGGTGAGGTGAGGTTGGGTCATGGAACGCAAGTGGCTAGTGTAATTTCAGCAAATGGTATTGGAATGATGGGGATGGCCGATGTAACATTGGCTTCGTTGAGAGTTATTAGGTCAGATGGAAATGGAGTGGTTTCTGCCCAAATCAATGCAATTAATTTTGCGACACAAAGGCGTATGCAGATTTTGAACATGAGCGTAGGTGGGACAAATAATGATTCCGCCAGATTACAGGCGATACGGAATTTCCCAGGATTAGTTATTGCATCAGCAGGAAATACAGGTGGCAATAATGATTCAAACGGACACTTTCCATCAAACCATAGATTGCCAAATTTGATATCCGTTGGTGCATCGGATGAGGATAACAGGCGTGTTGTTACCCAGTCTTGGGGTTCCAATTTCGGACGCACTACAGTTGATGTATTTGCCCCAGGGATAAGAATAAAGAGCGCGATTCCAAGAGGTGGCCATGATTTTGTTGGGGGAACATCACTTGCCGCACCGCATGTTGCTGGTTTGGCCGCATTGATGTTGTCGGAATACCCCGCATTACGGGCAAGTCAAATCAGAGATATTATGATTGAAAATGTACGGACAAATGTACAACCATGTATTGCTAATTTTTCGGTTGCACGAGGGATAATAAATGCCAACACAACGTTGCATACGGTGCACACGCGACACAATGGACACCGAATAGCCACACCAATACGAACGGCGGCGGAGTTTAATGGCATGTTACGAGACAGGCCAAGCGGAAGATTTAGATTATATGCAAACATAAACTTGTCGGGATTTGCCCAATGGACGCCTATCCCAGTATTCAATGGAACATTGGATGGCAATGGACACACAATCAGCGGCATGAACATAAGCCGAGTGGGAACCAATTTGGCATCCGATATAAATTTGGGATTGTTTGCAATTTTGAATGGTAATGTGCGCGATTTATGGATTAACAGCAGTCGTGTTTATGTAGGCGGCAATCATAGTGGAAATGGTTGGATACGTGCAGGAATTTTGGCGGGTACAACGGGGATAAATTCGGTTATACATAACGTAGGTATATTATCGGGTAATCAGGTATCAATTCATCGTGACAATTCGGTTGCAGGCGGATTGGTTGGCGAGTCACGAGGATACATTAGGCATTCAACGGTGATAGGAATGCGTTTATATGGAAATGGAGATATTGGTGGGATTGCAGGTGTAGTGTGGGGCGGAATGATTTATTGGAGCCGTTTTGGCGGCCAGGCACATATTTGGTACTTTCGTGCAAATAACAACAGGAGTATAGGGGGAATAGTAGGGCACCTGTCCAATGGGAGGGTGTTGGCGAACGAGGCATACAATTTCACAATATACAGGGCCAACAGTAATGGAAGCCCAAACATTGGTACAGTTGTAGGCAGAAGAACAGGTGGTACAGTTGCGACAAACAATGAATTTGCGAATGTATCACATGCATATTGGGGTGGATTATTTAACAATCAGCGCCGATGGAATCACAATTTTAGAACCATGGTAGGTTCGGGAGGTAATGGATGATGAATAAAAAGTTACTTGGCATAGTTTTATTGGCATTAGTGATAGTAGTTGGAATTACACTGTTGGTTCTGGGGCTTACAGGAAACCTGTTTTCAAGACCAGAATATGATAGAGATGGAGGTGATGTTATGCATCTATTCTACATGTTGACGAGTCCGCCGATGGAATCACAACTTTAGAACGGAAGTTGGTTCAGGAGGTCTTGGAGTACAATGAAAAAATTGAGCTTGCAAATTTGTCTCTGTGTCTTGCTGCTGGTGGTTGTTGCTACAAGTTTGGTATTATTAATTATTCACCTGACAAGGGATGAGTACATTCCAGACTTTCCCGTTCCTGATAGATGGTTTTCGTATGAGACAATTATGGTGGAGTTTACTGAACAAGCTGTCATGCGCGCACATGAGCGCGGCAATGACCCATTATTCTCACCAAATGAATTTCCAAGATTTGCATTTTCAAGAATTGAACGTCTCGTTGGCTTTTGGTTTGTTTTTTATCTAATGGAACCAGGGAGGGAGAATGTGCTCCGTGCGGCGGCGATAATGAATGTGCATCGAGATGTATCAATGGTTGAATTGACAGGTGGTGGTGAAGGTGCAGGAGGCCCAAGTCAAAATCCGCCGCCGTTGCCATAAGAAGAATCACAATTTTAGAACCATGGTAGGTTCGGGAGGCAATGGGTAATGAGTAAAAAGGGTTTAATAATGTTGCTGTTAGCATTGATGGTAATCATAGCCGTTGTTGTGACCATTGTATTGGTTACACAGACTCCTGAGTACGACTGGGCTGGTGGCTCGCCTATTTTACCTTTTGGGGAGTCAACATCAATAATAATCCCAGAACTAAGGTAGGTTCAGGAGATGTAAAGGGGGTTGGTGACATTATGTCATATCTTTTGCCTGATTTAATTGCACATGATATTATTAAGGTAATATGGGGACACAAAAGAAAGAGATTAAAAGTGTGAGAGTGGGTTTGTTAAAGGCCCAGTTTGCGATTGCGATGGTGATTGTTGCCGGGTTAGCGTTGGGTGTGGGATGGTTGATTGGAAACACGCATGGACGGAACAATCCGAATGACTATGGTGAGCCGCCGTCGTGGTATGGCCAAAGCCCGCCCGCATGGTTTACAATGCAGCCGCCCGCATGGTGGGATGTTCAGAATGAGCGTCCAATTTGGCATGGCGTGAATCCGCCCGCGTGGTGGGGACAGAGTGCGCCCACATGGTGGAACGCCGCAACCAATTCCGTTGTAGCCGCGCCGCCATGGTGGGGGGTAGATGTTCCAACATGGTGGAATGAACATCTGGGCATGCCATTTTGGCAGGGCGTTACCGTTCCAGGATGGTGGAATACGAACACGAATGCACCCATGCCTGCGCCGCCATGGTGGGACGGATTAAGCAACCAAATTGTTGAACAGCCCGCATGGTGGGGCGTTGAGCCACCGTCATGGTGGGATAATGGTACGGGCGAGTTGCCGTGGGCAAATATCACGATTCCCGCATGGTGGGATGTTGAAAACAACACGGTAAAGGCCGCTCCAGATTGGTACGGGCAACCAGAGCCAGAATGGTGGGGGCAAAAGTCGCCCGCATGGTGGGATGAATTGGAAGGCGATGTGATCTCTGCACCAGATTGGTGGGGATTGCAATCACCAGAATGGTGGGATGATGTCGCGAATGATGTTATATCACAGCCCGCGTGGTGGGGCGTGTTAACCCCGCCGTGGTGGGATGAAAAAAGTGGTGAGGTTATATCATCGCCCCCATGGTGGGATACGACAAACAATATTGTCATTGAGCAACCCGCATGGTGGGATGGTGACGGTGTTGTATCCGCCCCCGAATGGTGGGACGGTGATACGAATTCTATTGTTACAGCACCGCCATGGTGGGGCGAACCAGAGCCAGATTGGTGGGCCCAGACGGCACGCAACGGAGCATATGTATCGGAAACAGACGTCAATGTTTGGGCCGTTATCCATAACAACAGGATAACAATGCGCACAGGCCATACCTCTATGGAACATGTTGTCTTTGACATAGAGCCAAGTTACGCAGGTGCGCGAAATAATTTCCGTGGTGAGAATACCCGTGCCACACTTGACTTGATTTTCGAGGATGATTTACTTGTCGCCGTATTGGAAAGGGATACGGGCATACGAACAACACTTGAATTGATACGTAATAGGGATATTGAATTCTCGGACGAGGGAGCAGTTAACATGACAAGCACCCAGATTGTTTCGTGGCATAGTAATAATTCACTTCTTATTGCCCAGAGTCTTGCGTTTCCACCATTTCCCCCTATATTCGGGGCGGATGTAGAGGTTAAAACCCCAGGCTCTACATCTTTCGTTGAAAGAAACGGAGAGTTGGGCCAAGGTGCAACAATGATTTCGATTAATGCGGCGAATTGGGGTTTGGTTAATGGTGAGAATTTAGTAAGGGTACATTTACGCGGTGGCGCGCACATAGTTGGTTCACCACGGGTAATACGGATGGGTTTGGATGCGGCACCGTTGTATTTGGCGATGGTCGTTGATGCGGGGGATATCACCCTGCGTGATTGGGGTAATGAACCACCGTCACCGCCGTGGTGGGGTGTGGAACCACCCCCTTGGTGGGGTGCCACGCCGCCGCCATGGTTAACCCAGTCACCGCCCGATTGGTGGATTGCGGAGAATTTCTCGCTCTCGGTGTCGGTTGATAGCACAACATTCAACGAGGGTGAGTTGATTGATGTAAACATTACATTCAAGAATTTAAGTGGTTTAGAGTGGAATATTTTCCGTGGTGTGGAATTAGCCACCATTGTGGTTACAGGTTCCTTGTTTTATCCTGGGGAAGTACCCGCTGTAGGGTACCAAGAAACATTGGAAGTAGGCGAAGAGCGGGTTTTCCGAAGACAGGTTGGCAGATTTTTGGATTTCGGCGAACACGAAATGTTTGTGACTGTGTCATTTAGTTTCAATTGGCGTAACGATTGTACACCACCGTTTCCCCAACGCATAATGATGCAGTCGGAACCAATAATATTAACCGTGTCGGGCTCGTGTGATGGTGATTGTGAATTGAGGAGTCGCTTTCCGTTTACTTGGGAGGTATTGTCGATGTTCCGTGACCATCCGCACTATGCTGGGTCTTGGTTGACGGAAAATGGAACGCAACGGAATATCGGGGTTACATGTCCGTCACGGATACCAGATGACACAAGGGGTGTGATTTATCATGTGTTGCCGTTTTCGACAAACTATTTGGAGGAGATACGTGCTGCAGTTGGCGTACTGATACGACTTCCAGGACTTCCCTATAGACTATATGCTTATGGTCGTGCACCGCAGTATAATCGCATTGAGGTTACAATAGGCGATTTGTCTCTTGTGCCACTTGTTCTTGCGCATTTGTATGATATGGTACCAAATTTCAACCCCGATGCCGTTTATTTTGAGGAGGGATGGATTAATTGATTTGTGACTTTGTCGAACTTTGTTATATTATTGAAAATAAACAAAGGGGGTAAATAAATGGGGTTTTTAATCAAAATGTGCATGGGGGCAATATTATCGGTGGTGATGTGTTTTCCGTCGATATGGTTGGACAATGAAAATACAAACCATGTGTACGAAGAGATTTTAGAGGAGTCGTTTTTTCACAAGTCATGTCACGATACCGCACACGTGTGAATGGCGAACGTTTGTATCATGGTCAATTCGCGGGTGTTTGGTATGACGATGACGGAAAGTTGAATATTGGTGTCACAAATGACAAGCGTATTGAAGAACGTAACCCAGATGTAACATATGTTATGCGTGATTTTTCATGGAACGTGTTGCGCGATATTCGTGACGCGGCATCGGCATTGATATCACAATATTCGGTCATAGGTGTTGGTTTGACCCCACAATATAATCAGGTTAGGGTTACCGTAGAAAGCAAAAACTACGTCACGGAAATATTGGAACAATTACGATGGTTAACACCAAACATAGAATATGCGATTGGTTTTGAAATCGGCGAAATCCCAACATTGGCCAGCAGTCGCAATCCAATACATGGCGGTCGGAATATCATACGCGAAAATGGCAATGGTGGGACAATAACGGCAAAGGCGATATGCAATGAAACCAATCGCCGTGGGATTATAACAAATGCACATGTGGCCAGGAGAGGGATACGCGTATTTAATAACAGCGGCTTTCGCAGATACATCGGTACACCAGCACAATGGTATTTTAATGACACGGTTGACGCCACGTTTATACCATTTGATGACGAGAGTCAATGGGAATTTACATCGTCAGCGGCGCATATGTATCGAGAGGATGAAATTGTTATTCCCGTAACATATCAGGCACCAGATAGACAATGGATAGAAGATGCGGCGGAAACAGCAGGCATGCAAGTTGCAAAGTTTGGTAGTGCGACCCATCGCACTACTGGGGTCATTGAGGCAATCGGTGTGGGTATGCTCACACGCCACCCAGAGGATGGTTCGTTACACACATTTCATGACCAGATTAGGCATACGGCGTTCGCATATGAAGGTGACAGTGGGTCGCCGTTGTTCGCAATACATGGGGGCCAATACGTTATGATAGGTGCCGTTATATCGGGGACAAATTCGGTCACAAGTGTCAGTTACGCCAACAAATTGACCAATGTGACCGAAACATTAAACGTCACAATCGTTGCGGAATTTCCGCCAGATATTCCCCCAGGTTTCACCGCAATAAACACGTTCGATGATTTGAACGCAATCCGCCACAACCCAAATGGGCGATTTATATTAATGGCCGACATCAATATGCCATGGGGACATGATTGGGTTCCAATTCCACAATTCAATGGAATATTGGACGGCAACAATTACACGATTCGTGGAATGCGAATTTTTACAACCGAGTTACCAGCATGGGAATTTGCTTTTGGATTTATCGGGGTCAACAATGGTACAATCAGAAATTTAAGAAAAGAAGACGCAATATTGTTCGGGTCGTCGCAAGACACAGGCGCTATGTCACTTTTTGGTATAATCGCGGGATGGAACGGCGGTACCATAACCAATGTCACCATTGGTCGTGTTGGCGGTATGCAAATTTTGATTAATATTTTTGAACGCCCTCATGCTGATGTCGGAACGATTGTGGGTTTTAACATGGGCACGATTGAACATGCCCGTGTGATTAATGCACATATCACGGCATCGGGAAACACAGGGGGATTGGTTGGTCAGGGTAGCGGCCGCATTTATCGCCCTCACCTAACGAATGTTGTTATTTCGCACACCCAAACATTGCCGTGGACGGCACCTGGTCTAATCATAGGCGGTTTGAACCAGTCAGAAATACACTACCCAATAATCGAGAATGTGACAATACAGTAGGAGGGTCACAACTACTTTTGCAATTAAAAACCCCTTGCGGGGTTTTTCTTCTTGGTGGAGGCGGCGGGAGTTGAACCCGCGTCCGAACGACTATCTGTTTGTATTTCTACAGGCTTAGTCACTGTTTTGTGTTTGACCGTTTCATACAAACTTCGTGACCGAATGTATGGACGGGGCAAGATGTTTGCGTGACCCACACCTCTTGCCGGGATATGGAACGCGTTGTCACTTTGTTGGCCCTGGGTGGTGAAAAGTGAGAAAACCTGTCCAGGGGTGTTCTTGTTCCCTAATTATTAATTAGGCAGCAAGAGCGAAGTCTGCATTGTCTGCATTTAAGGTTTATTGCGGTGTTTAGCGACCCGCGCCCGTCGGCCTGCTTTACAAACCCTTCCTCGTCCGTCGAGACCATTTCGCCCCCACGTATATGTATTATAGCACAGTTCACAATGCGAACAATATATAATTGAATTATTCACTTTGTTCCTTTCGTTGCAATGGTTATAATGGTTTGTTATGGATTTCATGAAACAGGTTGAGTATTGTTTGGCTATTCAGAAGATGAAGCAGATTCCGTGCCAGGAGGGGTTGTCGATGGCGGGGCGCGGGTATGTTGATTTGTTGCGCGCCGATATCATGAATTTTGCAAATGACAGCGAGGAGTTGTTTAACGAGTTAGCGACCATTCGTGAGGTTAAGCGTTATGCAGATAACAGTCCAGCATATGCCGAGACGGTGGCAGAGCATTGTTTTGTTATGACCATGTATGCGGTGGAGTTGGCTTCGGCGTTACAGCTAAAGAAGCTGGACATGGAGAAGGTTATACGGTTGTGTTTGTATCATGATATTTGCGAGTTGCACATGGAGGCCGATTACGGTGCGGTGGAGTCGCAAGACCCGATAACGCGCCAAAAGAAAACGTCGCACGAAACCGAGAACATATGCCGATTGACCGAGAAGTACGGAGAGTGGATTGGTGCGTTGTGGAATGAGTATAATGCCGCCAAAACACCCGAGGCGCGGTTGGTGAAGGCGTTGGATAAGATAGAGTCGAATTTTCACATTATTAATCGCGGGGCAAAGTACCTGACCCCCAAGGAGGCCGAGTTCACGTCACGGAACCCGATTGCATCGGTTAAAAAGTTTCCAGCACTGTCCGATTTTTATCGCGAATGGGAAAAGGTTGTCGAGCGGGAGTTTAAGGCCGTCGGACACTGCGTGGAGTTTCCGGTTTTTGATAAGATTTGAAACCGAGGGTTTTTAGGTTGTCGCGGCTCCAGAGGTCGCGCCATTGTTCGCGGCGTTCATCTTTTTTCAAGAATGGTAATGTTACCAAAATATAAAGGATAAAGAATAAAGGTATGAGAGGAAGGCCGAACACGAAGGGAATTGGGATGATATCAAATATCCATTGCAGTATGGGTTGGCCCGAGGGATAGACCGTATACATATAGTTAGCAAGGCCGTGTGTAAAGAGTTCAATGTGGTTGAAGATGACACTGATGATATATACGCCAAGACCAGTCAGCAACAACATGATGGCCGCAGGTAGGGCATCGCGTAATTTAGGGCGGTACCATCCGCAAACGATAAAGGCAATAGGCAGGGCAATTAGGAGGGTGTGGATAATAAAGAAATCATAAAACATCCATTGACCGAGCGGGTTTGTTTCCACAGGATACATATAGCCCCGTGGGAAAGCCAGGAAAGCAAAGGCCGCCCAAAACACGTTTACGTAAATTGCAAATACAAAGAGCCATCGTTTACGAAAGATTGCAGCGAACATAAGGATGAATAATCCAAAGTGGCAGAGTTCGAGGGGAAAGAGGCTGTAACCGCCGCCGACGCGCCACCCCGATTCCGCAATGGTGAAAATGTTGTGCCATCCGAACAACCATCGCAACATGAAAACAACCACCCCAGTAACGCCGAGCGTGATGAATACAATACGTTGAACGAGTTCGGAGCGACGGCGCATAACCAAGCAAAGCACGATGGTGAATACAGCAACCAAAGCCAGGATAAGCAAATGTTGCCACGAAAATCTGTGAGGTATGACCATAGACCTATGATATACTACTTGGGTTGATATTACAACAAGGAGAGAGGTCATGTTTGTATCATTCAAGAATGTAACAAAAGCATACAGGGTTGGCGATACAGAGTTGCACGCGTTGAAGGGGGTTGATTTTGATGTGGCGGCGGGGGAGTTTGTTGTTATTGTCGGGCCGTCGGGGTCGGGCAAGACGACACTCTTGAACCTGTTGGGTGGGATGGACAATGCGACGGCGGGCGAGATAATTGTTGACGGCAAGGCCGTGCATGATATGAACGAACGCGCCCTGACCAAGTATCGCCGTGACATCGTTGGGTTTGTTTTCCAGTTTTATAATTTGATGCCGAATTTGACGGCGTTGGAAAATATAGAGTTGGCCGTTGAGATATGTAAAGACCCCCTTGACCCGATTGAAGTTTTAGAGACCGTTGGGTTGACAGACCGTTCGGCAAACTTTCCAAGTCAGTTAAGTGGTGGGGAGCAGCAACGTGTTTCGATAGCCCGCAGTGTGGCGAAGAATAGTAGTTTGTTGCTGTGTGATGAGCCTACGGGCGCGTTGGATTACGAGACGGGGAAGAAGATTTTGAAGTTGTTGCACACCATTTGTAAAGAGCAGGGTAAGACCGTAATATTGGTTACGCACAACGGCGCGTTGCGCGATATGGCCGACAGGGTGATTACCATGAAAAATGGCCTGGTCGCCGAGATTGCGGAAAACAAGTCACCACAGAGCATTGACGAGATTGAATGGTAGGGTGGTGAGCGATGGCATTGAGAAAATATCACAAATCAATCAATAGAATGTTTCGTGGGAATTGGATAAGGATGTTCATTATCGCTGCGATGACGATGATATCCGTATCTTTGGTCGGCGGTGTGGGAACGTTGGCCCCGCGTATGCGCCAGTCCATGGAGTATATGGAGGGCGGCGGAGTTCCAGGCGAGGCCATGGATGAAATGCGAATGATGGCAGACGGAATTGACAGGTTGTCATATATCTTTCCAGCATTTTTTATATTGGTAACATGCTTGGTTGTGTTTATGACGTTGACGCGAATGTTAGAAACCGAACGCAGTCAGATTGGCACGTTCAAGACGTTGGGATATTCGCGCGGGCATATTATTTTTCGTTATGTTTCGTTTGCCCTGACGGCTGCCGTTGTTGGGAATGCCGCGGGGGTGTTGATGGGGCACTTTGTTGTGGGGCCAGTAATTTTCAATGCCATTGCCCAGTATTATGACATGGCCATTCCGTCGGGATTACCGCCTGTGCCTTTTTTCGGGATTGTTTCGGCGGTTTTGACGTTGAGCTTTACCGTTGGTGTTACGTACTTTACGATATTGGCAATCGTGCGTGTTACACCACCAGCGGCATTGTTGCGCCCGCGTGCGCCGCGTGTTGGTGGGAAAATCCTGTTGGAACGAATGGGGCCGTTGTGGAGGCGTTTGCCGTTCCGTTACAAGTCCAGTTTGCGTAATATTTTCCGTTACCGTGTTCGGTTTTTTATGACCGTATTTTCAATGTTGTTTTCGACGGCGTTGGTTTTCATGGGGATGGCGTTGTCATTTTCCATTGAACAATCCGACCCAGAAATCATCGGTGCGGTTCGGCCGATTTCGTCCATCATTGTTATCTTTGCCGTGTTGTTGAATGCGATGGTGATTTACAACATTACCAATATTAATATCGAGGAGAGGCGGCGGGAAATTGCCACACTAAAGGTATTGGGATACGGCAACACCGAGGTTGTTGGGTATGTGTTCCGCGAGATATTTATGTTGACCATTATTGGTGTGGTCATTGGGCTGCCCGTTGGGTATTTTACCATTGCAGGGGTGTTCGAGTACCTGGCGTTCGGAGATATATCATATGTTAATTGGTATGTTTGGATAATTGTGGCGGTGCTGTCGTTTTTGTCCTTGGCTTTGGCGGATTTGTTGTTGTTCAAAAAGATTCACAAGACAGATATGAATACGTCATTAAAGACCGTCGAATAAGGTCGTAAATTGCATAACATATATGAAGATTAGGGTCGCCCGAACAGGGTGGCAGATATGATAAAATGTTTGAAATCAAAACAAGGAGTGTGTTTAATGGCAAGACACGGCGACAAGTTGGCAGGTGCGGTTTACGGTAAGTACACAGGAACAAAGGTTCTTGGAAAGACCCTGACGTACAAGGGTTCGGATTTGACAGCCGCAGAAGAACAGGGAATGAGCATTGAAGATTACTTGGCATGGAAAGAGTTGACGGCAGGCGCGGAGATGGTTGGTGATGAACAAGGTCAAGAGCCAGTCGCGATGGCCCCGCAAATGGCGGATGTGACCAAGGCATAACGCACAATATCAGGATAAAGGAACTTTGGTTATCAAAGTTTTTTTGTTGTTAAATCGGGGACATTAATGTATAATGTCCGTTGCATGTGTTTTTTTGTGTGAATTAAAAAAGGAGAGATAGATGGAGTTTGCAAAACAGGAACAGATGGACAACAATATCCGCGAAAACGGGTTGACCAGCTTCGGTGTTCGTCGTCCGCACACCGTGTTTGTGATGATAATGGTTGTCTTGATTATTGGTGTGTTTGCATTGACCAGTATGAATAACGAGTTATTGCCCAACATGAATTTGCCTTTCGTTATTGTTGTTGCGAGCACAGACCAAGAAGCGGTTAACAACCGTAACGAAGGCCTGACATCCGACGATGCAGATTTTTGGAGCATCACGTTGGAAGATACCCTGATGATTACCGACGAGGTTGAGAGTTCGATATCACAAATCAATGGTTTCCGCGATATTCAAACGACAACCGCGCCCGGTATGATTATGGCGTTCATAGAGTTCAGTTCGTCGGTTGATATTGACGCGGCTTTCTTTGAGGTTAGTATGACCATGATGGGGATGCAGAATATCTTTTTGACGAACCTCTTTAACCCTATGCCGTTCATGACGCGTATCGACCCAAGCATGATGCCAGCCCTGACGTTCTCGACATCTTTCCGTATATATAATGAAGCGGTCGGTAACGCGGCCCCAACCGTTAACGAGTTGGCCACAATTGACTGGTACAATGACACGATGGCCCGTGCCATCCGCGCGGTCCCAGGTGTTGCCCAAATTACCGGGTCTATTTTAGGAACCGCGACCCAACCGCGTCCGAACAGCTTTGCCGATATGCCAGGTTTTGCATATTTCAATAACGAGCAATCATTTAGCTTTGCCATCCAACAAACATCGGGTGCGGTTACGACCGTTGTTGTTGCGGATATCTTTCGTGCGATAAACCAATTGATAGACGAAAACCCAGGCTTTGCAATCAATGTCCAAATGGACCAGGCCGAGATGATCGACGAGAGTATCGGTACCGTTATGACCAACCTTATAATAGGTGGGATTTTGGCAATCTTTGTTATGTTTGTTTTCTTGCGCAATTGGAAGCTGACCCTTGCGATTGGTATTTCAATTCCGTTGTCGGTTATTAGTACATTTATCCTGATGTTCTTTATGGGGATTACATTGAATATCGTGTCTTTGGCAGGTTTGGCGTTGGCCGTTGGGATGTTGATTGATAATTCCATTATCGTTGTCGAGAATATCTATCGATTGAAACAAAAAGGTATGAGCAGCCGCGAGGCCGCCATAAAGGGTGCAAGCCAAATCTTTGGTGCCGTGTTGGCCGCGACGTTTACCACCGTTGCCGTGTTCGCGCCGATGTTCTTTGTGACCGGGTTAATGATGGAAGTCTTTATGGACATGGTTTGGGTTATTATATTCTCGCTGTTGGCATCTTTGGTTTGTGCCATTGTGTTCTTGCCTTCTATTATTGCCGCATTCAAAATTCAAACAAAACAAACAAAACAGGCCGCGGCCCAAGTCGAGGAAGCAGGAAAGTTGGTTGCCGATGTTGATGCAACCGACGATGACCTGGTTGCCAATGCAACCGAACAGTTGGCTGCAAAGAAATCGGGGGACGATGGGTGGTTTGACCGTTTGCGTGAAAAGGCCGACCGTTGGTACAACAACGCATTGCGTTTCACAATTGCAAAGAAATGGATTGCCGTTGGTGCCGCCGTTGTGTTGTTTATCGGGAGTTTGATTTTGGCCTTTGTCGTTAATGACGTGGAATTGATGCCGGCCGAGGACACGGGAAACTTTTCCATCACCGTTCAAACAAACCCAATTATCAGCAACATGGCACAAAACCCAGCAGTACCGTTTGTTACGCGTGATGGGATATTTACCATAGTTGAAGACGTTATGACAGGGGAATTATACACACGAATCCGCGCACGTGTTGGCGCGGGTGCCGATATTGGTATGAACTTTGGTGCGGGTGCCATGGCAGGCATGTTCGGAATGGGTGGCAGTGGGATTCCTAACCTGATGATTGATGTTACTATGGCTGATAACTATCGCGGGACGACATTAGGTGCCGCACACGATGTACACAGAATAGTCGAAGATTTCATGGATGGCGTTGCAGGCATTGACCTTGGACCTATTTGGGGATTGGTGCCACAAGAAATGAGAGACATGTTGGCGCAAATGGGTATTACACAAGATGCGGCAAGGATAGGCTTGGCATCGAACGTATCGGTAAGTGCAGATGGCGGTATGAACATGATGGCGGCCAGTGGTGTTACCGTTACGGTATCCACCGCAACCATTCGTTTGCCAAACGGTCAAATGGAAACATTGGCACAAACAACAGCACGTTTGGGTGCGGTCGTTGATTTGATTATGGAAAATATCGTTGAAATAGAGGGTATCCACCCGTCCATTGATACGAATTTCAGTCCCTTTACAATCGTGCGTTCAAACGGTCGAATTGTTGCATCGGTCGAGGCCGACTTGCTTGACGGTTATGTTATCGGTGCCGTCCAAGGTCGTGTTGACAGCATGATGGATGACCTGCGTCGTGATAACGCCGCCGTGTTTGCAAACATTCACCCGGTCGAGGACGGTTTCGCTGCACAAATGGCCGAAACAATGGGGCAGATGATTTTGGCAATCTTGGGTGGAATTGTTCTGATGTACTTGGTTATGGTTGCAATCTTCCGTTCGTTCAAATCACCTTTCATTATGCTTATCACCATTCCGCTTGGGTTTACCGGTGGGTTCCTGTTGTTGCTTATATTCGGGATGCCGATTTCGATTGTTGCGATGATTGGTTTGCTTATCCTGATGGGTGTTATTATCAACAACGGCATCGTGTTGGTTGATTACGTTAACCAGGCCCGTGAAGACGGTCTCTCGGTTGACGAGGCATTGATTGCCGCATGTAACACACGTTTGCGTCCGATTATGATGACCGCGCTCTCTACTGTTTTGGCCATGATTCCGATGGCAATCGGATGGGGTGCCAGCGGTGCGATGATGCAACCATTGGCCCTTGTTACAATTGGTGGATTGTTGTACGCAACCGTGATGTCCCTGTTGATTGTTCCCGCGTTTTACAAAATATTCAACCGCGACAAAAAAGTCATAACCACCGATGGCGCCCCAATCGAAATAGTCGAAGAACCCGTTGAAGCTGTTGCGGAGTAAGTGAAAAAAGTGCTATGCTAGTAGCACTTTTTTGTCCCCTTAGTTAAATGGATATAACGATTCCCTCCTAAGGAATTGTTGGTGGTTCGATTCCACCAGGGGACGCCAAGTCATCTCTATGTGAATCTGGTTCGGGTTGCAGTTTGAAAATGTGACCCAGTATTGGGATAAGGATTGTGCCCAAGACCAAGAGTATTAAAATGACCAAGTGCAGTCGCAGTATAAAGTCACCGTAGTATCCGAACCATATGAGGGCCAAAAAGAGTAAAGATGCAATGGCAGAGAGGGTAAGGGTTGCCGTTTTCACCATTGTGATGCGGCGGTCGGCGTTGCGGAGCGGTAGGACGAATGCCGCGTGAACGGTTACCAACAGGAATAGGACGGCAGAGAGCGACAGGGATTCAAACGTGATTGTGGCGATGTTCCAAATTGCCAATACAATCACAAAAGCCATCAGCGAACAAAACGCAGCAGAGCCGACAGTATGGATAAGGGTTTTGGGTCCGCGGTTTTCATTGTAATAATTAACGCAAGAGAGCAGGGCGATACAATACGCGAACAGGGCGATAGAGGTGCCAAGGATACGCCATTCGGTTTGGCTGTAGTTTCCGATTAAAACAATTACAATTGCAACGGCCGCATTTATACAGAGTGCAATAACAGATGCGACCAACATGCGGCGGAAGAGTGATTTGTTTGTTGTTTCCATGTACTATTGTATCACGGTATCCAGTGCTTTTTTTACATATATTTTGTAATCTTTTTCGGACAATGTTCCGTCTTTGTACAATGATTTCAATGCGAGCAGTTTTTCATCCAATTCTTCGATTGGTGTTGCTTCGGGTGCGATTGGTTCGGGGGGTGCCGTGGGTGCCGTGGCCTCGGTCGTGGTTGATTGGAAACGGTTACGCAGGGCAAAGTTGAATATCCCCATAATCATAACGACGAAAATAATTCCAACGTATGGGAGTTGCAGGATGCTGACCTCGGGCCCTATGACCTCGTCACCCGTAAAGCCCAGAATCGCACCCGTCAGAGATACCAAGAACGTTACAATTAATACAATCATCATCGAAAGGCCAAGGCCAAAGTTCGCCCGACGTGACGAGGCACAGAAATGAAATGCCGCCAAGACGATTAATGTAACTATTGCCGCAATCGACAAGTACGTAACCGCCAATAATCCGCGCGCGGTGTCCAGGTTTGGTTGCCACCACCATCCGCCGCCAAAGTTATGCGGGTTGCTGATTGAATATTGCAATGCGCCCGCCAAAGTTGTGTAAATTTGGATTGCCATGAGGCCGCCTGCCAACACCAAGATGCAAAAAATCTTTTTGAAGTTCATAAATGAAACCCTCCCTTTACATTTATAGTAGGCATTATCGCGAACTTTGTCAAATGAACCTTATAATGTATGTCAAAATCATTTGGAGATACAATATATGGTGTGGCATTATATTGTATAAGGCCACATTGGGCGCGAATTGTTTTCATGCGTCACGTGCTGTACGGAGGAAAAATGACACAACTGGATAAGGAACTGTCAAGGTTAGAGGCGAAAATAGACCAAGCAGAGCGCAGGAATCGTAATCGCTTTAGGTTACGGTTTTCTGCCTTTTTATTATGTGCCTGTGTGGCTCTTGGTTTGGTGTTGTCGGGAACGTTAAATCGAAATACTTTTTCCGCCGCACCGCAACCACCAGGCCAGGTTGAAACTATCAACAACGAAACCGACTTTATATCGTTTGCACAAACCGTCCGTGCGGGGGCCCATCGCGAAGGCGTAACCGTTCGGTTGGCGCGCGACATGAATTTGACGGGTGTCAATTGGATACCTATTGGGCGTCCGGGTGCGCCATTCCGCGGGACGTTCGACCCGCATCCTTTTGTTATACGGAATTTGTACCTGGGGTCGACACAACAGTTGGGTACACCCGCCGATGAATTGAATTACCAGGGATTGTTTGGGGCCACCGATGGCGCAACAATCCGAAACGTTCGGGTTGAAACCATGCAAATCGCCGTCCAAGGGATGAGCGGTCTTCGCGGAACGGACGGTACGGGCGGTGCCGCAGGTGGTCACGGTACCGCGGGCCAGGTAATGACCGCTGGCGGTTTGGTTGCACGCGCAACAAACACAGTAATTGAAAATTCACAAATCGCGGGTACCATCGTCGCAATAGGCGGCGCGGGTGGTAACGGCGGTCAAACCACACAAACGGGTACGACCAACCGTACAGGTACGAATGGTGGTGCGGGTGGCCAAGTCATCGTTGGTGGTTTGGTTGGTATTGGTTCAAATGGAACAACCGTGCGCCGCAGTACAATGGTCGGTGACATATATGGCCGCGGTGGTCAAGGTGGTGCAGGGAACACAGCACAGCGGGCCGCGCACGGTGGTATTGGTGGCGCGGGTGGTCATTCAATCGTCGGTGGTATCATCGGACGATTGACAGGAACAAACAATATAATCGAAGAAACATATTCATCGGCAACAATCACGGCAATCAATGGCCGCGGCGGAAACGGTGGAACGGGTGGTAACAACGCAACAAGTAACCAAGGTGGTGCCCCAGGTCAAGCGGGAACAAACATTGCGGGCGGTATAGTGGCCCAGGTCGGAACGGGAATTGTAACAGATGTAGAGTTAGCGTTGCACAGCGCAGAAGTCCGTCACAGCTTTTTCACAGGAGACCTTACACAATTCGGCCGACGAAATGGTCTTCGCGGTGCGGGTCGACAAATTGGTACAGGCGACTTGGGAACCGTTGCCCCATCTTTTGGTGGTGCAACAACACATACGGCTGGTGCGATTATTGGTGTCGTCCAGGGTAACGGTGTGTTGGTCACAAACAGTTATGCGGGCGGAACGGTACGCCACGAACACGAATTTACGGTGATTGGCGCAACCGACCTTTTCAATGTACGTATGGCTGGTATGGCGGGCTTTGTTTATGGTACGGGATTCCGCGCCATGAATTCGGTTTCGTTGACCGCTTTTGATTTTGTTGGTGTGAACTCGGCGATTGCCCCTGAATTCGGTACAATCAGCTCTCTCACCACTAACCCAATTGCTATATTTGGAAACTTGCTTAACCGTATGGCGGCCGAAGACGTTTCGCGCGGTAACCAATTTTTAAGTTTAGAAAATAACTCTACCGCGGGCCAAGAACGCCGCTTTCCGCGTTTTAACCCAATCCCATATACATTCCGTTTGGATTTGACACACGTTGATATCAGCATGGCTGTTGCAAATCCCGTTTTTGGATTTGCGCCGAATTTTAATTGGAACATAATGACGGGTGCAACAATCACCACACCATCCACAATTTGGTTGGCGGGGATGGCACCGCCAAATAACGTCCCACAGGGACAAAACGAATGGCGTCCGCCAGAGGGCACATTGCCAACGGGGTTGCCGGTATTGATTAACAACCCATGGCGCGTACACCCAACAAACATGGTATTGAACATTGCCACATTGTCGGAATTGGTTTCATTCCGAAATGCGGTTAACGCGGGTCGTAACTTTTTTGGATATACCGTGCGTTTAAGTGCGGATATCAACATGGTTTCGCACGCGAACTGGACCCCTATTGGTAACAACATGGCCGCGCCGTTCCGCGGTACATTTGATGGCCAAAATAACATATTGCGCAACCTGCGTATTAATGTAAACAACGCCGCCGTAACAAACGCAACGGCAGGCAGCCAAGCAGGTGTCTTTGGTCACGTACATGGTGCGACAATCCGTAACCTGATGGTAGAGGACCCAAATGTCAATGTACTTGCACGAAATAACTTGCAACGTCCTGTTAACATTCCTGCGGGTAATATGAACCAAAACATTGTGTCGGGGGTTCACAACCCGGCCGTTGGTGGTGTTGTCGGGTTCTCGGCCCACAATTTGACCATGGAAAATGTCCATGTATACGGAACCCCAACATTTGCGGGGGAAACATTCCAAATCCGTTCACGTACCCAGGGTGTCAACGTCGCATCCCAAGTAGTCATCACTAACCCAAATGCAAACGTCGGCGGTTTGGTCGGTATAGCCGAAGGTTTCAACAACGTCATCCGAACATCATCGAACGGTATCCCTGTCAGAGGTGAATCCCAAGGCCGAACCCACGGTTCCATTGTCGGTGGTATCGTTGGTATGGCAAGAGATATCCTTATAGAAGAAAATGCAACAATGGCCGAGGTCACGTCCGAAGTAAACAACCAGGCCGACACGGCGGGGCCGCGCGGTGGCGGACACCACGTTGGCGGTGTCATCGGTCACGCAAGCGGCCGTGTGCATGTACGTAACAACATGGTTACATCCGACGTTGTGGCATACAGTCACGCTGGGGGTATAGCGGGCAGTCTCGCAGATTGGAGTAGATTCTCGATTTTTGAAAACAACTTATTCTCGGGTGATATATGGTTGGTCGCAACAAACGGAAACAACGCAAGTAACGTTCCGCAATTATTGGTCGGTGGTATTGTTGGTGCATCGTCCACAATGGATTTGCGCATCCACCGCAACGTTGTTGGGTCCACGATGGTTCGCGGGTCTAACTTGGCATGGGGTGGCACCAGTTCGGTACGAATGAACACCGTCAGCTACCTTGTGAACTTTGTCGGTGATGCGGTTCGTCGTCAATCACTCACGACCCAGTCATGGCGCGAATCGGTTGATTCGGTTGCCAACATCGTTAACCAAGACATGACAATCGGCCCGTCTACGGCATCGACCGTTGCGGGGGCGCACGTATTAAATAACTGGCGCGGTATTGCGAATGCACACATCCGATTTGATATCCAAGGTATAAACTCGCGTCCCGAAATTGCCGCACCGCCCGTGCCTTCGATTTTCTCTATCGAAACATTCGGTATCCAGGGTGTGAATTGGGACTTGGCAAACGTTTGGTATTTTGAACCTGGTCGTTTTCCTGTTCTGCAATGGATGCGTGACGAAAACCTGGGCCCACCGGTAGAAGGCCAGCCAGGTGACCAGCACAACCCAATTTTGATTAACAATGTTAACGATTTGATTGGCCTGCGTAACCGCGTTAATGACGGTACACAAAATTTCGATGGCTTGCACATCCGAATGACGGCCGACATCAACTTGGGCGGAATGCACTGGGTTCCTATTGGTAACCAATCGGTCGCACCTGCGCGTGATTTCCGCGGGAACTTTGACGGCGGTGGGTTTACTATTCGCGGCCTTGTAAATACTGCGGATACGAACTATCGGGCACTCTTTGGACGAACGACGGGCGCAACAATCCGAAACCTGACAATCGAAGAGCCAAACATCGTACAACGCACAGGTGCCAGTGTTGGTGCGTTTATTGGACACGCGGTATCGACCACGTTGGATAACGTGCATGTTGTCGGCGGTGTTATTCGTTCCAATGTAAACGCAACCGTGAACCAAGGCAACAACGTCGGCGGTATCGTAGGTCGTTTGGGGGCGGGTTCCATTTTGCGTAACTCGTCGGTAACGGGTGGTACGGATATCCGCGGAGAAACGGCCGTTGGTGGTATCGTTGGCTTTGCCGAGGGCACGGCCGCAAATACAAGCATCCTTTTGGAAAATAACTGGACAACCGCACACGTGATGGGCATCAATGCGGTTGGTGGTATTGCGGGTGTTGCGCGCGGTACGACAATACAAAACTCGTGGAATACGGGTTCGGTTGCGGCGGCACAATTCGGTGCGGCGACAATCGCAAACTCCTTGGGTGTTGCGGGCGGTATAGTGGGGCAGGCAGACACCCAGGCCTCTCTCATCGTCGATGTCGCATCCATGGGTAATGTAACCAGCTTCATTGACGCAACAAACGCAGCCGCAGGTGCCGCGGGTGGTATCATCGGGCGTAATGCAATCAACGGAACGGTAATTAACCAAGTAATCGTCAGTGGTGCAATCCGTTCACATAACAACAACACAGGGGCCGCCGCATGGACAAGTGCGGGCGGTATCATCGGTCGTTCCGATGCCGCATCGGGCGCAACCGTACGAATAGAGGGAACGGCGGTCTTGAGCGAGTCCATCTCGTCATACACCATTTCCGCAACGGCAAACATTCGTTCCACGGCCGTGTTCGGTTCGGGGAACGCAACCGTTGCAACACGTCCAACGGGCGAAAACAACCGCTATCGTGGTGGTACGGGCGCACTTTGGAATGTTCGTGACGGAATGACCCCAACACAACTATTTGAAACTGACGAGTTGGGGGTTGCATCTCCACTAACGACCGTTGCACATTATTCGGCCGTTGGATTCCTTGTTACACCTATATTGGCTGGCGGTGGTGGAACCGCAACATGGAACCTGGGTATGGCGGGCGCGGCGGCTGACCTTCAAATTAACAACGGGATGCCTTTCCTGCGTACCTTGCCAAGGCCAATCTTTGAACATGGTACACGTTTCAATCCACACCAAATAAATGCTATTGATGAATTGCGCGACTTGGCGGTTGCCGTAAATGCGGGAAACCGTTTCCTTGGACAATACCTGGAAATACGTTCAAACATCGCGGTGGGCGAGTGGTCAAACCCAATCGGCCGCACAATGGCAACCAGCTTCGGTGGAAATCTTGATGGACGTAACCATCGCTTGACGGGACTGTCAACACCGTTCAACCACCAATTCGGCGTTTACGGATTGTTCGGTTACGTTGCGGGCGCAACAATCAGCAACATTACAATGCGCGACGTCGCAATCAACGTGACGGGCACAAACCCCGCAACAGGTTCCGAGGTCGGTGCATTAATTGGGCACGCCGACGGCGGTGTACGTGTACACAATGTCGCCGTCCAAAATGGTACCGTTCAATCACGTGGAAATTACACGGGCGGACTTGTCGGACGTATTCGTGCGGGTAACAACCGTATCACCGCATCATACACGACTGTCACCGTTGCGGGTGGTGTTGATGTCGGCGGATTGGTCGGACAAATGGCCGGCACAGTTGTCGACAGGGCGTTCGCAACCGGCAACGTCAACGGTACATCCGTATTGAATGCGGGTGCCATGACCGGGGTAACGGGACGAACAGGTGGTTTGGTCGGTCACATAGTAACCAGACCAAGTCACATAACAAACAGCTTCGCTTCGGGTAACGTAACCGACACACGTTCAATGGTAAACGCACTCTCCATTGCGGGTGGTTTAATAGGCGTAAGCAGTCCCGCGGGAACAACAATCAGCCAAGTGTATGCAAGCGGTAACGTTTCTGCCAACACGATTGGTACGGGTGCCGCAAACAACCTTGGCCAAGGTTCATACGCCGCAGGATTAATCGGTCAGTTTGCGGGAACAACGGCAACGACAATCTTGGAACATGCCGCCGCATTTAACAACAGCATCTCTGCATCGACCATGAACGCGGGCACGCCTGTTAACATGACACGATTGGCCGCGCCTATTGCATTGACGAACCAGGCCGAGGCAACCCGACCAACGGTTCGCCACATCCAATTCTTCTCGGGCGTGACACTAACTGACAATAACCCTGTCGCGGGTATCCAGGCGACTAACGGCCTCGCCCTGCCATTACAAATCACGGCCGCGCAAATTACTGACCTCGCGGCCTGGGCCGAGGCAATCGCAAACGCAACGACACCTGTTCGTGTTGTTAACGCGGTAGGCATAACCCCAGTAGCCAACAGGAACGCATTCTTCCCATCGGGCACAGACGTTGTTGGCGAGGACACACGTTTCGCATCCTCCCTCTTTGTCGGTTCGTCACCTGCACTTGGATTTAACCCTGCTATCTGGAACTCGCGCCGTTCTATCAACAATGGTTCGCCTTACCTGCGCAACATGGTTGTTGATGTGACTTCGCTTGTCCAACTTTCTAACGTAGAACGTGGTCGTTGGTACGTTCCGCAAAACTGGACTGCTACTACTTTTGCGGCTTTCCAAGACGCGCTGAACTATGCCGACACCGTTCTGGCCGACCTTAATGCCACAATCGACGATATCGACAGGGCATACACAGGTATCCTTACATCCGTTCGTAACCTTCGCGGCGACCGCACAGGTTTGGCCCGTATGGTACGATTTGTCCAAGAAGTTTACATCGACTGGGCACGTGATTTCTTGATTAACTCGCCTGCGCACCCACACTTTACGGCGGAAGCGGGAGGGGGCACATGGCCGCCAACACGCGTGGACATTGAAATGTTCCTGCACACCGTATACCTAAACTGGGGCCAGGTCCAGGTTGCGTTCAACCATGCCAGCTATGTTCTCGAGGACAATTCAAACCGCTTCTCGAACCCACAAATTACAAGTGCGCTTAACCAACTGGATTTGGCCGTGCGTCCGCAAAACATGTGGGTGAATACATCGACTATCCAAAGCCTGCTCGTTGTGGCAAACCAACTGGGCGAGGTTCGTGCGGAATTCAACACGGCAACATGGGAACGAATGGCAACCGCACGCACACGCGCGCGCAATGCCGTAACGACCGAGAGCCTTGACCTAACATGGGAAGGCAGCGGGCATCAAATCTCTACGGGGCGGGAAGTGGTATTGGCCGCCGTCCAACTTGACTTTGCTCTGCGTAACATGCAATTTGACTTTGTCCACAGTGGAATGAACGCCGCAATTATGCGTGCCGAAAATGTATTGTCGGTACGCGGTGCGGGACATAATGCATTCCCATTCACAATTCAAACCGGGCCCGTCAGCTTCCTTGACACATCATGGTTATTGCAAAATGCATTTGCCGCGGCCAACGATTTCCGCGCCGAGAGCGGTTTCCAAAACGACGACATGTACGTCGACGCTTCATTGGTATTCCAAAAAAGAGTATTGCTTGACTCGTTGAACATGGCGTTCAACGGAATTGAATTTAACCGTACTGGCTTGGGTGATATCGTTGCCACCGTCGCATCACGTTCAATAATGGATGCGGGTGTCGTAACGGCCCTGGCCCAGGCACGCGCGGTCTTAAGCCAACCATTCGTAATCGACGCAACTGGTTTGTCTGTAATCACTTTCTATGACCGATACCACGAAGTCATCGAAAACCTAAACGTGGCTCTGTTGCGCCACCTGTGGGCATTACGTAACGAAGCCACCTCGGAAATTGACCGTGGGGACGCACCACAAGGACTTATCAATGCACGTAACGCGGCCGAGGCGGCACTTGACGGTATCGTCGTTCTGACGGGTGACGAATTCACATTGGTAAATGCGGGGGCTCCGGTCTTCTTAAGTGACTTTGTCCGTAACAATGTCCTGGCCGCAATCGCGGGCATACGCAACAACATGTTCACACGTTCTATGATGCTCGACCGTATTGCATACGCCGAACTCCTCTTGAACTTTAACCCTGGTGTGTTTGACGATTATGCGGATGCCGTTTACTTCACGGGTGGGGTAAACGAACTTATAATCGCGGTCGCCGATGCACGTGGTTTCCTTGAAACCGCCGCCGCAAACAACGCTGATGAAATGCGTGATGCAATCGCGGCATTGGAATACGCAATTGATGCACTTGTCATTAACATCGACCGTTTCCAAACCGTGTATTATGCGCGCGCAATTGAAATCTTCAACTGGGGCCTGTTCGACCACAACACGCGAGAGCTAATGACCCAAATCATCATCCAGAGTCAATCCGGGCCGGCACCTGCTAGTGGCTATACACTTGCCCACACGACCCAGGCAACTCTTGATGCAATGACTAACCGCGAAATGCGTGCTAACTTCCGCCGCGAATTCATCGTTCAAATCGAGAACTTTGCACGTGCATACGGAACACGTATCTATGACAGACGCCTGTTGTCCGAGGAAATCGAACTAGTAACAACATACATAGAGCACAGGCACGACAACGCCCAATTCCGCAGGGGAACCGACATCCGCCCTGTGATGATTGAAAACCCTGAATACCCAACAACTGGGCCGGAATTCATTCCAACGGGTGCCTTTGTGGATTACGTAACGGGACAACCCGTGAACGCGGCTGGATTCTTTATCCGCCCCGACGGTTCATTGCGCGAATTCATCATGTACACCCAGGGTGCCGCAACTGGCGACGGTTCAAACAACACTTGGGGCGCGCTCTTGGCCCAATTGAACGCCGCTTGGATTGTGTACTTTGACACACGCCCAACAAATAATGCGGCGGCAATCGATGCATCTCGTGATGCATTGCGAAACATCCGCCAAAACCAAGCGGTAAGTACAACACGTATCCGCGAGGTACTGGCCGTGGCCCAAGGAATGCTTGAAAACTCTGAATTTTATACGACCGCCTCTCTTGCGGGTCTAAAAATCGCGGTAGAAACGGTAGAAGACGCACTTGCGGATGCCGAGTTTGTTGCCGACATGTTGGCAGACATGAACGATGCCGAGTTACGCATAATTGATGTTTGGCAATTAATATTTGACGAACTCATCGAGGCAATCGCAAACGTAGAAGTCGACACCCAGGCTCTCCGCGACCTAATTGCTACGGCGCAACTTCTCCTGCCATATGCGGACAGGTACGACGAACAATCATGGAACCAATTTGCATCAACACTGGCTCACGTTAGCTCTGAATTCTCGGCAATGGAATATGACCGTATCAATAACGGCATCGACCTTGACCCGCACGCCGTTACAACCCTGTTCACAATGTTGCGTAACGCGGTTAACGGATTGCGCGCCGATGTCGGGGGATTGCTGACGCAATATCTATTCGCACGTGGTCTGCACCCAACACACATGACCGCCGCATCGTTCGAGGCATTGGATGTCGCCGCGCGTGCCGCACGTGCCGTAATCGACAACCGCGAGTCCGAGGTCGAGGACGTAACAACCGCACTCGCCAACTTGGAAATCGCACTTGACGAAATTGTAACCGACCGTGCGCAACTGCGTCTGGTCATCGTCAACGCAACCACTCAACTCACACGTCTGTTTACCTATGTATCGATTGCCAACCTAGAGGACGCAATCGCCCTGGCCGAAGACGTATACGAATCGGTAGAAGGCGGGGCAGAAGGTGTCCAGGCACTCATGGCCGCCGAAAGGGGAATTATCAACGCGATGGCCGCGCTTGTTCCAAACCGTGCTGTCCTTGAATCGCTGTTGTTCCAAATTGACCAACACCTTGGCGAAATGTTCGAGGGCGTGCTGTTCGACCGTGCACCTGCCCGCACATTCTACATCCCTGCAACGCTTAATGCACTTGACGCAATCGTTGCCGAGGCCCAAGGAATTGTCGCCCGCACATCACCTGTGACCATCGACGAACTTACACGTGCGGTTAATGACTTGACCGAGGCACGTGCAAACCTGCGTGTCGACACATCATTGCTTGGCGCACTGTTGAACGAGGCAATCTGGTTCGAGGCAAACATGCACCTCTTCGTCCAATTCGATGCAAGTTTCTGGACACTCCAAGAAGACGCAATGAACATGATTGCCGGTAACCCAGAACCAACAATAACAGAGTTCATCGAAATGTACGAAGAATTCCGATACTTCCTGGTAAACCTGGTATTCGACCACAGTGCATTGCAATTCTTGATTGACGAGGCGGAATACATCCTCGAAAACCGTGCCGAAAACTACTCGGGACGCTCAATCACGACCCTTCAATACTGGCTGGGACGTGCACACTCTGTTGCGGGCGACCCAACCGACGTGTTAAATGGCTTGGGTAATGCAATCGCATCCCTGGTCGACATTACCGACCTGCGTGATGCATTGCGCGCGGCCGAAGACTTTACAATCTATCACGCCGCCGCACTTGCGAATAACACCCTTCCTTATACGCGTGCAACATTCAACAGATTGGTTGCCGCCGTTGCTGACACTCGTGCCGAACTTTCCGATGGATTGTTGCTGCCTGCGACCGTGTCACGACTGATGACCGAACTTAACTGGTCGGCCTACATCATCGACCTGCGCCCATTGCGCAACGCGCTCGCCGATGCCCAGACCCAACTTGACGGCCCGCTGGTCTTCACATCCGACTCGCTTGCCGCATTGAACTCGGCAATGTCGCACGGTCAAACCGTGGTAAATAACGCGGACGCAGGGACGGGTGCAATCGCGGCCGCCGCCCAAGGAATACGCAACGCAATAACGGGACTAGAAGAAGTCAGCGACGAATACCTGCTCGAAATATTCGTGTTCGACCACACTCCACATGTCCAGGGACGTTACACGGAATTCACATTCCGCCGTTACGCAAACGCCCTTGAATTGGCAAACCGAATGGTTGACGGGTCATACCTGGGCCCAACAACCGCGGGCCAGGTTCTCGCCGAACTGTCTTCCGCAATTTCTGCGCTTGTCTATATCGGTGACCTGCTTGACCTTGCAACTGCATACCAACTGTTCTTTGAACAACTTGTCGAAACCGACTTCACACCTGCATCATTTGCCAACTTGCGTAACACATTGCAATCTGCACACATGCTCTTGGCCGATGCACTTGACCTGGGCCAAAGCCAAGACATAGCAGCAGGCGAGGTCAGCGCAATGTACGACGCCCTCCGTGCCGCACGCCGCGACCTAACAACGGCTGACGGCGGGAACGAGCCAACTCAACTGGCCCGTCCAACCAGCATCGCTTTCGCCGACGGCATCCTTACATGGAGCTCAACGGGCGAGGCAACTGAATACCACGTTCGTATCTATGGAATCCCTGGCGTAACTGGATACCGCCTTGTTGTTGCTACGACAAACTCGCTGAACTTGTCAACATTACTACCTGCATTGCCTTACGGCGTGTTCACGGTCGTGATTGTCGCAATCGGTGATGGTGTGGACTTCCTCGACTCATACGACAGTGACGACTTCCCACTGGTTATCCTCGACGAAACCGCGGACCCATTGGACAACTTGCAAACTTTCCTCGATAACCACACAACACGCAGCAACCTCCGCTACACGGCGTACAGCTTCGCCGCATACGCCGCGGCTCTGGATGCTGCATGGGAAATTGCAAACGGTGACTCTGGTGCCGATCCAACGCTTGCACTATCTACCTTGATTGCCGCAATCGGTAACTTGGTCTACTTTGGCGACTTGCTCGACTTGGTTGCCGAATACGAGGCATACTTTGCGGAATTGTCCCAAGACGACTTCACACCTTCATCATGGGCAACGTTCTATGGGGCATTGAACAACGCACGTGCAAGGGTAACCGATGCACAAACATCGGGCGAGGGACTCACACGTTCAACAATCCAAGGCGCATACTCTGACCTGCGCACGGCACGCGTTGGATTGGACTCTGGAAACCTCTTGCCAACAACACCATTGCCACGCCCAACGAACGTCCAATTCGCGAACGGAATACTGTCATGGACATCAAACGGTGATGCCGTTGGTTACTTGATTCGTATCTATGACTTGCCGGGCGTTGTCGGATACGAACCAATCACATGGCACGTTCCAAGCATCAACCTCGGCCAATTCTTCGCAATGATGGATATCGGCCCTGGAACATATCGAATTGTCATCGTTGCTCTGGGCGACATGATTAACTTCCACAACTCTCCAGGCAGTGACGTCTTCAACCTCACAATCACGGCTGGGGACATAGACGACGGCTTCGTTCCTGGAACATACCTGTACCGCTTGGTCAACCTGATAGAGGACTTCTTCGACAACGTCAACCCTTCAAACTATACCGCGCACTCTTTCTGGGCTGTCATGACCGTTATGTTCGCGGCCGAAGACATGATTAACGAATTCCTCTCAATCGGTACACCAATAACGGAACAACAGGCCAGCGACATGTACAACGCATTCCGCGCCGCCGTGGACGAACTGGTGGTAATAAACGACTTGGTACAATTGGTCGCAATGCTTGCTGGCCGTGACCTGTCCGCTTATACCGATGCATCCGTTGCAATCTTCAACGCCCAAATGTCGGCCGCAAATGCAATGATTTTATCGGGTCAAAACAGTGCCATCCAAATCGCTCGCGAAGATATCTTGGCGCAAATTGATGACCTAACCGCGGCAAGCAACGGACTGATTGTCGATGACACAAACGGTGGCGGAAACGACAACCTTCCGCGAATCGGCGCGCCAACAAATGTACGAATTGTCAACGGTGTCCTTTCATGGAATGCGGTCGACGGCGCCGCTGGTTACCTGATTACAATTAATGGCGAACTTCGTCCCGTCCAAACAACTCTCACATTGAACCTCACGACTCTGAACCTGCCTGTGGGCACCCACACGATTATCATAGTTGCCCTGGGGAACAGCACAACTCACACCAACTCTCTGCCAATCGCTATCCAATACCGCATAGACGTAGAGGGCGAAACGGGAACAGGCGGGGAGCCAAGCCAGCCAGGCGTAACCGACCCATCGGCTCCGGGTGGCCCGGGTGCCCCTGGCACGGGCGCAGGCACAACGGGCGGCACGGACGGCGGAGTGTCTGATTGGATGATTTATGCTGGGATTGGTCTTCTTGCCGTATTGCTGATTGTCGCCGTGGCATGGGTCGTCCTGGGACGCAAAAAAGGCAAAGGCATCGCCGCACTACGCGCAAGTGCAAAAGAAGCAATCACCGAGGCCTTCGCCGCATTGAACAACGCCAAAACACAAATGCAATTGTCGAAAATGAATCCGCAAGACGCAACCCAGCGCAGCATGGCGATGGATGCAATGCAAAAGGCAAAGACGGCAATTACAACGGCCTCGGAAATGGTAGGCGAGGTCACTGCGTTAAACGCAAAATAATGTGCAAAAACCGAAAGGGAGCAAATAAAAAAATTCCATGGGGGTGGAAAAAGTGAGCAGAACGAATGAACTAATCGAACCGACGTTGGAGGAACTGCGCGACGCCGAGATAAAGGCCGTCAAAGCCAGGGCAAAGGCGGCCGCCGCCGAGGCAAAGCAAGAATTGCTTCGCCTGGGGGCCCAACGCAAACCAACGCCTAAACCAAAGGTGGTATTTATGCAATCGCCGTCACAACCGACGACAAAGGTTGTGATGCCACCACCGCAACCAGCAATAGAGAGCGAGCAAATAACCAAACTCCAACAAAATGTTGAAGAGGGTCTTGCGCGCGTTCACGACAGTCTGGTTCAAAAACGCCAGCAAATGGAGGAAATCGCCTCCCAAGTCGTCGCAAAGTCGGTAAACGAATACACAGACAGACAGCAACTGGCCCAAATGAAACAGGAACTGTACGAAGGCTTCAACATGTTGCAACTCTCGTTCGAGGACAATATGCGCGCCCAAAACGAACGTGTTCAAAACACAATTGAATCAAGCCTAAACCTGCAAAACGAGCGTGTTCAAAACGCCCTTGAATCTGGCCTAACCTTGCAAAACGAAAAAATCAACATGCTCACGGCCGCCCAAGACGCAAAACTCCAAATGATAAAGGACCAAAGCGATAAAATTGGTGAAATGGCCGCCAATGCGGACGTGTTGTACAATGCTCTGGAAAAATCCGTGCAACAAATCCAAGAAACGAAACAGAATATGATAAACGAACTCGCAAGGGAAACTGTCATTGAAAAAGGGGAGACAAAGATGGAAATGGAAATTGTCGACAAAAAAATCGAGGGTCTGCAATCACAAATCACGGAATTGGTGAACTCAATGCGCCAGGCAAAAACGGACGACCAACTGAACCAGCTCCAGCTCCAGGTCACCGAAATCCTAACCCAACAACGAATGCAACCCCTGAACGAGGTTCTTGCAAACTCAAAAATGCAGCCTCTGATGGAAATCCTCGCGGCAACACGTGCGGCGTCGGTTCAACATGTTCAACAACCTGTTATTACTCCAACTCCTGCTCCTATTCTTCCTCCTATGCCTGTACCTGTGTCCGCCGCCCCTGCCATTGACCCTAATGTATTGGCGCAATTAACCGCGGCCCAACTTCAACCGCAAATTTCCGCAATCGTGGGACAACTTGCCAACCAACTCCAACCGCAAATCTCGGCACTTGGCAACCAAATCCACACCCAAACAAATTTTCCAACCCCACAACCTATCCAACAAATGCCGCAACCAATCGCGGTTAACGTAACGATGCCCGAGGCCCCTGCACCAGTTCCCGCACCTGTTGCACCTGCTCCCGCCATCCTCCCAACCCCTGCACCCGTAATGGCGGCCCCAATAGCCGCCGAAGCCGCCCAGGTACAACCGATAATCAACGTAACGGTACCCGAGGCCGCGCCGCAACCGCAACCAATCGTCAATGTAACGGTGCCCGAGGCCCAACCGGTCATTAACGTCACCGTGCCCGAGGCACCCCAGCCAATCGTTAACGTAGCGGCACCAGAAGTCGTCATGCCTGCACCTGTACAAATGGCCCCTGCGCCCGTCATACATGCGGCACCCGCTCCTGCACCCGTGGTAGTAATGGCGCCCGAGGCCGCACCGCAACCACAACCTGTTGTCAATGTAACGGTACCCGAGGCGACCCCTGTACCCGCGCCCGTTGTACACGTGACTCCCGCCCCTGCACCTGTGGAAGACCCAATGGACAAAATGTTCGCCGACATGGCAAACGAACTCGCGGCCCTGTCCAAAAAACTCGACTAACAAAAAACCAAAATCATCAAAAAAGGCCTCCTTGCGGGGGCCCTTTTAGCCTTGGGGGGAATTGTTGATGGTTGCATTACGCAACGGATTGTGAAAAGCGACAGAGCAGACTGCATGTCTGTTCAATACTACACTCACACGACTTCGGCAGGCGCAAGAACAACTTACGTGTCTTGTCCTCGCCAATCTTAACGGTCGCCCATATCTTTGTACGGCTCACACGCTCAACCGCCAGGTTCACTTTGTGCCTGTCAAACATAAATCGGTTCTCAAACATGCCATCGACATCAAACCCTGTACCGCTTTGAATAAACAACATCATCGTGGACGGGGCAAAAGACATAACAACCAATCGCCCACGCAGGCCCCTGTACCCGAAAAACCACCCAATACCAAATACAATCGAATTGAACACACGGGTAACACGACACCCCGAGCTGAATTGGCCCTCTAACACAATGCTGTCACCATTAATGAATCCCAACTCGCGCTCTATGGCCAACGCGCAATCAACTTTTTTGTCGGCACGTCTTTTCAACAGGGCAACAAGGGGCAGCGACGCAAAAACCGCGGCGACAATCACCAACATAACGATAAAGATATTCAAGTTCAACATTTCAACGCCCCCCTCTATTTGAATTGTCCTATTATAGAAATAGATACATCCAATGTCAATACCTTCCCGAAAATTTGTGAGCTATGCTCACACTTATAGACACGTGGTCCGAGGTTTGATGGAAATATCAGTTTTTTAATTTTATCTTTGAGATGCTACAATAAAACATGTACAAAAGCGGCAGCTCACGTGAAACTGGCCAACTGGGCGAAGCCATCGCCTTGGGCTTCCTGCGTAACGCTGGCCACAAGATTTTGGCCGTGAATATGCGTAACAAATTGGGCGAAATCGACATCATCACCGAATTCAAAAAGCGCATTCATTTCATAGAGGTCAAGTGGCGAAGAACCGGCTTCTGCCTGGGCCGCGAATCGGTCACATCATCAAAACAAAAAAAGATTCGCAACGTTGCAACCGCTTGGCTCATCGACAACGGCCTATATACAAAAAGGGACACATGCTTCGACGTAATCGAAATCGACGGACACATCCCAAACCACCGCATCGAACACTTTGAAAATTGCTTTTAATCTGTGGTACCATAATTTATGTTAACAATTCGTATTGTCGCGGTCGGCGGGTTAAAGGAAAAATTTTGGTCGGACGCAATTGCCGAATACCAAAAACGCTTGGGCAAATATTGCCGCATGGAAATTGTCGAAATCCGCGAATCAAACCCGCGCGACGAATCACGGGAAATTACTACCAAACTACGCGGACATGTAATTCTTTGCGACATCAATGGCCCTCTCGTGACCTCCGACGGCCTCTCTGCGCGTATGAACACACTTTCGCAAACAACGTCTGCAATAACGTTTGTGGTGGGGGGCAGCGACGGTGTCCACGAAACCCTCTCCCAACACATCAACGAACGCATGTCATTCGGCCGTATAACCCTCCCGCACCAACTCTTCCGCGTCATCCTCATCGAACAAATTTACCGCGCCCAAACAATCACCCGCGGCGAAAAATATCACAAATAACTTGCCAACTTTATACAAATCCTGTATCATGAGGTGTTATTCTTATCCAAAAACGTGGTGGCGTGGCGCAATTGGTTAGCGCACAGGATTCATAACCCTGAGGTTGGCAGTTCGATTCTGCCCGCCACTACCATTCAAAAAAGCAGACACACTGTCTGCTTTTTTTTTGGTGTTAATCTCTTGCTATCAGAAAACGGCTTAAAGAGGCATTTTAGTTTTCTCGATGACTACTTCAATTTTTTCTCCATCATAGGATGCTTGCTCAACTTCATCTTTAAGAGAGTTCAACTTATCCGTTATGGCTTCCTTGGTTAAGAATTCGCCTCCCCAGCATATTCCAAATCCAAAAAGAAGGAAAATTATCCCTAAAACAATATCACCAATTCCCAAAAGAAAGCCGCCGACACCTAATATTGCTCCACCAATCAATATCAAAGAAAGTGGCAACCGAAGATTGAATCCTATACGAATTTTTCTCTTTCTATCCTCATTCATAACATTCCTCCCGACATTTAGAACTAAAATGATTATACCATAATAATATTATGAGAGATGAAAAATTGCAAGAATAAATGCCAATCGATTGCTTTACTAAAAAATTCAACAAACCCCCATTTGATAATTGGGGTTTTATTGTGCTATACTCCTAAAAAGGTCAAAAGGAACTAAAACCATGACACCCGAAAACAACATCCAACTCACCCCAAACACAACATTAAAAGAACTGGCCAGCGCGGGCTACATCGCCGCATCATACGCAAAAACCCTAAACCGCCGCAGGATATTCGACCTGGCCGATGTCGCCGCAACAAACTGGACGAATTTTGCCAGTGGTTTAAGCAACAAAGCCAAATGGAAAATCTACGACCTAGCAGTCCAAGCTGGCCTCGAACCACCTAAAACCCCATTCGCGGAAAAACAAGAACAACTCCGCGCAAAAAAATCACAAACCACCTTTAACCGCGATGCCGCATACATGAAATATGTGTCAGAGGAAATCGTAACCCAACTCGGCGAAAAATCCGAAAAGGAGTAACATGAGAAAACTAACCATACTCATACCAATCCTCTTGGTGATACCCATCGCCCTCTTTTTCACGGGATGCTCGCGCGACGACGACCACGACGGGGGCACAATCACGGGGGTATACTACGCAACGTCCGACTCTTGGCGCGCATTCACAACAATATCTATCGCATCCGAAATTGAACTGATTGAACAAATATACGGCACTGGCATGTCCCAAAACATGGATATGCTGAATTCAATACTCGATGACGTCCGAGACGTGTTCCCCGACTTTCAAATGGGTTCATTTTCCAACCCCGCGCAATTCTGGGCGCAATATGAACTGGCACTATACAATCACGCCACCTTTCGCACCGCTTTCACCGCCAACCGCTTTATAATTATCCACAACAACCGCGCGCACTTTGCACCCGCCTTTATGCCATGGGGTGCCGACCTCCCAATGACATGGTCGGACTTGGTTCAATACGATGGCCGCCTAACACTCTCATTGCCCAGTGGCCACGAGAGCCTCCTCCCACCAACCTACACCTACGCCTCGGTCGTACCGCTCTCTGGCGGACGGCTTGACCTCACTCTGGGCGTGAATAACGCGCGCCAAACAATCCGACTGCAACGCAACAACGGCTATACATTTGAATCCGCCATCCGCCCAGTACCGACAAACATACGCATAGAAGGGTATTGGTCAAACGACGGCCCGCAACTGGGCATGGGCGGCCTGACACCCGAGACACGCGCCTACCGCTTGTTCAATGACGAATTCGTGGACGCCTCACCAATACTAACACGCGTTGGCAACGCATTCCGTATTAACACGGGTCTACTCTCCGTTGGCTACCACACATTCCGCTTTGGCTCTATGGGAACTGGCCACGTGGTCGGTGTCCGCGATAATCGCGTCTATGTCGACAACGCGGTCGCGTTCGCCGAATTTACAATG
The DNA here is from genome assembly GCA_009784555.1 of Bacillota bacterium. Lineage (GTDB taxonomy): Bacteria > Bacillota > Clostridia > Christensenellales > UBA1242 > WRAD01. Next base: position 20,580 of record WRBO01000008.1, on the reverse strand, counting down.
GAATTTCGCGACACACAACATCCCGCACCCGCCGACCTGCGAATTGTAAACGACGGCCGCCTTGAATGGACACACCCTGGTACGGGATGGTCACATGCAACTGCGGATGTTTCCGTCCGCCGCGCGGGGTCGGATGATTTCGTAAATGTAACGACGGGCCACGGCTCCATGTGGCTTGAACAGGCTCAATTTAACTTCACCCCGGGAACAAACACCATCCGCGTGGAATATGCCACGCCCTGGTTCACCGTGCAAAATCATGTGTTGACCCGACAAACGGCCGCGCCTGCAACGGTCAACCTCACGGTCACAACCTTACAACGCCCCGCCCCCACAAACATCCACATGACCCCTGGAACATGGACACACACGGGGTCGGACGTCCTCCGCTGGGACAGCAACCTTCCATGGCACGTGATTACAAGCAGGGTCTACGCCAGGCACGAGACCAGCACCCTCTACACATTCCTCGGAACCGCACGCTCGTCCATAGACGTCGCAATGTTCCGCCTGCTGGCCGCGGGCAATAACACATTCCGCATCATCAACACCGCCCAGAATGTTTTCAACGGCAACCAACTGACAATATATACCGACTCGGAACCAACATTTTTCGATGTCGCCATCGTCCAATCCACACCGCCCCCGCCAACGAACTTTCGTATTGATAATGGAACAATCCGTTGGGACTCATCCAACGTCATCAGCGGTTTCAACACCTCCGTCCGCCGCGCGGGTTCAAACACATTTGCCCACCACGGCAGTGGCGGCGGGGGAGGCAGTTTCAGTCCCTCTCACGCAACAACATTCACACCCGGTCTAAACACAATACGCGTCGAACAAAATTCCTCGGCTGTCACATATGCCGCGGGCACGTTCACGGTGTATAGTGGCGTTGGCTACGCAACATTCGATGTCTACGTCAACGGCGCGGAAATGCCGCCAATTGAAAACCTGCGCTTGGACAACCGCACCTTTCGCTGGGATGCACCACGACCGCCGATGATGACATTCATCACCCACCACACACGCCTGTACATCCAACGCCCTGGGTCATCGGAATGGATTAATGTATCCTCATGGTCAATCCAAGAAGGGCACTGGGCGCCCGCCCCTTGGGAAACCATACTGCACACCGGCACACACCGCGCCCGCGTGGTCATAACCGGCCCAATGCTGACCTTCACGGACGGTGAATTCACGGTATTCAACGGAACATCCACCGCTGAAATCGACTTTCACTGGTCTTAAACAACTCTAAATATTTCACTCTTGTATTTTTCCCGATGCTGTGGTATACTGCGCCGCAAATTTTTCAAAGGGAGGAATTAAAAATGATGAACAATGAATGGAGCGCATACTTGGGTGCCACAGGAGCAGAAAGGGCAATCGCCAGCGGTCTGACGGACGGATTTTCAATGACACCACGCACAACGGTGAATATTCCGGGCCCAAAACTTCACATGAATGACGATGGCTACGTCAATGCCGAGGCCTCGAATTGGAACCTAATCCATGACTACTACGAAACATTGCCAATAACGGGTGTCCGTGACGAATACGAATATCAAAGGGGTGCCCACGCAAACTACCAACAACGCCAAGGGCAAAAACAAAACTACGGCGACCTCATGGCGTCAAAAATAGCCACCAGCGTCGAAAACTGCTTTGCCAACATATTCGATTATTGTGACGAGGAATGTACTACCCGAGAATTCGGCCAAACCGAGGACGGCGCACTAATCCTACCGCAAAAAATCAAACCAATCGACCGTGATATGGTTATACAAACACTGGACGGGCTGGACATACGCGATGTAACTGAAATGCTGCAACGCGAACGCTCGGCTCCTATGGTCAACTTTGCGCGGGTTCGCTCGCTTGACGATTACCTGCAACAACGCCAACAACTCGCGCGCGAACAAAAACGTCAACACCGCACCGAATCCTTTAACAACTTCATCGGCTCCGTCAAATCAAAATTCGGCTTCACAAAGGACAAAGACAAAGACTCCGCCTGACAACATGTGTACAAACTGCCCAAACAATGCTATGATGGTTACATGAATATCCGTATACCATTATTCTTTGTTATTGCCGTCGTTGTCGTAACTGTCGCGCTTTTCGTCGTGTCCGCATTCTTACCGGATGTCGAGATGATTCAAACACCAACCGCCCGCCTGATTGCAAACGTCCTGGCCCTGGGTGTAATGATACAAAGCGCGATTTTCAGCCTCCTCCTGATAAGACAATCCGAAGTCAACCGTAAAAACAGCGACGACATCAACGCACGGGCCGAGGCCTTTCGTAACTTCCAATTTGTCGCATCCAACCGAACGATTATCGAATTTCACGACTACATGCTAATGTTCCGCACCTCCGAACGCTACACCGAACGCCTAAAACAACGCATGGACTTCAAATTCTTTATGCGCCACAACGGTATAAACATGGACGACGTGCGTGCGGACATCTCCGCATACTCTATCCTAACCGTCAAATTCCCAATGAAGGTCATCGTCGGGGACGTCATCGGCGCGGTCAAATTCATCAACTTCCGCCTGGACAAAGAAGACGGCATCCACAACTTTGTCCCATGCTGTGACGATTTCCAAGGCCTCATCCTCTGGAACGAGGAAAAACAACGCCAAGAAATCACTGTCAATTTAATTCTCCCAAAGGGCAGTGGCTTCTACAACGAACAAACAATCACCCCATTCCACAAGATAAGGATTTTCTTAAGCATGCACAGTCTCATGGGCGTGGTCGTAAAGGGCTGGACTGAACTATACTTTACCAACCCGCAAAAGCGCGAACGCGACGGGGCCAATAAATATATGATAAGCAGCAGCCAATTCAAAATCAGCGGCCTGCCCGAACTCGAAGAAAACATTACCCAAAAATCAACACACATGTGATACGATAAGAAAAAGGAGAATTCCAAATGAGCTATCTCGACACCCTCGCGGAAAATGAAACGGTCTTGCTGCGTGCACGCCGCACAAAACTAATCTTCGTGGACAGCGTCCTCTACACACTACTATGGACGGCATACGTGATTTGCTTTTACGCAATGGATTGGATGCCAAACGCCGATTCGGGCGTCCGCGCCGCGGTTGCATTTGGCCCCGCAATAATTCCGCTGTTTTTCTTCATCAGGGATTTATTCAGCTACATCTTCCTCCAAGTCGTTATTACAAACACCCGCATCTTGGGTAAACGCGGTATCTTGTCGCTCACCGTCCTGAACATCCCCCTAAACCGTGCCACGGACATGAAGGTCAACATAACCGTAATCGGCCGCATTTTCAAATTCGGAACTATTACAATCTTTACCCCGGGCGGCGAATTCGTATATAAAAAGGTCGCCAACCCAATCAAAATCAAATCCACCGCCAACCGCGTTTTAATCGAAAACAGCACCCCCACGGGCTCCCCAGGGGTCCAGGGAACTGGCCTCTAGCATCTCCCTAATCTCTAATCCCTAAACTCTGAACTCTAATCTCCTTGCAATGCCGTGAAAAGGATGTTACCCTATGCGGTGATTAACTTTAACGAAATGGATGTAACCGCCGAAATTAAAACGGCTCTTGTCGACATGGGATTTGAAACCCCCACACCAATCCAGGCCGCGGTAATCCCGCATATCCTGGGTGGAAGGGACGTAATTGCCCAGGCACCGACAGGAACCGGCAAAACATGCGGCTTTGGAATTCCCGCCGTCAACATGGTGGATTTGTATAACGGGGACGTCCAAATCCTCGTGCTTTGCCCGACACGCGAATTGGCAATTCAAACGGAACGCGAGATTCGGGATGTTGCGAAACACACACGCGGTCTAAAGGTCGTGTGCATCTACGGCGGTCAAAATATCGAACGCCAACTGGCGGCTATGCGCAAACGCCCGCAAATAATCGTGGGAACAACGGGCCGCGTCATGGACCACATGCGGCGCAAAACATTGAAACTAAACGGCCTAAAAATGCTGGTATTGGACGAGGTCGATGAAATGCTGAACATGGGCTTCCGCGAGGACATTGACCAAATCCTGAAATCCGTACCCGAAACCCGCCAAACGGTGATGTTCTCGGCAACCATGCCGCGGGCAATTTTGGAAATTTCAAAAAAATACCAAACCGACCCAATCAACGTCAAATGTGAACACGCGGCGGGCGGCATCCCAAACATCAACCAATTCTTTGTGCGCACAACCGAATCGACCAAGGGGCCTGCGTTGCTCTCCATCCTGGCCGAACGCAACTATTATTCCGCCCTTGTGTTCTGTAACACTAAAAAGCGGGTGGATGAACTGACGCGATACCTGAACAAAAACAACTTTACCGCCGATGCATTGCACGGCGACATGCGCCAGGGCCAACGCGACGCCACAATGCGCAGGTTTCGCAAGGGGGACACCCAAATCCTGGTGGCCACCGATGTTGCGGCGCGTGGGATAGACGTCGATAATCTAGAGGCCGTGTTTAACATCGACGTCCCTCATGACGAGGAATATTACCTTCACCGTATCGGCCGCACCGCGCGCGCGAACAAAACGGGGTCATCGTACACATTCGTCACCGACCCGCAAATGTTCATCATCCGCAATTTGGAAAACTTCACCCGCGGCAAAATCACCCGCGCGGAATTCACCATGAACCCGGACGCACCCGCCCTGACAATGTCGCCGCCCCCACGCGCATCAATGCGTGACAAGGGCGCCCCAAAACAAAAGCCAACCCAAAACCGCAAAAAGAGCTTCCACCACAAACGCAAAGGAAAGTTGGGTAAACGTGCGTAGGGCCTAAATCAATCTTCCAACCCAATCAAGAAGTCTGACGTCACACCAAAAAACTTCGCCAATTTATAAATTGCCTCTGCTGATGGAACACTCTTGCAATTTTCCCATACTGATATGGATGCATCACTAACACCGATTGCATCACCCAACGCTCTCACCGAGAGCGATTTTTCCGTCCGCAACTCAACCAACCGTTTCGCAAATAATTTCAAATCCATACAATAATCCTACTAAAAATATTGGACAAACACTTGACTGCCTAATATTTTAGGCGTATATTGTGAAGGGGGGCATATGAACGAACTGGAACAATACACGGAAGACTTGCACGAGTTTTCACTATATATAAACAGAGTAGAAGAAATCGCCAATACCCTAGGCATCCCCCTCAAATCCATGTACATTGATTTCACCCCCGCCCGCTGGTTGGTCGATTATCTTAATGGTTATATTGACTGTATGCTCGCAAATAATTTATCAACAAATGTCAGTAACCCCCTTGACCATAAATAAATCCATGTTACTGTATGGTACAGGGCCGACGAGGGAACAACAACTTTCCGCACCCGAGGACCAGAGAAAGTGGCCTGTCCTGTGTGTTTATTTCAAAACTAAATATCATGACGGTCCTTTCTCCTCCGCAGGGAAGGAAAGTTAGTTTTCCCTGCAAGGAGGCCCCCTCGAAAACCCCCCCCAGTAAAAAACACAAAAGTAAAAACCCCCCCCAGGCTCCGCTTCGGGCCAAACGCTCGGCCTACGGCCTCGGCCCGAACTATTACGAAGAAATTACTCCAAGGCCATTTCATCGGAACAGAAGGATTAATTGCAAACCGCCCGCATAAATGTTAATATATCCGTATGAAAATCATCAAACGTTTCACCCGCAAAACCCTGTCATCATTCACCGTGTCCATGAACCAAAGGCCCCTGATTATGACCATCCTTATGCTGGTCGGCCTGAACCTCCTGTTCTTGGTCATCGCCGCCATCGTCGCAATGTTCATATACGATGGTTACGACAACTTTGTCATGGCGTTCATCGACGTCACATCATTCCTTATCGTCCCCGCATCCGTCGCAAACGTAGACGATTCGGCCCTGACCGTATTGGGGATGGTGGTCATCGTCGTGGGGATGTTGCTGTTCACTGGTACCATCATCGCCCTCGCCACAAACCTGTTGCGTAACTACCTAACCTCCATTGGCCGGGCTCGCGGCAAACTGAACATCTCTGACCACATCGTCATCCTGCGATACAATAACGAGGTACCGTCAATCCTGGCCGACCTGATGGAGAGCGACGAAAACCACACCGTCCTCCTCCTGTCCGATAAATCAAAGGAAGAGGTTCGCGCCGACCTCCTGGCCCGCCTTGCCGATATGGATGACGAACCCGCGGGGAAAATACGCCTAATCGTGCGTGAAGGCGACCCATCATCAATGAACGAGCTAGAGGAAATCGCCCTGGAAAACGCGCGCGGATTGCTGATAATGAATGACAGGCGCAGTAACGACGACAAGTTCTGCGAGGCGGATTTCATAGGCGTGCTGAAACTGGTGCTAAAGGTTTCCGAATTTGAATTCAACGGCGAAACACCAATCGGCGTCGAAACCACATCGCAACGCGCGTCCGACATCATGCGCGAAATGAATATCGAGGGATTGCGCGACAAACAAATTCAATTCTTTTCCCACAATCGCAAATTGGGCCAATTCTTGGCAATCGCCGTAATATGCCCCGAGCTGTACGCCGTCCTGATGCACCTGCTGGCGTCAAAGGGGTGCGAGTTCTATCCAATCGAACCAATGCCGCGCGACGAATACCTGGCGGGCTATGGCCACGGATTGCCGACAATCAACTTCGAGGACCGTATGTTCGTACTGTCCGAAACACGTAACGCAACAATGCGCAAACGGGGCAAACAATATCGCACCGACCGCGTCCTGCCCGTGACCGATTTACCAAAGAACATTCCTAACAAACTCTTTATAATCGGCGAAAATAAAAAGAGCCAGTACATGATGGACGCCCTCCGCACCGATTGCGCGGGAATGGAAATAAACCATTACCGTGCCGACGATATGGAGACCTTTGTCGCCGACCTGTTGGCCCGTGGCGATGACAAATCGGTGGCGGTGGTGTTAAGCGACGACGGCGTCACACCCGACCGTTACGATGCCAACGTGTTCATGACATTGATTGAATTGTCCCGTGTGTGCGGCATCAACGAACGTCCTTTCCGTGTTGTTGCGGAAATCCTGGACCCAAATAATAACACCAGCCTTGAAAAATTCAAAGTCGAGAGTATTATAGTCAGCACCGAGATAATCAGTTTGTTCGCGGCAAAGTTGTTAAAGGATATTCGGGCCGAACGTTTTTACGAAGAAATTCTGTCATACCAATCCAACCACATGAACATACGCATCGCAACCGCCGCCCAGATTTTCGGAATCACCGAACCGCAAAAATTCTCCTGTGCCGCCGAATTGGTTTGTGCCGCGTATAACGGCGGGGGCGGGAAATTCATGCCGTTGGGATGGATGGCGACGGAGGGCCCAGAGTTTTTCTGTTGCGAAGCCCTGGATGTGCGCGATGCATTCGACCTGGACCCGACTGACCAGATTATCTATTGTACGATGGCGGGCGAATAGGGTATTATAATAAGATGATAAGAGGCATTGTAATGGCGGTGGTGTTGACGATAACGTCCCTGGTGGGCGGATTGTCCATTACCGTCCGTCCAACATTGTCGCCAATTAGTACGGACAACGCGTTCCCGGTCATGCGGATATATCTGGACAGCGACAACGATTATGGCCACAGCCGGTATCGCGGCATCCACCGTTACAACCGCCGCGACGCATTTATATCAATGACGGGAACCCAGTACGAATTCATGTTCGACAGTGCGCCCGCGGAAATACGTGGACGGGGTAATTCGTCATGGGCATGGTTCGGCGAAAAACGCCCGTATCAAATCCGATTTCACGATGAACGTTATATCTTGGACTCTGACTATGCCGCGCGCACATGGACGTTGATATCGAATGCCTTGGATGCGACCCTTTTACGTAATTATGCCGCGTATTACTTGGCGGGCCTTTTGCGGATGCCGTTTGCGCCGAATACGTGGAATGTGCACCTGTATCTGAATGGCGAGTACCGCGGCGTGTACCTCCTGACCGACCAAATCAATGCAAACGACGGCGGGCGGTTGCCGATGGTTGAATCGGACGACCCAACGCAAACCGAGTTCCTGTTTGAAATGTGCCGCCGTCCCCCAAGGCGCAGCTCCCAACCCGAGGGGTCGTATTGGGTTATGGTCGGCGACCTGCCGTATACTATCGGTTTTCCGAACGATGACCGCATATATCAAAACAGTCCGCACATAAACCACTTTCGTTCGTTGTTACAGGGGATTGACGACCTGGTCGGTATATCGTCGAACGGACGCATTGCGACAAAGGCCGAGGTCGCGGCCGTGATGGACATTGATTCGTTCGTTGATTATTACTTGTTACAGGAACTTTTCAAAAATGGTGATGTTGGATTTTCGTCCGTCCGTCACCAGATTCGTATAGGCAATGACGGCGTGCAACGCATCGTGGCCGGTCCCGCGTGGGATTTCGATATATCGTCAGGGTCAATTCGCACGTCATTCGTCGCGGGCGAGCCAACGTTTACCGCGCCCACGGGTGTTTGGGCGGCCCGTCCAATTCATGACGCATATCATCCCGCGGTGTGGTTTTACCACCTGATGCACAAGCCATGGTTTGTCGAATTGGTTCGCGAACGGTGGGAGGAAATCCGTGATAACGAGGTTCGACAGATGCTGGCCCGTATTAATTACCTGACCACAAATTACGCATCATGTTTCAACCGAAATTTTGAACGTTGGGATTGGCAACGCGAGTTACAGCTCTTTTGGCGTTTCCGCGTGCCTAACGAGGTATTGGCGTTGGAAAACCACGCGGCCCAAGTCGGGCATTTCACCCAATGGATGGAAACGCGTATGCCGTGGCTGGATGATTTTTTCATCGACCCCGCGTATCATATCGCAAACCATCCGCGGACGAATTTCACGCGCATTGTTTGGCTGACGGCTTTTTTCACGACATTTACCATGGCGATTGGTATCGCAACCATTGTCGCACGACGCAAATTGCGGGGGGTGCGAAATGCGGGAAACTAAATTCAGACATGTTGCTCCGCGGCGCATGATTATCTTGACGGCCGTCACCTTGGGGATTTATTACATCGCATGGCACACGCGAACACAACACGTAATCCAACGCCGTACGGGGGTTGGGTTAACGCGTAACAGGCACCTACTGGCAACCATGTTCACATTTGGTGGTTATATCGTGTTTTGGCACATTATGTTGCCAATTCGGTTGCGGGCCTTTGGCATTGAAATCGATATGAAAAAATTCGGCTTGATACAAAACATAATGACGGTGGTGGGGTACTCGGTTTTGGTCGTTGGGCTGACCTTGGTCTTTGACGGCATGTTCTTGCAAATCGTTTCGTATGCGGTCTTTTCATTCGCCAACTTCATGACATTAAGCATCGCGGGAATAATTCTGTCCGTTATTGGCGCGGGCATTTTGATTTCGCGCATAACATTCGCAATTAAAATCCAGCGTGAGATAAACAACTTGGTAAAATAAATCTATCTCTTTTTGGTTGGGTCGGGCCGCACAACACGTGTTGTCGTGCGAATAACTTTTCTTTGCGGCGGTGGTGTGGTGGTTGTGCGCGGCTTTGATGGTTTTGGTGCGGGTTTCTTTTTCGGCGGAATACGGCGTTTTGTGTTCGCGCGTGGCGGGGCGGTGCTGTTCGTTTCGTATGCTTTGCGCTTTGCCTTGCGTCGCTCGGCACGGTTATACATCCACACCAATATACTTGGCACCGTGACATTTTGACTGCGGAACTTGAACACGCCGTCCTGAACGGAGCGCAGGAACTGGGGACTGTTCAAATTTTGCTCGCATTGGCCCTTTGCAAACTCGACGCGCTTTTTTTCCAGGTTGTCTGTGCAATGCTTCAAATCGCGCAAATTCTCCTCGAACCCAATCCACGAATTAACAATCAGCATAATGATACCCAACGACGGAACAAAGATATTAACGATGCTGTTCAAAAATGTGTCGCCGAATGTCGACGCAATTACCAACAACCCAACCAAAAACCCAATCCAAATTATGTACATATATTTTCGGCAATATGCCAAGAGGTTGTGCTCCTCGACAAATTGACGCTTTTGGTTTTCAAACACGGGACAGGAACGCAGGGAAGACGAATCAACGCGCGCATCAAAGTAAAAGTTTTTGAAACGTGTACCGTCCTTGTCATTGACACGTGAACTGTATTGGTCGATTGCAATCTGGCTCATGTGTTTTGTCATTAACTTGTTTGACGGGATGCCGTAAACGTGATGGTCGTAAATGTCCATTAAACTGGCCGACCAATTTTGGAACCAACGTGCAATAGACATCAGCACGGCATCAACAACCAACACCAAACCCGCCAAACCCGCCAACCAAATTGGCGATATAAAATCATTGTATTGGTTAAAAATACCGATAACACACACGGCGATCGAGAGTAATATTGGTAATGCCTTCAACGCCCGTTCAACCCGCGTGCAATAAACGCTGGCCTTTAATAGTTTTAACGAGCGCATCTCATTCTGTCGTTCGTACATCATACAGGTATATTATTAACACAAAGAAATGAAAATTGCTACTTGAATTTGACATTGATACATGCGAAACTATACACCTATGGCAAAAGGGTATGTGGGGGAGAAACTTTCCGCGGTGAAACAGGGGATATCATCCTTGCGTGATACTGTGGTGGATTCCGACCAATACCAATTCATTAAATATAAAAAAGACCAAGTTACAAATTCAATGCCGTTCAAAGTCGCGAAAAAGGCGGCACTTCCAACCGCCGCAATCGCATCCGCAATGTTGTTTTTGAACCCCACCGATGAAATGGGCCCCGCACAATTTGCGGCGGGTTTGGGGACGATTGTTTATGGCCTGACGAACCTGAAATCAAAGAAAAAGGTGGACTTGGCAAAGAGCGCGAAAAAGGGCGAAAAACGTGCCATGCGCGAACCCGAGGAACCTATCCCATTCACCGCGGGCAAAAAATCCTTGGGACACAAAATCGTCGACAAAATCATCCCTAAAAAAGTCCTTGCGGCATACGGTCAAATAAACGACAAAACCCCGCCGACCATCAAACAAAAATTCAAAGACACAGGATGGTTCCTGCGCGGTGCGGGCGAGGCAATCGCATATAACAGCAGCACCATCGCCGACCTGATGAATCTGTCCAGGGTTGCCGAGGGCAAACGTTCCGAACGCGCAGGGGTGTTTTACACCCTGGGCAGCAGCGTCGGCACAACATCAACCCAATGGATTTTCACGGACGGCGACAGCAATCCTTTCCGAACGGTCATGCGCCAGGCCCCCTACGCCGCGGCCGCCCTTCCCGTTGCATTGGCGGGCGAAAAAGTTATCGAATTCAAACGCGAAAAAATCGAGGCCGACGATGACATAGGTAAAAAAGAAAAGATTAAAAAACTGGCCGTCCTTGATACACGTTCAAAAGACATGTCGCGTTTACGAAAACTGGGTGCCGTTGGGACAATGTTCCTGGGGAACCAAGTCATGCGAAACGCCCTGCGCAATCCGCAAATGTCCGAAATAATGACCACAGTCATGGAGGCCGCGAACAACCCCGCCGCCACCGCGGGCGCGGCAATTTTCGCGACAACGTTGCTGACGTCCAGTACAACGTTCAGTCTCTTGGCCCAAGGCATGGCGGGCGCGGGAATAATGGCGACCGAACAAATTCCGCCTGCCCTTGGCGGTGCGGGTGTTGCAACGAACTTTACGGGTAACGCGGCGGCCCAAGCCTCGGGCAGTCAAAGCGCAAAGCGGGTAGCCGCGGTAAATTTAATCAGCAGCTGTGCCGCACTAACCGCCCTCCTTATCCCTATGATGATGACACCTGCGGCTGGCCAGGCCATCGCAAACGTACTACATAATGTAAGCCCCGACCCAACAACACAATCCGCGCTGTTCTTCTCGGCATTTGCGGGTACCGCCGCGGGGATGACAATGCCGTTTGTTAATCCGTTATTGCGCGGTCTGCGCCGTGTGTTCCCCGACAAAGACGTTTCGGACACCAACGGCACACCGCCGCCACCGCCACCAACAACCCCGACCGACCCCGAGACACCGCCACCACCAAAGCGCAGTAACCTGTCCGTTCTCCCTGGGGGGCTTGACATACCGTCGGGGCAACCATCACAAAGCATACCGACCGACCGTAACGAGGTCGAACGCATCGTGGCATAATACGGTTGTTTTTAATAACCCCAATGTGCTAGTATGACAACATGGCATCATTAAAAATGTTCTTGGCGATTGTAGGGATATTGTTCCTGGGGGCATTCATTGCGGTTGGATTGGATTTGAACTTTGATAACATGGTCGTTGTGCACCTGTTCACCATCGTGGTGTTCATCTTCATCCTACTTGCCTTTATCGGCATCTCACGAGGCCAGGGGATTCCGCGCAACCAAATCGCAAAACATTATCACATCAAACGAATAACCCTCGGTGGGTTCTTTCTCTCGGTCGCAATCACCATTGTTGCTTTTCTTTCGTTCCTGTTCATCGCCGCGTTCTTTTTGGAACTGTTTGTCTTGGCGGGTTATTCACCGCCCGAGGTCGTTGCCGAATCCGCCGTCGATGGCTTCGGCATGTATATCTTGGCCGTGATTGCGGTCGCGGTAATGCCGGGAATTGTCGAGGAGCTTTGTTTCCGCGGAACCATCCAACGCGAATATGAGAGGCGTTTTGGCGTGGTCATATCAATAATCGCCAGCTCGGTTTTGTTCAGCCTCATTCACATGTCCCCACAACAAACTGTGGCCCAACTCTTTATGGGAATACTGTGGGCCGTTGTATACCTGCGCACCCGTAACATGACGTACCCAATCCTTATGCACTTCCTTAACAACTTTATCGTCGTCACCATCATGTACATCATGACGTTCACGGACGGCGGCACCCCGGGATACATCGGCGACCCAAACAACGCGGGCGAGGTCTCTTTACTCACCATGGGCCTAATGGGCTTTGCGTTCCTTATCTTGGGAACATATGTACTAATCCGTTTGGTCAAAAGACTGCCCGCGGGCGAGGTGCAATGGAACGACGTCACCGCACCCGCGATATCAACAACCGAAACACCCGTAACCGACGACAATTACCTGGATGACGTTGTGGCAACCATCGAATGCCGTAAATCAAAATCCACACCGCGCGAAAGATTTTTTGCAATGACAAACTGGGGCTTTTTCTTCTGTGTCGCCATTGCCGCGGCGGTTTGGATATTTGAATTCATAGGGGGCTAGGTAAAATGGTCGTCGAATTGGTGGTTGGTATTCCGCTGGCACTCTTTGCCTTGATTGGCCCGTGGCTGGTCTTCCGATACAAATATAACAAAGGCATGTTTCCCTCTGTTCGGCGTGCGGTCATCCTGCATACCTTGGTATCTATCTTCTTTGCGTTCACCGTATGTGTGTTTGCGTTCATGCATCGAAATTGGGATTGGGGTACGGTAATCCATACATGGGGCTTTGTCATGGCATTCATCGCCCCATTTGCAATGGCATACCTGTGCAAGGGAACGAAACGCGCCCGCACCGTAACAATCGTCTTTGCGGTAATTCTGTTTATCTCTCCCATATCACGCCCGTTCATTTGGTGGGCACATGGCGCGGAATCAAATGTCGCGGCATGGGAATATGCAATCCCCGTCAATGTCTGTACCATTGCGACCTGGCTCTTTTTACCCGCGTTACTACTTAACAATAAAACCGTCATGAACTTTATGATAACCGTCGTTGTGTTCGGCGGAATAATAAACAACATCCAGGTCTGGTACGTCGGCGAATTCTGGTACTACTATACATGGGAAACGTACTGGGTTCACGCAATCCTAATTACCATCCCGATTTTCATGATATTAACGAACCAGGTCACTCCGTCTTACCGTCACTTCCTATACAACCTCTTCTGGTTGGTCCCCGTGTTCTTGTTGGCGGGATTATTGTTCAACCCGTTGTGGGGAACGAATTGGCACTTTACGGCACCATTCAACGTGACCGAGATGGTATTGCCAACCATGTCCAACCCGTGGATATTCTTTGGTAATGCGGTCGACCCGTTACATATGGCGGGGGTGTTATTGGGGGCCGTGGGTATCAGCAGCCTCATCTACCTCGGAATGCGAACCCTCTATCGTCGTGTCCGTCCGCAATTCACGGTTCAATCGGACCAAATAGAACACCGTCCAAACAATAATACCGATCTGGGCGATGATAAAGGCCAAATTGGCCCAGAACTTTAACTGCATTGTCGCATTGGTATAGCCCAAATACGCGGCAACGGGAAGCGATACCGCGATACTTATAATCTTGATTGCGATATTGGTGCTGTTAACACTTATCAATGTTATTGCCGTGGTCTTGTCTTCGGTCTTTCGGCGTAACAATATAAACCCAACGATTTTCACGGCAAAGGCCAAACCAATCAACACATACGACATCACCAACCACGTCCGCGCAACCCCCAGCATCGTTTGGCGGGACACCGACGCCGACCAATAATGATCACCCGAATGTATTGCATCGGTGTGGTAATTCACCAACGAATGCAACCCAACCACCGAAAACACATAAACCCCAACCATCAAAACGGCGATAGACATCGACGCCAAGAACGCAATTAACCGAATTTTTTTCATACTCACTATTACATTATACATGATACAATGCAAACATGAACATGTTATCAATCGACACACCGATTGGGGAACTAACGATAAAGGCCGACGACATCGGCGTCACCGCGATTTACTTTGCTGGTGACACTCCACCAGGTATCCACAGGGACAGTCACCCTATCCTAAACGCCGCCGCCGAACAAATCGCCGAATACTTTGCGGGCACGCGAAAGTCCTTTGACCTGCCCCTGCATTTGGCGGATGGCTTTTTCAAAACGGTGTGGGTGGCCATGATATCAAATGTTGGTTTTGGCCAAACGGCAACATACGGCCAAATTGCAAATATGGTCGGCTCGCCCCGCGGTGCCCGTGCCATTGGAATGGCAAACAACCGCAACCCAATTCCAATCATAATCCCATGCCATCGCATCATGGGCGCAAACGGCGCATTGACGGGTTTCCGTTGGGGTCTGGATGTCAAAAAAAAGCTACTCGCGCACGAAGGGGTGCAACTAATCTCATCACACTAAAAAAAGGGGAGAGAACCACATGGCAAAGTTTGAATACAAAACGGTACTTATAAATGTAATGAGTCTCTATGGCAAGCGCATAGACACCGCCCGCATGGACAAAGAACTAAACAAACTGGGGGCCGAGGGTTGGGAACTGGTCGCCTCCAAATCATCGCAACCGGGATGGGGCAATGACAAAGGCATCGTCTGTGTCTTCAAACGTTGCATGGTTATCCAAGAATTGAAAAAACACATTAAATTAAGCGGTGTCTTCCGCGACCATTGGAATTGATACAAGTTTAGTCACCATAACCATATATAAAGGGTGTACAATGTCCTTATGGGGCAAATTTAGAAAAGGAAAAAAAGGAGAGATAAGCAAAATGATTATCGGAATCCCAAAGGAAATCAAAAAGAATGAAAACCGTGTAGGAATGACACCATCGGGGGTCGTTGAATTCGTGGCAAACGGCCACACGGTATATGTCGAGACAAAGGCAGGCGAGGGCAGTGGCTTTACCGACGCGGAATACATCGACGCGGGCGCAACTATCCTGAAAACCGCAAAAGAGGTCTGGGCAAAGGCCGAAATGGTTATGAAGGTAAAGGAACCCCTGGAACCCGAATTTGGATTTTTCCGTCCTGGCCTTGTTATATTCACATATTTCCACCTGGCACCTGAACATGCGTTGACTGGGGCTCTGCTGGATAAAAAAGTCACCGCCATCGCATACGAAACCGTGCAACTGGCAAACGGCGCATTGCCACTGCTGGCACCAATGTCCGAGGTCGCGGGCCGCATGAGTATCCAGGTCGGCGCACGATGCCTTGAAAAAATCGCGGGCGGCCGCGGGGTATTGCTGGGCGGTGTTCCTGGCGTCGCCCCCGGCGAGGTCGTTATCATCGGCGGCGGTGTCGTCGGAATTAACGCGGCAAAAATGGCCGTCGGTCTGGGCGCATCCGTAACCGTTCTTGACATCTCTCGCTCACGCCTTGCCGAACTGGACGACATCTTTATGGGACGTGTTCAAACCCTTATATCTAACAAAGGCAACATTGCCGACTGTGTTAAGCGTGCCGACCTGCTTGTGGGTGCCGTTTTGGTCCCTGGGGCCGCCGCACCAA
Source organism: Bacillota bacterium (assembly GCA_009784555.1). GTDB lineage: Bacteria > Bacillota > Clostridia > Christensenellales > UBA1242 > WRAD01. The sequence goes on along the minus strand of WRBO01000008.1, from coordinate 4,331 downwards.
AATTGGTGACCGAAGACATGGTGCGGGGAATGAAACCCGGGGCCGTCATCGTTGATGTGGCGATTGACCAAGGCGGTTGCATCGCAACAATCGACCGCGTGACATATCACGACAACCCAACATTCACAAAACACGGCGTTGTTCATTATTCGGTTGCAAACATGCCTGGCGCGGTTCCACGTACTTCGACATTCGCCCTGACATCCGTAACCCTGCCATACGCAATCCGATTGGCAAACATGGGTGCCGCGGCCGCCGTTGCCGCCGACCCTGCGCTGGAACTGGGTGTCAACACGCACCGCGGCTTTTTGACCAACGAACCCGTCGCCCGTGCCCAAGACCGCAAATACACCCCATACACCGACGTTAAATAACTATATCCCTAAACTAATCACCGTCGCCGAAACAATAATCGCAATGATAAGGGGGTACGCGTACCAGCGTACCTTTTCTTTGTAAATAACCGCCGACAACGCAACAACCAAAGCAACAGTAGCAACCTGCACAGCCGTCAGCAACCCTACGTTAACACTAAAAATCGACAACGCAAACGAAAAGCATATACGGCCAACCGCACCGCCAAAACCAATCCCAATATGATTGCGGTCACGCAAAATGGTCTTGAACGCATGACCCAACTCCCGCGGCTGTCTTATCAAAAACATCACAATCACCACGACCAAAATAAAGATGTTCTGTATCGTCGCATGCGTAATCGGCCGAACCCCACTTCGCATAATTTGTTGCGTCACCAAGTTAATTCCAACGGACGTCAAAACCCAAAGAAACAACAAAAACATCCCGCCGCCCATATCGCGGTCGGTCGTCAAATGCGCCTTGTTCTTGCCTTGGATATAACCCAACGCCATACATGACAGGAATATCACCGACCCCAAAATAATCTGCACGGTGGTCAACGCCCCGCCAAAAATTATCCACGCGAAAACCGTCAACAATATTATCCGAAACAACGCAATTGGCTCGGCCACCGACAACGGCACCTTACGCATGATTTTCACCCACAGCAAAATATTACAAATGATAAACGTCACCTGCAACACCGTAAACCCAATAATCTCCCAACTGTAATTTTGGAACGGCGTATCCTCGAACGGTAACGTCGCAAAAAACGCAATCGCAACAAACACCAAACTCCACACGGTCGTCCCCAACAAACTAACCATAGGCGCGCGCCGATTACGCTTCCAAAGAAGACTCTCCAGGGTCAGCAATAACACCATAGGAATAACTAACAACAAAAACATCTACAAAACCCCCAAATGAATTAACGCATCTTCTAAAAATTCATCAACGCCCAACTGTACACCCTCATATGACTCGCTGTCAAACCGCATCTTTTGTATCTCTATGAACCGCTCGGGGTTACCGCGCTCGCGAAACCGTGTTTCTAATATCGGCCACGAATCTGGATGCGGGGCAAAGTACACGTCAACCAACTCGGCAATCTCGGGCACCATGGTAACAAACACGATATCATGCCGCCCACGCGCCTCGATAATCGCACGGTGATAATTCGCGGGCCACTCTGGGTTTATCGAAAACTGACGCATGGCTTTTCGCGCCTCAAACGGAACATCGACGGGGCCGTCATAAACAAACCGATACTCGCCAACATCCAAATCAACGGTGTTCTCATGCCGCGCCGCAATATAACTTTTACCCGTCCCCGAAAAGGACGAAACTACTAACCCCATCTTCATCATATTATCGAATACGCCTGCCTTTTTGTAATTATGCGGTATTCACCAACTTTCAACGGCCCCAACGTCAATGACCCAACGGCCACACGGCGCAATGCCACGACCTCTAACCCCAATGCCTCGAACATCCTGCGAACCTGCCTGTTACGTCCCTCGTGTATCACCAACTCGGCCTCGCGCTTGCCCAATGCACGCGCCTGGGCGGGAGATGTCATAACTTCATCAACCATCACGCCCTTGCATAACTTTTCAATGTCTGTCGGGGTAATGTCATGACTGGTTTTAACGACATATGTTTTGCCAACCTCGCTGGATGGATGTGTGACGCGTTTTGTGAACTCGCCGTCATTGGTCAATATCAATAACCCCGTCGTGTCATAATCCAACCGCCCAACGGGGAACAACCGTACATCGTTCGGAACCAACGACATAACCGTCTTGCGCCCATGTTCGTCATTGCACGTGGTAACATACCCCTTGGGCTTGTTCAACATCACATATACAAATTCCTCGGCCGCCTTGACAACCTTGCCACTTACCTTGACAACGTCTGTGGGGGAAACTTGCGTCGCTAAATCCCGCACCACCAAATCATTAACGGTGACCAAACCGCCCGTAACCAATTCCTCGCACCGCCGCCTGGATGCAACCCCTGACTGTGCCAAATATCTATTAATTCTCACTTCTTCACTTTAACACGACTTGTGATTTTCTTTAACGCAATTCTGTCGTCATAAACGTTGTAACCCTTGATTTCCTCGAAAATCGAATAGGTATAAATATCATCCTCTTGGTACGCCGTCTTGTCCAAACCCTCGCGGTTTGACTTGCCGTCCTCGAAATGCAAACTCCCGTCCTCGTCCCGACTGACCTCGGCATAACGCTTGCGCCCGCTTGGGGTAATGCGCCTGAATTTCTCGGTCAGGTTCGTCGACTTTGCATAAAACGCCTCATAGGTATGTTCAAACACACTGCCAATCCCCGCCTTGTGCGACAGGATATTCATCAGCCCCGTTGTGCCCGTAAACCGCGCATTTGTTTCAATGGCGTACACCTTGTTATCACTCTTGGCAACAATCAGGTCTAATCCAAAATATCCCCGCGCCTTTGGGTCGTATTCGCGCAAAATCTCGCCGAACCGCACCGCCGTCGCACGGCAATCCTCCTGTATCTCGACTGGTAATTGTGAAAAGGCAAACAAATCACTACCGATGAACTTCGGCCCGCGCATCAACTGTATCCCTGGGGGATATACCGCAACCTCGTTCGCACTGATTTGAATGTGGCAACTAACGGAACAGTGGGTAGGGACAAAGTCACTGACAACATACATCTCGTGCGCCTTGATTTTACTCATACAACTCTTGCAATACTTTTTAATGGACATGGCACTCTTGGTCGCGAAATATGTTCCTTCACCCGCGCTGCCGTACTCGGTCTGGATAACAACCTCTTTGGTGTTGGGAAATTCACCCGATTCCAACTTGGCCAATACATCCGCCCCCGTCATATATATGTGCGCGGCTTGGGGCAACTTTCCCTCAATCAACTTCTTGAAATTGAACTTGCTGTTCAAATATGTCATCAACGCGGGTTCGTTACAACACACAATGCGCTTTTTGAACTTGGCGGGCACCTTCTCGGCATATCCAACGTCATATGGCAAAAACCGCGCCGATGGGTCATGTGCCACAATATCGGTCACATGGTTTTTGATAAACATCTTCAAAATCGCACTGTTACGTTCGCGCAAATGCAAAGCGGTGGACAGCTGAATGCCACTGCTGACATTATACGCAATGTTCCCATGTCGATTGTCCCCATACAACGTAATCGACCCCGCAAAAAAAGGGTCACTCCGATTTGCATCAAAACTGGTCGCCAAATCGGTCGACCGCGTCCCAATATAGTAAAACTTGTTCGCCATGATAAGCCAAATTGTATCACACCAAATTGCCATAGGTCAAACGAGGGAAAGTGCTATACCCTCAATCCTCAAGCCCCAACAGGTAATCGGCCGTCACGCCAAAGAACTTTGCCAATTTATAAATCGAATCTGCCTTTGGCATGATTTTGCAATTCTCCCAATCAACGATTGATGGTTGGCTTATACCTGCGGCTTTGCCCAAGTCGCGCGATGACAACCCTCGCTCTGTTCTTAACTCTTTTAATCGTCTGGCAAAAATCTTCAAATCCATACTATATGGTAATAGACGTGTCTATCAAAAAACGCTTGCGATACGTATGTTTATCAGTTATGATAGATATACGTATCGGGAGGGAAACCATGAACGAACTGGAACAATACACCGAAGACCTGCATCAACTGTCATCATCAATGCACAGGGCAGAGCAAATTGCACAAGCCCTCGGCCTCTCCCTTGAATCATTGGACGTGGATTTTTCCGCGGCTTACCACATGGTTGACTATCTCTGTGGCTATATCGATTGCCTCATCGACAAAAATTGGTCAACCACGGATTAATGGAACTTTTCCCTTGGGTGATTTTTTCGTAATAGTTCGGGCCGAGGCCGCAGGCCGAGCGTTTGGCCCGAAGCGAAGCCTGGGGGGGGGTTATTGAATTTGCGTTTTTAACTGGGGGGGGTTTC
>WRBO01000007.1 GCA_009784555.1 Bacillota bacterium | reverse complement strand
CTTGGTCGGGGCGAGGGTGGAGGGCTGGCGGTTGGCCCGAGGGGGTCAGCGTTGGGGGGGGTTGTTACTTTTGTGTTTTTTTTTGGGGGGGGTTTTTCGGAATTCCGAACGCGTGGGCCTCCTTGCAGGGAAAACTAACTTTTCTTCCCTGCGGAGGAGAAAGGACCGTCATGATATTTAGTTTTGAAAGAAACACACAGGACAGGCCACTTTCTCTGGTCCTCGGGTGCGAAAAGTTGTTGTTCCCTCGTCGGCCCGCATACGTTGCTACCCTGCAGTTTAGGGTAACATGGGAATTTCTGGGGTCAAGGGGGTTGGTGACATTTTAGGCGAGGGAGTTTAGGGCGGCGGTGACGCGGGTTGAGATGTTCGCCGTTTCGTGGGGGGAGTTGGTTTTGTAGCATTGGATGCAGGGGGCGAGAACGGAGTCTTTTGTCATTGCGAGTTGTTGGGCCAGGTCATAGAAGATGTTGTGAGGGTCGGGTTGCAGGCGGGCCGAGTTTAACATTGTTTTTAGTTCGGATGGGGTTTGGCAACCCAAGGTGTTTGTTAGTATTTCCAGTTGTTCATCGGTGTAGGATGAAATTGTATCCGCGATATGTTTTTCGGGCGGGATTGTGCCAGGTAAAAAGCAGAGGCGGTTGGTTATTAGGTCTTTTAGCCTCTGGGCCTCTTGTGACAGTAATCCGCGTCCAGAGGTTGTTTCGTTAAGTGCATTGTTTATATGTGTTGTGACAGAGGCGTTTTGGTCGCCGTCGAGAAAGACGAGGATGTTTTCGTCACCTTGGCGTAGATTTGCCGCCATTTGGTTGACGACGGTTGTGTGAGAGCCAATGTCGAAGATGTTGACCCGCCGCCGTGTTTGGGCAGTAAGGATGTTTTCCACAATTGTTTTTGCAACGTCGTCTTCGACGAAGATTTTTAGCTCGCCGCTGTTTTGCCCTGCCAGTTTACCGAATGCGAATGCGGGGGTTATGTCGGTTAGGAATTTTGTGGTTTGCCCGTCGCTCTCGACCAGAAAGCGTGCGGCAGGTGGTAGTGCGTTTAGGATGATTTCCGAGTGTGTTGAGCAGATGATTTGGATTTGTTTTTCGCGGCATATTTCCTTTAGCACGTCGATGAATTTTCGTTGGGCCAGTTGGTGCAGTCCGAGTTCGATTTCGTCGATGACCATCATGGCCCCGTTACCAGCCGTTAACATTTGGTATAGCATATACATGACGGATGATTCGCCCGCACCCATGTTGAATCCAGAGTAATCGGTGGTGTCCCGTTTGACCGAGAATAGGAAGGATTTTTTGGTTGCCGTGAAGCTCTCGGCGAAGGTGATGTCGGTATATACCTTTTGGAAGATGGTTTGTAGGTATTCCAGTAGTTTGGTTTTGATAGTTGGGTCAATTGTTATTGTTTGCATGTTATCGCGGCGATGGCGTGATATTGAGTTTTCGGAGGCGGGGACAATTCGGTTGATACCGAAGAAGACGACACGTTTTGGTGCGCGGCGGCTGTAGTCTTGCCATTTGCCGCTGGGCTTTTTTCGGTATGCCCTTTTTTTGTCGGCGGTGGATTCCCGTATTGTGTTTGTCATTTCTATGCTGGCGAGGCCACTTTCGTTTCGTGTGAAGATAAAGAAGTCTTTGAACGTGTAGTGCCAGTTGTTGCGACCCAATGGGATGAAGCCAGGCACGCCGTGGAATGCACAGGCGGCCAGTGCCAGTAATGTGGATTTGCCGGAACCGTTGGCCCCGACGAAACAGGATATTGGGTATTTGAAGTCGACCGCGCATGGGAAGACGCCACGAATATTTCCGCCGTCGACCCGCATCCCCGTGAGGGAGTTTACCGTCCGATTTGATTCAAACCATTGAAAGTTTCGGTTATCCGTTTGTGACATTTTGTATGACATGGTTCAATTTAGCACACCCGATGTAATGCATGCAACAGTCGCAATAAACTCTTTACGAATGACGGGCGAGTAAGTATAATATTCCTATATTATGGAAAGAGCATATTTTACGATTGAAGATGATTTTGATGCAATCATACGCGAGAATTTGGCGAATGTAGTTGAGGTGCAGAAGATACCCACCGGATGGACGAATTATGTCTTTATCGCGACGACGGGCGCGGACACACGGTATATCTTTCGTTTTCCGCGGAATGATTTTTGGGTTGATTGTTTGTCGAAGGAAGTTGCCTTTAATAGATTTGTGCGCGGTAAGGTTAAGGTCGTGACGGCACGGCAGACCATACATCGTGATAAAGGCAGGATTTTTAGCAAGCACCGTATGATTCCAGGGGTTGTGTTGCAGGAGGCGTATCCCACGATGACCGACCGACAGAAGCAACGGTTGGCCGTTGATTTGGCGGATTATATTGCGGATGTTCAGAGCATCAATTTAGATGGTGTTGAGAGCCAGATGGCCAGTGATTTTTTGTGCCGATTGGCCGAGTCCACCGATAATGGGGATTATGATTTTTCAAAGATGGATAGGTTGCGACAGATGGAGGCCGTGCGGTGTCCATGTCATGGGGATTTGAACCCAGGGAACATTATTTTGGACAAGCGCGGGAGATTGAAGGCCGTGTTGGATTATGCCTTTGTTGCGTATTCATCCGACATACATGATTTGGCGCGGATTATTGGACGGTTACCGAGTGATTTTTATCGGCCTATGGTTGATGAGTTTGAAGCGCGCACAGGTAAAAAGGTAGACCGTGACGATTTGGGGTATTTGGTCGAGTTGTGGCGGTATGTTGAAATTGATTACATTAAATATATGGCGCGATGCCACAAGGATGTAGAGTTGCCGAAGTTTTAAGCGAGCGGGTCGGGAACAGGAATTTTATAGAAGTAGAGGTGCATGAAGGCAAGTTTTGCTTGGCGCATTTCGTCCTCGGACAATACCGGGATGCGGGTTATACGGCGACCGTTTGTAAGTGCCTCGTTCACGCCGCGGAAGTGCCCCGTATATAGTGGGGTTGTGTCGTATGCCGACCATACCAGTGCGTTTGACACGCGGTCGACCGAGGCGAGGTATTCAATTCCCCGTGGTAGGATATCGTAGAAGTAGTCCCCCGTTTTTGCGTAAACGATTTTGCCAGATTCAGCCCCGCCAGCCGCGCGGCGACGTTTTTCGATGAAGATATCCGATTGAGCACGAGATACCGCCAGTATGTGGTATTGGGCCGTGTAGCCGTTTTCCACGATTTGGCCGTTTATGAATTCCTCGAATATCGGGTCGAGGATTGTTACGTCGAGGACGGTTAATAGTCCCCGCGATAGAATTTCGCGGACGGCCACGGCCAGGCATTTTAGTGCGAAGCCGTTGGTTTTTTCGCGAACCTCTCCCGCAGGAAATTGTGCCACGATTTTATCGTAGTCGGGGTGATATATTGGGAAGTTGCGCACCGCGATTGTAATTGGGTTGCGGGCGCGGAGTTGTTCAAATTTCATTATGGTTGGGAGGAGTTGGGTTGTTTTGCCCGAGCCACTCTGCCCCGCCAGACGATATATCAATTTGTCCGAATAATAGTCGCCCGATTGCATCATATCGGCGGCCGCACGTTTACCACATTCAAAGACCACGTCGTCGGGGACGTTGTCCGGCCATGGACTTTTGCCTACGTAATCGAAAACTTTTTTAAGTTCGTTTGGAATCATACACTATATATACCACCGCGGGGGCATAATGGTCAAACATTGATTCCGTCAAATCATTTTTTGGCATAGCCGTTATGCAAAAATCCTTTGCTTTTGCACATCCTGCCTTATATAATATATTGTAAAGGGGAACCAGTATATGGAACGTACCGAAGATGGATTTATCGCCGCCTTTGACAACGAAGTCCCAAGTGGCCTTGCGCCCGCGCCCGTTTTACCGCGCGAGAAGTGCAAGAGTTACCACGAGCGTCAACGACGTGCAATTCGCCGCCGACGCCGCCGTGGAATGATGTTGGCCTTTATGTTCGTATTGAACGTTGCGTTGGTTGGCGTCATGATATGGGGAAACGACGGGCCGACATTAATTGCAGGTGGAACACAGCCGCCGACGTGGCAGAGTGCGGATATGAATTTTGCCCCTTGGGGTTCGACATATACAGACGGCGGATTCCGCGGAGTTAACAATGATGATGAAACCATGTCGACCGTAGGGACGGCGGCCAATCCATTAGCAATTACATCAGCACACGATTTAGCGCGTTTAGCGTTTTTAGTTAATGGTGATTTAGGAGTTGTGACCAGTGGCCGTACATTTGAAGGAGTGTATTTCCGCGTTGTTGAGGACATAAATTTGTCATCAAGAATATGGGTTCCGATTGGCGGGCCGAGTCGTCCGTTCATGGGGAATTTTGACGGAGGTAGCCGCCGTATCACGATGCCCCGCACAATGCGCGCACAATCAGTTATTGGAAATACATCACGTGATTTCGGATTGTTTGGACGTGTGTGTAATGCATGCATTAGTAACATTACCATAACAGAAACCACCATCGACACATGGCAAGGAAAAGACACGGGTGAAGTTCGTATTGGTTCGGTCATTGGATTTGCCGAGAATAGTACAGTATCGAACATTTTGAACATGGCGCACATGGTAGTTAACACGTCTAACTTTTCGACATTTGTAGGTGGGGTTGTTGGGGTGTCGTTGCGTACCGCGGCCGAGCCAGTATCCGAGATGTTCAACATTGCAAACCACGGCAACATCACGGTACCAGGTGTACACAGTGTCGGCGGTGTTGTTGGGCGTATGGGAAACCCAAATTATTTGAGTCATAGTGGTGAGCATATCGTTTCAAGCACGATATTCAATGCGTACAACATGGGCAGTATTGGCGTTGGGCAGTTGTCGGGTGTCGGCGGATTGGGCGGCATTGTTGGCGATATTGTTATGATGCGTCGTGCGGGTACGGATTGGGGGACGAGCAACCCGATTATTAATTTACACAATGTATTTAATGTAGGTGAATTGTCGGTTGCAAATTCGCCGACAAATGTGCGTATGAACCAGATACATGGATGGCGCAATTTGATGTTCTTTTCCATGGCGGGATATGCCGGTAATGTTACAAATTGGATATTGAATGTTGACAGGGCGTTTGGCGTGCGTGCGGATTTTGCGGCCTTTACCCCGTTGAATCGTTTCATTCAAAACAGGTCGAATGTCGGCCAGGTTGCGCCAAACGGTGCGACCAGTTTGGGTCAGCCGTTAATTGACGTTATGCGTGCAGGTAATCACCAAATAAATGACCCGCGTGTCGCAGAATGGACGGCCGCACCAGGTACACCAAATATGGCTACTTTTCATTTTGCGACGGGTGCGTTTGGGAATTTGCGGTTGCATATGGCGAGTGAGATGTTCGACGTCGAGTTGAGTTCACACAGTGCCAATGCGCCAAGTGGCCCAGTTGTTGTTGGTAGCCAGGCCCTGCCTTCGCCGTCGCAGTCGTTGTTACCGTCGAATGTTGAGTTTGTTGGATGGGCGACCAGCCAGTCATTGGCGAACGAGGGTGTTGTAGCCCATGCCGTTGGGACGACCGTCACAATCGCGAGTGCGGCGACCGAGTTGTTTGCCGTTTACCGTTTCTTTGCGCCGATTACCCTGACGTTACAGATTGGTGACGGCGTATTGGCGACCACGTTGGATGCCCCAGAGATTTCCCTGACACGGCCGAATGCATTTGGGACGGCGTTGGCACGACGAACATTGCCGTTGGGGGCCACGCATGTTGGATGGGCCCGGTCAGCCGAGGCCGCATTGCGCGGTACGGTAGAGGTTCCGTTGCAGACGACACCGACCGCCGCGTTTACGACAGACACAACGCTGTACGGCGTGTGGGAGCGATACACCCCAGCACAAGTAATCATCATACGAACGAACGGCGCGTTGGGGATTAACATGCCTACCGTTATGGAGGAGTTCCGTTCGGCGGTTGGGATTATTGATTTGGCATTACGTGTGCCCGCCCCACAACAGGGGTTTACGTTGCGCGGATGGGCGCACAATGCGACCGAGGCCGCGGCGGGTGCCGTTAGAATTGCGCCCACCGAGACATTGCGAGTTACGTCCACGACACGGTTGTATGCCGTGTGGCCGCCGTTAGACCCCAATTTTGTTGACCCAAATCAGCCGACGATAGAGCCATGGCCGACGGTGCCAGGGTTGATGCCGTCACGTCCACCAGCGTGGAATACGGGTGACGAGTGGCCGAGTGGGTTCCCGTATGCCCCGCCAGCGGGATGGCGCGTGGGTGACCCATGGCCAGGACCGCAGCCGATGCGATTGGCCGCACCGACATCGTTGAATATTGTTGGCGAAGGGTTCCTGATGTGGGAGTCGGTTGCCGATGGTTCGGGGTATCAAATTATGATTAATGATGCGCCGTGGACGTCTATTCTTTATAACTTTATTGACCTGTCGTTTTTTGCGCCAGGGACATACCGCATACGCATAATGGCCATTGGCGGTGATTGGTTCATGGATTCGGTGTTGAGTTTGGAGACACGGTTTGTTGTTGGCGGTGTAATGACAGAGGTTGCGCCCGCGGACCTTCCAGAGCCGCCACCCCCAACCGAGCCGCCGCCAATTGGAAAAGAGCGTCTTTGCACGCCGCAGTCGTTGCGCCGTGTTGGCGGAGGCGCAGTTGCGACATGGAATGCGGTAAATAACGCAAATTCATATGCGATATACCTGAATGGTGTTCAGATTGCGACATCGGCAACAAATCATTTTGAGTTAGAGTATTTGGGGGTAATTCCAGGGATACACATTATATCGGTTCGGGCGATTGCCGCCGATGGCTCGGCTTTTGTTAATTCGAGTTTGTCCATGGGAACGTTGTTTTCGGTCGAGCCTCCTCCACCGTTGAATTTTACCTCTATGTCTACGTGGTGGTTGAATGAGATTATTATTCTTTCGATTATATCGCTGTTGGTTATTGCTATGGTTTCGTTGTTTTTCATTATTGGGCGTCAACGACGTGCAAATAATGTGCGGACGGTTCGGGGGTAGGAGAATTTTTGTGCAAATAAAAACCACCCGTGGGGGTGGTTTTTTGGCTCCCCGAACAGGATTTGAACCTGTGACCTGCCGGTTAACAGCCGGACGCTCTACCGCTGAGCTATCGGGGAATGGGAACAAATTAGTTTATCAAAACATGGCGATAGTGTCAACAAAATTTGGGGATTTATGCCGTGGATTGTTTGAGTTTAGGCAATTCGTTGCAGGTCGTCGTTGGTGCGGGCGAATTGGTTTTGCGGTGTGATTGGGGTCATTTCCCCTTCCATTTCGTGGGAGCGGGTCGCGTTACGGATGGCGGCCAACATTGGTGACCCGCCAAGGGCGGCGAGGTCGTCGGTTTTGCGTTCGGCGGCGGGAGTTCCCCGTTGTGCGAACATGTCGCGTGCATCAATCACGTTGTCGGGGATTTCGGTGGCGAGCTCCTCGCGTTCGATTTCCGCGGCGGGGGTTTCCATTTCATTTTCCAATTCGGCAGTAATTTCAGTTTCAGCGTCAATCGTTAGTTCGGGTTGGTCGAGTTGTTGTTCGTTTGTTTGTTCGATTTCGAGGTCGGGGGTTTGTTGTTCGAGTTCCGTTTGGGTTTGTTCGGTGTCGAGGATTGGTGCCGTTGCCGTACGTTGTTGCATGGTTTGGGTTTGTGATTGATTTTGGTTTTGGCCAAAGAAGCGGCCAGCCATGTGGGTTCCGAATTTGAGGGCAGAGGCCCCAGCCTTTGCGACTTTTGTTGCGCCAGCCTTGACCATAGCACCCGCGGCGGCGGCCATTTCTTTGCGCTTTTCGACCTCGCCTTTGAAGTGTTCGTGGGCCTTTCCCAGTTTGTCGAGGATTAGCGTAGACGGAACGTTGAGGTTTTGGTCGATTTCGAGGTGTTGTTTATATTGGTCGAGGTTGCGGCTGTCTGTGCCTAGGCCCTGTTTCATTTTGTCAAACAGTTCCATCAGGTTGTCGTCCGAGAGGTGGTTTATCCCTGCCTCGTTTTTGAATGATTCGGTGTTTACGTCTTGGCTGTTGGGCCGCATCATGTAGTCCATGATTTTTTTGAGGAACGGCGGGCCTTCGCGAACGTCTATGCCGCCGATTTGCGGCATAACAAATTGGTGAAGGGTGTGAAGAATTGCGTCTTCACGTTGTTTTTTTGCCGCATCATCGGGCGTTTGGGTTTGTTCCATTTTTTACTCCGCGGTTGTCGTTTCGGATGTTTCAGATGTCTCGGGGGCGTTTTCAAAGAAGTAGCGTGCCGCCATTGCCGCAAGCACCGCACCCACCAATGGTGCGAGGATGAAGAGCCAGACTTGGCGAAAGGCCTCGGTCCCTGCGAAAAGTGCCGGGCCTAGGCTTCGTGCCGGGTTGACACTGGTCCCTGTTAGATTAATTCCGATGAGGTGGACGAGGGTTAGGGTGAGACCGATGACCAGGCCAGCGCCCATTTTGTTACCAGTTTTCGAGATGACGCCCAGGATTGTAAATACGAACACGAATGTCAGGACGATTTCGACGATTAGGGCGATTGCGATGGCCGAGCCAGTTGTGTCAGCGAGGTCTTCGTATTGGTTTGCGCCCATTGTATTGAGGGTAGCGTCTCCGCCAGCCAATGAAATTATCGAGAAGATGAAGAGTGCACCGATTACCGCGCCGACGACCTGGGCCACCACATACGCGCCGAAGTCCCGCGCCGAGAGTTTCTTTTGAATGAACATGGCGAGCGACACCGCCGGGTTGATGTGTGCCCCGCTGATTGGCCCTATTGTGTAGGCCATTGCGACGATGACCAGACCGAATGCGAGTGCCGCGGCGACGAGGCTTTCGCTCCAGACCGCGGTTCCCACCGCCATGGCGACCAGGACGGCCGTGCCCAACATTTCCGCCAAATACTTTTTCATATTTTGTTTCATAATTTGATGGTAGCCAACATTTGCAGAATAGTCAAACTATTTACTTGAATGTCTGGGGAAAGTTGTGTATACTATCACATTACGCGGAGGAGTAGCGAAAGTGGTCATAAGAACCTGGCTTCGCCAGAGCCTTGGACATTAAGGTTAACTTATTTCAACTTTTCACTATCCTTCCTCGTTTCACTCGGAGGAGTAGCGAAAGTGGTCATACTCGCCCGGTCTTGAAAACCGGTAGCCTTCACGGGCACGGGGGTTCGAATCCCTCCTCCTCCGCCAGCACAATTTATCGAAAAACCGCACTGTCGCAAAATCAAATTTGTATGTTTGATTTCAGTGCGGTTTTTTGATTTTTCAGAAATTAATTATCTTTGGCTTTTTTATAAGCACCTACACCAGTACCCACTATTTCTACAAGACCTTTGACAAAACTAAAAATTGCCGATGGGGTTTTAACAACTTTTCTCTTTTCCATTTCTTTTTTGTAACCCTTCCAAGTTCCCTCGTCCCTAATATAGTCCAAAAAATCGAAACCCTTACTCGTGAGATTCTCCACGTCCATACCAGAAACGACACCACTTCCATACCACACCTGTATATTGCGAATAAAACCTTCCTCATTTAGCATACTAAAATGCTCGCTTACTGTAGCTAAATCGTATCCACAAATATCTTCAGTAATTGTCAAAGATTCTCCTGCAACATAGTGTTCTTCCAGATAAATTAACAAATCCCTTAACAGATCAATATTTCTTTTCATTTTTAATACCAACCTGTTTCTTTACTGTAACAACCAAAGCACATATTGTTTGCGGCATCTGCTGCATCACGCAAGTCTTTGTATTCTTGTCGTTTTTTTGCCCATCTACTTTGTGTTTTCGGTTTTAATTTTGTTTTTGTCCTTGACTTCGTTTTCGTGACGTTACTGTTTTTTTTCATTGTCTGCACTCCTTTTAAGTTGCGAAATAAAAATAACTCTGTCTTGTTCTGCCAGAGTTACCGCAACTGTAACTTCTAAACAGCACAAGCGAAAACATTGTTTTCAAACAATATTTTCGGAAGTACTGTGTAAAAGTTTTATCCCTGCTGACACCATGATTTCGCATAGTGGGGACAGCAACTGCAAACCTTGTGGTCTAACAGACTTTTGCCATCAGCAATATACTTTATCAACTCTTGAGGTTTTTAGTCAAATAAAAGTTGTGTGATTTTGTTTGGAGCAGTTATACTTGGATTATATGAAGAAAATAATTGAGAGATATTGGGAAGATATGTATGCGGGTGTGGTTGGGCAAGATGCGAATAAGATTTTGCAGCATTTTGCGGTGGGGGCGGTTTACAAGTTTAGGCCAGCCGATGGCATGATGGATGTGGCGATTGAAGAAATGGCGGCGAGTTGTTTGCAGTACAAGGATATTTTGGATAGCGGATATGTTATTGAGCGGATAGATGAATTGGCGGATGGGAATTGGGTTTCGATGATAACCGCGTCCGTGGGTGGCAAGCCGTTTTTTACGACGTCTTTTTTCAAGTTTGAGGGCGACAAGATTGTTGAGTTGATTGAGTATTATGGAGATTTTAATTAAGCACGATGGGAAAATTGTCGAAGGAACAGATTGAGCGCATTGAGGCGGAGATGTATAGCGATTTCCTGCAGAATGGGTATTGGAAAAACCCAGGGATGATGCGCGGAGTTAAGATTTTTGGGGCGTTGTTTTTGGCGTATTTGGCCCTTGTGTTGAGTGTGACAATTTTTGTGGAACCAGGGAATGTGTATTTCCATCGTTTGGTTACGGCGGTTTCATGGGTTGGGATGGGGATGTCGGGGTTGTTTGGCTTTGTTTATTTTTATGTTGAAGTGATGGCTCCGCGTAAGCATAAGGAAGCGATGCGCGGCGAGGAGCAAAAGGCCGAAGTCAAGGCAATGATGGTAAAAGAATTGGAGTGGATGCAGAAGTCGGTGTTCCAGAAGTTTTGGGCATGGGCATTTTTTATTATCATTTTGAATTTGTTTATCCTTATCCCCGCGATATGGATTACGCGATTTGATTATTTAGAAGTGAATGATATGTCGTTGTGGCCCGACCCGTATTTTTTGACGTCGATAGGGATATTCCTGGGCGGGTCGGCATTGGGAATATTGTATGTGATGATAAAGGCGGGACGCGAACGGCGTGCGGTAAAGCGTGTTGCGCGGCACCCGAACAGAATTACAGGAACAGGTAGCGTTATGAATGTTGAGGAAGCGGGTCGTCATACAAGTTACGTTAATGGGCGTGTCAGCAGTTGGTCGAGTACCGACCGATTGACGATAGCGGTTGATGGGCGGGATGATGTTATGTTGACGACCATGTGGAAATATAGCAGCAAGAACGGCCGCAAAGCCGCACGGCGCAGGATGAGGGTTGAGTTTGAGTGGGTGCCGAATGAATCGGAGTGGTGCCATGTATTGGAGTTGAAGGCGGCACCACGTAAGAGTAAGATCGAGGTAGATGTGACGAATTTTGAGGATTAGTGTTGATGAAAGTAGTTAGCTTTAACGTGAATGGTATAAGAGCCGCGGCGAGGCGTGGTGTTGTGGATTTTTTGCGGATGAGCGGGGATATCATTTGTTTGCAGGAGATTAAGGCCAATGCGGAACAGGCGATGGAAGTTTTGAGGTCGTTGGAGAGTGAGTTTCATGTCTTTGTAAATCCAGCGCAGAAGGCGGGATATAGTGGGACTGCCCTGGTGACCCGTTCGCAACCAATTAGCGTTAGGTTTGATTTTGGGTTCCTGGGCGATGAGGGGCGGGTTATAATTGCGGAGTATGCGGAGTTTTACGTTGTTAATTGTTACGTTCCGCATGGCGGTAAAAGATTAGATGTTAAGATGGAGTTTTTGGACGTGTTGTGGAAGACGGTCGCAAGTTTGGACAAGCCAGTTATCGTTGCGGGAGATATGAACATTGCGCATACGGAGAAGGATTTAAGCCATCCGAAGATTTGTCATAATACCACAGGATTTTTGCCAGAGGAGCGAAAGGTGTTGGATGGGGTTGTTGGCAGCGGATTTGTGGATACCTTTCGGGTGATGAATCCAGATGTCCAGGCGTATACGTGGGATTCGTATCGAAGCAAGACAGGGCGCAAGGGATGGAATTACAGGTTTGATTATATTTTTGTTGATGGGCGATTGAGGGATAGAATTGCCTCGGCGGATATATTGTATGAACATTTTTACAGCGACCATTACCCGATTGAGTTAGCGCTCTCGTCCAGGTTGAGTTTGTTAGAGCGATAGTGTTCATAGTGTGAGACGTATTTATCCCCTACCTTGATACCGTTCGATTCCAACATGTCGGCGTCCGCACGTGAGAGGCTTTTACGAGGTTCACTGTCGAGATAGGCTTCGATAGCCACGGCGGGTGTTTCATCTTCGCCAAGGTTGTATATGATTTTGGCAATTTCGTCAGCGGATGCGAATTTGAAGTATGGGCGGTCGCTGACTATTCTGTTCTTGTCTATGAAATCATAGATGGTGTCGGATTCGTTGATGTCGCCGTGAGCGTTTCGTATTTTCTCGCTCTCGATTTCGACCGATTCCATGTATTGGGTGAATTGGCCAAAGTCGTCCATTCGTTCCAGTTCGCCGAATCCCCATCCCGCGTAATCCGCGCGCATGGCGGCCCGTTCCGTCCGTGATGTTGGGACAGGGTTATTCGTGCGCAGTTTTGACCAGCCTTTGTGAATGAGTGAGCGCGAGTCGGCGACGTTTAGTACCGTTTGCATGTCCTTTCCCGCGACGATGCGTTCGGCCGTGTTGCAGACGCCGAAAGAGAAGCTGGCGGGTGGGGTTTGGTAGCCGTGTTCGGCAGATACCCGTTCCCAGTCGCGTTCAAAGAGTTTTTGGCAGAGATGCAGGAGTTCGTACTCGTGGTCTTTGATTTCGCGGATGTAGTCGGATTGACTGGTCCGACTGTCCCTTGGTGGGTATTTGTTGGCGACCACAAATTCATCGCCACTGGGGTGAAAAAGCAACGAGCCCGCGATTGCGCGTTGTCGCAATTCGTCCATCGGTGCCGCCATTGCGGTTATTTCAAGGTTGTCGTTTAGAGTGACCAGGCCGTCGCGAACCAATTCGGTCAGGACGATAGAGTCGGCGAGAGATTTGATTAGCATGTCCCCCGCAACGTGTTTGTACATATCGTTGACAGGTTTCAGGTTGTTTATATCGATTTGGACTAGGGAGATGCTGCCTTGGCCTGGGCCGTTTTCCAGGAATTTATTTAGCATTCTTCTTGTTGGCAAGCCGCTGGTAGGATTGTGACGTTCGTCATTTAGTTTTTCGGTTGCGAGGTTTAGCCTGTCCTCTAGGTAATCTTCGATTTGGGCTTTTTCGACGAGTTCGGCGATTAGTTGTTCCCGTGAAAGGGTTTGCAGGAAGTCGATATTGGCCTGCCGAAGGACGCGTTTGTCGACGGATTCCAATGCCAGATGTGTTAGTTTGCTTGTTGCGAATTCATCCATAAAACACCTCCTTGATTTTGAATGGGAGTATGGTACTCCTGTCTCTTGTCATTGTCAAGAAGTGTTTCATTTGTGTTGTGGTGGAGCTAACCGGATTCGAACCGGTGGCCTTTTGAATGCCATTCAAACGCGCTACCAACTGCGCCATAGCCCCGAAGTGAGGTATACCTTTCGATATAGCCCCAAATGGGTGCCGCGGTTTCCCGTGACACCCATATTTTATCATCTTTGGTTTGTAATCGCAAGCGGTTGAGAGTTTAGAATTCCATTGTTGCTGCGTTCATTGCCGATGAGCGGAATGTGATTTTTTTGATTGGCATTTTGTCCTTTAACAATGCGTGGAAGATTTCACACATATTTTCACAGGTCGAGACCTTTTTGGTTACGACGATGCGGTATTCAGGGTACGACCATACCAGTGGGTGGTCCAGTTTTTTCAGGGGCACACAGTGTTTTGGGTCGTTGACGATGCCGTTTGCCTTGTATGTTGCGAGAACTGTCTCGAGGAGCGGGTCGCCCTCTTGGAACAATGTCGCGTGGTGGAAGTTGTCCACGGCCTCGGCCCAGGCGATTTTTTGGGCCTCTTTACATGGGAATGCGAATCCGGTTTTTTCGTCTACGGTGTCCTCGAGCTCTATCGTTAAGAGGCCACTGTGTCCGTGGAGGTGTTTTGCCTCGCGTTCCCAGTTCATGAAACGGTGAGCGTATTGGAAGTCCACCGTCATTATTGAGCGTGCTTTGTTTTTTGCCATGATTGTTGTTTCTCCTTTTTTTTCTTTTTGGGTGGGTGTCATGCGGTGCGGCAGTTTTTGCAAAGGCCGCGCAGAGTGAGTTCCGCCCGAGTTATATCAATGTCGGTTAGAGATGCAAAGTGTTCGTTGAGGCACGGGACGGGCACATCGATAATCCGCGCACAGCCGTCACACACAAAGTGGGAATGTGCGTGATTGTTGTGGTCAAAGCGCATTGCCCCGTCCAAGACACCGACAGAGAGGATTTCGCCATCGGAGGCCGCGGTGGACAGGTTGCGGTAGACCGTAGCACGGCCTATGCTTGGGTGACGCTTTACGACATGGGAATAGACCATCTCGGCCGTTGGATGATTGCCGAGTTGGGTTATTGCATCGAGGATGATTTGTCGTTGTACCGTGTTCCGTTTCAACTTACCTTTGCTCCTTTTAACTTGTTGATATTTTGTATTATATGAGAATGATTATCATTTGTCAACTGGTTTTTTCCGATGACCCGAAGCCGTAGGCCTGGGGGGGGTTTTTACTTTTTATTTTTCTGTTGGGGGGGGTTTCCATTAATCCGTGAACTATGTTCACATTTATAAGAACCCCTTCGGGAACCTTGTGCTTCGCGATAACACGTGGTCCGTGGTTTGATGAAACTATGAGCGTAACCGTCCACAAATATGGGGGCCTCCTTGCAGGGAAAACTAGCCTTGCCTTAACAGGCGGTTGTTCTTTTGGGTCGCCAAAAGAACCAAAAACGATTGGGGGCAAAGCGAGTGCCCCCAAACCCCCTTGCGCACTAAAGTATAGAGGTTTGCTTTTCTTCATTTAGATGTATACTACCCTCCTTTGTAGTTTAGGGTAACATGGGAATTTTGGGGGTCAAGGGGTGGACTGACAGATTTTGTGGTATTATGGCTTACATTATGAAAAAGGTTTATGTTGTTATTGGCGGGGACGGGTTTGTTGGGAGTAATGTTGTGCGGGCGTTGAAGTCGCGCAAGGAAACGGTGGTTGTGTCAGGCGGTTTGAATGGCGATGATTTGGCCAAGTTGTTTGCGGTGCATGGTAGCAAGAAGGTTGAGTATGTAGTTGTTCATGCGGAATCGGTTGTGTATTTGGGAAATGACAAAGAGCGGGTTGCGAAGATGCAGGAGGTGAACGTCGAGGGTACCCGAGCGGTTATTGCGGCCTGTGTAAAGCATCGGGCGCGATTGGTGTATGTTAGTTCGGTTCATGCCATCCCAGAGGTGCCGCGGCGCGGAGTCATTGCGGAGGTTGAGGAGTTTAATCCGAAGAAGGTTGTCGGGCATTATGCAAAGTCCATGGCGAGGGCCAGTCAGTTGGTCGTTGATGCGGTGTTTACCGATAGCTTGGATGCCGTGATTGTTCATCCATCCGCGATTGCGGGGCCGGGTGATTTATCGGGCACGTATTTGACGCAATTGATTGCGGATTATCAAGAGGGGCGCATTCCAGCCGTTACAAGCGGTGGCTTTGATTTTGTTGATGTGCGTGATGTTGCGGCGGGGATTATCCGAGTCGCGGAAGTTGGGAGGCGCGGAGAGAGTTATATATTGTCGGGGTCGTATTACCCCATCAAAGATGTCTTGGACATGTTGCATGAGTTGGGGGTTGGCAAGCGGGTGAAGATGAAGTTGCCGCTTTGGACCGTGCGGGCGGGGTTGCCATTTGTGGCCATTGGAGCGAGGATTAAAAAGCAGGAGCCGTCGTATAGTCGGTATTCGTTGCATGCCCTGGGGGCCGCCAACAATTTTTCCAATGAGAAGGCGCGGAGTGAGTTGGGTTTTGACCCGCGGCCATTGCGCGAGAGTTTGATTGATATGGTTGCGGAGGGGGCGAACGGGTGAGGAAGATTTTTTGTTATAGTGGTACGGGGAATAGTTTGGCCAGTGCGAAGATTTTGGCCGAGGAGTTTGGGGCCGCGATTGTGCATATTACGGCGGAGTTAGTTGAGAGTGCACCGCAGGTTGAGGGCGAGATGTGTATAATTATCTTTCCCGTTTATGGGTATGGATTGCCCATGTTGGTTAAGAGGTTTTTGCGGGCCAGTCGGTTTAGTCGCGAGACAGACATAATAGTGTTGTCCACCATTGGGTCAAAGCATGGTGGCGCGATAGCCGAGGCCATACGCATGGTTAGACGGCGTGGCGGACGTGTGCGTTATAGTTGGGGCATCAAGGCGGTTGAGAATTATGTGCATATGTTTAGGCTGCCGCCCGAGGAGAGGTTAAAAGTTATTTGTGAGAGGCAACGTGAGAAGACGTATGCGGTTGCCAAGAATATACGCGATGGAAAACGGAACAGGAGGTTCCCGTTCCGTCCAGAGTCGGCGTTTGTTCGGTTTGTCTTTCGCAGGGCGTCACGGGTCTTTGCACGGCGGTATAAGTTTACCGATGCGTGCAATGGGTGCGGTGTTTGTTATCGGGTCTGTCCCCCACTTGCCATTGATATGGTCGAGAGAAAGCCGAAAGTTATGCCGAAGAAGTGTGACCATTGTCAGGCGTGTATGCAGTTGTGCCCCGCGCGTGCGATTCATTTTGGGCGTGTTACGCCAGAGGGTCGCAGGTATTTGCATCAGGATATAGGGGTGAAGGAATTAATGCGGCGGGAGTTGCCCGTTATGGAAAAGGCGGAGAGCGAAACAG
This sequence comes from Bacillota bacterium, assembly GCA_009784555.1. GTDB lineage: Bacteria > Bacillota > Clostridia > Christensenellales > UBA1242 > WRAD01. The sequence continues at coordinate 48,008 of WRBO01000007.1, read as the reverse complement.
TTCGGTAAATGTGATTGGGCCGGCTATGCCGTCGATGCCAAGGCCGCGTGATGATTGAAAGTTGCGTACCGTTTGATTTGTCAGCGGGCCGAAGATGCCGTCGGGGTTTGTGCGGAAGCCGTGGATGAACATGGCCGATTGCAGTACCCAGACGATGTTGCCGCGCATCCCCGCACGCACCAGAGGAACACAGCCGCGTGTTAGGGGGCCGAAGATGCCGTCGACGGCGAGGAGGGGGCGGCAGGCGAATTCCGTGTTTAGTACCATTTGCAGGGCGCGTGTGAGGGCGCGGCGAGTTAGTGGCCCCGCGATTCCGTCGACCGCCAGATGTTGACCAAATTGTTGGTTAAGGCGGGTTTGGATTTGTCGGATGACCGCCCTGTCGTCCGTTGTTGGGGGTGGGGGCGGCGGGGTTACGGGTGGTGGTGTTACTACGGGCGGCGGCGTTGTTGGTGTTCCGCGACATGGGCCGACGTTGTCCATGATGCCCGTTGCCACGGCCGTGGCAATCCTGTCGAAATTTGCATCGAAGCGTGCGTTGTCGAGGGGGTTGGTTATAAAGCCGAGTTCCAGCAATTGTGCGGGTGCATTGGTTTGTGTAAGGACGGTGAAGTTCGCGCGTTGGATGCCGCGGTTACGAAACACGTTTAGTGCCAGGACACGGTTAAGGACGCGGGTTGCAAAGTCGACCTCGCGTTGTGTGGCCGCGACACGGACAAAGTTGTCGGTGCCCTCGGCCGCCGAATTGGTGCTGCCGTTTCTGTGGATGGATACGAAGATATTTGCGCCCGCGTTGTTTGAAATACGGGCGCGTTCGGACAGCGGGATAAACACGTCCGTCCGCCGTGTGTAGACTACGCGGTGGCCGCAGTTTTCAAGGATGCGCCCCACCGCCAAGACCATACGCAGTGCGTCGTCCGATTCCCGTCGTGTGCCCAGTGTCGCCCCAGGGTCATGTCCGCCGTGACCAGCGTCGAGTACTATTGTTGCCATGGGGATTTATATGACTGACCTAGGGTTTTGGTGCGGTTAAGATTTAATTTATGATATAATCACTAAAGGAGAAATTTTGTGCGACAGACAGAAGATAGCAAAATAATTTATCAATATCGTTCACTTGAAGTTTTTGAAAAAATCCTAGAGAAGAAAAAGATAAGGCTAAGCGACCATAATTCCTTCAATGACTTCATGGAGGTTAGGTGGGCCTATCCAAATGTTCTTACAGAATTAGTCAAACTATACAAAGAAAATCCTTTTACAATAAAAGGCAAAAGTGGAAAAACCCTGAACTTTGAGACAATAGCTAAAAAGGCTTTTAGCTATATGTCCGAACGACCAGAAGATGGCGTAATATTCTGTGCCTGTTTTTCCGAAGAAGATGATTTATTAAGCCAATGGAGAGCATACGGAAACGATGGACGCGGAGTGGCTATTGGTTTTGATTTTAACTTACTAGAGAAAGAATGTGACCCATGTTTTGATTTCAAACCTTATAAATTAAACAGTATTACGTATATAAATGCAGAAGAAAAAATTGCAAGTAGTGAAATTACCAAATGGTTAAATAATTGTCTAGACCATATTAAAAGCTCTATGGAAAAATATAAAGATGACGACGGTAGCCCTACAATTGAGCGCTTAGCTCAAATGTTTATCTGGTCTTTTCTACATACAGCAATGACTGAATTCATTTTTTATAAGAACGATTTCTTCAAAGAAGAAAAAGAGTGGCGCTTGATTGTGAATAAAAAATACAGCAAGACCACTTATTACACTAAAGACGATAAAGGGAGTTGGAAAATTCGCGGAATGAACGACAAATTCGATTACGACTTTGATGAAAGTCCAGAGATAGTAGTAGAGTCAAAAAATGATAGGGTCGTTTACTACAAGGAGTTTGATTTTTCCAAGTTGATAGATAAAGGGTTTATCAGAAAGATAGTTATAGGCCCAAGTGCTTTTTTAAAACGAGAAGACATAATGCAACTTTGCATCAAGCACGGAATCCCACCAGAAAAACTAGAAATAGAAATATCTAAAGGAACATACCGAAGCGTACATTAATATATCTGCAGAATCATTGAAAAGCTTTGAGTTGTTAACAGCATTTGTTGCGGTGGTTGATGTGGGCCTGGGCCGCCGCGAGGCGGGCGGTTGGGATGCGGAAGGGTGAGCAGGAGACGTAGTCGAGGCCGATTTCGTTGAAGAAGTTGATTGAGGAGACCTCTCCCCCGTGTTCGCCGCAGATGCCTATTTTGAGGTCGGGGCGGGTTTGGCGGCCGCGGGTGACGGACATTTTCAGGAGTTCGCCGAGGCCAGAGGTATCCAGGCGCACGAATGGGTCGGTTTCGATTATTTTCTTTTCACAGTATTCGGGGAGGAATGAACCAGAGTCATCGCGGGAAAAACCGAATGTCATTTGTGTTAGGTCGTTTGTGCCGAAGCTGAAGAACTCGGCCTGTTTGGCAATCTCGCCACTGCACAAACATGCCCGTGGGGTTTCAATCATTGTACCGATTTGGTATTTGGTCTTGGCCCGCTTTTGTTTTATTACGGCGTCGGCCGTTTCGCGAACCATTGCGCGGACATGGTTGAATTCCTTTGCCCCGACGACGAGGGGTATCATTATTTCGGGGGTTGCGCCCGTTTCGATAGCGGCCTCTATTACCGCGCGTGTTTGCATGGCGGCGATTTCGGGATAGGTTACAAGCAAGCGCACGCCGCGGTGGCCCAGCATTGGGTTAAATTCGCGCAGGTGTTCGATGTCGGGTGCAAATTCATGCAGGGGCGGGTCGACCAAGCGCACGGTTACGGGGCGGCCGTCCATTGCGCGGAATATGCCGACAAAGTCGGCGCGTTGCATAGGCAGGAGTTTGTCAAGGGCCGCGACACGTGCCGTGCGGGTTTGGGCGGTAATCATTTCGCGCATGATGACAAGGCGTGCGGGGTCAAAGAACATGTGTTCGGTGCGGACGAGGCCGATGCCCTCGGCCCCCAGTTCGACGGATTTTGCCGCGTCTTCGGGTGTGTCGGCGTTTGCACGAACGCGCATACGGCGGACACCGTCGGCCCATTTCATGACCGTTGTAAATTCGTCGGGAAGTTGAGCCCGTTGCGTTTCAATTTCGTCACAGTAAACCAAACCAGTTGTTCCATCGAGAGAGATTACGTCACCCTCCGCGAATACCTGGCCGTTGATTGTACATGTTTTATCCGCGTCGTTTATCGATACGGTGGCGCATCCCGCAACACAGGGCTTGCCCATGCCGCGTGCGACAACGGCGGCGTGGGAGGTCATTCCCCCGCGTGCGGTTAGGATACCGACGGATGCGTGCATACCCTCTATATCATCCGCACAGGTTTCTTCGCGGACGAGGATGGTTTTGTGTTTGGATTCCTTTGCCACACGTGATGTTAGGGCGATACGGCCACAGGCGGCACCAGGAGATGCGGCGAGCCCAGCGGTCAATGGAGTTGCGGTGGCCAAGCTCTCCCGTTTGAATGTTGGGTGAAACAGGCATCCCAGCATGTTTGCGTCGATGGTCAGGAGGGCGTCTTCGATTGTTAGTTTGCCGTCGTTGACCAGGTCGACCGCGATTTTAAGACCCGCAAAGGCGGTACGTTGGCCCTTGCGTGTTTGTAGTATGTAGAGGGTGCCGTCTTCTATCGTAAATTCGATGTCTTGCATGTCTTTGTAATTGCGTTCCAATTCGCGCGCAATTCGTTCCAGACATTCGTACGAGTGGCTGTCGATTTTTTTCAGTTCGGATACGGGTACGGGGGTGCGGGTGCCAGCGACGATGTCCTCGCCTTGGGCACAGTTTAGGTATTCGCCGTAGAGTTCCCGTTCCCCCGTTGATGGGTTACGGGTGAAGACGACGCCAGTACCGCTGCGGGTTCCCAAGTTTCCAAACACCATCATTTGGACGGTGACGGCGGTGCCCAGGTCTTCGGGTATGTTGTGTAGCGAGCGGTATGTATGTGCACGCGGACAGTTCCATGATTTGAACACGGCTTCTACCGCGCCCAGGAGTTGGTCAAACGGTTCGGCGGGGGCGGTTGTGCCTACGGTTTTTTTGTACATCACCTTGAAACGTTTGTGGACGTCCCGCGCGAATTCAGTGTTGTTGGTCAGGCGGGCCAAGGTTTTTTCCACGCCAGGGGTGATGCCGATATTCAGGATTGTGTCCATCATACCCGGCATGGATACGGCGGAACCAGAGCGGACGGATACGAGGAGGGGTGCAGTTTCGCAACCGAATTTTTTGCCGACCCGTTTTTCAAACACATCCATTTGTTCGCGGATTTGTTTTTTAAGTTCTGTGCTTAATTTCCCTGTTTCCATGTAGTGTGCATGGGCGCGGGTTGTGATGATGAAACCATGCGGCACGGGGATTCCCAATTTAATCATTTCGGCACAGTTGTTACCTTTGCTGCCTAGTAAATGTTTGGAAGATTTTGGACATTCGTCCATTTGATAGATATATTTTTCCATGATTATCTCCATTATATGAATTGTTGTGTGTGTTGTCTATAGCGATTGTTATTATCTGTCGAAAATGTCCATGTCGCCCGTTTGGATGACACGTATTTTTTCCAACAGTTCCTCGTAACTGGGCAGGTGGTCGATTGATTCCAAATCAAAGCGTTTCAGGAAGTCGTCGGTGGTTGCGAACAGGAGGGGTTTGCCGACCGTGTCTTTGCGCCCCGCGACCTCTATCATATTGTTTTGGATAAGAATTTGCACCGCGTATTCGGGGTCGGAACCGCGAACGTCCTCTATTTCCGCGCGCGTTATTGGTTGTTTATATGCAACGATAGCCAAGGTTTCCAATACCGCGCGCGACAGATTCCGTTCGCGTATTGGATTAAGAACCTCGGCCACCCTGTCCGCGTATTGCGGGTTTGTCGAGAATTGCCAGTTTTTGCGATATTTGATTAGGTGGATGCCGCTCTCGCCACTGTATTTTTTTTGCAGTTCGGAGAGGTGGGCTTCGACCTCTTTTACTTCCACATTAAACTTTTCGGCCAGATATTCGGTTGCGACACCGTCACCGGATAGGAACAGTACCGCCTCGATATGTTCCCTAGTCTTCGATTCCGTCGATAATTGTGTACTCAAGTTTGTCCTCCTCGGGCGCGATTGCCCCTTCTACCCTTGTTATTTCTATGTCGGCGAATTTTTGTTCCTGGACGGCGCGAATCTCGCCATTTTTTAATAGTTCAAGCACCGCCAGGAATGTATTTATAACTTCGCCGCGCGAATAGTCGTCGCCGAACAGTTTGAAGAAATTGAATTTTTTCCAATGTTTCAATTCGTCGCGGATGGATTTCATTTTGTCGGCGACGGTGAAGCGGTCCAATCGCATAGCGCGTTGCGGCGGTGGTGCGGCCGATTTTTCAACGCGGTGCATGACACGCGAGAAGGCCTCGACCAGCATGGAGAGGTCGAGGTTGTCAAATTTGTATTTGATGATTTCGCGGATCGGTTCGGGGTCTTTGTAAAACCTGTTGACGTTTTCGACCTGTTTTAATTTGTCACTGGCTTCTTTTAGTAGTTTGTATTCCTCTAGTCGCGCGCGCAGGCGTTCTTCGATTTCTTCGGCGGTTTCCTCTTCCTCTACCTTTGGCTTTGGTAATATTTGCCGTGATTTGATTTCGATGAGGGTTGCGCCGACCTCGATAAATTCACTGGCCAAGTTCAAGTCAAGTGTTCCCAGTTCGTCCAGGAACGCGAGGTATTGTTTTGTAACGGATGCCAGGGGTACGGTTTTGATATCAAGTTTCGCATCGCGGATAACGTGCAAGAGTAAATCAAGAGGCCCCTCGAAGTCCTCTAGCTTTACCCTGTATTCCGTTCCCGCCCGATGTATGCTCATGATTTCCTACAATTAGAATATAGCACCCCAAAGCATATTGAACAAACCAATTATGCCATCACGTAAATGCATGATGCCGCCAGTCAGCATCGAGATGACCAAGATTGTCAAAAGCAGCACCATTGCGTTGTTGCGCGCCCATTGCATATAGCGGTTGTTGGGCTTTGTTATGGATACCAACATGTTGTAACCGTCCAGAGGTGGTACAGGTAGCAAGTTGAAAATCATAAGGGCGATGTTTATAAATGTTCCGAACATAAAGAACGTACCCAAGAAGAACCATATTCCGATGTCCATGTTTGCATAGGTGTATACCAAGAAATAGCCGAGCGAGAACAGGAATCCCAGTATAAAGTTGACCGTGACCCCCGCGACCGACACAAAGAAATTGCCCCGTTTGAAGTTGCGGTAATTGAATGGGTTGACGGGGACAGGTTTGGCCCAACCGATACCGACAATCATAAACATCATAAGGCCCATTGGTTCGACGTGGGCACGTGGGTTTAGGCTCATCCGACCCATCAGTTTCGCCGTTGGGTCGCCCGATTTGAATGCGGCCCATGCGTGCGCCCATTCGTGCAGGACGAGGGCAACCAGTATAGCCAGAACAAATGCCAAAAGGGCGAGCAATATTGCCCACCCGTTGTATGCGGAGAAGATACTGAAAATCATGATTAAAATATATCACAAAGAATGAAATTTTAATTACCCAACATTTTGGTGGTGCGGTGGTTGGGTGTGGCTTGGCTGTTGGTTGTGTGGGGGCGGAGTCACAGGGGTTGGGGTGTGGGCCTTTTCGGGGATGAATTGATTACGTTCCTCGTGACCGCGGTGACGGCGCACACGCCGTTGGGGACAGTTTTCGTGTTGGTGGTGTTCCTCGATAATATGACCAGTTGGTGTGTTTTGCGGCACGGGGATATCCATGGATGGGCGCATTACGCGGGGGGCAGCAGCAGGGGTTCGGGGTTGTTCGGGCAGGACGTCACTCTTGTGAAATACAAACATAAAATTCGCTCCTTGTTAATCTATTGGCAAGCAAACGAGGGTCGCGGGCGTTTACGCACATGACCGAGTGAGCGATGCCAACAAAGGGTATGTAATACCCTTTATGCGGCAATTTTATACTTTGATACAACCTTGCGGACACTGTCCCACATGTTCATTTTTTCGACATCGATGCGTGCGACCAAATCCAATTCGGCAACGGCACGGCCGTCACGTGTGACCGACACGGTTCCCAGCGAGTCAGTTGCCCCGAATGGCGCGCGGATATTTTCGTTGACCTCGACCACCGTTGTTGGTTTGACCCGCTCACCACGGCGAACCAAGTCATAGAAGTCACGTTCGGCAAACAGGTCAACGGTGTCGTTATACGCACCGCGCACACGTGCGGTCGCCAGGACAGTTTCGCGTGATACAACCAATTCGTTGGTATATGCGCCGAATACGTGGTTCATAAGTGCGCCCGTTTCATCGAAACGTGTTTTTGAATCGGGCGAGCCAATCACAACGGCAACGGGACGTACCATGCCACGTGTTGCGGATACGGCCAGGCAATGCCCCGCCTCGGCCGTGAAACCGGTTTTTCCGCCCGTAATTCCGTCAAAGAATCGAACATGACGATTTGTGTTGGTTAATCCCGTTACACGTCCGCCCGGGTGTGTCAGGTCGTACATCCATGTCTTTTCGTGGCGGCCGTAAAATTCGCTCTGCATCATATAGGTGTATATTGTTGCGACGTCACGTGCGGTTGAATGTGCACCAACGGCGGGCAGGCCGGTTGCGTTAACATAGTTCGTGTTTGTCATGCCCAGTTTCGTTGCCAGTGCGTTCATACGGTTTACAAATTCGGTTTCCGAACCCGCAATCAATTCGGCCATAGCAACACAGCTGTCGTTGGCGGATGCCACGATGATTGATTTGATAAGTTCGTCGACGGGATATTCAGAGCCCGCGTCAAGGAAGGCTTGGGACCCGCCCATGCCGTGCGCCGTTTCGGATACGGGCACCATTTGGTCGATTGCAATCTCGCCGTTTGCCAATGCATCATATATAACGGCCAAGGTTGTTATTTTCACCATGGATGCAATAGGCAGTTTGTTGTCCGCGGCGTGTTCCATTATTACACGGCCGCTGTTTGCCTCCATTAGGAACGCAGCTTTGCTGGTGACGGCTGGGCCACCCTGTTGTTGCTGTTCCGTTGGGCCTGATACCTCGTGGCCGTTACATTCCGGGCATGGGGGGACGAATGCCAGGGATGCGCCCGCGATGAATGCTATTGCCAATCCAAAAAGTCTTTTCATGCTTTTACTGTTCCCCGAATATTAATAATTATGCGACGACATTTTCGGAGATTAAATTACAATTTTCGCGATGGGTGGAAATCGGCCTGGCGCGAGAATCGTTTTGTTATTGTATTGTTGGCATTATCGGCCATTGCGGGGTTGGTGTTGGGGGCGTTGGTTATATTCGACCCGTTGTTGGAACATTTCCGAATTACGCAAAATTTATTGGATGGGAACATCATCAACGCCGCATCGCCCAACCGCGGGATATTTGCGTTTATTGTTTCGCGCTTTGCCGATTTTGCGTTTGCGTTTGTTTTGGTGATGTTGTTTTCGTTGTCCAAATGGACGGTGTTATTGGTGTTTCCGTATTTGGCCTTTCGGGGGTTTTGGGTTGTCATTAATTTGTTTTGGGTAATTGACCGATTTGGGTTTGCACATGCGGCGGTTTTGTTTTTTGTTTATTTGATTGTTTTGATTACCCTGTTGATTATTTTTGCGGCGGCGGTGTTGTTTGCCCTGCGCCGTGGAAAGGCATGTCGAATGTTTGGATTGCGGTGCGGATTGGGATGGCGTGAGGTTCGCCGTCCCCTGACAACTTTTGCCGTTATTTTGTTTTGTGTTGCCGTGATTGAATGGTTGCTTTATTTCCTTGTCCTGTCGCGTATGGTATTTGTTTTGTAACACAAGATAATGGGATGAGAAAGTTTCTGGTCTTTGCGTTTTTGATGGTTGTGGTTGTTGGTGCGGGGTTTTATTATTATATGGAAACCCAGTATCCGACGGACATCCGAATGACGTCGGACGAATTCAAACAATCGACCAAGCATGGTGTTTTCACAATACAACCAAATTACACCGCGATGGTGGACGAGGATGACGAGCGGTATATTACATTAAAGCTCTTTGGCGTTATCCCTGTGCGACGAATGCGTGTAGAGTTGTTGCCCTTTGACCGTGTTTATGCGGGTGGGCATTTGGTTGGGTTTTTTGCCGATGTGGATGGGTTGATTGTTACACGCGACCACAGCAAGGATTTGCGCATGGGTGACGTTATATTGGTTGATTCCATCGCGGAATGGGAGAAGTTAGTTAACAATGCAACCGACAACATAGAGTTCCAAATTATGCGGAATGGAAACACCAAACGGGTAAAGATTCCCGTGACGGAGCCGTTGGGGTTATTGTTAAAGAGCGAGTCCACGGGTATCGGAACGGTTACATATATAAACCCCGAAAACAAGAACTTTGCGACATTGGGCCATCGGTTAAATGACTTTGAAACGGGTGCGTCTTTTGACGTGCGCGGTGGGACGATTCACACGTCTAATATTATTGGGATAGAACGCAGCGAGTCAGGAACGGTTGGCAAATTCCGCAGTGTCATCAAACGCGAGTATGGCGCACAAGGAGAGATAAGTAGCAGCAACATGGCGGGTGTGTTTGGATGCCTGTATGCCCAGAGCGGGTTCTTGCGCGATACGGACGAAATGGGTGTAGGCAGTCGGTTTTTCACAAAGCCAGGGCGCGCAACATTGCGCACAACTATTGACGAATTGGGGCCCCAGGATTTTGATATTGAAATAATAAAGACAAGGTTCCAGCGCAAGGCATCGCAAAAGAGCATGATTGTTCGTATTACCGACCAAAGATTACTGGATGCAACGGGTGGAATTATTCACGGGATGAGTGGCAGCCCCATCATCCAAGATGGGAAGATTGTAGGGGCCCTGACCCACGTTACATTGGAAGACGTGACAAAAGGCTATGGAATTTATTTGGATTTTATATTGCCATGAGGTAACATTGAACTATGGACGAAAACAACAAAAGAGATGACGGTGTTGAAATGACGGAAGAGCGCACGCATCTGACCGCGGCAGAAGCCAGAGATCTTCTTAATGAAGATGCGCCATGGTACACAAAGGCCCGCCGAGCGGTTCGCGGATATAACCAGGAAGAGTTACGGGAGTTGTACGGATTGCAAGGTGTTTATGGTTATGACGAACATGGCAGTCCACTTGACCGTGATGGCGAGGCAATGATGGATGACGAAGGAAATTACATGCCACAGACCGCCCCGAACAAAGGATTGTTCAAGAAGTTGCAAGAGAAGTTGTTGGTTCCAGGTGGATTTGACGAAGATTACGAAGAAGAATTTGACCCAGGCGAGCCAAAGGAGAAAAAGCCAAAAGTACCATTGAAAGAAAGGTTGATGTTTTGGAAGAAAAAGCAATCGGAGGAGCCCGAGTTGTCGGTCGAGGATTTGTTGGTTTCGACAGACCTGGATAACGACAAAGATAAAGACAAGGAACCAGATGCCGCAGGCACCGCATTGATGATAATTGAACAACCGCAAAAGGAAAAAGATAAGGAACCGACACCAAAGCCCGTTAAAAAGCCAGCACCCGAGAAAAAACCAGAGCCGAATAAGAAACCGGAACCAAAGCCCGTAGCAGAGCCCGAGGCAGAGGCAAAACCAGAGCCAGACAAGAAGCCTGAGCCACAACCAGCACCAGGCCCAGACGGACAGGTTCCGCCAGTTCCGCCTACCCCGCCTATGCCACCGTGGATGAACCCACAAATAATGATGCAATATCAACAGATGCAAATGATGCAACAGTTTGCGATGTACCAACAAATGCAAATGAACATGATGATGCAACAACAAATGGGTATGCCGATGTACAACGCGGGTGCGGGTGCATTTATGATGCAACAGGCCATGCAAATGCAGATGATGCAACAGATGCAAATGGGTATGGGCATGGGCCCAATGTTCGCGCCAATGATGCAACAACAGATGATGATGGCCCCAATGATGCAACAGCAACAAATGATGGGTCAAATGATGCCACCGCCGATGGCACCGCCAATGATGATGCAACAAGGCATGGGTATGGGCATGATGCAACAACAAATGATGATGCCGCCACCTATGATGCCCGTTGCCGCGCCGAACGCCATGTTCATGATGCAGGCCATGCAGATGCAAATGCAGCAACAAATGTCCATGGGCATGATGCAGCAATGGGGAATGTTCCAACAATACGGCCCAATGGGGCCCCAGATGCCAGGCCCAGGTCAACAACAGCCTCAACCCGAAAAGCAACCCGAAAAGCAACCCGAACAAAAAGTCGAGCCAGAGATTAAACCAGAACCAAAGCCCGAACCGAAACCAGAGGACGTGCAAGACAGGAAAAAGGGACAATTGGTTGCCTTTCCCGAACCCGACAAAGAACAAGAGCCAGGTGACATGCGAATTGGCAAGCACACCGTCAAGGCACCGAGTTTGGAAGATATCTTGAAAGACAGTATTGACCGCGGCGGATACGACAGTTACAACAACGGCGCACATAATGACGGAAGTGTACGTCTGCGCGAGAGTGACCCAAAGGGCGGAAAGAGCCTGGAGATGTTGCAACAAAAAATATACGAAACATGGTATGACCAGGTAAAGCAATGGGCAACAAACCCAGATGTCGAACCCGACCAACGACAGAAGTTTCAAGAAATCTTGGACAATCCCAAAATGACCCCAGAAGAAGTTACAAAACGGGGCGCGCATGATGTGTTCGCAAAGGAAAAGGGCGAGATGAATGGGTTTCACCCCGTTTCGTGTCAATCGGGGCGCGACATGGAAACATTGGAAAAAGGCAAAGGTGACTTTATCCATGTGTTCGGAAATAAATTGGCGGGCGGAAAACAAGAGGATATCGAGGCGCGTTTGTACCTAAACCTGAAATCCGAGAACACGGTTGAGTTTATACAAAAATTTATCAACAAAACAATGGGCGGCGAGAACAAGTCTACGCGCGCGCCATATTTCAAGTTTTATACAAATACCGATAACCGTAATGATAACTTCCTGATATATACCAGTCACGAAAACGCCGAGGCATATATCGACGTATTGGAACAAATCAAAAAGGAACACCCAGAATTGGTTGCGGGCACCGACCAAATGAGCAGGAACTTTGGCAATGTAAATAGCTGGATTGGTTATGGTGACGAGCCAAGTGAAGAGATGTATAAAAATCACGGCAGGTCATATAACAGCTCCCGCGAGAGTTTGGTTGATGGCTTTATGTGGGACAAAAGAAAAGATTTGCCAAGCGGTGAGAAATTGGAATACACGCCAGAGTTGCTGGCCGAGTTTGAAGCGTACCTAGAGAAAAATGGCGTAGACAAATCCTTTGCATCAAATGTCGGAACGCGCGAACGCATGGAACAAATTTATAACAAGGAAAAGACAAAGCCCGACCCAACGAACGCGGGCCCAGATATGTCCAATGCGGCGTAACTGATTTACAAAATTCTCTATTTGCAAACCGTGTGATATGTGATATAATTACCTGTTGACTAGGTGGGGGTGTAGCGAGCCCTTGTAGCCGTCACGCTAAGGCGGGCCGAATACCCGGGTTGAGGGGTGAAGTATAGCGGCGGGTCTTGTACATCGCGGTGTTGACCGCAAGACCCTGTGCAATGTTGAATCCGTGAACCATGTCAGGTTGGGAACAAAGCAGCATTAAGCGGACGAGGCGTGTGCCACAGACAAATTTTGCGCGAGCTGTGTGTGCAAAAACCCGTCGATTGTACCAGCCTCGAACCCGGGGTCGACACAGTAAGGCTCCCTTATAGGGGCCTTTTTTCTTGACTTATACCGATAAAATTACGATACTTAAAGGGTGAACAGACGGAGGTTTTGGAATGAATTTTAATACACTGGTACCTGGGGCGAAATTGGCCGGCCAAATCGCACAATTCAACACAGGCCAAATGGCGACGAATGGCGAGGTTTCAAACATCGCAATAATTGATGCGGGCGCGTCGGCGGGTGCGGTTGACCACGTATTGTCGGGTATTCGTGCGGCGGGCGGTGTTGGTTGGGTGCATTCGGTGCCCGTGTACGGATTCATGTCAAAGGTCAACCCAATGCGCGCAAAATTCGCCGAAGATTTCAAACGCATCGCATCACGCAATGCCGAGGCAATTATTAAAACCAACATGGTCGACGGCGTTATCATCGTCGGCGAATGCGAGATTACCGTTGCGGGCCTCCTCATTGGTTGTGTTAAATGCAACATCCCCGTTATCGTTATGCCGAACGGTATGAACATGGAATTCGACACACACGCGATGGAGTTGAACGGCCGTGTGTTGGCGAACCTGGACCCCGATGACGTTAACGATGAAATCGTGCGGCGGTCGAATTACACGGGATTAGACAACCAGTTAAACAGTGCGACATCGTTTTTTTTAACCCTGAAGGTTATGGGCGTGGCAAAGAGCATCCGACGCGAAGGCAGTGGCGGATTCGCGCAAACATGCTACCGCGCAGGTGAACAAATCGTTAAAAACGCGGCGGATTTCGTCGGTGCAAAAAAATTCTTTACAAAACAATCATTTCAAAATGCATGCGCGTTTGCCTTGGCGGTTGGTGCATCGTACAATGCCCTGGTTCACATTGCCCAAATCGTTATTGCAAACGGCAATAAACTGGGGTTTGATGTTTACGGCGAAATGGCCAAACGCGTGCCCGTATTGTTGCCCCGCGAATCGCAAACGGTCGAGGGTGTTATGGCAATCGGCGGCGAATGGGTAATTATGAAAGAGCTCTCGGCCCTGCCTAAAATAATTGACCGCGACACGTTGGTTATGACGGGGTCAACCTTGGAACGAAAATTGGCAAAAGTCAAAAAGCCAGAGTTAGAGGCCGTCGCATCCGTATCGCCATTGATATTTGTAAAGGGAACGGCGTGCGAGGATGGCGCGTACATATGGGCACAAAACATGCCGTTACAATTCCGCGGCAAGGCATGGGCATACAGCAGCCTAGAGGACGCCGACCAAGCAGTCGCCAGCGGCCATGTCAGCGAGGGTGTCGTCGTAATCCACAACGCAATCGGGGCGAACGTTTCGGCGGTTGCAATGACAATTGCGGGTATGGGTAAATCGGGCGAAATCGCAATCGTAACGGACGGATACGCCGAGCCAAGCGATGTCTTGGTCGTGTCCATGTGTCGGCCAGCAACACACGAAAACGGGGCCTTTGCAAATATTCAAACGGGCGACGCGTTGGAAATTGATTTGGCAAAAGGCCGTTTCAACACCAACATTTTGGCCAAAGACCAAAAAACCCGCGCAAAGCGCAACACGGTTAAGAAGCCAGTGGAGAATTTTTAATCCGACCATGATTTAGCTTGTTCGTGACGTGTTATCGCGAAGCACAAGGTTCCCGTAGGGGTTCTTATGCATGTGAGCATAGCTCACGGACTAATGGAAATTTTTAGAGTTCTACAACAGCAACATTGAAATCAAGCAAATCGCAACTGGTGAGGAGGTATCGTACGCCTCCTTTTGTTATTTCCAGTTCTTTGCGGCCGCCGCGTTTATCGTGCAGGTGGCCGTATATACAAATGTCGACATTGTATTTTTCCATTAATTCTGTAAAGTGACTGTCATCACGCAGTGCGTTGAACGGCGGGTAATGGGTGATTGCGACCAACTTGTCGCCCTCTTGCCGCTTTTTGGCGGCGTCCGAGAGGGCCAGTTCCAAACGGATGACTTCCCTGTCATAAATTTTTTTGTCTTCGGCCGATTGCTTGGTTGTGCGTTCGGGACTCTTCCATCCGCGTGTTCCCGCGAAAACTATGTTGTCGATTTTTATTGCGTCATTTTGTAATGCGTGAATACCCTCGCCCAATTTTGCGCGCACCCGCGATATGGAATCCCACCAATAATCATGGTTGCCGCGAATGATTATCTTGGTGCCGTTCAACGACCGCAAGTAATCGAAATCCGCATCGGTGTCGCTCATCTTCATGGCCCAACTTATGTCCCCCGCAATAATTCCTATGTCGTCGGGGCCGACATGCCGATTCCAATCCTTTTTTATTTTTTCCTCGTACCCCGTCCAATGTCCGCCGAACAAATCCATTGGTTTGTCGGTGGAAAATGACAGATGCAGGTCGGATATTGCGTAAATCTTGGTTCTCAAATTTGCTCCTCTGTTGGTGGTGTGTCTTTGGTCTTGTGGCTCTTGCGCGCGAAATCGAATTGCGCCCAAACCCCGTCCTCGGGTGGGTTTACAACGAACCGCATACGGTCGGTGGTTGTTGGATGTGTGAATTGTAATTCATGCGCCCACAACGCCAATCCGCCCCGTTCATTTTTACCGTATTTGTTGTCGCCGTAAATTGGCGTGCCCATTGTGGCCATTTGCACGCGTGCCTGGTGGCTGCGCCCCGTTATCAAATCAATTTCCACCAACGTGTTGTCGGCCGCAATCGTGCGCACGCGATAGTTTAACTCTGCGCGTTTGGCACCGCTGACCGCCGCACCAACCACGTCGACTTTGTTCAATCTTTCATTCTTCAGAAGATAGTGTTCCAACGTCCCCACACGTTCCCGCGGCACACCCGACAAGACCGCCAGGTATTTCTTTGCAAACCCGCCATCCTGCAATTGGGCCGATAGCCGTGCCGCTGCTTTGGACGTTTTGGCGAACACCATAACGCCACCAGTAACACGGTCAAGGCGATGAACCAGGCCGACGTACGCCGAGCCTTCTTTGCCCTCGTTCGTTTTGCGGTATTGTTTGATAATTGTCAGCATGTCGGGGTCACCGCTGGCGTCCTCTTGACTGGGCACGCCCATCGGCTTTATCACCACGATGATGTGGTTGTCTTCGTGAATTATTGAAAGGTTGTCCATATTAATTCCCCTTTTTGTAACGTGGTATTAAATGCAGGTGCGTGTGGAAAATCTCTTGGCCCGCAACCACCTCTATGTTCGATTGAATGTTGTATCCGTCGGGCTTGTGTTTTTCATCAATCATTTGTTTGGCGATAAGTAACAACTCTGCCATCGCGGCATGTTCGGCGGCCGTTGCGTCAAAGAAATTTCGGCTGTGCCCTTTTGGAATTATCAACGCATGGCCAGGGGTTTTGGGGAATTTATCCCAAATCATATATGCCAACTCGTTCTCGGCGACCGCGAACTTGCCTAATTCACAAAATAAACATTTTTCCATTTTACTTCCCTCCGTCCTTGAATGTTGCCATTGTACTGCATCCCGCGGGCAATGTAATATTTTCCAAGGTATGCAGGCCGATTTCATATGCCTCTATGTCGCGAATTTTGCCCTCGTACCCCGTGCGCCGTAAATTGGTCAACAGCACGTTCATCATCACGGTGGGCTGCAGGCCCGTTGTATAGCTGTTGATAAGGAAAAATAACGGTTTATCCGACAGCAATTTGCAACACAGCTGGACAAGGTTGTCCAGGTGGGCTTCTATCTTCCAAACCTCGCCATTGGCACCACGGCCGAACGAAGGCGGGTCCATAATAATGGCATCATACGTTTTGCCTCGACGAATTTCGCGGGCAACGAATTTGGCGCAATCCTCGACAATATACCGTACACGGTCGTCGGGGATTTTATTCAGCTGGACATTACGCCGACACACGTCCGTCATACCGCGGGATGCATCAACATGGGTGACATTTGCCCCCGCGGCGGCGGCCGCGACGGTCGCCCCACCCGAATAACCAAAGAGGTTCAAAACCTTTGACCCACCCTCGGCTGGGTTTGAAAAATTATCTTCCCTATCCTTGCCTCGCCTCTTTCCCACACCCGCAATCAATTCGGCACAACGGTCCCAATTAACCGCCTGTTCGGGGAATAATCCCGTGTGTTTGAAATTGGTCGGGGATATTATGAATTTCAAATTTCGATACGAAACCGTCCATTCATCGGGGACGGATTTGAAATACTCCCACGCGCCGCCACCCGCGGCCGAACGTGTGTATTTACCGTGCAACATCCGAAACCCCGACAAGTCAAAAGCAGGTGCCCATATGGCCTGGGGGTCGGGCCGCAGGAGATACATGTCCCCCCACTTCTCTAACTTTTCCCCGCCGCCACTGGCTATGATTTGATATTCGGTCCATGAATTTGGTTGTTTCATCTAATAGGAATTATAACACAACTTAAAAATCTAGGGTATAGTTATATGCATGTTCGAGATAAACGTTCCAATGTGGCAATGGGTATTAAGTCAGGTCGCGGGCCTGGTGATACTCTGTATTGCCCTTCTTATATTTCAACAAAAGACAAAGCGACGAATCCTGATGTTTATGGCCGTGGCTAATGTATTTTGGATTGCCAATACATTGCTGCTTGAAAACTTTGCGATGGCAGGGGTTTGGGCCAGCATGCTTATGCGGAATCTAGTTCTGCTTTATCTGGATACCCGCGGTAAAAAAATTCCTATATGGGGCCAAGGTTTGATTGTCCTGGTTTTCGTATGTGTGCCGTTGATTATTACCGCGCACATGTTTAACACGTGGTGGTTGGAATGGGTAATATTCGGCGTATCATTGGTGCGGATATTTGTCCTGTGGCGTGGTAATGCACATGCAATCAAAATTGCGACAATTCCATTTATCATCATAACGGGAATTAATTACGTGTTCTTTTTGAACATCACGGCCATCATTGTCGAAACCGTTGCCCTGACGTCCATCATCATATTTTACGTGCGATGGACACGCGCGCGGCGGCGGATTACTTCGCCACTTGAAAACTAATTTCTGTGACCGCTCCGTCGACTTCGGCCTTTGATTTGTGACCGCCCGCAACCCGTTCAACCAATTCGGTGGCCAAGACCTCTTCACAAATTTTCACCACATTATCCGCGATGATTTTTGCCATGGCCTTGTCTTTGGTCGACAATCCCAATTTTATCCGTGCGGTTATGTCCAGGTTCGCTTCTTGACGGGCGACCTGTATCCCCCGCACCAATTCGCGTAATTTGCCCTCGGCGACCAATTGTTCGTCCAGGGTCGTATCCAACACCACTGTCAAATCGCCCTCGGTTTCGGATACGAATTCGGATTTGGATTTCAATTTTTTATCGAACAATTCCGCACCCAGGTTTTCGAACCGTCCAACGGTAACCTTTCCCCGTGCAAACGATGCAACCGCCGTGGCCATGTCAGCATCAGACAGGTTCAAGAGTGCGGTGCGCAGTTCCTGGACATCACCGCCCAGTTTCGCCCCCGCCGTTTTGAAGTTAACGACCAGGTATGGAACGTTGAACTTTTCCTCGTCGGTGACAATCTCGACCGATTTGACGTTCAATTCATCGCGCAGGAATCCATCAAACAATTTCAACGCGTCGGTGTGCGGGGCCTTTACGTACATGGTGCGCAATGGCTGTTTTACCTTTAACCCCTGTTGCGCGCGCAGTTTATGCGCCAATGTGGTAACGCTCTGGATAAACTCGACACCTTGGACAATGCCTTTGATTGTCTTTGGCAATTTCGTTTGCGTTGGGTAATTTGCCAACAATACGGATGCCGCCGATTCGCCCGCGGGTACCATCATCGTTTGCCACACATGTTCGGCAAAGAACGGAACAATCGGTGCCAATATGACGGTAACGGCGCGTATGGCGTTATACAGGGCCCAATACGCGTTGTCCTTGTCATTGCCGCGCTCGCCTTTCCAAAATCTGCGGCGGTTTGTACGTATGTAAAAATTAGACAGGTCGTCGACGAATTTCTCGACCGCGTCTATTGCCAAATAAAATTTATGGTCGGCCGATGCCGTATCACATAATGCGACCAAGGCATTTGTTTTTTCCACCAACCAAACATCGGTAACGTCCAAATCGGTCGGTTTGTGTTTCAACACATTTGGTTTGTCAATGTCGGCGTATGTATTGTAAAAGGTCACGGTGTTCAGGAATGCCATCAGCTTGCGCCGTGCCTCGTCAATCATTGACGGGCCGAAACGCATGTCGTGTTGTGGTGCGGCGGATGCGAAAACATAACGCATTGAATCCGCGCCGAATGTTTCCGCGGCCGTATCGAACGGGATGTTCTTTGGCCCGGTCTTTGAAAACTTTTTACCGTCTTCGTCCAACATGGTGCTGTAACATGAAACCTTTGCGAATGGCGCACGACCCTCTAGCACCACCGACATGAACAACATCGAATAAAACCAAAGGCGGATTTGTTCCTTCATCTCGGTGACCAAATCGGCTGGAAAATTTTCCGCCCACCATTTTTTGTCGGTGAAATATTGTTTTGTTGAAAACGGCATGATACCGGCGTCAAGCCAGCAATCGCCAACATCCGTAACACGGTCAACGCCTGTGCCGCATTTTTCGCAAACTATCCGCACTTGGTCGATGTATGGACGGTGAAGATGCGGCATGACATCTTCGTGCATCAGGTATGGGTCGATTGCACGTTCAAACAGTTCTTCTTTGCTGCCGATTACATGCAGGTGTCCACACTTTTGACACGGATAAAACGGCAATGGCAATCCATAAAACCGCCTGCGCGAAATGTTCCAATCGCCCATATGGGTAATCCAATCAACCATCATTTTCTTTGCGAATGCGGGTTGCCACTCTACCTCTTCGATTGCCTTGAATATCTGGGGCTTGACCGCCTCGGTCGCGATGTCCCAACCCTCGACCAAACGAAAGATAACGTTGGTTTTACAACGCCAACAAAACGGATAGTTATGTTTGTATTTGTGGGTGTAATACATCACGCCCAATTGGGTCAGTTTATTGAATATCACATCCTCGGCCGCCACGGTGTCCAAACCGTTCAGCCATTCGTATGCCTCGCCGAAAACCCCTGCCTCGTCGGTAGGGATAATTGGTTCCAGGTTATGTAATTTCCCCAGTTCAAAGTCCTCGGCACCGCAACCTGGGGCTATGTGTACCAAACCACTACCCTCGGCGGCCTCGACCGCATCCCATGGGATGACCTTGCCCTTTGTATCCTGACCTTTGAAAACCAGGGGGCGCAGGTATTCCTGCCCCAGCAACTTGCTGCCCTTGAATTCCTCTACGATTTCGACCAAATCATCCTGGAGGCGTTTTACGGCCTCTTTCCCGACGATTATCAAATTCTTGTCCGATTTAACGCGCGCCGCAACATAATCGTTGTTTGGGTTGACGGCAACCGCAACATTCGCGGTCAACGTCCACGGCGTTGTCGTCCATATCAGCAAACTCTGGCCGCCGTTTACCATCGGGTATTTCACAAACACGGCACGGTGTGACAATTCCTTGTACGAACCGCTCATCTCGTGCTCGGACAACGATGTTCCGCAACGCGGACACCACGGCATAGATTTATAACTTTTTTTCAACCATCCGCGTTCGTGACATACTTTCAAAAAGTGCCAAATTGCGGTGATGTTACCGTCGCTGTTTGTAAAGTGACTGTCATCCCAATCCATGATTTGCCCCAACCGAATGGATTGACGGGTTTGCATATCGGCAAAGTGTTTAACCCGCTCGATACATTTTTCCGTGAATTTATCCAAACCGTATTCCACGATTTCCTTTTTGGAACCCAAGCCTAATAACTTTTCCACCTCGACCTCGACCCACATTCCCTGTGCGTCAAAACCGTTTTGGTAATGCATGCTGTGCCCCTTTAGGGTTCTGTACTTTAACTGGGCATCTTTTAACGTGCGACCCCAAACGTGGTGCATACACATTGTCGCGTTGGCGGTAATCGGCCCGTCTTGGAAACGAAACCGCGGCCCGCCCGCATTCTTGTCGGTCATTTTTTGCAGGATGTTCATATCATCCCACATCTTCAAATATTTGTGTTCGTTAGACACAAAATCAAATCCTTTAGCCATGTTATTTCTCCTATGATGTATTAATAGTTTTCCAGTACTTTCATCAAATCCATTACGTCACCGCCCGTAACAATTCCGGTCGGGCGCAACGACGGTGTCCCGTCCTTTGTAATGATGATACATGCCAATTTGCGGTTTTGGTTAAACAGGCCCAATACCTGCTCTATCGTAATTCCCTCGCCCGCAACGACATAATGGTTATTACATGGGAAGGAGCGCAAGAATTCCTCTACCGTTGTTTTCCCGATAAAGTCATCGATGCTCCCCCCCTGGCTAATCACATGACCACCCAGGACTTCTACAAACTTTCTCCAACGAATAACGCCTAACAAGTTACTGCCTTTGTAAATTGGAATACTGCTGTGCCTGATACGCGATAATTCTACAATCAAGTCTTTTAACATCAGCGACCCATCCGCAATGTCCACGGCCCCCGAGCGAATAATTTCAATAGCCAGCGGCGGTGTGGATATCAACCGCGCAATTTTTTCCAATGTTTCGGTAACGTCGGTGTTTGGCTCGGCGATGATTGTTTCCGATTTATTGTGGATGATTGCATTGCGTAATCGTGCCAATTCAACCAAGTCGTCTTCGTAAACGCGGATAACGGTGTTCAGGCTGCTGCAACGTCTTATCAAATCGGTAAAGGTAATGTTCGTGCGGAAATTATACATTGTGCGTAACACACTGTCTATTGTGTTATATGCGGCGATGAACCGCGCGGCATTTCCGTTTGCTGTCATACTCCATATTATACACCAACTTCGATTGCACGACAATGTTTTATGTGTGTTATAAGAACCTCTCACTTTGTTCGAGAACCTTGAACATTAATGTTCAACTATTCCCTTGTGCTCTGTACGTCGCACGGGTTATACTCACGTCATGGAAAAATTGCATATCGGTACCATACATATGAAGGCCCAAGGCTTTGGCTTTGTCATAATTGAGGGCCGTGATGACGATATCTTTGTCGCGCGCGAGGATTTGAACGGAGCCATCCACAACGACATGGTGGAGGTGCGCGAGAAAAACAAACGCGGCCGCACCGAGGGCATTATTACAAAAGTCATAGAGCGGCGCATTAACAACATCGTCGGCACATTGATGAAATCGAAAACGGGGGCGTTCATAATCCCCGATGATGAACGACTGGGTACAAACTTTTGCGTTGTTGGCGGCGTGCCATCCGACCGCGTGGGGCAAAAGGTCGTTACACGAATGACGGACGGCGGAAACACGGTAAAGGTCATAGAGTTCCTGGGCGACGAATCCGAGGTCGGTGTTGACATAACATCTATCATACGGGCGCACAATTTGTATCAAGAATTCCCCGCCGATGTCGAACGCGAAGCACGGGAAGTTATCAAACGTGACATGAAAGAGGCAATTGAACGACGGATGGATTTACGCAAAGACACCGTTATAACAATTGACCCCGCCGATGCACGCGATTTGGACGATGCGGTTTCATTGGAACGCCGTGACGATGGCATGTGGGAATTGGGTGTTCATATCGCGGATGTGACGCATTATGTGCGCCCGGGGTCGCTGTTGGATGCCGAGGCATATAAACGCGGAACATCCGTATACTTTCCCGACCGTGTTTTGCCTATGTTACCGCCCGAGTTGTCTAATGATGTGTGTTCATTACATCCGAATGTTGACCGATTGACCCTGTCCGTGTTTATGACGATTGACCCAAACGGCGACATCATCGGCCACAATGTTCAAAAATCGGTTATCAACATCAAGACACGATTTTCATATGACGAGGTCCAAGAAATCTTGGACAACCCCCAGAGCAAACACAAACACGCGGGATTGTTGAATGAAATGGCAACATTGGCCAAAACGGTCGAAAAAATTCGGCGTTCGCGGGGCGAGGTCGTTTTTGACGTGCCCGAGCCGAAAATCGTCCTTTGTCCCGATACCGGGAAAATCCGCGACGTTGTTGCGTATCCGCATAACATGTCCCATCGTATTATTGAAACGTTCATGATTTTGGCGAACGAAACGGTTGCGCGTAAAATGAACGAAATCGACATACCATTCATTTACCGTATTCACGAAAAGCCCGACCCGACCAAGGTAACGATGTTTGTTGAAACGTTGAAGCCCTTTGCCGTAACCCACAAGATAGAGCCATTGAATCCGCGCGGGCAATCGTATCAACATATGTTGGACGGGTTGACCGATGAATTGCGCCCTATTGTCAGTCAATTGGCATTGCGCAGTATGCAAAAGGCCAAGTATTCGGAAAAAAACGTCGGGCATTTTGGATTGGGGGCGGCGTTTTATTCGCACTTTACGTCGCCAATTCGCCGATATCCCGATTTGGCAATTCACCGAATTATCAAAATGTTCTTGGCCCGTAAAATTACAACGCACCGTCAGGATGAATTGCGCGGCTTTGTCAAGGAAGCCAGCGTCCATTGTACAAAGCGCGAGATTGCGGCGACCGAGGCCGAGCGCGAGGTAGACAACCTGAAACGTGCCGAATTCATGCGAGACAAAATTGGCGAGGAATTTGTGGGAACGATTTCGGGGATAAAGGATTTTGGGGTGTTTGTGTATTTACCGAACACGGTCGAGGGGTTAATTCGTATCGAGAGTATGCCAAAGGATAATTATTCGTATAATGAAAAGCAAATGACCATGGTTGGGCGCAAACGGACTTGGAAAATGGGTGATAAAATTAATGTCATCGTTGCGGGTGTGAACATGACCACCCGCAAGGTTGAATTTTCCGCGGCGCATGTTGAACAACAATAGAATATTTCGTCATGCAATCGATATAACCAAACAGGTATTCGGCGGCGCGGTCTATTGCCGCGATGTCGATTTCGACTGCACCTTTTTCCAGGTCAAGTGACTTTACAAATTTATCGACCTTTTTTGCGTACATCCCGAATTCATGCATGTCTTCTATGAATTGTTTTATTTCGTCCATACAACAAAAATAATTCTGATTTCCAGAATAGTCAAGCAGAAATTCTCATTTTGAGATAAATATAAATCATGTTCAAAATTGGTGAACGAATACGCGCCGCCAGGCAAGACAAGGGTCTGACCCAAAAGCAGTTCGCGGGAATATTAAATGTTCCTGCAAACACCCTTTCACAATGGGAAACTGGCCGACATGAACCGCCCGTAGAGATGATTAGACAAATTGCGATTGCATTGGAATGTGATGCAAATTACTTATTGGGATTTGCTGATTAAAATTGTCAGTAACCCCCTTTACATACAAAAAACTCGTGTTACCATAAACTGCAAAGGCGTCGGCTGCCTAGGTAAGCTCTTTCTTTCGTCTGCGGATAAATCAGATGTGTTATATCCGCCAGATATGAGGGAGTCCTCGACGTGCAGAAAGACTTACCTGGCGCGCCTCGCCAACATCCGTGTTCGGAATACCGAAAACCCCCCAGTAAAAATTTCAAAAGATGAAAACCCCCCAGTGATTTGAATTTGACAACTGAATATTACACCTCGCGGCTCCTTGGAAAAACCCCCCCCAACAGAAATTTCAAAAGTAATAACCCCCCCCCAAGGGATTTTACGTGGATATGGTGGTTTTCGTGCCAACAAAGAGTTTTCGCAGAATATCGTATGGCCACACCGCGAGGGAGAGCAAGATAACAATTAACAAGTGCGCGAAGTCGAGCGGCATGGTGCGAAAGATGCTGCCCCCCATGTATACCATTGCCAATTGGATAATCGATACGGTGCCCATAATCCAAATGAACGGGCGGTTACGGCGAATGTGGGAGAATATATTCAATTCGTGCGTGCGCGCGTTGAACGCGTTAAAGATGTTCATCAGCATAAAGAACGCAAAGAAAGCAGAACGTGCGTATATCGGCCCGCGCAATTCGTAAAGGTCGCGCATGAACCCAGACGTCAGGAACCAAATGGACATCGCGGCGGTAAAGATACTGGTCAATAGAATTTGTGTCCACATGTAACGGTTAATGATGCTCTCGTCCCTGCGCTTTGGCGGTTCGTGCATGTACGATTCCCGCGGACGTTCACCACCAAACGCCAACCCCGCCAATGTATCCATTACGAGGTTTATCCACAACATTTGGATAACCGTAATTGGCGTATCAACATTTATCAGGGGGGCGACAATCGACACAGCAATCGCACAAAGGTTAATTGTCAGTTTGAATATCAAAAACTTGCGAATGGATTTGAATATCGTTCGGCCATACGACACCCCGCGCGATATTGAATCGATATTATCGTCCAGGATTACTATGTCGCCCGCTTCCTTGGCGACCTCGGTCCCACTGCCCATTGCGAACCCTATGTCGGCCTTTTTCAGGGCGGGGGCATCGTTAACACCGTCCCCCGTCATCCCAACCACCAGGTTAAGGGATTGGGCGATACGGACAAGGCGGCTCTTGTCAGAGGGCAGGGCCCGTGCCACGACCGAGAGATTAGGTAGGAGTTGCCGCACGGCATCGTCCGACAGGCGGGCCAATTCGTCACTGGTTAACACCGCCCCGGTGGAGAGAATACCGACCTCCTTGGCTATGGCCGTTGCCGTTTCGCGCGCATCCCCCGTTATCATCACCGTTTGGATTCCCGCCGATTTCAAACGCGCCACGGCGGTGATTGATTCGGGACGAACCATGTCGCGTATTGCAACCAAAGCCACGAATTCATCGTCGATGGACACCGCGATTATGCGATATGCCCGTTCGGACAGGGTGCGGATTTGGGTGTTAAGCCTTTCCTTATTAAAGGAAGACGGATTTACGCGTTTGGAAATGACCTCCCACGCGCCCTTTACCAGGGTTCGACCGTCGGATAATTTGGTGGACATGAATTTATCGCGGCTGTTGAACGGAACCTGGGAGATGGTTTTCAGGGTCTTTGGAAAGTTCAATGTTTGGGCGAATGTTGCCAGGATGCGGTCGGTGCTGTTCCCCCCCAGGGCCCGTCCCCCCGTGACCTCGGCCGATGTGTTATATCGCAACACGGTTCCCAGTTGTTTTGCAAGGTTGCCGCGTTTGTCGAAATTTGTTATGTCGGTAAATATGCCCTCGCCGTTTACGACACCCACGACCTCTAATCGCCCATTGGTCAAGGTTCCCGTTTTATCGGTGAAGAGGATGTTCATGCTGCCGGCCGTTTCAATTCCATTCAATTTGCGCACCAAGACATTGTCCCGCAACATGTGTTTCATGTTGGATGACAGGACGACGGTAATCATCATGGGCAGGCCCTCGGGCACCGCCATAACGATAACCGACACGACTAGGGTGGCCGAACGCAGGAGGTGTTCAAACATAAATGGAAAGTCGCGCAGTTGGGTGGCCGCCAAGTCGAGGTCAAAACCGTTTTGCACAAGGAGGAGGTTGAAAAAATACGCAACAAACACCAGGCCCGCGCCGATATACCCGATGACGGAAATCATGCGGGCCAGGCCCTCGAGTTTGACCTTGAGGGGACTGGTTGGGTTGGATTCTTGTAGCTCGGACGCGATTTTGCCGTATTCGGTTTTCGGCCCGACGGCGGTGACGGCCATTACCGCATTGCCGCCCGTTACGACGGTGCCCGAGAACACAGAGGACAAGTCCAGATAGTCCAGTTTATCCGAGCCACGGCCGGCTATCTTTTTGGCCTCTTTGCTCTCGCCGTTTAATAGGGATTGGTCGACCTCTAGCGCGCCGTCGATGATATGGCCGTCGGCGGGAACCTTTTCGCCACTGCCCAATAGTACGATATCCCCAACCACCAATTCGGATGTGGGCAGTTCCATTGTTACGGAATCGCGCCGCACGCGGCAGGCGATTGCAGAGGCCTGGGCCGCCAGTTTTTCAAAGGCCTGTTCACTGCCGTATTCGCTTATTGTACTGACGGTTACCGCCACCAGTATTGCTATGGATATACCGAATGTTTCAATCCATTGGCCGCTGTTGAAGACAAAGACGACCTGGATACCCAGGGCGATTAACAATATACGCAGCATTGGGTCGGCGAAGTTAGAGAGAAAATGCCGTATCAACGACTTGCGTTTTTTGCGTTCAAAGGTATTGGGGCCGTGCAAATTGCGGCTGGTAACAACTTCATCCTCGCACAGACCTTTATATACCTTCATAAACAATGTCTATGAAATGGAGGTCATCGTGTATACGAATATTTACAACCATGATTTGCCTGCCTCGGACCACGTGTCATAAATGTGAGCATAGCTCACGGACTAATGGAAAAAAAAGTACTTGCAAGGTGGTCGAATTTAGTGTATATTGTACCGTTTTAAGTTACGGGCGTATTGGAGGATTATGAGCGGAATTATCGAAACAATCAAGGCAATCAAAGAGGCAGAAGCCAAGGCAGAGGGTCTTGTATTGCAGGCAGGTGAAGACGTAACAACTATTGACGCGGACGCGGCGACCAAAATCGCATCTATTCGTGCGACAGCGACCAAAGAAATCGAACAGCGTGTTACCGAGGAGGTCGGTGTAAAATCGGCACCAAAGGCAAGCGTAGAATCAAAAGACGTGGACAAGGCAAAAGTGGCAAAGGCCACAGATTTTGTCATTAAAGAGTTCAAGTCAAAATGGGTGAAGTAATTTTGGGATAGTTTAGAAAAAGACCACAAGGGAGAGGTAAGGGTATGGCATTAAAACCAAACAGAAAGGTGAGCGTTCGCGGAAGTTTGCAAGAATTGCGAACGATAATCGAGGAGCTTAAAAAAACCCAGGCCTTTGAATTAAGTTCTTTTAAGAAGGGAAAAGTTGAGGACATGGAGGCCAGCGCGGTTGAAGGTCATGCTACCCTGATGGCCCGTGTTTCCGCCGTATTGGATTTTGCACGTTCGGTTACAACCGACAAGAGCCTGCGTGCCGTTTATGGCCGCCGCGAGAACCTTTCTATGGAGGAGTTGCAAGCGTTGGCATCCCGACGTGACGAAGTTATTGCGTTGGTTGAGAGGTTAGAGAAGTTGTCCACCCGTTCGCACGAAATCAAGGCAACAACAAAGAAGAACACCGAGACAATGCGCGAGTTGCGTCCATTCATTAATTTGGATGCACCGTTCAGCGAATTGGTCGATACAAAGAGCAGTTTCGTCATGATGGGTGTTATTCCAACATTACAGTTGGAAAAGTTTACCGAGGATTTCGATTTAGAGAATTTCGTCATTAACCAATTCCCAACCGACAGCGATGCAGTTGGTATTGTTATAATCGGTCACAAGGACGATACCCCAGTTATTGACGCAATTCATAATTATGGATTTACACGATACAGTTTCAATTTCGAGCGTACAGCGGCGGGACAGATTGAGTTTTTGACCGGACAGAACGCCGAGTTGGTAAAAGAGATGGAGAAGTTGCAGGTTGATGCAACATTGACGGTTGAGGAAATCGTCCTGTTGAAATCTTTTCACGATTATTTAGATAACGAGATAGACACCGAGAGGATACTGGCCGGCACAATCAAAACCAAGGATTACTATGTGTTAAACGGCTGGGTTCTGGACGGTGAAAAAAAAAAGGTCCAGGCAATAATCCTGGCGATTAATCCGAAGACAAAAATTAAGTGGGGCCGTACCGTTGAATTGGACAAGCCCCCAGTACAAATACAGAACAACCGCGTGGTTGCGCCGTACCAAGCAGTTACAAGCATGTTTGGTGCGCCAGGCAAGCACGATATTGACCCGAACCCATTTGTTGCAATTTTCTATTTCTTCTTTTTCGGTATGATGATTGGTGACATTGGTTACGGTTTGGTTATGATTGTTGCTACTACCCTTTTCTTGACGCTGAAAAAGCCAGGGGGCGGTGCGCGTCAGCTTATCCTTGTTATCCTGATGGGTGGTATATCTGCTGTCCTTTGGGGTGTGATTATGAATGGTTTCTTTGGTTTCCAAATCATGTCCGACACCATTGTTGACCCGATTGGCGAACCGATGCAGTTGTTGGTACTGGCTATGGCGTTGGGGGTCGTTCACCTTCTGTTCGGTATTGTTTTGAATTTTTATAACCTGATGCGTTTGGGCCGCACGATGGATGCCATTTGCGATGCGGGAACCCGAATTGTGTTTTTCATCGGTGCGATTATGTTGGCTGGCGGAATGTTCCTGGGCGGTGATGACGGAATTCCAGCATTGCAGACCGCAGGCATGATTGTGACCATTACAGGTGTTGCCGCCGTTGCATTGACAGCGGGTCGCAAGAGAAAAGGTTTGGGCAAGGTTGTTGGCGGGTTTGGCGGTATTTATGGATTTGTTAATTATGTTTCCGATATCCTGTCTTATGCACGTTTGTTCGGTTTGGCGTTGGTTGGTGCCGTTATTGCGTTCGTTGCGAACACGATGGGTGGCATGTTCATGCCAGAAGCCATTACAGGTTTCGGTGATGCAATAGGTGCCGTTATCGGTGTTGTCGTTGCCGTTGCGTTCCACGCGTTCAACATGGGATTGGCGATATTGTCCGCATACATTCACAACGCGCGTTTGCAATTCATTGAGTTCTTTTCAAAGTTTTACGTCGGTGACGGAACTTTGTTCACACCGATGGGCGGAACACTCCGCTATACCGCTATACGGTCCAACTTGGACCAGGTCGCCGTGGCCTGACTCACGGAAAGTCCTGCGCAGGTACGCAGTTTCTATATACAATAAAACAAGGAGGAATTAAAAAATGTACGGAGAAGAAGTAGTAGGAATGGCATGGCAAATGGGTAACGTGTTTGCTATGTTGGGGGCGGCATTGGCGATTGCGTTGCCAGGTATCGCGTCGTCGATTGGTATGAGCTGGGTTCAGCGTAGTGCCGCAGGTGTTATCACCGAACAGCCAGAGAAGTTTGGTAAGACAATGATTTTGCAACTTATCCCTTCGTCGGCTACCCTTTATGGTTTCGTTGTTGCTTTCCTTATTATGGGGAACGCGGTCATGTTGGGTGAAGGTGAATATGGTTACGATGCAATCAGTGGTTTGACAATCTTGGCGGCGGCATTGCCAATTGCCTTGGTTGGTTTCTTTGGAACATTGATGCAAGCAAAGGTTTGTGTGGCCGGTGTTCAAATGGTTGGAAAGGATGACAGTCTTTCGGGTCGTGCGTTGGTTATGGCCGTGTTCATCGAGTTGTTCGTTCTGTTCGCGCTTATCGTTTCTATCTTGAGCGTTTTCAGCGTTGAGACAATCACGACCATTGCCGAGACAGCTGCCGCTGCTTACTAACCTCATATCACATGTGAAAGGAGTTTTCTATGGAAAACTATATTGTTGAAAAGATTTTGAATGACGCCAACGCCGAGGCGGCGGTTATTACGGCCGATGCAAAAAAGGCGGCGGCCGAGCGTGTTCGCCGTACCGAGGCAGATATCGTTCGTGAAACCGAATCCGCAATGGAGCGGGCGCGCCGTAAGGTGCGTGATGAAGAACGCCAAGCGGAAATTGTTGCGAAGACGCAGACCATGCGTGCGCGTATTTCAAACAAGCAAGCCGTTATTGATGACATTTTCGCCGATGTTCGTAAACAGTTGTTGGGCATGAATGCAAAAGACGCCCAGTTGTTGGTAACGAATTTGGTGAAGAAGCATGGACGTTCGGGCGACACGGTTGTCATTTCAAAAGCAGACGAGAAAAACATCTCGTCGACATTTATCGCGGGTTTGCCCGTGAAAAATTTGAAGACAAAGGTATCATCGGATTTCGAGGGCGGGGTTATTTTGCAGAATGCAACATACGACCTGTCGTTGACGTTGGATGAGCTTCTTGTCGAACTGCGTACCGAAATCGAGTTGGAAATCTCGAAAATACTATTTTAAGTAGGAGGTTGGAGTGAGCATTCTTTATTCAAACGCGATTATCAGTGTTCGCTCTGGCCGAATGCTGAACCCCGACCGTATTCGTCGCATGATTGCGGCAAATACGGTTGCGGATGCCGCAAAGATTTTGTTTGAATGTGGTTACAACGAACAAATCTTGACCGAGACCCCGTGGGCGACCGACAAAATTATCTTTTCCGAATTGGAGAGGACATTGTCAGAGTTTCGGCAATTGTGCAAGAATGATGAATTGGTGTATTGCGTTATGGCACGGTTTTTTTACCACAATGCCGCCGCGTTATACAATAACCAAGTAGTTGAGAATGCAAACGGCCGCAGCAAAGACCGTGAGGCGACGTTGGCCGAGTCATTGTACCCGATGGATTTCGAGGGTATTAGTGTGGAGTTGTTGCGTTCATTGATTTCAAAGCGTTCGTACAATTCCCTGCCCGAGCCGTTGCAGGTTGCCTTGGCCGCATTGGACAAGATGGAGGCCGCGACCCCGCAAGTGGTTGAGGTTGAGATTAACCGTGCCCTGTTTACCGATTTGTTTGCACGATTGCGCCGTATGCGTAACCGCGCGATTACGAATTATTTTGTTGCGTCGTTGGATATTCAGAACATGCGTACATTTGCAAAGGTGAAGATGCAAGGCGGACGTCCAGACGGATTGTTTATTGAGGGCGGACGTGCGTCGGAGGTTGCATTGATGGCAATCTTTGAACGTGACCCGAATTACCTGCGCACCGCCTTGGCGGGTTTGGGTTATGACAAGTTGATTGATGCCCTGTGTGATGGTTTGTATGATGCCGATTTGACACGTTTTGAGAACTTGGCGGGGGCTTTTTTGGTTGAGATGGGTCGGGTTGATGCGGATGACAGTTTCAAGCTGAATATGACCTTTGCATGGTTTATCAAAAAGATGGAAGAGTTGCGTATTGTTAAAATCATCCTGATGGGCAAGAAGTTTGGCCGAACCAAGGATGAGTTGCGCGAAGAATTGCGAGGTGTATTATGACCATGGTATACAAAAAAACATTAGTGTCCAAGGTTCCCGACCAAAGGGAGGGGTTCTTATGAGTGCAGAATTGACGACCGAAGAAATTATCTTTGCGAATGACAAGCCAAGCAACGCAATCCCAACAGAAATGCGTTTCGCGGCCGTGGGTGACAAGGATTCCGTCCTTGCCTTTCGTGCATTGGGGATTGATGTGTTTAACGCAACAGATGCCGAGGAAATTAAAAAAACAATTACCAAATTGGACCGTGCAGGATACGGAATGATATTCGTTACCGAAAAGGAAGCGATGTTAGTTACCGAGTTCTTGGCCCAATTTGATTCACGGCCCTATCCCATTGTGTTGTCTATTCCAGACGGCCAGGGAGAAGGCGGGTACAGTATCCAGAAAATCATCAAAAACATGGAGCGCGCGATAGGTAGCAGTGCCGCATTGAAATAATAGGAGGAAGCACAAATGGCAGAAAACAAAGAAACAAAAAAGCCGGTCGTATTGGCCAACCCAGAGGGCACAAAGTCCAACAAGGTGCAGACGCACACAGGCGATACAGGTCGTATTGTCAAAGTTTCGGGCCCGTTGATTGTGGCCGAGGGTATGCCGAATGTTAAGCTCTATGACGTTGTTCGGGTATCGAAAGAGGGTTTGATTGGAGAGATTTTGGAGTTGCGTGGTGACCGTGCAAGTATCCAGGTTTATGAAGAGACAGGCGGTATCGGTGTTGGTGACGAGGTCGTTACAACCGGGATGCCGTTGTCGGTTGAGCTGGGGCCCGGAATGATGGGTGGAATTTATGACGGTATCGGACGTCCATTGGACATTATCCAATCGTTGACCGGTGACCGTATTTCACGGGGGGTGGATATTCCCGCCATTGACCGTGAGAAAAAATGGGAGTTCAAGGCAACCCGTAAGGTTGGTGACGAAGTTGTTGCCGGCGATGTGATTGGTGTTGTCCAAGAAAACGAAATTGTCGAACACCGTATTTTGGTGCCTTTTGGTGTTTCGGGTAAGATTACAAAGATTCAAAGCGGTAACTTTACCGTTGAAGATATAGTTGCCGAGATTGGCAAGACCCCAGTTAAGATGTTGCAAAAATGGCCAGTGCGTAACGGTCGTCCATATATTGCAAAGATGTCGCCAAGCCAACCATTGTTG
Source organism: Bacillota bacterium (assembly GCA_009784555.1). Lineage (GTDB taxonomy): Bacteria > Bacillota > Clostridia > Christensenellales > UBA1242 > WRAD01. The sequence continues at coordinate 15,195 of WRBO01000007.1, read as the reverse complement.
ACCGGGCAACGTGTTATTGACACGTTCTTCCCGATTGCCAAGGGTGGTGTTGCGGCTATTCCAGGGCCGTTTGGTTCGGGTAAGACCGTTGTTCAACACCAAATTGCAAAATGGTCAGACGCCGAAATTGTTGTTTATATCGGTTGCGGCGAGCGTGGGAACGAGATGACCGACGTGTTGAACGAGTTTCCGCACCTGTTGGACATTCGTAACGGTATGCCATTGATGAAGCGTACAATTTTGATTGCAAACACATCCGACATGCCTGTTGCGGCACGTGAGGCATCCGTATATACGGGTATCACAATCGCCGAGTATTTCCGTGACATGGGTTACAACGTTGCGGTTATGGCGGACAGTACATCACGTTGGGCCGAGGCATTGCGTGAGATGAGCGGACGTTTGGAAGAATTGCCAGGTGAGGAAGGTTACCCAGCGTACCTTGCCAGTCGTTTGGCCGAGTTTTATGAGCGTGCGGGTATGGTTAAAATATTGGGTTCGGATGAGACACGTACAGGGTCGGTTACCGCGATTGGTGCGGTTTCGCCTCCTGGTGGTGATATGAGTGAACCAGTTTCCCAGGGGACGTTGCGTATTGTTAAGGTGTTCTGGGGTCTGTCGGCCGCGTTGGCCTACAAACGTCACTTCCCTGCTATTGACTGGCTGATTAGTTATTCCCTTTATGCCGATAACCTGGGGAAATGGTATGAGGAGAATATTTCGCCAGATTTCCTGGACATGCGTGCGACCGCAATCCGAATTATGCAGGAAAATGCGAACTTGGAAGAGATTGTGCGTTTGGTCGGGGTTGATTCCCTTTCAGATGCAGACCGTTTGACGATGGAAACCGCAAAGCACCTGCGCGAGGATTTCCTTTACCAAAACGCGTTCAGCGACATTGACAGTTACGCAAGTATGAAAAAGCAGTTGCGTATATTGAAACTTATCTTGGATTACGACCGTTTGGCGCGTGCGCAAATCATGAACGGCGCGTCATTCGCAAGCACACAGTTTAAGAAAATCAAAGACCAGATGGCATTGTTCCCAAACACGGAAGAGTCCGAGGTCATGAGAATTATCGAAGAATTGGAGTCACAGTTGAACAAAAAACTTGCGCTGTAACCAGGGCCGAGCCCTGGACCGCAATTGGCTGGGTCTAGAAAGAAAATTTTATGGAGGTAAGGAAGAATGCAAAAATCCTATAAAACGATTAAGAGTGTGGTCGGGCCACTTATGCTTGTTGAGGGTGTCCAAGGGGTCACATATAACGAGTTCGTGGAAATCGAGCAACAATCCGGCGAGTTGCGGCACGGAAAGGTGTTGGAGGTCAAGGACGATACCGCCCTGGTTCAGCTCTTTGCGTCGGCGCAGGGGTTGAAAATAAGCAGCAGTAAGGCAAAGTTTTTGGGCCGTGGGTTGGAATTGGGTGTTTCGCCAGATATGGTTGGTCGTTTCTTTGATGGAATGGGCCGTCCGCGTGATGGCGGCGCGCCAATTATCCCAGTAAAGCGTTTAGACATTAACGGTACGCCGATTAACCCAACCGCGCGCGATTACCCAAAGCAATTCATCCAAACGGGCGTTTCCACGATTGATGGTTTGAATACCCTTGTCCGTGGACAGAAGTTGCCGATTTTCAGTATGTCGGGTTTGCCGCATGCGCATTTGGCAACGCAGATTGCACGTCAAGCCAGCGTTGGTGATGGTGAGAAGTTCGCCGTTGTGTTTGCCGCGATGGGTATCACAAACGACGAGGCCGAGTTTTTCATTCGTGAGTTTGAAAAGACTGGGGCACTTGCCCACTCTGTTGTTTTTATTAACCTTGCATCTGACCCAACTCTTGAACGTATTGCTACCCCGCGTATGGCTTTGTCGGCCGCCGAGTATTTGGCGTTCGAGTTAGACATGCATGTTTTGGTTATTATGACCGACATTACCCTGTATTCCGAGGCACTGCGTGAGGTTTCCGCCGCACGTAAAGAGGTTCCAGGCCGTCGTGGATATCCGGGATACCTTTATACTGACTTGGCTACCCTGTACGAGCGTGCGGGATGTATCAAGGGCAAGAAAGGTACGATTACACAAATTCCTATCTTGACCATGCCAGAGGATGACAAGACGCACCCTGTTCCCGACTTGACCGGATATATTACCGAGGGGCAGATTGTTCTCTCGCGTGAATTGAACAAGAAGGGTTTTACACCGCCAGTTGACGTGTTGCCGTCTCTGTCACGTTTGAAGGACAAAGGTATTGGTGAGGGCAAGACCCGTGATGACCACAGCGGCGTGTTGAACCAGCTCTTTGCGTGTTATGCGAGCGGTAAGGATGCAAAGGAACTGGCGCAGATTTTGGGTGAGAGCGCGTTGTCGCCTGTTGACAAGTTGTATGCGAAATTTGCGGATGAGTTTGAAAACAAGTTCATCAACCAAGGCTTTTACACGAACAGAACCATTATCGAGACATTGGACGTTGGTTGGGAGTTGTTGCGTATCCTTCCGAAGGAAGAATTGCGTCGTGTTAAGCCAGCACACATCAAACAGTTCTATGCACCAGAAAAAGCGTAAATTTATATAGGAGCAAGCGATGGCGACAGTACAAAACATTAACCCAACGCGGATGGAGTTGCAACGGCAGAAAAGCCGTATGCGAACCGCCAAGCGCGGGCACAAATTGTTAAAGGACAAATCGGATGAGATGATTCGTCATTTCATGATGATTGCGCGCCAGAACAAGGCCTTGCGTGAGGAGTTGGATGATAAAATCGTTGCCGCGTTGCGTATGTTTATTACGGCAAGAACACAGATGACCAGTCAAGAAATCGAGGCCGCCGTATCCACATCCACCGCAAAAATTGCCGTCACACCATCCGTTAACAATATTATGGGCTTGCGCGTTCCTAAAATAGAGTTGGATGAAGAGCAAAATTCCGAGGGTCACAGTATTTTGAAGACCTCGGCCGCATTTGATGCATCCATTAGTTCGTTAACCAAGTTGATGAAAAAATTGTTTCAGTTGGCCGAGATTGAAAAGGCATGTGACATGTTGGCTTTGGAAATTATGAAGATTCGCCGTCGAATTAACGCGTTGGAATTTATTTTGATGCCGCAGATTGAGGTTAATATTCGTTTTATTCGATTGAAGCTGGCCGAGAACGAGCGTGGACAGTTGGTTCGTGTCATGAAGGTCAAGGCCCAGATGGAAGCCGCTGGACAGTAAAGTATTATTTAGAGTTAAAAAGCCCCAATGGGCTTTTTATTTTTGTTGTTATTCGTAGCTTTCGGTGAAGCGTAGGAGCCAGCCGTCGGGGTCGAGGATTAGGAATTCTTTGCCGTAGAGCATTTTGTTGTCCATTCGGTATTCATAGTCCTCGATGCCGCGGAATATGGGATAGCCACAATCCGCGGCGCGTTTGTGTATGGCGCCGACGGATTTTACGGACATACTTATGTTCATGCCACGGCCAAAAGGATATTCGGGTTTTGCAGTTTCCCAATTACCGTTATATTTTTCGAGCATTATTTGATTGCCTTCGAGTTGGATGAAGGCGAAGTCACGTTCGGGGCGTTCGTATCGGATACGAAATCCGATGTCCAGGTAAAAATGTAGGCTCTTTTTGAAATCGGTGACACTTAATTCTGGGATTAGTGCGTTAAATTTCATCATGGCGTGTCTCCCCCTTGTTATTCAAACATTTTGCGCAGGTCGTCGCTGGCCTCTATACTTACTAGGGTTCTGTTGACTGGACTTGTAATAAAGAAACATTGACCGCGAGCGTTGGACACGATTTGCTCTTGCTCGGTCTTGTTGATACCACCAGCGTTTTTGTAAAGGGTCACAAGGTCGGTCATGTCGTTCGGCGCAAGGGAGAAAATCATACTGTATTGGCTGGCGTTTATAATCGCGGCGGATTTTTTCGCGATAATCGGCGACCCGACAAAGTCCTTGACGTTTTGTGTGATGATTATTTGCATACCGTCGTATTTTCGGATACGTTTCGCCATGTTGAACATGAAGTCCAGGGCGATTGGACGTTGTTCGTCGATGAAGACGTGGGCCTCGTCAACCGCGATGATTATCTTGCGCTTGGTGTTATAAATTCGGTTATATTCACGGTTTTTGATGATTTCCCCATCCAAGAATTTGAAGGTCAAGAGCATTTGGGCGTTTGCAACAATCGCGTTACGGTTTGAGAGTAATGTGAGGAAGTCAAAGACGAAGAAGTTTTCATCCGCACTGATGGATGCGGGGCCGTTCCAAAGGCCAGAGAATCGCCCACCCTCGGCGAACTTTTCCAGATATGTGACGATACGCCGCAAGTTAATTTTCAGGAAGTCGTCACTGGCGGCGGCTAGGGCCTGTTTCGCTAGGACAAACAATTCTTGGAATATTGGGAAGTTTTCAGGTTGAAGTTTTGTGAAGTCGGTGTCTTTGTTAATTCCTTTCATACGGTAAAGTTGTGCAACAAGACCGTTCAGAACCTCGAGCGCGTCGACGGCGATACCTTCCATAACTATACGGAAGAAAGATTCCAAGAATCGGAGGTGCGATTCATAGGTGTCATCGAATTCCGAGCCGTTCTCGTCCTCGTCCATCATGGCCGGGTAAATATGGAATGGGTTGAAACGGCCCTTTCCCGCGTTACCGACGTCGATACTGTTCCCGTGTAGCATTTGACCGATTTTTACGTATTCTTTTTCCGGGTCAAGAATGAAAATTTTGGTGTTATCGGCGGCCAGGTGAGCCAAGATGACCTTTGTTGCAAAGGATTTTCCAGAACCAGATTTTCCGATTATCATCATGTTACTGTTAACACGTGCGTTGTTCCGTTTGAAGAAGTCGATGAAAACAGGGTTGCTGTTGCTTCCTATACATATTCCTCGCTCGTCTTGTAACATGTCGCTGATGAAAGGGAATGATGCGGCCAGGGTCGTTGTTGGGATACCGCGGCGGTATTCATCAAAGGTTTCGAGGCGACTTATATTGGTACTGATGAAGCCATCGATTTGACGGCCGATAAGTTTGGTTGATTTGAAGCCCTCTTCCGAGAGTTTTGCTTTGACCTCTTTTTCCATGTCTTGGTCGGGTGTGAAGTGGATGTTCACGTCCATCATTTGTTCGTTGTTATTTTTTAATTGAACCAGCAGACTGGACACGGTTTCAAGTTGTGTACTGCGCTCTATGTGGAAACTGGACTTGTGGCTGTCTTGCATTGTTGTTTTCAATTCCAAGATTGCCTTGTCAATGATTTTGATAGAGTCTTCCTTGGCGACTTGGTGGAAATTCATGACGGTACGCGTGCCAGGCATATTGAAAATTCCATAGCCCCACGCGTTCGCCACGTCCAACGGATAGTCGGTCACAGTAAATGTCGCGCGTGGCAAGCCGTTAACACGGGCCTTGGTCATATCAAATTGAACTTTGTTCGGGATGACCCAGTTATACAGTTTGTCGTCAGGCATGTCTTTTGTGACACGTTCGTCAAAGTCTTTGTTATAGTTTGCACGCAAGAAGATATAGAGTTCGCGGCCCGTGACAATCTTTGCCTCTACACTGACACTGCTGCCTCCCAATGTGTTGCAAACCGCTTGGGCTATATTTCCCAAGATGTTTTTATCGGTGTCGTAGATGACCAAGAAATAGCAGCTGCGGAATATTTTTTCTTCCTCGTTCATGTATTCCAGCAAAATTCCGCGGTCGTTGAAGATGACTTCCCGCGCATCAAGTTCGGCCTCGGTCATTTTGCCGCGTTCCAGGGCCTTGACGGTTTCCTCGTACTTGTCGATTTCGTACTCGACGTATCTGTCCAAGACCATCCCTCGTTCCAAACGTATCAAGGATGCATTTTGTTTTGGCCCGATTCGACGAATTGCATTAGCAAAAGTATTAACAACGATGTTTTGCTTTTGTTCGTCCAAAAGCCCGAACTCGATTGGTTCAATTTCGACGACGATGCCAAAGTATTCGTCATAGTCGATGAACTTGTCATCAATTATGCCTTTGTATGGAACCAAGTCATGTATATCCCGCCAGCCGTTGCCGATGATTTTGGCGTATTTTTTGCTGTAGGCCAAGAAGCGGAAGTACCTCCATGTGGTTCCGTAGACACGCACACCCTCGTCAACCTTGATAAAGCCCAAACCGAAGACAATTAACAACCCAATTACAATGAGCCAGTTACCAGGCAGGTTTGACATACCGAAGAGCAAGAGTATACCAAAGACAATAGCAACATAGAACAGGTCGCCCCCCGTGATACCGCGCGCAAACTCGGTCTTGACCCGAGTTTTGCGCGGTATGTATCGTATGACGCTTACTTCTTCTGACATTTCATCCTAACCTTTTTGTTACTATTTTGCGTCTGGCTTTTCAAGCTTTCCGAGTGTGATTGGGTTGGTTCCTTTGTCAAGAGCTTTCATAGCTTTTCTGTAGACGTCAATCTGTTCGGACGATTGCATCTCGGTAGCCAGAATACCTGCAAGGCTTTGCGCGGATTCAGTTATCCCGTTGTACACCATTTTCAATGATTGGTCGGTGACATTTAGCATGTGAGCGTCAACTTTTTTCTTTGCATTTCCCATCGCTTCTTTCATCTTTGCCACATCACCGCCACCGTCACCTTGGTGAGCGAGCCCCTCTTCCAGGGCGCGGGCGACATCCTCGAACCCGTCGGAGCGGGCGCGAGCGATGTCCGCGGTAATCTTTGCCACCAAGCGAGTACGTTCACGACGTGCGTGGTCTTCGTCACCAGCATAGCCGCCAACCGCAGCCTCTAGCACCGATTTAAGCATTTGTTGGTGTCCGATGACCATAAGTTTGGACATGCTGTTCTTGGCTTCGTCGATACCTGCACCACGTAGCATGTCGCCAGTGTCACCGATTGCCTCGTAGACCTGGGCGTATCGCATCAGGGAATCACGCATTTTGTTGTCGTTTTTGACGTGCGCGGCCAGTGCCGTCATGCCTTGGTCATCGTCACCGCCAGATTGGGCGATTTTTCGCATCATTTGGGCCAGTTGTTCGACATTGCCTTTTGCCAACAGGTCGGTTGCCTTTTCGTCTTTTGCGAAGGCTTGGATTAATGATGGGTCGATGTCACGCATTCGGAACATAGATGCATCCAAGATTTCCTTTGCCGCGCCAACAATCAGACCGCCGCCGACGTTGTCCATGAATTTTTCGGAGTTGTCGATTTCCCAAATCTTGCGGGCACTGATATTCTTTGATTCCCAGTTTTCCAGGTTTTTTGTCCTGTTACGCATTTCGGCTTTTATTTGGTCGTCAGTTGCGCCTGCGCCGAGGTCTTTTGCAACTTGGTCATATTTGGTTGCGCCAAGCATTTCCATGTATTCCAAGACTTTGTCGCGACCCGCCTGGCCGTGGTCGAGGCCGAGGACATGAACCTGACGTTTCATGAGACCCTCTTGCTTGTCAGCGCGGTCGAACATTTCCATGTTGAATATTGCGCGCTTTGCGGCCATCACGTCGTCGGTGTTTTCGATACCGCCTTGGGCAAGTGTCATGTGGACACCATCAGCAATACGGGAGCCGAATTTCTTTTCGATTTCCTCCATATTACCAGCATTCAGCAGGCCTTTGAACGCTTCTCTGTCGCCCTTTGCGATATTTTCATGAATGAATGAATTCATGCCATCGACGTTCGATAGTCGGTTTTTCATGACGGTGTCAGCTCGTTTAGCTATATCGGCGAAATCCAGGTCGATGTTTGGGTTGATTTTTTGGAGGGCTTTTTTAATTGCGTCCTCGCTGCCCAGTTTCAATGCTTGTGCGATTTCTTTGTGGTCTTCTTGGGCGAATTGGCCGACCGCATCACCAAGAACGGCGGCTATACCCGTGCTGTCCATGATGTCAGCGAAATGTCCTTGGCCCTTTGAGAGGTTGTCTTTTACGAATTGCATCAATTCGTTTCCAGTCAAGTTTTTACCAGTACCCTCTTCCATGAGGCGTTGGAATTCCAGCATTTCGTCCGCGTGTTGGTTCGTGATGTGGCGTTCCTTCATTTGCTCGACCTTGGTTGCCATTTTGCCTTTGATGTGGGCTTCCCATTTCTTGTCTTGCTTTTCGCTCTCTTGCATGCGGCCTTCGTGGCTCATAGCGTGAAGGATACTCTTTTCAGGGTCGCGGTTCATGAATGACGCAGGGTTGAATATTTGGTTCATGGTACTTGCCATCATTCGGTTGCCTACACCAGCTTTTTGCTTTGCCGCACGCATGTCTGCATCGGTCATAGAGTGCGTTTCCGCCTTGGCCATGGCCGCGGCTTTTTTCGCTATTTGAGCCTTGACCTTGTCCTCGGTACCTTTGTCCTTGAAGTCTTTGATACCCCATTGCTTCATCTTTTCGGCCAACATTCGCTTTTCGTGCGCGGCGGCTCTTTCGCCCTCTTTGCCTTTGTGCAATTGGAATGCCTGGTCGCGCATGTCTTTACCGTAGCCGAGACTGTTTTTCATGTCGCGAGTTTTTTCCATGATGCGACCTATACGCGTGACCTGTTTCGCGCCTTTGTGCGCGGCACTGTGGACGCCTTTGCCCGCGTCACGTGCGGTTGCAAGCAGGCTTTGGTCACCCGCTTTGTTCAGTTTGTTGGTTAGGCCCGCGGTCATTGCGCCACCCTGGCCTACTGTTGCGCCGACGGCATCTTTCCATACCTGGCCCATTTTCTTTTCAGAGATAGAGTCGGCACCGAGCATAGAGTTGATTTGATTACGTATGTTCGGCAACATCGTCAGCATCGCCAATGTCACCAATATTCCTGTCAAGGCATTTCGCCAGTTACCCAACCCAGGTTGTTCGGGGAAGAATTGGATACTGGAGATAACTGGATAGAGAATGAAGAATATGTTAAGAGATAGAAGCACCCCGTACATGGACAGAACTTTTTTGTAGAATGGTTGTGCAAACGCGCTCTTGAATGATTGGCCGTCGTCAAATGGATAGAATGCCACAGTTAATGGAGACAACATGTATAGCAATGTCAATTCAACAAGACGTTGTATCAGACCGAATGCAAAGTTCATGAACACACCAAAGATGATGAACATCCCGAGCCATAGGAGAATGAAGCTCATTTCAAAGACGTTGTACATATGGACAACGGCCGCGGCATTTGTATAGTGGAAGACGCCCAGTTGTTGTAGGGCTGAATCATCTGTATCAACATCTGCTCCTTCTGCTGCAAGGAAATCTAGAAAGAATATTGGGTCCATTAGAGTCATGTTTATATCAATCCATTCAGCCATAAGTTCCAGTTGGTCAGACGATAATCCCGCAGCAGGTCTGGCAGTTGGAATTCGTGTGGTAAAAGATACCCATTGTGGGTCGCCGCCATGTCCGCGAGCAAACCCGCCGACGGTTCCAACAGGGACAGCTTGGTTCCCGAATGTTAGTGTTATTACAGGAGCGTGGTTATTTTCCCAATTATCAAGTAAATTTTGAACCGGGTCTATGTTCCCATCGTCGTCATCCAAGCCCAAGAACCAGAATGTGAAATGCCATCTTTCACCCTGGACATGGTCCCATTGGGTTATGTCAATCCATGCGTGACGGCCCGGGCCATAACCAGGAGGGGGTAACACGGTAGATGCAGGTGGAGGCACAAGACGGTTTTCATCGATAGGAGTCCGTACGGCCCCGAATTCAACGTTGGATTCAAAGAATGCCCTTATAGCTTCCCTGCCCCCTGCGGCACCGAATGTGTCTTCCAATAGTTGTGTTATTTGGAGATATGATTGCTCGATACTGTTTACCATTGCCACATACGGTGGGCGAGCCAAGATTTCACTCTCCCAGCCGTCTGGGTCTTCGTTGACACTGTAGAGTGCATTTACCCCCGCAATGATTGGACGAGCCGTTGATTGTGTAAAGAACTCTAGGGGTTGCCTTTGCCTGTTGGTTTCCATTATAGGTGCCCATGATGTGTTGTTAACAAAGTCATCGGCAGGCCGCATTGGGATTGTCATATCGGCAAAAACGGTGTTATATATCACCATCACAGGAGGTGTGGACTCGTCCCAACGCCAGTAAACCCTGTCTTGGAAACGTGTGGAGTCAAGGATTTCGTATTCCAAGACAACCTCGAAACGTCGTAATCCAGATGGAAAGTCGGTATCACCATGCACCCATGATTGATATACCTCTTCCGAGTCGGCAATTAGTATTTGTTCGGTAGTTAGTCGATAGTGCGCACGGTCGTCATTCATACTTGGTTCGACTATGGCGTTGAACCGTCGTTCGTTTTGGTCAATCCACGTATAATCGAGAGGATTCATTCGTAATCGGTTCGCATCGGATGCCGCCGCATTGAACATGAGAGCCGTCATATGCCGCCTGTCGCCCGGTGATATGGCTTCTTCTAACATCCTGAAGACAACACCAGACAGGAAAAGACCGACGAATACGGCCGCGGTAATGAATATGAACAAAATCATCCCTTTGAACATCTTGAAGACCTGCATATATGGGTTGCCGCCGTCTTTGGATTTGTATTGGTTTCGTACCAATTGCAGGATTGTAAAGAATATCAACAGAACAATAGCGACGGACATGAGGGCGATAAAGACGTTTTGTACGAATTGACTGCCTAATATCATCATGACTATATTAGTTTCGCCCGCGGCAACCGTTTCGCCCGTAAGGTGACTGTTATCACCCTCGAGTGGGTCGACACCAGCCAACATTCGGAAGAGGTCCTCCATCACGTTCATGAACCGTGCAAGCCATGTCCAAAGCGAGAAGTACACAATTGCAATTCGGTCGGCAAAAGCAAAGAAGACCTCGGCAAAGAAGTTTCCAATGGCTTCGGCCGCGGCGGCAAGACCGCGCCTGATAAACCCCGACATTCCCCATATATCCATAGTACCAATCTATCACCCAAGGGGCAAGACCGTCAAACGAAAAGAGGGCAAATTAGCCCCCTTTTTTACAATATGTGGTAGGTATGCCAAATGAACCACTACCCCATCATGTGTATCATGAGGTCAACAGTTTTGACCGAATAGCCCCATTCGTTGTCGTACCAGGCGATGATTTTGACGAAGTTGGGGTTTAGCATAATTCCAGCGGTTGCATCGAAGATACATGTGTGTGCATCGCCGATGATGTCGCTGCTGACTATTGCGTCTTCGGTGTAGGCGAGGATGCCTTTCATTTCGCCTGTTGCGGCCTTTTTGACCTCGGCACAGATGTCCACCCAGGTGGTGCCCCGTTCCAATTTAACGGTCAAGTCGACGACGGAGACGTTCAGGGTTGGTACGCGGAAAGACATGCCAGTCAGTTTGCCCGCCAGTTCAGGCATGACCAGTCCGACGGCCCGAGCCGCGCCAGTTGACGATGGGATGATATTGCCGCCCGCCGCACGGCCGCCGCGCCAATCCTTTGCCGATGGGCCATCAACCGTTTTTTGTGTTGCGGTGATTGCGTGGACGGTTGTCATGAGTCCCTCGGTAATTGTGTATTTGTCGTGAAGAACCTTTGCGATTGGAGCCAAGCAGTTTGTAGTACAGCTGGCGTTGGAAACGATTGTTTCGGATGGTTTGTAGTTTTTGTGGTTAACACCCATGACATAGGTTGGTGTTTCTTTGTCTTTTGCGGGTGCGGTTATAACGACCTTTTTCGCGCCGCCTTTGATATGTGCCTGGCATGCCTCGGTCGTTGTGAACACACCCGTTGCCTCGGCGACGACATCCACCCCAGCCCGACCCCATGGAATTTGTGATGGGTCTTTTTCACCGAAGAAGTGAATTTTTTTGCCGTTGATTACAAGGAATTCTCCTTCAACCTTGACATCACCCCGAAATGTGCCATGCACCGTGTCGTATTTGAACATGTATACCGCGTATTCCAAATCCACGAATGGGTCGTTGATTGCGACCACGTTTGCGTCTTTTCGCGAGACCGCCTCGCGCAGGATTAACCGCCCTATTCGCCCGAAACCATTGATGCCAATGTTTACTGTCTTTGCCATATTGAATTTCTCCTTCCCTTTTCACGCAAAAGAGGCTATCATGCCTCTTTTGTATTATTTAATTGTAGCATATGGTTTGATTTAGTTCACATCACTTTCGATGATGTAGAGCATGTCTTCTTCGGAATAGATGAGGCCAATTCGTTTCACCATAAGCGCACGGAGGAAGAACAAGCCAGTTGAGAGTAATGCGCAAGCGATGGCGATGATGAATACCAATGCCCATATTACGCCAAGACCGTCGGTAAAGACCTCCAATGCAATCCATGTGCCGATAAACAACAGGGTCATAATCAGCGCGCAGACGCCGTAGATTTTTGACGGGGTGTGTTCGCGTGATTTTTCGCGGCGCATGGTTGGGCAACCTTCCGCACGTTTTTTGGCTTGGGCTTTGCGGACTTTTTGGGTGATTTCAGTTTTGCTGTATTCACTGGCAAATTCAAATTTTTTGATTTCAAATCCGACCCAGTGGTCCATTGTGCGGAGGAATTTGTTTTTGTTTGGCAATGCGACCAGAACATCCGCGGCGTGGCGGGAGAACAGAGAGATGTTTGCCTTGCCCGTGTATTCCCCGTCGATGTCGAACAGGAGGCTGGCCCCCCGTATAAAGAACCCACCCACGCGACGGCGCATTTTTTCGCGGCCGATTGCCTCGCGGTAGGCGTAGACAATGTTACTGCCGTTTTGGTATTCCTGGACCAGATTGGTGATAACGCCAACGGGGTTTAGAAGGTCGATGTCGGCGAGGATTACCACGTCACCCGTTGCGGCTTCCATTCCCGCGGTGACCGCGGCCTGTTTCCCGTAGCGGTCGTCGAAGTTTATGATGCGGAGGCTGCGGTTTTTCTTTGCCTCGGCCATTAGGATGTCGACGGACGTGTCCGTGCAACCGTCGTTGACCGCGATAATTTCATATGTTCCATTGGTTTCTTTGGCAATTTCTTCGAGCTCGCTTTTATATTTTGCCAGAACCTCTTGCAGGATTTCTTGTTCGTTGTAAATTGGCAACACCAACGATGTCTTCATGTGCATTTACCCCCATTTATTCTCTTATATCATAGACCTAAATCCCTTGTCCAATACTTTTCGGCTCGTTGTGGCATCAAATGCGCACGCAGGCCGAGCGTTTGGCCCGAGGGCGTAGCCTTGGGGGGGGGTTTTTACTTTTGTGTTTTTCTTTGGGGGGGGTTTTCCGCTCCGCCTGCGTTCCGATTCGGTTTTGCCCCATTGGGGCAAAACGCTCATCTAACACTTGGCTCCGCTCCTTTTCGGGCCAAACGCGAACAGGCATAGCCTGTTCGGCCCGAACTTTTATTTTGTGACGCATTAGACCTCCCCTGTGCTTTATCGTAGCATGGATGAATTTTTATGCAAGGGGGTTACTGACAAAAATGGTTTGCCCAGAACCACCAGTATATATATAATTAAAATAGCCTCTACACAAACTAAGGATGAGGAATTAATGGGGAACTTTCCAGATTTCGCGACGATGTTGGCAAATACTTTTGCCGAGGATTTGATGCAGGTCGTTACCTGGATTTTTTTGGTTGTTGCGACGTTGATTGTTCCGTTGGCGATATGGTTAGGGTTTAAGTTAGCAAAGGCAGGTGACCCGAATAAGCGGCGTGAGGCCAAGAAGCATATGATTAATGCGATTGCGTCGTTGATTATTATTCTGATTTTGATTGGGGCCATGCAAATCCCTGCCCTTTGGGCCAATATCGGTGATGGTGGCGGTTCAGGTGGTGGCGGGGGCGGCGGAGGTTCGGGGGCCGGTTGGACCCTGCACCCCAATGTCGTGCAGGCCGGCCAAAGCAGAACATTGCAGGTAACACATAACCGTGTTTTGATGACCGAGGCCACATTTACGATTGTATCGGGGCCAGGGACGATAAGTGGCAGCGAGTTCACCGCGGGAGCAACCCAAGGTGTTGTCGTGGTGTCCGTCAGCGTGCCCGGCCAGCGTGTTCCCAATATGAACATTATAGTGACAAATGAACATGTACCAGAGACCACCCCGCCAGGAGCCGGAGGGGGTGAGCCAGTTGGCCCAGTAGGCCCGCCCGCGACAATTGGAAACAATGGTGGTTTGACAAATGTGCCAGAGGAAGACAGACATTTGTTGGCCCGTTTGATATGGGCCGAGGCGCGCGGTGAGTATGGCCGCGGGTCGGGTGATGCATTAGACCCGTTGGTTGCGGTTGGTGCCGTTGTTGTTAACCGTGTTAAAGCGAATTTCGACCTGTTTACCCGTGACACGAATATCCGCGGGGCGGTGACCCGTGCGCACCAGTTCCCTTCCCCGTGGGCCAGCACGGGCGCGCACACCGCGGTTGACAATGATTTCCCAAACAACCGATACGTTCGTGCGGCCGATGCCGCGATTGCGGGTCGTGACCCGACGAACGGGATGCATATCTTTTGGACCCGTTGGTTGTGGGAGCGTGAGGTCAACAATAACTTTAGCGGGCAAACGTGGGTAGGTAGCGTTAACAACGTTTCGCGTACCCAGATTTACGAGACGGGCACCACGGGGCCATGGTCAACATCAGTTCCACAACGCGGAACCGCAGGCAACCCAGGGATTTTGGGTGAAGGTAACGTGTTCTTTCAGATGGTGCAATGGGATAACGCGATGGGACGGTCGTTGGCCGCGCCGATGAATTTTTCGTATGGTGTAGAGTTATTTCAAGTTGGGCCGATGTTAGCGAATACGTTTGCCGAGGATTTGATGCAGGTTGTTACGTGGATTTTTTTGGTCGTTGCGACATTGATTGTTCCTTTGGCAATATGGCTGGGGTTTAAGTTAGCAAAGGCGGGTGACCCGAATAAGCGGCGTGAGGCCAAGAAACATATGATTAATGCGGTTGCGTCGTTGATTATTATTTTGATTTTGATTGGGGCCATGCAAATCCCTGCCCTTTGGGCCAATATTGGTGATGGCGGCGGTTCCGGTGGTGGCGGGGGCGGCGGAGGTTCGGGGGCCGGTTGGACGATGCATCCGAATGTTATGCAGACGGGGACATCGCATGCGTTGACGTTGACGCATGGTGGTGTTGTGATTACCGATGCGACGTTTACCGTTGTGTCGGGTGGTGGGTCGATTAGCGGGAATGTATTTACGGCGGGGAGTACGGAATCGGTTGCCGTGATTTCCGTGAGTGTTCCAGGACAGCGGGTTCCGAATCAGCAGATTGTTATTACGCGAAATGAG